>NZ_BQXH01000081.1 GCF_022836475.1 Ligilactobacillus pabuli | reverse complement strand
AAAAAATTAATAATAGTAAATATTTTAACCAAATTCAAAGAGCAAAAAAAGCCACCCCTCAGGATGACTTAACTAAGCGCGGCAACGACCTACCCTCACAGGGGGCGATCCCCCAACTACTATCGGCGTGACAAAGCTTAACTTCTGTGTTCGGCATGGGAACAGGTGTAGCCTTTGTGCAATAATCGCCGCACTTTTGTTTATTTTTGAGAGATCCATTCCCTCAAAACTGAATAACATTCATTTCTTGTAATTCTTTGGACCGAGTCACTCGCGCGACTCTTTGGTTAAGTCCTCGACCGATTAGTAATGGTCCGCTCCATGCCTCACAGCACTTCCACTTCCATCCTATCTACCTGATCATCTCTCAGGGGTCTTACTTCCATAAAGGAATGGGAAATCTAATCTCGAGGTGAGTTTCGCACTTAGATGCTTTCAGCGTTTATCTCATCCACACTTAGCTACCCAGCGCTGCCTTGGGCAAGACAACTGGTACACCAGCGGTGTGTCCATCCCGGTCCTCTCGTACTAAGGACAGATCCTCTCAAATTTCCTACGCCCGCGACGGATAGGGACCGAACTGTCTCACGACGTTCTGAACCCAGCTCGCGTACCGCTTTAATGGGCGAACAGCCCAACCCTTGGGACCGACTACAGCCCCAGGATGCGATGAGCCGACATCGAGGTGCCAAACCTCCCCGTCGATGTGGACTCTTGGGGGAGATAAGCCTGTTATCCCCAGGGTAGCTTTTATCCGTTGAGCGATGGCCCTTCCATGCGGAACCACCGGATCACTAAGCCCGACTTTCGTCCCTGCTCGACTTGTAAGTCTCACAGTCAAGCTCCCTTCTGCCTTTACACTCTACGAATGATTTCCAACCATTCTGAGGGAACCTTTGGGCGCCTCCGTTACCTTTTGGGAGGCGACCGCCCCAGTCAAACTGCCTACCAGACACTGTCTCCCACCGGGATCACCGGTGTGGGTTAGAGTGTTCATACAACGAGGGTAGTATCCCACCAATGCCTCAAACGAAACTAGCGTCCCGTCATCTATGGCTCCTACCTATCCTGTACAAGTTGCACGAACACCCAATATCAAGCTACAGTAAAGCTCCATGGGGTCTTTCCGTCCTGTCGCGGGTAACCCGCATCTTCACGGGTATTATAATTTCACCGAGTCTCTCGTTGAGACAGTGCCCAGATCGTTACGCCTTTCGTGCGGGTCGGAACTTACCCGACAAGGAATTTCGCTACCTTAGGACCGTTATAGTTACGGCCGCCGTTTACTGGGGCTTCGATTCTGAGCTTCGCCGAAGCTAACTCATCCTCTTAACCTTCCAGCACCGGGCAGGCGTCAGCCCCTATACGTCATCTTACGATTTTGCAGAAACCTGTGTTTTTGATAAACAGTCGCCTGGGCCTATTCACTGCGGCTGATCTTGCGATCAGCACCCCTTCTCCCGAAGTTACGGGGTCATTTTGCCGAGTTCCTTAACGAGAGTTCACTCGCTCACCTGAGGATACTCTCCTCGACTACCTGTGTCGGTTTGCGGTACGGGTAATTAGATTCTCACTAGAAGCTTTTCTCGGCAGTGTGACATGACTTCCTTCGCTACTTAAATTTCGCTCCCCATCACAGCTCATCTTACACCAAAGCAAGCATTTCACTCGCTTTGCGACTCGCTGCTTGGACGTGCAATTCCAGCTGCACGCTCCGTTAGCCTCCTGCGTCCCTCCATCATTCAAACAAATCTAACTAGTACAGGAATCTCAACCTGTTATCCATCGCTTACGCCTTGCGGCCTCAGCTTAGGTCCCGACTAACCCTGGGAGGACGAGCCTTCCCCAGGAAACCTTAGTCATACGGTGGGTCAGATTCTCACTGACCTTGCGCTACTCATACCGGCATTCTCACTTCTAAGCGCTCCACCAGTCCTTACGGTCTAGCTTCATTGCCCTTAGAACGCTCTCCTACCACTCAACCTAATGGTTGAATCCACAATTTCGGTAATGTGTTTAGCCCCGTTACATTTTCGGCGCAGGATCACTCGACTAGTGAGCTATTACGCACTCTTTAAATGGTGGCTGCTTCTGAGCCAACATCCTAGTTGTCTGTGCGATCCCACATCCTTTTCCACTTAACACATATTTAGGGACCTTAATTGGTGGTCTGGGCTGTTTCCCTTTCGACTACGGATCTTATCACTCGCAGTCTGACTCCCGGAACAAGATCAGTGGCATTCGGAGTTTATCTGAATTCAGTAACCCAAGACGGGCCCCTAGTCCAAACAGTGCTCTACCTCCACGATCCTTAACTTCCGAGGCTAGCCCTAAAGCTATTTCGGAGAGAACCAGCTATCTCCAAGTTCGTTTGGAATTTCACCGCTACCCACACCTCATCCCAGCATTTTTCAACATACACGGGTTCGGTCCTCCGGTGCGTTTTACCACACTTTCAACCTGGACATGGGTAGGTCACTTGGTTTCGGGTCTACGTCATCATACTCAAGCGCCCTCTTCAGACTCGCTTTCGCTGCGGCTCCGGCTTTTCACCTTAACCTGGCATGATAACGTAACTCGCCGGTTCATTCTACAAAAGGCACGCCATCACCCATTAACGGGCTCTGACTACTTGTAGGCACATGGTTTCAGGAACTATTTCACTCCCCTCCCGGGGTGCTTTTCACCTTTCCCTCACGGTACTGGTTCACTATCGGTCACTAGGTAGTATTTAGCCTTGGGAGATGGTCCTCCCGGATTCCGACGGAATTTCACGTGTTCCGCCGTACTCAGGATCCTGGACTGAGGAAAGAATGTTTCGCTTACGGGGCTATCACCCACTCTGGCTGACCTTCCCAGGTCATTCAACTACATTCTTTCTTGGTAACTCAGATGTCCAGTCCTACAACCCCAAGAAGCAAGCTTCTTGGTTTGGGCTGATCCCCGTTCGCTCGCCGCTACTGAGGGAATCGAAATTTCTTTCTACTCCTGCGGGTACTTAGATGTTTCAGTTCCCCGCGTCTATCTTCAACTGGCCTATGTATTCAACCAGTGATAATAACTAATAACAGTCATTGGGTTTCCCCATTCGGAAATCCCCGGGTCATTGCTTACTTACAGCTACCCGAAGCATATCGCAGTTAGTCACGTCCTTCATCGACTCCTAGTGCCAAGGCATTCACCATGCGCCCTTCCTAACTTAACCTATCATTTATCTTAAGATAAATGGGTCATTTGAGTTTGCGTTTACTACTTATTTTTGAATTCTTGTTTGAAACTCTTTCAAACGCGGTGTTCTCGGTTTAATAAAATTATTGATCAAGAAATAAATATTATTCAGTTTTCAAAGAACGGATCTGAGAGTAGACCTCTCAAAACCAAACAAAGTTTCAGTTAACAAATCGTGTGAGTTTCCGTAATTATCCTTAGAAAGGAGGTGATCCAGCCGCAGGTTCTCCTACGGCTACCTTGTTACGACTTCACCCCAATCATCTGTCCCACCTTAGACGGCTGGCTCCAAAAGGTTACCTCACCGGCTTTGGGTGTTACAAACTCTCATGGTGTGACGGGCGGTGTGTACAAGGCCCGGGAACGTATTCACCGCGGCATGCTGATCCGCGATTACTAGCGATTCCGACTTCATGTAGGCGAGTTGCAGCCTACAATCCGAACTGAGAACGACTTTAAGAGATTAGCTAAACCTCGCGGTCTCGCGACTCGTTGTATCGTCCATTGTAGCACGTGTGTAGCCCAGGTCATAAGGGGCATGATGACTTGACGTCATCCCCACCTTCCTCCGGTTTGTCACCGGCAGTCTCGCCAGAGTGCCCAACTAAATGCTGGCAACTGACAATAAGGGTTGCGCTCGTTGCGGGACTTAACCCAACATCTCACGACACGAGCTGACGACAGCCATGCACCACCTGTCATTTTGTCCCCGAAGGGAAATTCTGATCTCTCAGATGGTCAAAAGATGTCAAGACCTGGTAAGGTTCTTCGCGTTGCTTCGAATTAAACCACATGCTCCACCGCTTGTGCGGGCCCCCGTCAATTCCTTTGAGTTTCAATCTTGCGATCGTACTCCCCAGGCGGAATGCTTAGTGCGTTAGCTGCGGCACTGAAGGGCGGAAACCCTCCAACACCTAGCATTCATCGTTTACAGCGTGGACTACCAGGGTATCTAATCCTGTTCGCTCCCCACGCTTTCGAACCTCAGCGTCAGTTACAGACCAGAGAGCCGCTTTCGCCACTGGTGTTCTTCCATATATCTACGCATTTCACCGCTACACATGGAGTTCCACTCTCCTCTTCTGCACTCAAGTCTTCCAGTTTCCAATGCACTTCTTCGGTTAAGCCGAAGGCTTTCACATCAGACTTAAAAGACCGCCTGCGTTCCCTTTACGCCCAATAAATCCGGACAACGCTTGCCACCTACGTATTACCGCGGCTGCTGGCACGTAGTTAGCCGTGACTTGCTGGTTAGATACCGTCAGCGGAATAACAGTTACTTTACTCCGTGTTCTTCTCTAACAACAGTGTTTTACGATCCGAAGACCTTCTTCACACACGCGGCGTTGCTCCATCAGACTTTCGTCCATTGTGGAAGATTCCCTACTGCTGCCTCCCGTAGGAGTTTGGGCCGTGTCTCAGTCCCAATGTGGCCGATCAACCTCTCAGTTCGGCTACGTATCATCACCTTGGTAAGCCGTTACCTTACCAACTAGTTAATACGCCGCGGGCTCATCCAAAAGCGATAGCATACACCATCTTTGCCCAACCGATCATGCGATCAGTTGGTTTATGCGGTATTAGCACCTGTTTCCAAGTGTTATCCCCCTCTTTTGGGCAGATTGCCCACGTGTTACTCACCCGTTCGCCACTCGCACTTAAAACGCTGAGTGCAAGCACTCATTGTTAAAAGATTGCGTTCGACTTGCATGTATTAGGCACGCCGCCAGCGTTCGTCCTGAGCCAGGATCAAACTCTCATTTTAAAGTTTGTGACTCATAAATTTTACTAGCGAAATTGACTTCGCAAATGTTTTTTTGCACTGATCATAAGATCAGTGACCTCACACATTTGATTTGTCGAAACTTTGTTCAGTTTTCAAAGATCTACTTGAGAATTGCTTATTCACAACAGAAATTATTATATAATGACGAGAATTTCTTGTCAAGAAAATATTTAATTTTTATTTT
>NZ_BQXH01000080.1 GCF_022836475.1 Ligilactobacillus pabuli | reverse complement strand
GTACCTCTTTTCAGTTCATTATTAATAGTTTGAGGCGAGGTATTTAAGAGCTTCGCGATTTGTCGATTCGAAAGCACATGAACTAAATCATTCGGTCCTTTAGAGTTAAAACGGGTCCAATCTTCAATTGATATGCGATTTTCTTTAGTTAGGTGTTTCCCTCGAATGTGATTTGTGGTATTCTCAATTTGCGTCATAGTGTGG
>NZ_BQXH01000079.1 GCF_022836475.1 Ligilactobacillus pabuli | reverse complement strand
AAGGTCCCTAAATATGTGTTAAGTGGAAAAGGATGTGGGATCGCACAGACAACTAGGATGTTGGCTCAGAAGCAGCCACCATTTAAAGAGTGCGTAATAGCTCACTAGTCGAGTGATCCTGCGCCGAAAATGTAACGGGGCTAAACACATTACCGAAATTGTGGATTCAACCATTAGGTTGAGTGGTAGGAGAGCGTTCTAAGGGCAAT
>NZ_BQXH01000078.1 GCF_022836475.1 Ligilactobacillus pabuli | reverse complement strand
CGTCCTCCCAGGGTTAGTCGGGACCTAAGCTGAGGCCGCAAGGCGTAAGCGATGGATAACAGGTTGAGATTCCTGTACTAGTTAGATTTGTTTGAATGAGGGAGGGACGCAGGAGGCTAACGGAGCGTGCAGCTGGAATTGCACGTCCAAGCAGCGAGTCGCAAAGCGAGTGAAATGCTTGCTTTGGTGTAAGATGAGCTGTGATGGGGAGCG
>NZ_BQXH01000077.1 GCF_022836475.1 Ligilactobacillus pabuli | reverse complement strand
AACGAGTCGCGAGACCGCGAGGTTTAGCTAATCTCTTAAAGTCGTTCTCAGTTCGGATTGTAGGCTGCAACTCGCCTACATGAAGTCGGAATCGCTAGTAATCGCGGATCAGCATGCCGCGGTGAATACGTTCCCGGGCCTTGTACACACCGCCCGTCACACCATGAGAGTTTGTAACACCCAAAGCCGGTGAGGTAACCTTTTGGAGCCAGCCGT
>NZ_BQXH01000076.1 GCF_022836475.1 Ligilactobacillus pabuli | reverse complement strand
AAGTTGCGCTGGATGGATCGTCATCCGATGCCTAAAACCTTTGAAGAGCTTGTAAAGCTGGTTGAAGAAGGGATTGAATACTTCAATCACCACAATCGCTCAGCACAAAGAAAGGGACTTTGTCAAATAGTGTTGATGGTCCTTGGAACTCTATCTTAAAGGTGGAGTTCTTTTTTTATACTTTGATAGCTAGTTTAAAGTGTTGGGGTGTGTGGCTGGGGCCAGC
>NZ_BQXH01000075.1 GCF_022836475.1 Ligilactobacillus pabuli | reverse complement strand
GTGCTTGCACTCAGCGTTTTAAGTGCGAGTGGCGAACGGGTGAGTAACACGTGGGCAATCTGCCCAAAAGAGGGGGATAACACTTGGAAACAGGTGCTAATACCGCATAAACCGACTGATCGCATGATCGGTTGGGCAAAGATGGTGTATGCTATCGCTTTTGGATGAGCCCGCGGCGTATTAACTAGTTGGTAAGGTAACGGCTTACCAAGGTGATGATACGTAGC
>NZ_BQXH01000074.1 GCF_022836475.1 Ligilactobacillus pabuli | reverse complement strand
AAGAGGGGGATAACACTTGGAAACAGGTGCTAATACCGCATAAACCAACTGATCGCATGATCGGTTGGGCAAAGATGGTGTATGCTATCGCTTTTGGATGAGCCCGCGGCGTAGTAACTAGTTGGTAAGGTAACGGCTTACCAAGGTGATGATACGTAGCCGAACTGAGAGGTTGATCGGCCACATTGGGACTGAGACACGGCCCAAACTCCTACGGGAGGCAGCAG
>NZ_BQXH01000073.1 GCF_022836475.1 Ligilactobacillus pabuli | reverse complement strand
TTTCCCTTCGGGGACAAAATGACAGGTGGTGCATGGCTGTCGTCAGCTCGTGTCGTGAGATGTTGGGTTAAGTCCCGCAACGAGCGCAACCCTTATTGTCAGTTGCCAGCATTCAGTTGGGCACTCTGGCGAGACTGCCGGTGACAAACCGGAGGAAGGTGGGGATGACGTCAAGTCATCATGCCCCTTATGACCTGGGCTACACACGTGCTACAATGGACGATACA
>NZ_BQXH01000072.1 GCF_022836475.1 Ligilactobacillus pabuli | reverse complement strand
TTTCCCTTCGGGGACAAAATGACAGGTGGTGCATGGCTGTCGTCAGCTCGTGTCGTGAGATGTTGGGTTAAGTCCCGCAACGAGCGCAACCCTTATTGTCAGTTGCCAGCATTTAGTTGGGCACTCTGGCGAGACTGCCGGTGACAAACCGGAGGAAGGTGGGGATGACGTCAAGTCATCATGCCCCTTATGACCTGGGCTACACACGTGCTACAATGGACGATACA
>NZ_BQXH01000071.1 GCF_022836475.1 Ligilactobacillus pabuli | reverse complement strand
GCAATGGGACTCGTCTCACAAAAATGAAACTCCCTAGCTTAGGAGAACAACCAATTCGCATGAAACTGCGTAAACAGCGCTATTTATGCCGGACTTGTATGCGTACGTTTAGTGCACAAACTGACATTGCACCCACTAATCATTCGATTACTCACCGCGCTGCGCACGAAATCGTCACTTTAGCTAAAAAATCATTGCCAGTTAAGACTATTAGCGAGATTATAGGT
>NZ_BQXH01000070.1 GCF_022836475.1 Ligilactobacillus pabuli | reverse complement strand
GCAATGGGACTCGTCTCACAAAAATGAAACTCCCTAGCTTAGGAGAACAACCAATTCGCATGAAACTGCGTAAACAGCGCTATTTATGCCGGACTTGTATGCGTACGTTTAGTTCACAAACTGACATTGCACCCACTAATCATTCGATTACTCACCGCGCTGCGCACGAAATCGTCACTTTAGCTAAAAAATCATTGCCAGTTAAGACTATTAGCGAGATTATAGGT
>NZ_BQXH01000069.1 GCF_022836475.1 Ligilactobacillus pabuli | reverse complement strand
TTTTAAGTGCGAGTGGCGAACGGGTGAGTAACACGTGGGCAATCTGCCCAAAAGAGGGGGATAACACTTGGAAACAGGTGCTAATACCGCATAAACCAACTGATCGCATGATCAGTTGGGCAAAGATGGTGTATGCTATCGCTTTTGGATGAGCCCGCGGCGTATTAACTAGTTGGTAAGGTAACGGCTTACCAAGGTGATGATACGTAGCCGAACTGAGAGGTTGA
>NZ_BQXH01000068.1 GCF_022836475.1 Ligilactobacillus pabuli | reverse complement strand
GGAGTGAAACGGGTAGAAAGTGAGATTATCGGAACCCAGGGACTAATGCGTTTTAGGCATTGGTTCCTGAGTTTGGATAGACGGAACTTTCTGTTTCACGGAGCTCGACTAAAAAAACAGAGCGGAGTGAAACGGGTAGAAAGTGAGATTATCGGAACCCAGGGACTAATGCGTTTTAGGCATTGGTTCCTGAGTTTGGATAAGCGGAACTTTCTGTTTCACGGAGCT
>NZ_BQXH01000067.1 GCF_022836475.1 Ligilactobacillus pabuli | reverse complement strand
CACCGGAAGATGACGAACAAAAATTATCATCGGATCAGGTCACATTACCACTCGAATAATTGCAAAAGTATGGTAAAATTTAGCTTAATAAACACAGAGCGGAGTGAAACGGGAGAAAGCGAGCATTATCGTGACCGGGCCTTTAATGCGGTTTAGGCATTGAAGGTCGGGTTGTGATAAGCGGAACTTTCTGTTTCACATAGCTCGACTAAGACCCTCAACCTCATTT
>NZ_BQXH01000066.1 GCF_022836475.1 Ligilactobacillus pabuli | reverse complement strand
TCTAAGGTGGGACAGATGATTGGGGTGAAGTCGTAACAAGGTAGCCGTAGGAGAACCTGCGGCTGGATCACCTCCTTTCTAAGGATAATTACGGAAACTCACACGATTTGTTAACTGAAACTTTGTTTGGTTTTGAGAGGTTTACTCTCAGATCCGTTCTTTGAAAACTGAATAATATTTATTTCTTGATCAATAATTTTATTAAACCGAGAACACCGCGTTTGAAAGAGTTTCAAACAAGAATTCAAAAAT
>NZ_BQXH01000065.1 GCF_022836475.1 Ligilactobacillus pabuli | reverse complement strand
AGGAGTAGAAAGAAATTTCGATTCCCTCAGTAGCGGCGAGCGAACGGGGATCAGCCCAAACCAAGAAGCTTGCTTCTTGGGGTTGTAGGACTGGACATCTGAGTTACCAAGAAGGAATGTAGTTGAATGACCTGGGAAGGTCAGCCAGAGTGGGTGATAGCCCCGTAAGCGAAACATTCTTTCCTCAGTCCAGGATCCTGAGTACGGCGGAACACGTGAAATTCCGTCGGAATCCGGGAGGACCATCTCCCAAGGCTAAAT
>NZ_BQXH01000064.1 GCF_022836475.1 Ligilactobacillus pabuli | reverse complement strand
TGACCCGGGGATTTCCGAATGGGGAAACCCAATGACTGTTATTAGTTATTATCACTGGTTGAATACATAGGCCAGTTGAAGATAGACGCGGGGAACTGAAACATCTAAGTACCTGCAGGAGTAGAAAGAAATTTCGATTCCCTCAGTAGCGGCGAGCGAACGGGGAACAGCCCAAACCAAGAAGCTTGCTTCTTGGGGTTGTAGGACTGGACATCTGAGTTACCAAGAAAGAATGTAGTTGAATGACCTGGGAAGGTCAGCCAAA
>NZ_BQXH01000063.1 GCF_022836475.1 Ligilactobacillus pabuli | reverse complement strand
GAAACTCACCTCGAGATTAGATTTCCCATTCCTTTATGGAAGTACGACCCCTGAGAGATGATCAGGTAGATAGGATGGAAGTGGAAGTGCTGTGAGGCATGGAGCGGACCATTACTAATCGGTCGAGGACTTAACCAAAGAGTCGCGCGAGTGACTCGGTCCAAAAAATTACAAGAGATGAATGTTATTCAGTTTTGAGAGAATGGATCTCTCAAGAATAAACAAAAGTGCGGCGATTATTGCACAAAGGCTACACCTGTTCCCATGCCGAACACAGAA
>NZ_BQXH01000062.1 GCF_022836475.1 Ligilactobacillus pabuli | reverse complement strand
TCAGTGAACGCCGTGGCGTGTTATTCATCCAGTCACTTGTTTCACGAGCTGTTTTAATCGGCTGTGCCACGATTGGTTTTCCTTTGGGATATATTCTGCGGATGATTTTATTGTTGCGTTCATTACTTCCGCGTTCATATGAAGCATATGGATGAGCATAATAGATACCTCCGTTTTCACGGTCGGGAACGACCTGAGTTAACTCACTAAACTCAGAACCATTATCAGCTGTGATCGTCTTAAAAATCTTCTCAAACTTTGAACCTAGTTCTTGTTTAAGTGCCCCAAGAGCTTGATTAACGT
>NZ_BQXH01000061.1 GCF_022836475.1 Ligilactobacillus pabuli | reverse complement strand
TGAAGCTAGACCGTAAGGACTGGTGGAGCGCTTAGAAGTGAGAATGCCGGTATGAGTAGCGCAAGGTCAGTGAGAATCTGACCCACCGTATGACTAAGGTTTCCTGGGGAAGGTTCGTCCTCCCAGGGTTAGTCGGGACCTAAGCTGAGGCCGCAAGGCGTAAGCGATGGATAACAGGTTGAGATTCCTGTACTAGTTAGATTTGTTTGAATGATGGAGGGACGCAGGAGGCTAACGGAGCGTGCAGCTGGAATTGCACGTCCAAGCAGCGAGTCGCAAAGCGAGTGAAATGCTTGCTTTGGTGTAAGATGAGCTGTGATGGGGAGCG
>NZ_BQXH01000060.1 GCF_022836475.1 Ligilactobacillus pabuli | reverse complement strand
TGAAGCTAGACCGTAAGGACTGGTGGAGCGCTTAGAAGTGAGAATGCCGGTATGAGTAGCGCAAGGTCAGTGAGAATCTGACCCACCGTATGACTAAGGTTTCCTGGGGAAGGCTCGTCCTCCCAGGGTTAGTCGGGACCTAAGCTGAGGCCGCAAGGCGTAAGCGATGGATAACAGGTTGAGATTCCTGTACTAGTTAGATTTGTTTGAATGATGGAGGGACGCAGGAGGCTAACGGAGCGTGCAGTTGGAATTGCACGTCCAAGCAGCGAGTCGCAAAGCGAGTGAAATGCTTGCTTTGGTGTAAGATGAGCTGTGATGGGGAGCGAAATTTAAGTAGCGAAGGAAGTCATGTCACACT
>NZ_BQXH01000059.1 GCF_022836475.1 Ligilactobacillus pabuli | reverse complement strand
TCTAAGGTGGGACAGATGATTGGGGTGAAGTCGTAACAAGGTAGCCGTAGGAGAACCTGCGGCTGGATCACCTCCTTTCTAAGGATAATTACGGAAACTCACACGATTTGTTATATGAAACTTTGTTTGGTTTTGAGAGGTCTACTCTCAAAATGGGGGTTTAGCTCAGCTGGGAGAGCACCTGCTTTGCAAGCAGGAGGTCAACGGTTCGATCCCGTTAACCTCCATTGATGACAGTAGTCATCATGGATCCGTTCTTTGAAAACTGAATAATATTTATTTCTTGATCAATAATTTTATTAAACCGAGAACACCGCGTTTGAAAGAGTTTCAAACAAGAATTCAAAAATAAGTAGTAAACGCAAACTCAAATGACCCATTTATCTTAAGATAAATGATAGGTTAAGTTAGGAAGGGCGCATGGTGAATGCCTTGGCACTAGGAGTCGATGAAGGACGTGACTAACTGCGATATGCTTCGGGTAGCTGTAAGTAAGCAAT
>NZ_BQXH01000058.1 GCF_022836475.1 Ligilactobacillus pabuli | reverse complement strand
TAACAGCTTTCTTTACCTTGAACTAGAATAACTTCTTCATATCTGGTTTTACGTTCCGTTAATGTCAGCAGATTTAAATCGCCAGCCTCACGTTGGCCAACAACACTATCGATTTCCCAATGTCCGAATTCTTGACGATTATCAACTTCAATTGGACGTTCTTCAATTGAACGACCTAAAACCTTCTCATTAGTTTTAGGCTGGACTTTTTTCGCCTTACGACTAACTTTTTCGGCCAAATCAATGTTTCTGGTTTTCAATTTTTGTTGGTCAATCCAGTTGTAGAGTGTTGTAGTACATGGAATTGTAGCCTGACTAAGCTTGGGATCCTGGTGAGCAGCCATGACAACCTGATCAGGTGACCAAGAATAGCGGGCTAACAAATGTTGATCAGCAAAGCTGATAAAAGCTTGGCATGATCCTTGATCAAATAGTGAGTGACGACCAGAGTATTGGTGATTACGTTGATAGACTGCTTCACCAGCCTGTGCTGAATATTCGAAATATTCGTACTCGTACGTTTTATTACCTTGTTTTTGTCGACGAATCTGCCTAATAG
>NZ_BQXH01000057.1 GCF_022836475.1 Ligilactobacillus pabuli | reverse complement strand
TGCCGAGAAAAGCTTCTAGTGAGAATCTAATTACCCGTACCGCAAACCGACACAGGTAGTCGAGGAGAGTATCCTCAGGTGAGCGAGTGAACTCTCGTTAAGGAACTCGGCAAAATGACCCCGTAACTTCGGGAGAAGGGGTGCTGATCGCAAGATCAGCCGCAGTGAATAGGCCCAGGCGACTGTTTATCAAAAACACAGGTTTCTGCAAAATCGTAAGATGACGTATAGGGGCTGACGCCTGCCCGGTGCTGGAAGGTTAAGAGGATGAGTTAGCTTCGGCGAAGCTCAGAATCGAAGCCCCAGTAAACGGCGGCCGTAACTATAACGGTCCTAAGGTAGCGAAATTCCTTGTCGGGTAAGTTCCGACCCGCACGAAAGGCGTAACGATCTGGGCACTGTCTCAACGAGAGACTCGGTGAAATTATAATACCCGTGAAGATGCGGGTTACCCGCGACAGGACGGAAAGACCCCATGGAGCTTTACTGTAGCTTGATATTGGGTGTTCGTGCAACTTGTACAGGATAGGTAGGAGCCATAGATGACGGGACGCTAGTTTCGTT
>NZ_BQXH01000056.1 GCF_022836475.1 Ligilactobacillus pabuli | reverse complement strand
TACCTAGTGACCGATAGTGAACCAGTACCGTGAGGGAAAGGTGAAAAGCACCCCGGGAGGGGAGTGAAATAGTTCCTGAAACCATGTGCCTACAAGTAGTCAGAGCCCGTTAATGGGTGATGGCGTGCCTTTTGTAGAATGAACCGGCGAGTTACGTTATCATGCCAGGTTAAGGTGAAAAGCCGGAGCCGCAGCGAAAGCGAGTCTGAAGAGGGCGCTTGAGTATGATGACGTAGACCCGAAACCAAGTGACCTACCCATGTCCAGGTTGAAAGTGTGGTAAAACGCACCGGAGGACCGAACCCGTGTATGTTGAAAAATGCTGGGATGAGGTGTGGGTAGCGGTGAAATTCCAAACGAACTTGGAGATAGCTGGTTCTCTCCGAAATAGCTTTAGGGCTAGCCTCGGAAGTTAAGGATCGTGGAGGTAGAGCACTGTTTGGACTAGGGGCCCATCTTGGGTTACTGAATTCAGATAAACTCCGAATGCCACTGATCTTGTTCCGGGAGTCAGACTGCGAGTGATAAGATCCGTAGTCGAAAGGGAAACAGCCCAGACCACCAATTA
>NZ_BQXH01000055.1 GCF_022836475.1 Ligilactobacillus pabuli | reverse complement strand
TACCTAGTGACCGATAGTGAACCAGTACCGTGAGGGAAAGGTGAAAAGCACCCCGGGAGGGGAGTGAAATAGTTCCTGAAACCATGTGCCTACAAGTAGTCAGAGCCCGTTAAGGGGTGATGGCGTGCCTTTTGTAGAATGAACCGGCGAGTTACGTTATCATGCCAGGTTAAGGTGAAAAGCCGGAGCCGTAGCGAAAGCGAGTCTGAATAGGGCGCTTGAGTATGATGACGTAGACCCGAAACCAAGTGACCTACCCATGTCCAGGTTGAAAGTGTGGTAAAACACACCGGAGGACCGAACCCGTGTATGTTGAAAAATGCTGGGATGAGGTGTGGGTAGCGGTGAAATTCCAAACGAACTTGGAGATAGCTGGTTCTCTCCGAAATAGCTTTAGGGCTAGCCTCGGAAGTTAAGGATCGTGGAGGTAGAGCACTGTTTGGACTAGGGGCCCGTCTTGGGTTACTGAATTCAGATAAACTCCGAATGCCACTGATCTTGTTCCGGGAGTCAGACTGCGAGTGATAAGATCCGTAGTCGAAAGGGAAACAGCCCAGACCACCAATTA
>NZ_BQXH01000053.1 GCF_022836475.1 Ligilactobacillus pabuli | reverse complement strand
TTGAGGCATTGGTGGGATACTACCCTCGTTGTATGAACACTCTAACCCACACCGGTGATCCCGGTGGGAGACAGTGTCTGGTAGGCAGTTTGACTGGGGCGGTCGCCTCCCAAAAGGTAACGGAGGCGCCCAAAGGTTCCCTCAGAATGGTTGGAAATCATTCGTAGAGTGTAAAGGCAGAAGGGAGCTTGACTGTGAGACTTACAAGTCGAGCAGGGACGAAAGTCGGGCTTAGTGATCCGGTGGTTCCGCATGGAAGGGCCATCGCTCAACGGATAAAAGCTACCCTGGGGATAACAGGCTTATCTCCCCCAAGAGTCCACATCGACGGGGAGGTTTGGCACCTCGATGTCGGCTCATCGCATCCTGGGGCTGTAGTCGGTCCCAAGGGTTGGGCTGTTCGCCCATTAAAGCGGTACGCGAGCTGGGTTCAGAACGTCGTGAGACAGTTCGGTCCCTATCCGTCGCGGGCGTAGGAAATTTGAGAGGATCTGTCCTTAGTACGAGAGGACCGGGATGGACACACCGCTGGTGTACCAGTTGTCTTGCCCAAGGCAGCGCTGGGTAGCTAAGTGTGGATGAGATAAA
>NZ_BQXH01000052.1 GCF_022836475.1 Ligilactobacillus pabuli | reverse complement strand
GTAGGGAATCTTCCACAATGGACGAAAGTCTGATGGAGCAACGCCGCGTGTGTGAAGAAGGTCTTCGGATCGTAAAACACTGTTGTTAGAGAAGAACACGGAGTAAAGTAACTGTTATTCCGCTGACGGTATCTAACCAGCAAGTCACGGCTAACTACGTGCCAGCAGCCGCGGTAATACGTAGGTGGCAAGCGTTGTCCGGATTTATTGGGCGTAAAGGGAACGCAGGCGGTCTTTTAAGTCTGATGTGAAAGCCTTCGGCTTAACCGAAGAAGTGCATTGGAAACTGGAAGACTTGAGTGCAGAAGAGGAGAGTGGAACTCCATGTGTAGCGGTGAAATGCGTAGATATATGGAAGAACACCAGTGGCGAAAGCGGCTCTCTGGTCTGTAACTGACGCTGAGGTTCGAAAGCGTGGGGAGCGAACAGGATTAGATACCCTGGTAGTCCACGCTGTAAACGATGAATGCTAGGTGTTGGAGGGTTTCCGCCCTTCAGTGCCGCAGCTAACGCACTAAGCATTCCGCCTGGGGAGTACGATCGCAAGATTGAAACTCAAAGGAATTGACGGGGGCCCGCACAAGCGGTGGAGCATGTGGTTTAATTCGAAGCAACGCGAAGAACCTTACCAGGTCTTGACATCTTTTGACCATCTGAGAGATCAGAAT
>NZ_BQXH01000051.1 GCF_022836475.1 Ligilactobacillus pabuli | reverse complement strand
AATTTGAGGCCAGGTAGGGTGCTTGTAATAACTTAAAACGGTTTTTGGGGAATTAGACCACTTCTTCCGATTGATAGATTTGGTGTCTACTTAGTAGATAGTAGATCACCCTAATTAATTTTCTAGCGGTTAAAGACAAGGCTCGTTTTCGTGGTGCGTTCTTGATTTCAGACATCTTTTTATCGAAGTACTTCTTAAAGACTGGGTCATAGTGAATTATTGAATTGGCAGCTTCAATTAAATAATAACGTAGATAAGTATCTCCAGTATGAAGCATCGGTGTTTTTTGTCCTTCAAAGTTGCCCGATTGATTTCTTTTCCAAGCTAAGCCTGCATATTTAGCCAGCTTAGCTTCGTTATCAAAGCGTTCGATTTGACCGATCTCAGCCAAGATACCAGCTGAGTAAACAGGTCCGATCCCCGGGATCGATTGTAAGATCTGACCTTCAGGAATCATTTTCAAGATTTTCTCAATTGATTTTTGCAGCTGAACAATTATTTTTTGATACATTTTGATCTCGTTGGCGTAAATCGCCAAGACTGTGTCAACTGAGTCGGAAACGACTCGGTTCAGTCGATAAGAACCGCGGATAGCTTTCTGAATCGTTTCAGCCAATTTTTGCGGGTCAGAGAAACGTCTATGACTCTTCTGATCGAGAAAATTTGCGAGGTCTTCTAACGGTAAAGCCGCTAAGTCTTCAGTTGAAATGTCAGCCGTTAAAAGTTCCATCATAGTCGAGCCAAAAAGGGAAGTCCCTAAAGGTTCGA
>NZ_BQXH01000050.1 GCF_022836475.1 Ligilactobacillus pabuli | reverse complement strand
TGTTTCAGCTTCTTCAATTCAACGAATTTTATATCAAGGCCAGCGGGCATATGTTACACCCCCAGAGCTACCGGTGGCACTATCTTTTGATGAATTTCGTTCAATCAAAAACTGTTTTTCTTTTATCTGTATCAATGCGAAAACACATGACCTAGTTGCCTTACTACCTACTCGCTTTTCTAACACTATCAAGAATTATTTTACCAATACTTATTCGCTTCAGGAACGACAAAAGGTCCAAATTGTCACCATGGATCTAAATGCTCAATATCAAAACTTCGTCCACGAGATTTTCCCTAAAGCACAAATCGTTTTTGACCGTTTTCATATTGTGCAATTAACCGGGCGGGCCCTTGACCATGAGCGTCTCCAGGCTTTAAAAAGTATCTCCGACCACCATGATCGCACCTACAAAGCTTTGAAGACTAATTGGCGCTTATTCCATCTTGAGGAAGATCAACTTAGTGCCAGTGAAATCAAGTATTACCGGGGCTTAAATGAATACACGACAGCCCAGAACGTGGTGGACTTAGGGTTAGATGCCTTTCCACGTTTTAAACAGGTTTACCATGACTATCAGACCATTCTCGGCTTGATTCGCAACCATGACCGGGCGGCTTTACAACGACTAGTCATGAATTATCAACCCAATGGAAGCGCCATGGACACCGTTATTAGAACTATTCAAAAGAACTATCTCGGGATTCGAAATGCTTGTCTATATGAGTATTCTAACGGACCTTTAGAGGGAGTTAATCGGAAAATTAAAGAACTAAAACGCAGCTGTTACGGCTTTAAGAATTTGGCACAC
>NZ_BQXH01000049.1 GCF_022836475.1 Ligilactobacillus pabuli | reverse complement strand
CTGGTATAGGTTTGAACCTCCTGTAGTTCAACTACATTTTTAGACTGCCGCCCAGATAATCATCTTAAGTGCCGACCACATGCTGTATCGATCAATCAACTTACTAGCCGAGTAGAGCTAGGTGTAGCTTAGGTCTGAGCGATCAATGAATACTTATGATGCGAGGATGTACTTAGTGATTATAATTAGGGGCTATCATGCAGTGTCCAACTTAAGACCAGATAATCTAAATGAAAGGAGGCCAGATCCCAATGAAATTATTTGTCGGTATTGACGTTAGCTCAAAAGAACTTGAAGTTGCCATGTTAACCTCGGAAAGCACGAAACAACTTTTTCGTGCGCATGTTCCAAATGATTTAAATGGTGCTTCTGAAATTAAACAAAAGATCCTTGAACTAAGTGAAGCCTATCAATTTGAACAAACTGTGATCGGCATGGAGTCAACTTCCGTTTATAGCTTTCATCCGGCCTTTTTCTTTAAAAATGATGCCGAGCTTAGTGCGCTTAATGTGGACGCTGTTTTACTTAATCCGCGCGATACTAAGCGCTATAAAGACATTTTTGAAGCTTCTAAGAGTGATTCAATCGATGCTTTTTATATTGCTGATTTCTTGCGTACTGGCCATTACACGACTGGTATTGTACGGCAAGAAGAGTATCTTGCTTTACAACGCTTAACGCGTTCCCGTTTTGAAGTGGTTCAAAGTTTAACTCGTTCAAAACAGCACTTCATTGAAAACTTGTATTATAAAGTCAACAAACTAGCCGTCGAACCTTTAGGGACTTCCCTTTTTGGCTCGACTATGATGGAACTTTTAACGGCTGACATTTCAACTGAAGACTTAGCTGCTTTACCGTTAGAAGACCTCGCAAATTTTCTCGATCAGAAGAGTCATAGACGTTTCTCTGACCCGCAAAAATTGGCTG
>NZ_BQXH01000048.1 GCF_022836475.1 Ligilactobacillus pabuli | reverse complement strand
AATATTTCGATAAAAAGCTTAGCTAAAGAACTTAAATTACCAACTTTCAGTCTTTTGAAAGATTGGATTAATACTGCCAGCCAACAAGGAGTTGAAGCTCTGGTAGTTAAACGGCGTAGGAGCGAATATAAGCTCGATTTTAAGGCCAACGTGGTAGAATATTACCAAACTCATGACCTTGGAGTTAGTAAAGTTGCGGCCATTTTTAACATCTCATCTTCTCAAGTCTATACTTGGAATAGATCCTTTGAAAATGGCGGTTTGGCTGCACTAGCTCCACGTCAAAAAGGTAGGCCAAACACAATGAAAAAGAAAAAAATGATTCAACCTCAAAAACTTTCTTTAAGTGAAAAACAAGCTTACGAAGAAAAAATCATGCATCTCAAAGTACAACTCTATCAGGCTGAAATGGAGCGTGATTTGTTAAAAAAACTTCCACCCCGGTCGAAAAACTTACGAATAAACAAAAAACTATAGCGGTAGATTCGGCCCGGGAAGAATTTCAGAGTAAGTACAGTGTAAACAAATTATTAGCTTTTTATAGCCTAAAAAGAGCTACTTATTATGATGAAAGAAAGCGGATTTCAAAACCAGATAAATATCAGGAAGTCAAAGAAGCGATTCAAACAATTTTTCAAGAAAGTTTTGAGACCTATGGCTATCGACGCATTCATATTAAGCTGTTAAGTCATAATTTTAAAATCTCACCAAACACAGTCCGTAAACTGATGAATGAAGTGGGTATCAAAAATATGGTATATCGTAAGCATACGAGTTCTTACAGTTCCTACCGAGGAGACGTAGGAGCTAAGGCTCCTAATATTATTAGACAAACGTTTGATGCGACAGAACCATACACAGTTATTCATACTGATGTGACACAGATTCGTTTAACCAATCAACATTGGGGTTACCTTTCGGTAATGACTGATGAAGCGACTAAAGAAGTCTTGGCTTTAAAAATCAGTGCCCATCCCAACAAAAAAATGATCATGGAAACGGTCAGAAGACTTGAAAAAAATTTACCAGTTGGAGCTAAACCAATTATTCATTCAGATCAAGGGTGGCACTATCAAATGCCTGATTATCAAGCTA
>NZ_BQXH01000047.1 GCF_022836475.1 Ligilactobacillus pabuli | reverse complement strand
CTGGAGCGTAGCGAGACGGCCCCAGCCACACAGATTTCGCATAGAATTTTGTCTTTTAATTTAAGCATGGATCAGTTTGATTCTAATAAAGAAATGGGACAGACTCCTGAAGCCATAACAGCTACGTTTCAACTCCTTGATTTTCCGATTGACTCCTTCTAAAGGCCCATTAGAGTACTCATACAAGCAGGCATTCCTAATTCCTAAGTAATTCTTTTGAATGGTCCTAATGACAGTATCCATGGCGCTTCCATTTGGCTGGTAATTCATGACTAATTGTTGGAGAGCTGCCCGGTCACGGTTTCGAATGAAGCTTAAGATGGTTTGGTAGTCATGGTAAACCTGTTTAAACCGTGGGAAGGCATCTAGCCCTAAGTCAACTACGTTTTGAGCTGTCATGAATTCATTCAAGCCACGATAATACTTGTTTTCACTAGCACTGATTTGATTTTCATCTTGGTGGAATAAACGCCAGTTGTTTTTTAAAGCTTTATAAGTACGGTCATGGTGGTCAGTCATGCTTTTTAAAGCTTGAAGACGCTCATGATCAAGTGCTCGGCCAGCTAATTGAACGATATGAAAACGATCAAAAACTATTTGTGCCTTAGGAAAAAGGTGACGGACAAAATTTTGATATTGAGCGTTCAGATCCATGGTGACGATTTTGACCTTCTGTCGCTCAGAGAGCGAATAAGTATTGTTGAAATAGTCTTTGATGGTGTTGGAAGACCGGTTCGGTAGTAAGGCAACTAAAGCATGTGTTTTCGCATTAATGCAGATGAAAGAAAAGCAGTTCTGAGTCGAACGAAATTCATCAAAAGATAGTGCTGCCGGTAGTTCTGGCGGTGTAACTAGTGCTCGTTGCCCTTGATATAAAATACGCTGAATTGAAGAAGCTGAGATTCCTACAATCTCGCTGATAGTCTTAACCGGCAGTGATTTTTTAGCTAAAGTGACGATTTCATGCGCAGCTCGATGAGTGATCGAATGATTAGTTGGCGCAATGTCAGTTTGTGCACTAAAAGTACGCTGACAAGAACGGCACAAATAGCGTTGTTTGCGGAGGTTCAAGCGGATTGGTTGTTCACCTATGCTAGGGAACTTCAGTTTAGTTAGACGAGTTCCATTTCGAACTACATCAGTTGATTCACAGTAGATACAGCGTTCGACACGATAAGTTAAGGTCGCAGAAAGTAGTTTTTCGTGCACTCCGGCATCAGAAAGGTTACTACAAGCTGAAATTTCTATATTTTGGTCTTGGATATTGAGTAAATTTAGGATAGAATCATTTTGGGACATCGTTTATACCTCG
>NZ_BQXH01000046.1 GCF_022836475.1 Ligilactobacillus pabuli | reverse complement strand
GATCAGGTAGATAGGATGGAAGTGGAAGTGCTGTGAGGCATGGAGCGGACCATTACTAATCGGTCGAGGACTTAACCAAAGAGTCGCGCGAGTGACTCGGTCCAAAGAATTACGAGAAATGAATGTTATTCAGTTTTGAGGGAATGGATCTCTCAAAAATAAACAAAAGTGCGGCGATTATTGCACAAAGGCTACACCTGTTCCCATGCCGAACACAGAAGTTAAGCTTTGTCACGCCGATAGTAGTTGGGGGATCGCCCCCTGTGAGGGTAGGTCGTTGCCGCGCTTAGTTAAGTCATCCTGAGTGGATGGCTTTTTTTGTGTCCTAAAATTGGAGATAACGGCAAAAGAAAATAGCTAATCACACAAAATAGGGTCGAAGTCGTCAATTACTTCGGTCCTATTTGTGTTAGACAAAAAGTTAATTTGAAAATTTTCTGTTTGGTCAATTGGAGTTGTTTACGATTACCGCTCCGTTTATCTGTGCGTCGCTGATGAATAAACTACTGACATTTTTTGTTTGACTATTACTGACTTTATTTGACTAAATAATCTTAATTTTTGAAAAAATGCTGTTATAACGGCAAAAATTGACTATAAAAACATTTTAAAAATGTTTGACTATCTTTGACCAACGGTGTACTATAGAAGATGTAAAGAAAGAAAGGGGAACTAAATATTATGAATAATGAATTAGTGAATAACTTGAATCAATTGATGAACATCGGCGATGGATTCTTTGCAGACTTTGGTGAACCATTCTTTACGATGGATTCATCGAACAATTTGAAAAGTGATGTGACAACTACAAAAGATGGCTACCAAGTCACAGTTGATGTCCCAGGAGTAGCCAAGGAAGATCTTGCATTATCCTATGATCAAGATGTTTTGAGTGTTAAAGCACAACGTAAGTCAGAATTAGAGCAAAAAGATGAAAAGCAGCAAGTGATCGCAAATGAGCGTTCATATGGTGAATATGTCCGTAATTATCGTTTGCCGGATGTTGATGCTAAACAAATTAGTGCTAAAATGACTGACGGTGTTTTGACTATCAATTTGCCCAAGGCAGCTCAAAAAGAAACAGGACATCAAATCGATATCGACTAATCAGTACAGAATGCAGTGAAATGAGAGTGAACAGGTAATGAGCGGCTTTTACCGCTAGGCTAGAGTGAAAGTTAACTAGCCCCTGTTTTTTGCCTCACACAGCTTATTTAGAAGAACAGACTTAAAAAGTCAGGGGAAGACATTGAAGTGCCCCATAATTGTTAGACATAAAAATCTAATAATTATGGGGTGTTTTTTATGACTAAATATTCAACTGATTTTAAGATTATGGCAGTTCAAAGGTATTTTGACGAAA
>NZ_BQXH01000045.1 GCF_022836475.1 Ligilactobacillus pabuli | reverse complement strand
TAAATGGCAAAATTAAACGTGCAACCATTCGGATCAATGCCCAAGGTCAATATTATGCGACCATCTTACTTGAAAGTGAAAAACAAGCTTTCAAACCCAAGACTAAAACTAATAAAGTGGTGGGGATTGACCTAGGACTAGATGACCTGATGATTTTGTCAAATGGACAAAAAATCAATATAATGCATTTTGATCTTGAAGCTAAATCTCAAGTCAGAATCTGGGAACGCAAAGTGGCCCGTCGTAGACGAAATGCTCAGAAAGAAATGGCTTTTGATAAGCATGAAAAGCTCTTGTTGCCACGGACTAGTCTAAAACAGTTTCCGCGCTACCAACAGGCCCGTCGTACAGCGGCTAAGCTCAAGCGTCAAGTCAGTGACCGTCGTTATGACCGACTACAAAAGCTGACGACCCAGTTAGTGCAAAATTATGATGTGATCGTGGTAGAAAAGCTCAACACACAAGGAATGCAAAAAAACCATCATCTGGCCCGGGCAATATCCAACGCAGGTTGGGGTAAGTTAGTTACCATGCTGAAATATAAGTGTGACTGGTATGGAAAGCAACTGATCTTTGTTGATCCCAAAAATACGAGTCGCATCTGCCATCAGTGTGGGCAAAAGAATCATCAATTTGACAGTTTAAATCAGCATGAATGGTTAGCCATCAGAGAGTGGGATTGCCCAACCTGTGGGACGCACTTAAACCGTGACATTAATGCTAGTCAAAATATTTTGCACCATGGACTAGCCCAAACCACCAAAGAAAAAGCACTCGTTTAGGCGAGTATTGAAACTAAGGTATGGAACGTACCGTGGTAAATAGCAGTGACCGCTGTCTATTTAGTTAGAGTGATCTAACCGATAAGTTTGCTGTGTTCCCAGAATCCATTCTTTTTAAAGGATGGTAGTTCAAAGATAGAAGTCGCGGAAAATGTAAACGAGGCTGAAAGTAATTATGAAGAAACAACCAGATGGAGTGCTGAATTAACTTAGTGAAGGTGGGACTGGATGATCTTTTAGTTGCTGAATTGAATTTTATAATAAGATAAATTAGTAAATTAATATTTAACCGGTGAGAGACAAGCGGCTAATAATTTAGGTCATTCTAACTAAGCTAAGTAGACTTTTTTCAAAAAATTTAAAATAGTTGTTGACGTTGGGCATTTGTAGCGGTATATTTATATTCGTTGTCACAAAGCACAGGGTGCTGTGATAATTTAATTTAAAAAGTTGTTGACTTCATTCAAAATAGTTGATATACTATAAAAGTTGTCGTTGCGACAGTTAAGTTACTGAAGCGGTTGATCCGCTTCGCTCACTTAATAAATTAAATTAAATTTCTTCTTGACAAGTTATTGATGAAATGATAAACTTAAGAAGTTGTCACTTGACAACATTGAAACATTCTTATTGTAGATCTTTGAAAACTGAACAAAGTTTCGACAAATCAAATGTGTGAGGTCACTGATCTGATGATCAGTGCAAAAAAACATTTGCGAAGTCAATTTCGCTAGTAAAATTTATGAGTCACAAACTTTAAAATGAGAGTTTGATCCTGGCTCAGGACGAACGCTGGCGGCGTGCC
>NZ_BQXH01000044.1 GCF_022836475.1 Ligilactobacillus pabuli | reverse complement strand
GCCAGCCCCAACCACACAAAACCGGCACTTTAAACTAGCTACTAGAGTATAAAAAAGAACCCTACCTTTAAGATAGAGTTCCAAGGACCATCAACACTATTTGACAAAGTCCCCAAAAAATGATCTCGACATAAAAATCGAGATCATTTTTTCTATTTAATCGGTGTTAAGATTTTAGTATCCGCTTGAACCTTTTTATGATTGACAACCACACCATCGTCTAAATCAATATCAATTTGTTGACTAGCAACATGTTGTAGTTCTTGATCAAATTTCACTAACTCAGTGATTTTCTTATTTAAACTAGTAATCTCCTTTTCAAAAATCTTCACCATCTTTTTATCAGTCTCATTATCTTTTTGGTTTTCTTTTACCTTTAAAGCATTTTCGTACGCACCTTGTAGTTCATGCAGGTACTCTGAACGAACCATCGCCATTGTGTTCACATCATAACGATGCTGATAAATTAAGGCTTTAAAACCTTTAGCTTTACCACTACTTATTTCCCAATAAATCGGCCGTTTTTGATAAATTTTTAGATGGTCTTTTTTAAAGAAGTCATTCAAGAAATAATCTCTAATAATTTGTTGAGATTCAACGCCTTTATCTAATTTCTTTTGATCCAACGCAGAAGCAATAAAGTCCAAATTTTGGTATAAGTTTTCTTTTCCAAATGTAACTGTTAAGAACCCTTTTAATCGGTGAATAACATCACGTTGATCACCAAAGTAATCATCATCTGTTAAAACGATGACATTATCTTCATTTGGCACAAAAGAATGATACTTAGAACTATCCCATTCACCACCTGCGAAAGCCAAACCTTCACTATCCAATGAGTATCGTCCAAATACACACCCAATAAAATATGACAAAAAGGACTTAATATCACGCTCTTTGTCAGCTTTTCTAACAGAAACGTCTTTGTCCTCTTCTTCAGGTGTTAATTCGTCCTGCAGACCATATAAATCGATAAAAATCTTGTTTAGTTCTTCTTCATTAGCCTTTAACTGGTTAAATCTGTCTAACGATTCCTGTTCCCATTGATCATACGCAGCTTCGATGGTCCAATTTTGTTTATGTTCAGCGATATGTGATAAAAATGGATGCTTTTTGTAATCCCATGAATTTTCGAAAATATTCCAATCAGAAGATGTAATTTGGATATTTGATTTAACGATTGATACAACATATTCTTTTTTATTAATAATGACAGGTAGATGTCCAAAGTCACTAACTTGAACATTAATTGTTGGATTTAAAATTGATAGAACATAATTACAAACGCTAGAACAAGCAAAACCAATCAAATAAAGTAGATCTTCATGGTTTTCAGTAAATCCCTCGTTACCTGCAGTGTCATGAATCGATCCAAATTTTCGAAATCTTACATTAAATGTTCCTGATGTTATTTTTGGCCATGTTATTGCTTCACGAAAGTAATAATCTTCGTTACGTATTACAGATCTTCTTTTTCCATTAGGCCAAGTAAAATTACGGATTTCATAACCATCATTTTCCCAGTTGACGACGTAATCATAGTTACCGTACCATTTACGATAGGAGCCGCCTTTATTGTAAGGAAACCATTTTTTGTTCGATTGAATCGATTCAGGAATACT
>NZ_BQXH01000043.1 GCF_022836475.1 Ligilactobacillus pabuli | reverse complement strand
AAGGAAGTCTTAGACAAAACATCGAATCGATGAACAAGAAGTGGCTAGAAGGCTGGAAACGGTGGGATGAGGTTGCTAAACAAACCGAAGTCCTTAACCACTCGAAACCGTAACAGTAGAGCCAACGGTTTGATGTGAAAGTTAGCTGTCCTTACCCGGGGAGGTCTGTCGTGGCAGTTCCCTCAAGTCGGAAGTTATTTCTGACAGGAACAGGCTCAACAGTAAGGTTGAGTCGAATATGACAGAAGTCAGCCGAGGCCATAGTAGCCAGTAATGGTGAAGGGCTGAACAACAATAATTTTGATTCATCTAGGAGGTGGAAACAATGCGACAATCGCAGAAAACAGAAAATAAAGCTGACTGCCTGCGGAGGGTAGCCCTGGAAGGGTCAGAGCAAACAGGAGCGCGTAGCGTTGTTTCTGGCGAAAAGAGAACTCAAAATGGCTTATTACGTGAGAAGGTCTTAGACCGGAATAATTTAAATCTGGCCTTTGTCCATGTCAAGCGTAATAAAGGGGCCGGAGGAATCGACGGTATGTCCGTAGAAGAACTTGGCCCATACTTGAAAGAGAATAATTTTGAATTAATCGAGGCCTTGCGAACTGAAAGCTATGAACCCCAACCCGTTAAACGAGTTGAGATTCCTAAGCCAGACGGTACAAAGCGTAAGCTTGGAATTCCGACGGTCGTTGACCGTGTGGTCCAGCAGGCGCTACAACAGCAACTGTCCCCGGTCTTTGAAGAAGTATTCTCTGACAATAGTTATGGATTTCGTCCACATCGTAGTGCGCAGGACGCAGTACGTAAAGTGGTTAGTTATTACAATCAGGGTTACCACTATGTGGTAGACCTTGACCTAAAATCCTATTTTGACAATGTGAATCATGATTTACTAATTAAATTCGTTGAGAACTACGTTAGCGAACCGTGGGTCCTACATTTAATTCGGAAGTTCTTGACTAGTGGTGTTATGAACGGTCAGCTCTTTGAAAAGTCTATTAAAGGTACACCACAAGGTGGAAATATTTCACCATTGTTGGCCAATATCTATTTGAATGAGTTGGACAAAGAATTGACTAAGCGAGGACACAAGTTTGTACGCTATGCCGATGACTGTAATATATACGTCAAAAGCAAACGGGCAGGTGAACGTGTACTAGCAAGCATCACAAAGTTTTTGGAAGAAAAGCTTAAAGTTAAAGTCAACCAAGAAAAGACGCAAGTCGGTTCTCCATTAAGACTTAAATTTTTGGGCTTTTCGTTAAGTGTGGGACGTAAAGGAGCTTATTTACGTCCACACAAGAAACCTAAACAAAGAGTTAAACAAGAACTGAAACGAATTACTAAGAGAAATCGAGGCGTTAGCTTAGATAAAATTCTCAAGGAAATTAAACAGAAAATGCAGGGCTGGATTCAATACTATTCAGTGGGAAAGATGAAAACCTTTCTTCAACATCTTGACGAATGGTTACGTTCACGCATCCGTCAATATATCTGGAAACAATGGAAGAATATTGGCACGCGTTATAAAGCATTGATTCAATTAGGCATGAGTCCCAAGCAGGCGAAAATCTACGTCAATACTCGCAAAGGGTACTGGCGCAACGCGCATAGTAAAACACTGTGCGTGACCATAACAAATGAAAAACTGGCACAGCGAGGACTAATAAATCTGTC
>NZ_BQXH01000042.1 GCF_022836475.1 Ligilactobacillus pabuli | reverse complement strand
TTTGATTAGACTTCGACACTTTAATCGTAGCACAAGAGGACAAATGATGTCCTTTTTACGTATAAAAATAGTGCTGATGATCATCTCATCAACACTAAAAAGTTTAGACCCATTTTTTGTGCCAAGAAAAGTGCCAATTTTTTAAACTCAATTTGATTCAGATAAAATTTTTAAAATTTGGTCGGTATCTTTTGTTTCCAACTCTTTAATAATATGCAAGTAGGTTGATTGCGTAGTGGTTGTATTACTGTGTCCAAGCCTTTTTGAAACGGAAAGAACACTAACTCCCTGGTAAAGCAAGATTGAAGCATGGGTATGACGTAGACCATGAAAAGTAATCCTGGGTAAAGATAAACTTGCTAATTTATTGGTCAAGATTTCATTGATTTGTGCACTGTAATAAATTTGATCATTAACCTTAAAGAGTAGGTCTGTGGAAGTTAGATTTTTTTTAGCGATAAACGAATGTAAAACTTCTGTTGTTTTTGAATCAATCGCAATTACCCGTGAAGATGCCACGTTTTTTGTTGGCTTAAAGCCAGAACGGTACTTATAATCCCAGGTTCTATCGATTTTAATAGTGTTATTTAAGAAGTCGATATGATCGGGTGTAATTGCTGCAATTTCAGCGTATCTCATGCCAGTTAATGCAGCAAGATAGATCATTAGTTCACCAGGCTCTTCAAAAGAGAGTGAATGAATCAATTTTTTCCACTCATTATAATTTAGAAATTTTTGAGCAGGAAGGTAGTCTTTACCCGTAATAACGGCCTTTCTAGTAGGATCTTTATCTATAATTCCATCATCAATGGCATCTGAAAGTGCAGCTTTAATATGTTTATGGAAACAAGACACTGTTCTTTTAGCGTGTGTTTCAGCAAATTTATTTAGTTTTTCTTGGTAAAGTTCTTTAGATAGTTCGTTTAAGCTAATATTTTGAAAGATTTTTCTGATATGTTTAGCAGTGTTTTGATATTTCATAAAGGTAATATTTGAAACGGAATTTTGTTTATAGAGTAGGATCCAATGTTCAAAGTATGTTGCCAGACTTTGATTTGACAGACTTCTAGTGGCTAAAAGTCTAGAAGATGCTTGCATTAGAGAAGCGGCTTGAACGGCATCAGATTTAAGTTTAAAGCCAGATTTACGTAGCTTTTTGAAGCTACCATCTAAATCTTTGTATGAAATTTCGTATTGCCAAACTTTACCTCTTTTTTGATAACTTACCATCTTAAATTCCTCCGTTAATGTTTTTTGCACAATTTTGGCACATTGTATAGAAAAACATGATAACAGAAGGGGGTGATAAATTATGTTCAACGATATGTGACAAAATTGGATGCTTTTTATAACTCCATGAATTTTCAAAGGAATCCCACTCCTCTTTGGAAAGATCAATCGCACTAATAATCAAATCTTTTATTTGACCACTTTGGTTTATCACAGGAAATCTTTTTAAATCACCAACTTGTAAATTAATTGTTGGATTTAAAATTTTTAAAATATAGTTTCCAACTTTTGAATTCAAAGCACCTAATACATTAAATAGGTTATTACCATTGATTGAAAAAGCTGACATACCAGCAACATCATGTATACTACCATATTTTCTATATCTTAAACTTAAACCACCGCTTGTTATCAGTGACCAAGTTATTGCTTCACGAAAGTAATAATCCGTATTTTGAGGTCTAGATCTTAACTTACCCCTGCTGTCTTTAAAGTGTCTAATTTCATAGCCATCATTTTCCCAGTTGACGACGTAATCATAGTTACCGTACCATTTACGATAGGAGCCGCCTTTATTGTAAGGAAACCATTTTTTGTTCGATTGAATCGATTCAGGAATACT
>NZ_BQXH01000041.1 GCF_022836475.1 Ligilactobacillus pabuli | reverse complement strand
CCGAGCTTGGGTAGTTTTAGGTGGTGATTGTCAATGACTTTAATGTTTTGATTAACTGCCTTAGTTGTGTAACTCTGGGCATTGTCTTTCTTACTTTTAAACCGTGGATGGCCATTAGGAAGCTCCTTATTAAAAAAACGCTGAAAAGCGTCGTGCAGATGATCATTTGTTGCTTGCAGGGCGGTTGAGTCAACGTCCTTTAACCACGGGTATTCTGCTTTTAAAGGTTTTAGCATTAAATTCATCGCATAGTTGTTTTGATACTTAGCCAGGTGATTGTTTTCATATCGCTCATTTTGCATGGCTAACATTTGGTTCCATAAAAAACGCGTCGAACCAAAAGTTCGGTTCATCTGGTTAATTTGTTTTTGATTGGGATATAAGCGGATCTTAAAAGCTATCGACGTCATTGATCTCACCACCTTTTCTTTAGCATAGCACTTTATCTGGTTAAAACAATGTGTAATTTATGTAGCGTACAATGTACGCTACGGCTATCCATCCCCCGACTAAAGTCAGGGGTATTTCGCCAAAAGCATCTATAAAATATAGCAGCTCTAAAAATCACTAAATCTACACTCTTCCCAATAACTTACAGGGATTTTAAGATAGAAACTTGATTACACATTAAATTAACGCTAGCTATTGCCTCCATAAAAATAGAGACCCTCACAACTTGGTATTACTCACTACCAGTAGGTGAAGATCTCTATTTAAACTATCTTTCTTATTTTGTTACGATGTTTTTTTGTTCTCCTGCCAAAAATGCCTGCAGGTTGTCCACGGCAATTTGTAATAACCGTGCGCGTGTTTCTTGTGGTGCCCATGCAATGTGTGGTGTTAAATAACAATTCTTAGCTTGCAGCAAAGGACTATCTTCATTGATTGGTTCATGTTGTGTGACATCAACGGCTGCGGCTGCTAGCTGATCATGATCAAGCGCATCTGCAACAGCTTGTTCGTTGATCAAACCACCTCGTGCGGTATTCAGCAGGATTGCAGAATTCTTGATTTTTTGTAATGACTCACTATTGATCAGCTCAGTAGTTTCTGGTGTTTGAGGGACATGCAAACTGATCACGTCAGCTAGTTGATATAATTCATCTAAGCTGACCTGAGTCAACCATTCCTCAGTAACTTCCTTAGGACGATGATTGTAAAAAATAACCTTCATTCCAAAAGCATGACCTAATTCAGCAACTTTCTGCGCAATACGGCCAAAGCCAACTAGTCCTAAAGTCTTACCCTGTAATTCAGTTAATGGTTTAGCAAAAAAACTAAAGTCAGGATTACTGGACCATTCACCCGCATGAACTAGCTGATTGTGTAAACCAACTTGGCTAGTTACTTCTAATAGTAAAGCAAAGGTAAATTGGGCAACGGCTTCAGTCCCATAAGTTGGGATATTAGTCACAGTCACGCCGGCCTGAACTGCAGCAGCGACATCGATCACATTATAACCAGTAGCTAAGACACCAATGTATTTCAAATTAGGCGCAGCGTTGATCACTGTTTTATTTAAAGGCGTTTTATTAGTTAAAACGATACTAGCGTCACCGATCCGGCTTAAAATTTCCTTTTGGTCAGTAAAAGAAGTTCGATCATAAATTTCGCAGTCGCCAATTTCTTTCAAAGGAGCCCAGTCAATATCACCGGGGTTTAAAGCATATCCATCTAAGACAACAATTTTCATTAAAAACCCTCCAAATTTAATAACAGAGCGGAGAAACTCGGGAGAAGACGAGCACTAGCGAGGCCGGGCAGGATAGCACGGTTTAGGCGCTGTGCTGTCAGGACTGGCTAAGCGGAATCTTTTGAGTTTCGGAACTCGACTAAGAATAACAGAGCGGAGTGAAACGGGTAGAAAGTGAGATTATCGGAACCCAGGGACTAATGCGTTTTAGGCATTGGTTCCTGAGTTTGGATAAGCGGAACTTTCTGTTTCACGGAGCT
>NZ_BQXH01000040.1 GCF_022836475.1 Ligilactobacillus pabuli | reverse complement strand
CAGATTCTACCTCGCGATAGACACCCTTGTCTTCGACTCGTGATACCGACCACTACGGCTCACAGCGGACTTGCACCGCCTAGTTACTGCCCATGCCGGGCGCACTAAAAAAAAATAACCAAACCCAACGCTTGAGTTGGTGTTTGGTTACTCCTAATTTTTATGATTATTTTCCAGCTGGTAAATTTAATAAATTAGTCGACGTATGTTGAATCGGTCTTATCCATCCATGCATATGTCATCCCGATGACTAAGGCACCACCGATGTAGTTCCCTAGGAATGCGAAGATCAAGTTATGCAAGATGCTGCCAAATGTCATCCCAGTAATTGTGCCGTGTGAAGCAAAGAAGGCCAATGAGAAAGCTGGGAAGTTGGCGATAACGTGTTCGTATCCAAGGAAAGCAAAGATGAAGATCACGAAGATGATCGCCATAACTTTACCGGCATCA
The DNA here is from genome assembly GCF_022836475.1 of Ligilactobacillus pabuli. GTDB lineage: Bacteria > Bacillota > Bacilli > Lactobacillales > Lactobacillaceae > Ligilactobacillus > Ligilactobacillus pabuli. Next base: position 3,015 of record NZ_BQXH01000040.1, on the reverse strand, counting down.
TCTTTCATACGTAAGTTGATCACGAAGGCTGTGTTAACAACAATGTTAGCGAACATCCCTTCGACTAAGATCTGCCAAGTTGACTTAGCCAATTTGGCTGCGACACCAGTAAACATGTAGTTGTCTGCTGGCAAGTTTTGGAAAGGACCAGTCAATGATACTAAGTATCCAAACAAGATCCCGCCAATCAGGTTAAACAACACACAAGTAAAGAGAATTTTGGCTGCTTTACCGACATTAACTTTGTGACGGTAAACCCCAACTGTCATAAATAACATGTTGGATGTTCCAAGTTCAGCGTTCATAAAGATGATCATTACCAATGACCAGCTAAACATAAAGGCAAAAGCAAATTTACCTGAACCAGGCATCACTTTTTCAGCTTGAATAGCTGTGCCAAAAGCAATTGCTGTTCCTAGTGTTAAGAACAACGTTGCCAAGACTGATCTAGCAGCGTAACGTGCAAAACTGCTGTCGATCAAAGTTACCTTGTTATGAATCCCAGCATCAATCTTCTTGAACAATGGTGATTCAGTAACTGTCTTTTCTTCTACTACGGGTGTTTCGCGTGTAATTCCAGTATACTCTTCGCCGTTTTCTGCAGCTTGAGTATCCATATTTGGTTGCATTTCCATGCTCATTTTCCCCCAATGTCTGTTGCTAAGTATAATATGCTTAACTAACTATCCTGCTAAGTTACTTTCAATAGTAACTTAGTTTATGTGTATTTTATTTTTGGTTCCAACCGACAAGTTATCGGGCTGATTCAGTAATTTAAGTAGCCAAGTTCAGTTCACAAACTAGCCCATTTAGCGCAATCCAGCTGGAAGATTGTGAAATCGCTTAATCATTTTGTCCGTGCAAACGTTGCCATTTTCGCCGCTAGAACTAGCTTAGTATAAAACTCGATTAATGTCAAAGACTTTTTGAATAAAAAAGATTTTATATTTTGTGCAATAAATTTTAGAAAAAGGCTTGAAAACGATTTCTACTTAGGCTTATAATGTTACCTGTTAACTCGATAACATAATTTTTAATCTGTTTGACACAAATAACTTTTTTGTTTCTTAACTATAAGTAATAATCATAAAAAAATGATAGTTTACATAGTACTTGATCAGCAGTTTAACGACCGCTGAAACGCTAGCAGTTATTTCACAAAGTCTTATTGTTTCAAACGTATACAACTTAGGAGGAAATTACACATGGCTTTTACATCAAGTAACGCTGAAGGTCCAGTAGACTTTTTTAACACTTTTGATTTGGAAAAAATGGCACAAGACGTTGTGCCTAAGGGTGCTTTTGGTTACATCGCGAGTGGTGCTGGTGACACATTCACTATGCATGAAAACATCCGCTCATTTAACCACAAATTGATCGTTCCTCATACATTGATGGACGTTGAAGACCCAGATACAAGCACAGTTTTTGCCGGTGAAAGTTTGCCTGCACCAATGATCATGGCCCCTGTTGCTGCCCACAAGTTGGCCAACAACCAAGGTGAAGTTGCTAGTGCTAAGGGTGTTGCCGATTACGGTTCACTTTACACAATTAGTTCATATTCTTCAGTTGACTTGCCAGAAGTTACTAAAGCATTGCATGGTGCCCCAGAATGGTTCCAATTCTACTATAGTAAAGACGACGGCATTAACCGTCACATCATGGACCGTGTTAAGGAACAAGGCATCAAAGCTATTGTTTTGACAGCTGACGCGATGGTCGGCGGTAACCGTGAAACAGATGCCAGAAACGGCTTCACTTTCCCAATTCCTTTGCCAATCGTGCAAGAATACTTGCCTGACAGTGTTGGTAAATCAATGGACTACGTTTACAAGTCAGCTAAGCAAAAGCTTTCACCTAAAGACGTGGAATACATTGCTCAATACTCTGGTTTGCCAGTTTACGTTAAAGGCCCACAAAGCAAAGAAGACGTTGAACGTGCTTTGTCAGCTGGTGCTGCAGGTATCTGGGTCACAAACCATGGCGGTCGTCAATTAGATGGCGGACCTGCTTCATTCGATTCCTTGCAAGAAGTTGCTAAGGCAGTTGACCACCGTGTCCCAGTGATCTTTGACTCTGGTATCCGTCGTGGACAACATGTCTTCAAGGCTATCGCTTCTGGTGCTGACGTTGTTGCTTTGGGCCGTCCAGCTATCTACGGCTTGGCTCTTGGCGGTAGTGTTGGTGTTAAACAAGTCTTTGAAAAACTCCAAGCTGAATTGAAACTTGTGATGCAATTAGCTGGTACACAGACTGTTGAAGACATCAAGCACTTTGAATTACGTGACAATCCATACGACCCATCATTTGATACATCAAATGATTTGAAGTTAGTTTAATCTTTAACACAAATCTTAATTAGAAACGACCAGATTCCTTCCACCTGAAGGAGTTTGGTCGTTTTTGTCTGGCCAGGATCTCGCCCGTTAGCGAGGCTTTTGTCTCCAGTGCTACGACCCAATCGATTGCTGGTCCTATTTTCTCATAGTTGAACCGGCTATCACATTTGCTACACCCGTTTCGCTAAAACAGAGGGAGCTTTCTCGATTGCTACACTTGTTTTATCAAACTTGGGGGAGCTTTTCCATTTGCTACACCTGTTTCGTCAAACTTGGGGGAGCTTTTCCATTTGCTAAACCTGTTTCGTCAAACTTGGGGGAGCTTTTCCATTTGCTACACTTGTTTCGCTAAAACAGGGGGAGCTTTCTCGATTGCCACACTTGTTTTATCAAACTTGGGGAAGCATTCCTGTTTGCGTACGCTGTTTTCCCAAAACAACGACCGCATTTCTTTTTGTCAACGTTATTTTCCCAAAACAACGACCGCATTTCCTATTGCGAACCTCGTTTCGCCATAACAGCGACCGCATTTCTTTTTGCCAACGTTGTTTTCCCAACACAGCGTACGCATTTCCAGTTGCGAACCTCGTTTCCCCAAAACAACGACCGCATTCTCTCCAAATCAGCACCTCAAATCGGGTAGGAGATAGTTCACACTATCGACCTCCCACACCAC
>NZ_BQXH01000039.1 GCF_022836475.1 Ligilactobacillus pabuli | reverse complement strand
TTTGATTAGACTTCGACACTTTAATCGTAGCACAAGAGGACAAATGATGTCCTTTTTACGTATAAAAATAGTGCTGATGATCATCTCATCAACACTAAAAAGTTTAGACCCATATTTTTGCTTTTTTTGCGTATCTTCTCAGTGGAGGTGTTCGCATGCTTTATGCTAAACAACAGGGTGGAAACTACGTTAATGCACAAGATGCTAATCGAGTTGAACACTATTTTTGTCCGACTTGCAGACAAGCTGTGATTTTAAAAAGGGGTGAATTAAAGGCTGCTCATTTCGCGCATCGAGAACATGGTTGTAGTGCTTTTAGTGAAGGGGAAACGAGTGAACATTTAGCTGGAAAACAGTTATTGGTCAAGCTATGGTCCCAACTGGATTGTCAGGTTGAATTAGAAGCTTATCAAGCTAATCTCCGTCAGCGACCAGATGTTTTGTGCGCTTTTCCCGATGGGCATCAGCTGGCGCTCGAATTTCAGTGTGCGCCTTTGAGTGTCTCGCAAATGGTTCACCGCTCGGCTGGCTATCAAACTGCTCACTTTAAATTTTTCTGGTTGCTGGGTCAGCGTCATTATTTGCGGAAACATTTGACCCAACAGATTGTTCAATTTATTCGCTGGCATGCCAACGTAGGCTTTTATTTGGTGTATTTAAATCCTGCTTATCAACGCTTTGAAGTTTTATATGGGATTCAAATGGCCGACTTATTACCAGTGAAGTATTTCCGTTTTTACACCAAGAGTGTGCCGCAGCTGCTGCATTTTTTTCAGACTGATCATCATGTGCGCTACTTACCGTTGACCCAGCGAGAAAGAAACCAACAAGAACAAAGACTAGCGTTAAAGATCCACTACCGTGACCGGCAAATTTATGCAGCTCAAAATTTTTGTTATCGTCATCACTGGTCTTTTGCTGAAACAGCCCGCTCAACGCTAGCTTCGTCTTATTTTCCGCCAATTTACCGACAACCGCCGTATTTGTGGAAAATTTTTGCGAAAAACCTAGTTAATTCTTCACGATCGTGGCAACAAGTTTTGACACCGAAAATTCTATTTCAGTTGCCTTTTGTTAAACTAGGACCGGTTTGTGCACAAGAATGGCAGAATTTTGGCAAAGTAATGAGAAAAATTGCATTTAGTTCTAATTATCGGTACAATTAACATCAATTAAACCAGTTGACTGGAAACAATAGTTGGAGGTAATGGAATGCCCGAGAATAAAAAAGTGTTACAACGAAATGAGGTTCCAGAAGAGATGACTTGGAATCTGGGGCTGATTTTTAAAGACGAGGCAGAATTTGAGGCAGCTTTTACAGCTGTTAAAGATTTAGCAGATAAATTCTCTCAGTATCAAGGAACATTAGCTTCAGGCCCGCAGGCTTTATTGACTGCGACAGAGGCCTTGTTAGCGACTTATCGTGCGGCTGAAAAGGTTTATGTATACGCTAGTATGAAAAATGACCAGGATACCACAAATTCCACACAGCAGGGATTGTTCGCCAAGACCCAAGCAATGATGGCCCAGTTGGAAGGAAAACTTGCGTGGTTTAACCCTGAATTACTGGCATTGGGTGAACAACAAGTAGCAAGCTACCAACAAGCAGAGCCTAAACTACAGGCTTACGCTCAATTATTTGCGGATACATTGCGCTTTAAAGAGCATACTTTAAGTAGCACGGAAGAAAAATTGCTGGCTTCTTTAGGTGACATTTTTGCGGCACCAGAAAATATTTTTTCAGTCTTAGATGATGCAGACCTGCAGTTTGAAGATGTTGTCGCTAAAGACGGCAGCCGGACGGAATTGACTGATAGTACTTATAGCCAGTTGCTGCAATCAAGTGATCGTGATGTCCGCCAACAAGCTTTTGAAAAATTATATCAAGTTTATCAACAATTTTTGCGGACCTTTGCCAAAACTCTTGGGTCACACGTGCATATACAGAACTTTACGGCACAAACAAGACATTATGATAGTGCCCGGCAAGCGGCGTTGAATGCCAATAATATTCCACTGAGTGTCTATGATAATTTGGTATCAGCGGTCCACCAGCACCGGGACTTGTTACAACGTTATGTTGCATTGCGCCAAAAGGTTTTGGCACTGCCTGATTTGAATATGGCAGACTTATATACACCTTTGACTGGCAAGCCAGAGCTATCTTACACCTTTGAAGAAGGCAAAAAGATCGCCCTGAAGGCTTTGGCAGTTCTCGGCCCAGAATATGTCGCTAACGTACAAGAAGCCTTTGATAACCGCTACATCGATGTTTTGCCTAATAAAGGTAAACGTGGCGGAGCGTATTCGGGTGGCAGTTATGATACAGCGCCTTATATTTTATTGAATTGGAATGATGACCTGGATAGTTTGTATACATTAGTCCATGAAATGGGGCATAGTATGCACAGCCAATTAACGAAAAAACATCAGCCTTATCAATACGGAGACTACTCGATCTTTGTCGCTGAAATTGCTTCGACTACCAATGAGAACTTGTTGACTGCTTATCTCTTAGAACATGAAAAAGATCCAGCGGTGCAGGCCTATGTTCTAAACTACTATTTGGACGGCTTTAAAGGTACGGTTTATCGGCAGACACAGTTTGCTGAATTTGAACAGTGGCTCCACGAAAAAGACGCTGCTGGTCAGCCGTTAACTGCTGATGAAATGTCCGCGAAGTACTTAGAAATCAACCAGGACTATTATGGTAAAAAAGTGGGCGGAACCCCGCAAATTGCTTATGAATGGGCACGAATCCCGCATTTTTACTATGACTTTTATGTTTATCAATATGCAACCGGCTTTGCGGCCGCTTCAACTTTAGCGGGTAAAATTTTGAATGACGATCCAGCTGACACACAGGCCTACCTTGATTACCTTTCGGCAGGGAGCTCAGCCTATCCAATTGAGATCATGCAAAAGGCTGGTGTCGATATGACGCAGACGGATTATCTAGAAACAGCTTTCGGCATTTTTGAACGCCGGTTGACGAAGTTAGAAGAAGTGTTGGGCTAAAAACAGAACAGAAAAACTCGTTTGGAAGACGAGATTAAGGAGCAAGGACATTTAATGCGTACTTGGCATTGAATGTCCTTGCTTTTTAAGCGGAATCTTCTGAGTTTTGTAGTTCGACTAAAAAACCAGAGGGGAAAAATTCGTTGAGAAGACAAGATAATATGAATGCCCCCCTGAATTGTCAAAACAGGGATTTAAACTCAATAGTGCTATACCCAACACTAAAGTTATTACCCTATGATAAAATAGGAGGTCACTAAAATGAGTATAGTTTATCTTGTGATGTCCACAAGGAAAGTTTCAAACTGCACAGCACACAAAAAAACAGTCAGACTCGATTGAGTCCGGCTGTTTTTTAATTGTTGCTGTTAAATTTAATTTTTAATGGAGTTCGAGCACGATTTAAAATAGTCTTTTGTCCGCAGGTTTGTTCAACTAAGTCCTGTGGGGAACGTCCTGCAAAAATATCGGTTAAAACATCATAGGAGTCGCAAGCATCCATCGCGATCCCACAATCAAAGCCGCTAACATTGAATAATACAACCGTTGGATGGTGTGCCACATTCATTTCTGCCGCCATTTTTTGATCCTGCATAAATGAGTGCGCCGCAAAATCCGACTGCCGGTCATGCAAAAACATTTCTTCGTCCAAGCCGCTTTCTTTCGCTGCTTTCAAGGCAACCTCATCATCGTATGGACTAGTCCGGTTGTTCATTTGTTGTTGTACGTTCAATAAATAAGCTCGCCCGCGTTTTTTACCTTGGAAGAGAGCGGCTTTAAAGTCAAGCGAGGCTCGATAGATTTCACTCACGAGTTGATTGCGAGCCGCCAAGTCATTGACGGGCAGTTTTTTTAATTTCATAACATCTTGAGTACTTTGCATATTTAATAAGGGAATAAAACGAAACCGGACGTCTTCTGTTGCATCTTGCATGAGCTGTAAAATGTTTTTTTCAGCTTGATAACACACACCACCGAGTGGATTAATAAATAAATACATTTCTAACACAATTGCTTCCTCCAAAACTAACTGTCTTTTCCATCAGTCGTTATCCTCACTTTATACCAAACCTTGTTGTCCTTGCAATCAATGTGTTTATCACTAACATTGCAGTGAATTACGGTGAATGCGACTGCTTTTTCTGCCAGATCTTACTCAAGGTCAGCTAATTATTCGGGTGACTTTAAGTGAAAAAGAAAAACCTTACTTATTATAGTTAATGTTCGCCAAAAATAAAAGGAAAAGGTTTCACTTTTACACTAGAAAAATCAAATTTAGAATGGTACCGGTCAAAGTGATGACTTGAATCGGGTCCTAGATTAACATAAAAAGCGCTAGACTTTGAAGTGCAACAAAAAAGTTAGACATTTAAATAAGTTTTAACTAGTTAAGACCTGTTTTCGGTATTCTACCGGAGATAGGCCTTTTGTTTTCAAAGAAATTCGTTCATTATT
>NZ_BQXH01000038.1 GCF_022836475.1 Ligilactobacillus pabuli | reverse complement strand
GCTTTGATTTTAATTAGACACTTTAATCGTAGCACACGAGGACAAATGATGTCCTTTTTGCGTAGAAAAAAAGTGCTGATGATCAACTCATCAACACTAAAAAGTTTAGACCCTTATTTTTGCGCAGAAAACAGTTCTTACTCGTAACCCTTAATGATCATGTTTTTGTTCATTCTTTGCTTTCTTATCAAATGTTCTAAAAGCCGCTAGCAAAGCAATCAATAACAGTAATAGCAGTTCGTTACTTGTTTCATTGAACGGCCGAAAAATCAGCAGTGCAATTGTTAGCAGTAGATAGATAATAGTTACCAATTTCATTCGAGTGCTCATTAGTATCACCTTAATTAATTTTGAGTAACTTGATCGTCCGTTGTAGTTCCACCATTGATAGTCAATCTCAGCCTAGCAAAAGATCCTTTCAAATTAGTACACCAAAGCTGATTTCTACTATTTACCTTTCAACGCAACATTCACTGGTGTGTACTCTAAATCTAAGTCTTCTGCCACCGCCTGTTGTGTCATATAGCCTCGATAGGTATTAACACCACGGGCTAGTTCTGGCTGGTGCTCGATTACTTGCTCAATTGGTCCGCTGACGATCTTCTTAGCGAATGGCAAAGTTGCATTGCTGAGTGCCAGTGTGGCTGTTTGTGCTACAGCTCCCGGCATGTTAGCCACAGCATAATGGATCACATCTTCAACCACATCAATTGGGTCATCATGGGTTCCAACTTTATTTTCCGTTTCAAAGATTCCACCCTGATCAATTGCAATATCCACAATGACCGATTTCTTTGGCATCTCGGCCACCATTTCTTTGGTTACCAAAGTTGGTGCTTTATGTCCTGGAATCAAAACTGCACCAACTACTAAATCAGCAGTCTTTAATTGTTGTTCAATATTAAAACTATTTGACATTAAAGTTTCAATTCGGCCATTAAATTCTGTGTCCAGTTCCTTTAATCGTTTACCGCTCACATCTAGAACCGTTACCCGGGCATCTAAGCCCAGTGCGATCCTAGCGGCGTTGGTACCAGCTACACCGCCGCCGATGATTACAACATGGCCCTTCCGTACACCGGGTACGCCTGACAACAGGATTCCCTTGCCGCCCTTTGGACTTTCCAAAAATTCGGCACCGACCTGGGTTGCCATCCGCCCAGCAATTTCACTCATTGGTGAAAGCAAAGGCAGTTCGCCATCGTCCATTTGCACATTTTCATAGGCAATCGACGTCACGTTAGCTTCCTGTAAAGCAACAGCTACCTCCCGGGCATTGGCTAAATGCAGATAAGTAAAGAGGATCAGGCCTTCATGGAAATATTTAAATTCTTCTGGCAAAGGTTCTTTCACCTTCATCACCATTTCTTGTTTCCAGGCTTCTGCAGCTGTGTTAACAATTTCAGCCCCAACCTCTACGTAATCTTGGTCACTAAATGCAGAACCTAGACCAGCAGCCGTCTCAACAAAGACTTGATGTCCCGCTTGAACTAGTTCATAGACCCCGGCCGGTGGTAAAGCCACCCGATTTTCGTTATTCTTAAGTTCTTTTGGAATTCCAATTTTCATTTCAACACCCCATATTTCCATTCCGTCTGACTGGTGATCTTCCCAGCCTTTCCTAACTGCGACAAACATTAACTCCTCTAACTAAACTCAATTGGTCTATTAATAAAACAAATTGATAGCAAAAGTTTCCAGTCGTTAATACGCTTCCAATTATACTTGAATTAGTCATTTTTTCAAATAATCGCCCTTATCTATCAGAAAAACAGGGTGTTGGAACTTAGCTTATAGTTGTTAACTGCTGACGCTAAAACCCGTTCCTGTGTGATTGGTCTACTTCATTAATTTAAATTCATTTGAGCTCCTCTAATGACTGCCGTTGACCTTGATCCACCGCTTTTTCAGAAAATGTCAGTGAATTCAAACGCTAAATATGCTAAGATAGTTTGTTTGATAAATTTAATATTATTAGGAGTTTTAATCTTGAAAGCACAAAATAAAACAAATAAAGGACTCGTTACTTTTGCACTTTTTATCGCGACATTTCTAAGTGCGGTCGAAGGTACGATCATCTCGACGGCCATGCCGACGATCGTTGGTGACCTTAAAGGCATCTCGATCATGAACTGGGTCTTTTCCATCTACTTATTAACAACGACCCTCTCCACACCAGTCTACGGCAAACTTGTGGATGATCTAGGGCGTAAGCCAGTCTTTATTACTGGTTTAGTCATTTTCTTAGCCGGTTCCATGTTAAGTGGACTCTCCACCAGCATGCCGCAATTAATTGCTTGGCGAGCAATCCAAGGGATCGGGGCTGGCGCCATTTTGCCGATCTCTAATACCATCATTGCCGATATTTATCCGCCTGACAAGCGGGCCCAAATCATGGGATTAAATAACTCTGCCTGGGGGATTGCCTCAGTCGCTGCCCCGCTGCTAGGTGGTTTGATCGTTGATAATCTGAGTTGGAAATGGGTTTTCTTCATTAACGTTCCCATTGGTTTAATTTCTATTATTTTGATCACCATCTTCTTAAGAGAAGACCAACACTATGCCCATGGCAAACTTGATGTCTGGGGAATTGTCTGGTTGTCCTTAACGATTGGCGGGATCCTCTACGGCGTTGAAGTATTAAATCAGGCACATGTGAACGTCATTTTAGCTGTGATTATTTTTGCCATCGCTGTCTTAGGCTTATTGCTCTTTATTCGGCAGGAAAAACGGGCAGAAGATCCAATCATCTTGCTCGATCTATTTAAAAATCGGACATTTGTGATTCAGAACTTTGCCGTTTCAATGATGTCAATTTTCTTAATCGCCTTTGACGTTTATGTTCCTTCTTGGACGCAAGGGTTACTGGGCTTACCCGCTACGATTGCCGGTTTTGCCACAACACCAAGTTCGATTTTCTGGATTTTTGGCTCTTTCTTAGCAGGAATTATGTTAGGCAAAATGACGCCGCGTAACATTTTAATGACCAGTATGGGCTTATTAGTTGTGACTGGGACGATTTTCATCTTCCTCCCAGTTGATACCCCATTTTACGCCTTCCTGCTAATTGGAATCTTCCAAGGAACAGGCTTTGGGATCACAGTGACTGGTTCAACTATTATTTCGCAAAGTGTAGTTGACCCAGAAAACATGGGGATGGCAACTTCCTTTAACACCCTGGTCCGGACTCTTTCCCAAAGTATTTCCATTTCCGCCTTTGGGATCGTGATGAACCATTCACTCATGCACGGAATCAATGCTCATCCAGCAGAACATTTGACGGTGAACATGTTTAACAAAATGATCAACCCACATACAGTTGACCAACTGCCTGACAAATTGATCCCACTAATGCACCAAATCTATCATACTGGACTGCACAACGTCTTTACTATTGCAGTTCTTTGTATGGCAGCAGCCTTCTTACTGAACTTGTTGAAGCAAAAAGACTATGAAATCAAAGCATAACCACTAAAAAAACTAGTAACTCCCACTTAAGGTAAGTTACTAGTTTTTTTACTGCTAATTCGTCTCGAATTTTTGAATTATCTTCAAAGCTATGCTATCTTGATAATGAAGAGGAGGCAGTGCTGATGAACAAACCAAAAAAAGAGAAACAAGGCCCGATTTCATTAATGGTTGAGCATGTCCAAAAAATGGTCACTGGTAATATTTCTGATCAATATCACCATTCATCAGTGACTGAAATAATCATTCTAATCGTCGTCATAATTGTCGTTTTCATTGTCTTAAAACTAAGTGGCCGCTAATTTATGCTAGCGTTTAAAAACAAAAATATTGTGTAGACTCAACCCAAGAGCCACTCCCTCAGCGTGGGAGCATGGCTTTTTTTGTTGTGTAAATGTTGGTTATCGTTCCTAGTTTGTTGACCTCGCTCTACTTGGATAGTAAGCGTTTCTCTTGCTAAAAATCAAATCATAATGATAACCTTAATATTATAGTAAGCAATTATCTCGACCTAACTCGTCCTTTTACCCACTTCCAGAAAGGAGTCTTTTCATGCTTTGGTTACTAGTTCTCGCGCTAGTCTTATTGATCATTATCTGGGCCATCGCTGCCTATAACAAATTCGTCAGGTACCAAGAAAACATCAGTAATGCCATGAGTCAAATTTCTGCGCAGGTTGAAAGCCGCTGGGACGCATTGTCAAATCTGATGACTGCTACCCAAAACTACCAAACATACGAAAGTCAGACGCTCACCAAAATTATTGAGGAGCGTTCCAGCGTGTCAAACCAAGCTTCTGTCAAAGATATCACCCAAGACGACCAGCAATTTAACAGTGCGCTGGGAGTAATCAGTGCCCTAGCAGAACAATATCCTGACTTAAAAGCCAGCAACGTTTATCTGCAGACGATGCAGTCCGTTGACAAATACGAAAACCAAGTCCGCCAATCCCGGATGATCTACAACGATACTGTGACCCGTTTTAACCGTTCGATCAAAACTTTTCCTAACTCGCTGATTGCCGGACCATTTAATTTCAACGAACATCCCTATTTTCAAAATACACCCGGAAAAAAGGAGATGCCGCAATGGTCAAAATAAAACAACACTCACAGTTGATGCGCTGGACACTAGCGATGTTGGTCAGTTTACTAGTCTTATTTGCTGGCAATCAGCTCGTTTCGGCCGATCAAACTGTCAATAAAATGGATATTTCGCTTGGACTCAAGCCTAATGGGACTGCGAATATCACTGAAAAATGGAACGTAACTGCGGATGAAGGTAGTGAGATTTATAAAACACTGCAGTTAAAAGGACCACAACAGCTCTCAAATTATTCGGTCGCGCTCGATGGCAAACCAATGAAACGCAGCAGTTATTGGAACCCCCATGCTTCCAAACGTACTAAAAATTGGCATTACGGTCAAAACGGACATGAGTTAAACTGGGGCATCACCAAGTATGGCACCCATACTTACACCATTAAATACTCGATTGCCAATTTTGTTGAACAAACAAAAACTAAACAAATGATTGCCTGGACCTTTCTCGAAAAAGACGTCGAGATCTCACCCCGTGATATGACCATTAAAATTCATGATCCTCAGCACAAATTTAGCGCCAAAAATGGTTATGGCATCTGGGGCTTTGGTTTTAACGGAGCGACCCAGTTTAATCAAGGACAGGTTAAAGTCGCCAATCATAAGTCACTGACTGAAGATAATTACGTCAAAATTTTGATGGAAATCCCCCGAGGAACTTATCAGACTAACTATCAAACTAGTCGTAGTTTTGACTCGATCGTCAAAGAAGCCTTTAAAGGCAGTGACTTTAATTATCAGGATTACAAGTCAGGGCAAAACATCAAAAATGATCGCTTACACCGAATTTTGTGGGTCAGTCTGAGTTTGCTAGGTGTCATTGGTGTATTGATCATCGCTTGGTTTACACGTGGCATTAAAAATTACCACCGCTATTATCCAAGCATGAAAAAACTCCAAAAACAAAATCAAGGAAAATACTACCGCAGCGTGACTGCCCACAATGTTTTCGAGTTATACTATCTGTTCACATTGATCCCAGGTAACGGTGGTCGACCGGTTCAAAATAATAACTTTTTGACAGCCGCGCTATTACAATTGGTAAAAGACGGCCATCTCAGACAAGAAAGTGTCAAGGGGAAGCATCAGCCGCAGACACAGTTTGTCTTATTAAATGAGCCCACGCAAGACGCCCCATTGCCGCTGCGCTCACTCTATTCCGTTTTGAAAAAGGTAGAAAATGAACAAATTGTCACGCAAAAAGCCCTGTCTAAATACTTGAGCGACTCAGAAAACTGGCAAGAATTAATGGCTGACTTTTCTGATTACAGTCATGATTATTGTCTCGCAAACGGTTTGATCGAGTCGAGCTCTGATGCGCTAAAAACTTCAGATAAAAAGAAGAAAAAAGGCATCCGTTGGGCCAGAATGTTTCTCAATGACGATTATCAACTCACCGATCAGGGACGTCAGATTCGCACTCAACTCGCTCAACTCAAAAACTATTTGGAAGAATTCTCCTTACTAAACGAGCGTAATATCCAAGAAGTCACACTCTGGGATGAATATATGTTGCTGGCGGCAGCTTTCGGTATCTTAGACAAAGTTGAAAAACAACTTCAGCAAGTCTATCCAAACTACGCCAATGAAAGTATCTATTACACAGCAACCATGCATCCATTCACGCAAACTGTTAGTTTTACCCACTCAGTCAGCTACTCTTCAGCTGGAGGTGGTGGAGCAACCAGTTCCAGCGGTGGTGGCAGTGTCGGCGGCAGCTCCGGCGGTGGTGGCTTCCGTTAAGAACACAAATAGTGTAAAAACAGAGCGAAACAAAGCGGTTAGCTTCCGAGCATTATCAGAGACCAACCTTTAATGCGTACTTGGCATTGAAGGCTGGTCTTGGATAAGCGGAAGAAGCTGCTTTGAGTAGCTCGACTAATAAAAACAGAGCGGAGTCAGTCGGAAGGACTCGAGCACTATCGGAGCCTAGCCTTTAATGCGTTTTTGGCATTGAATGTTTGCTAGGATAAGTGAACGCTCTTTCCCCAAATAGTTAGTTTGACTAGAAAAATAGCCAGAGTTCTTTATGTTAGGTGAAGTGCCCCATAATTGTTAGACATAAAAATCTAATAATTATGGGGTGTTTTTTATGACTAAATATTCAACTGATTTTAAGATTATGGCAGTTCAAAGGTATTTTGACGAA
>NZ_BQXH01000037.1 GCF_022836475.1 Ligilactobacillus pabuli | reverse complement strand
CCAGCCCCAACCACACAAAACCGGCACTTTAAACTAGCTACTAGAGTATAAAAAAGAACCCTACCTTTAAGATAGAGTTCCAAGGACCATCAACACTATTTGACAAAGTCCCAAAAATATTCTTTTTTTGCCAACTAATTTTAATTAATTGCCAAAATCCAAATATTTTTGCTTAACTTAAGCCTATTTATCGGTGCCCAACTTTTTATTTGAAATAAGCCAGTGCCCAATGGAACGCATTATTTTCCACGATCACTTGACCACGTTCCCGTAAAACAGCCGCACCAAAGTTCACAGCTTGCCCGTATTCATACATATTACTCATAAAGTCCTTGATTCGATCAGCTGACACATCATGGGTATCAAATGCTAGATCAAGGTAATATTGAGAATTCAGCAAGTACAAACTAGCAGTCACATCAGTTTGACCGACTGTCTTAACTAATTCAATGAAGTCTTCAAAATCAGCAAACCCTACCAGGTAGTGCTTAATTGCAACTTCAGTTCCTAACTGTTCTGTTTCTCCACCATTCAAATCGGTTCTTCTTTCATCTCGATAGTTTTCAATATGATTGCGAATGTAATCTGCCACGTCATCATTGACGCCAAAGCCATTCATATTTAATTGCTCGAGGGTTTTCTTAATTTCATCAGTTGATGCGTCATTAACATGACTATCCGCCGGGTTATATGGCATTTTATCCAAATTATTAGGATCAACCTTAGAAATAAAAAGTTCTAAGCCGTTTCGGTTAGGCAAGATCTGAAAAGTCACGGCATCAATATTTCTAAATTCTCGGTCAACATCGACTTCGTCTAAAATGCTATAAAAGAAACTTTCAATTTCGTTTTGGCTACCTAACAGATCCAGGACTGTAACGCCACGATCGGCTAAATCCTGGTTCTCTAATAGAACTCGGATCGTATTGTCGTTGATTTTTTCCATTTCCATCTGTGGTCGCCCCACCTTTCACTTTAGCTAACTGTTTTTGCTAACTTAACAATTAGTTTGATTGTACCACTCATTTGCTGAAAAATATACCATCTCAGCCATTTTAATGTAGTCTGACTAAGCTTTCCAAGTTCCTACACTAAAGGTCATTCAGCTAGTCTAAATTTCTCCTGTAACCAACTTGCTTCTAGTGCTAATTTCTGAGCCAACCTATCAAAAAAACCGCCGGTTGCCCAGGCGGTTAGCTTGTTTTTCTTAATCTTAAAATCCAGCCAGAACTTGAGCCTGACGTAGTTCCATTGCCCGCACATCGCGAGGCAAGAAACGCCGGATCTCATCTTCATTATACCCAACCTGTAGTCGCTTATCATCCATGATAATTGGACGGCGCAACAAGCCAGGATTCTGACGAATTAAAGCAAATAATTCTTTTAATGGAAGCTCATCTAGGTCAACATCGAGATCCTGATAAACTTTAGAACGCTTAGAAATAATTTCTTCCGTCCCATCTTCAGTCATCTGTAAAATTTGTTTAATTTCATTGACACTCAGGGGCTCAGAAAAAATGTTGCGTTCCTTAAAAGGAATATTCTGTTCTGTTAACCATGCGCGAGCTTTCCGACATGAAGTGCAACTTGGTGACGTATATAATGTAACCATGTAAATCGCTCCTTTAATAGTTAAACCCTTTTTAAACAACATATTCTCTACACCATTCATTATACACTAATCAGTCAAAAATAAAACCTTATTTTTAAATATTTTTATAAAAAATCAGTCAGTTGTTTATAAATAATATAAATTGCCCCAAAAAGTGCCCTTATTATTGGACTATTTTTAATTAGATAACTTTTATTTCATTCTAATCATCATTTTAAACTAATAGTTAAAAATGTTTTAAATTTATATGTTGCAAAATATATAGTTTGATTTACCGGCCGGTTAACTAAAACAAGGTCAATTTTTATATCCAATTTAATGAATAAAAAAACAAGTACCTACTAAAAAAGGACTTGCTTTTTACTGTTTATTTTACTAAATTTTTCCATAAGACAACTTCTCCAGTTGCCAATGAACGCTTAACATCGATAATTCGCTGATTAGAACTGCCACGAAATTGCAAAGTTAAATCCTTTAAAGGTTCCATAAAGCGGCCGTCAACTAAAACATCAATTTTACTTAACATTTCGAGCTTGTCTGCTGACTCTTGTTGTAATTCATCCCACTGATAGCCAGTCCATGACCAAATATCTTTAGTATCTCCATAGGTGGCACGCAGCCGGTCGATCAATGATAAACACACCTGAGTATTTAAAAATGGTTCTCCGCCGAGTAAAGTCAACCCTTGGCAAAAATCCTGCCCTAGATCTGCAATGATTTGATCTTCTAGCTCCTTAGAATATGGTCTGCCATAATGAAATTGTTGGGCGACTTTATTATAACAGCCAGGACAAGCAAACATACATCCGCTCACATATAAGCTGCACCGAACCCCTTCACCATCGACAAAGTTAAACGGTTTATAATCAGCAATATATCCCTGCGATAGTTCACTTGCCAGCCATTCTTTGGGCTGCGGATTTTTTGGTCCCCGCGGTGTTCTGGTTCGTCGCGTTCGTTGACGACGTGCCGGTTTTTCACTCGTTTTCGACTGCTGGTTTAACGTCTTTTGATCAACAAAATCCGTATCTCCGTTGATCGTAATTCGAATTTGTTCTCCCATTACCTCATCTCTCTTGAAACATTTTTTTGTCGCGATGAAATTTCCACATGGCGTCCATGAACCATCGGTCGTTGCAATGGATTCCCCAAATAGCCGCAGGTACGCTTGACACAATCACATGTCTTTGGATCATGATTACCACAGTCTGGACACTCAAAACCGCGAGCTGTTGCCTTAAATTCACCCTGGAACCCACACTGATAACAGTGGTCGATCGGCGTATTCGTTCCAAGATAGCCAACCTTATCATAGGCCCAATCCCAAACTGCTTCTAGAGCTTTAGGATTTTGCCGTAAGTTAGGATATTCGCAGTAATGGATAAAACCACCCGCAGTATACTGGGGATAGTCCATCTCAAAACTCAATTTTTCAAAAGGAGATGGATGTTTACGGACATCATAGTGAAAGCTGTTCGTGTAATATTCTTTAGCGGTAATGTCCTTGATCTGCCCAAATTTTGCTAGGTCTAAGCGACAAAAACGATCGGTCAAAGACTCACTCGGAGTTGAGTACACACTAAAATGATAGCCGGTTTCTGCTGACCATTGCTGGCAATGGTCATTGAGTACTTTCACAATTTCCACAGTAAAATCATGGGCAGTTGAATTAGTTTCCCAGTTGGGACCGAAAAAGGCTGTCCCCACCTCGTACAATCCAATGTAACCTAAAGAAACCGTCGCACGTTCATTTTCAAACATCGACTTCACGTCATCAGTGGGACGCAGTCGCTTGCCAAAAGCTCCATATTGATATAAGATCGGCGCATTTTCTGGTGTGGCTTCTAAGACACGTTTAACCTTAAAATCTAGGGCAGTTTTAGCTAGCTGCAGCCGTTCTTCTAGAATTTCCCAGAATAACTTAAAATCTCCCTGGGCCTGCAAGGCGATCCGTGGTAAATTAACTGTGACTACTCCCAAATTCATTCGACCAGCGTTAACCTCAACTCCATCTTCATCATGCCAACCTTGTAAAAAGGACCGACAGCCCATTGGCACTTTAAAACTCCCAGTAATTTCTTTGATTTTGTCATACATTAATACATCGGGATACATTCTCTTGGTTGCACACTCTACCGCTAACTGTTTAACATCATAGTTAGGATCGTCGGGAGCATAATTAATGCCCTTTTTAATCGTAAAAACTAACTTAGGAAAAATTGCTGTCCGCTTTTCTTTCCCCAAACCAGCAATCCTAATTTTTAAAATTGATTGTTGAATTTCACGTGCGATCCACGAAGTTCCTAAACCGAAACCCAATGTCGTAAACGGAGTTTGTCCTTGTGAAGAGAACAATGTATTGATTTCATATTCCAAGGCTTGCATCGCATCATAAATATCTTTTTTTGTTCTTTTTTTAGCGAACTGTTCAACTTTAACCGGATCACTGATAAACTCAGCGCCTTCATGCAGGTGCTTCTCATAGTTTTTAGCCGCAAATGGTTCAAGTAACTCATCGACTCGATCAGCGGAACAACCACCATATTGGCTAGAGGCGACATTTGCGATAATTTGTGACATCTGTGCCGTCGCTGTTTGGATCGAGTGCGGACTTTCAACCTCAGCATTGCCAATTTTAAACCCATTGGTCAGCATCTCTTTAAAATCGATCAAGCAACAGTTGGTCATCGGACTCCAAGGGGTATAATCCAGGTCATGATAATGTAGATCACCACGTAAATGAGCTTTAGCGACGTGTTCTGGCATTAGTTTTAAGCCCAACGTCTTACCGACAGTCCCAGCGGTTAAATCACGCTGAGTATTAAACACATTACTATCCTTATTGGCATTTTCATGAACCAATTCTGGATCCTGTGAGAGTAAGCGTTCCAAACGTGCCCGTGGATCAGTTTGCTCTTGCCAAGATTGTTCTTCTTTTTGCCGGTACCTCAAATAGGCTTGTGCTTCGTCATGATAGCCAAAATCTTCCAGGACCTGCACCATCTTTTGCGCTAAATCTTGTGCGGTAATTGAACTTTGACCTTGTGATGAAGTCAATAACGCATTTAACAAAGTTGGCGTTTCTGTGGTTAGATTTAAGTTGCTGAGTACATTTTCTAATTTATAAAGCTGGAATTTCACTGGATAACCATCACGTTTAACAACTTTGCTTGGTAAGCTAACTTTGATTTGCAAATGGTCTTTGACATTCATCAAGTGGATTATCCCCTTTCTATTTTTTTGAATTCAATAGTTATTTTTTAAGATTAAGGCCCAATATGTTGTTCCTCAATAGTCCGTATCATACTATATATAGATTTCTTTTACAAATTGGACAAAATATATTTCAAACGCACAAAGCCCATTAAAAAAGCATGTCTGCCCAACAAACATGCTTTCAAAAAAATATTTTTAATTTTTTGGTTTGAAACGTGATAGTTGTCCTTGAAATTCATCTTGATAAGCTGAAACATCACGAAAATGTGTACTAATAGAATAATCTGCCTTTTCACCGTGTAAACTGTAATCAAGTCCAACTGTTTCATCCGCTTGAGAAACACGCATCGGCAAGAATTTTCGCAGTACTAAAATAATTACCACAACTACGATCGCGGTAAAAACAATACTAAGGATCGTCCCTAACAGCTAGATCCATAACAGCTTCATTCCCCCACCATAGAATAATCCATTGTCAGTCACAACTGAGTTAACTTTATGGGTAGCAAACGCTCCAACCAAGATTGATCCCACAATACCCGAAACACCGTGACAGCCAAATGCATCTAAAGGATCATCAAATTTCAACCGTGGTTTAATGAAATTAACAAAACAGTAACTACTGATCGTACACAACATTCCAATGAAAAATGCACCAGTATTAGTCACATACCCTGTCCCAGGCGTGATTCCTACTAAACCACATAAAGCTCCCGTACAAACTCCAACTAGGGTCGGTTGACCTTGGAAATAAACTTCAAGGCCCAACCAGGTCAGCATTGCAACCGCAGTAGCGACAGTTGTGGTTAAAAAGGCGTTGATAGCGACATTATCCATTCCAAACGCTGAACCGGCATTAAACCCATACCAGCCGATCCATAAAATCGCAGTTCCTAACAGGACCCAAGCTAAATTATAATGTTCATCACTTTTAGTTAAGCGTGGCCCTAGGAAAAGAGACAAGATCAATGCTGTTACACCAGCATTGATATGGACCACAGTACCACCAGCGAAATCTAAGACCCCTAAAGATGCCAATAAACCGTCTGGCGTCCAGACCATATGTACTAGTGGATAATAGACTAATAAGCTCCAAAAAATAACAAATACCAATAAAAAGTTAAATCTCATTCGTCCAACGATCGCACCTACAAACAAAGCCGGTGTGATCATGGCAAACATCATTTCAAAGACTAGGAAGCTCGCATGTGTTAATCCCATTTGCGAATCCTTGATTGCATTCAAATCAAAGCCGCTCAAAAAGAAATGACTAACTTGCCCCACTATCCCGCCAATATCTGCACCAAAGGACAGCTCATAACCTACTGCAATAAATAAAACTACCGATAGTCCACAAAGAACAAAAACAGATAACATTGTATTTACCACATTATTCTTTGAAACTAACCCCCCATAAAAAAATGATAATCCGGGTGTCATACTAAAAACTAAAATTGTCGCAAGGATCAAAAAAGTTGTATTCACAGTGTTCATAAGCATCCTCCTTAATGTATGTTATAAATTCTAACATATAGTCGGTGGTATGCAAGCTATTTTTTAAAAATAAGTGGGTTTAATCAACTTTTCAGCAATTATATGTTATATTTTATAACATTGGTCTACCGAATAATCCTGCAGTACATGGTTTTTCCAAAAAAAGACCAAGACAACTGTTATGTTCTTCAGCATGGTAACGGTGATTTGGATCGATAATACTGTTAGATAAGTGATCG
This sequence comes from Ligilactobacillus pabuli, assembly GCF_022836475.1. Lineage (GTDB taxonomy): Bacteria > Bacillota > Bacilli > Lactobacillales > Lactobacillaceae > Ligilactobacillus > Ligilactobacillus pabuli. Next base: position 2,121 of record NZ_BQXH01000037.1, on the reverse strand, counting down.
AAGTAGATACTGGACAACAATTGGACAACAGAAATTTAAACCAAATAACCACTGATTTATCCATAATGTTTTTCACATCTAAAACTGCATAAAAATAGCGGTGACTGGTTGGCCATCGCTTTAATCTTTTACTTTTTCTACTTTAATTGGTTTATCCAATAGTTTATCAACGTAAAATGTCGCAAGCCCTCTTTTTTCATCCCCCCCATTCATGGTAATATTTAAAGCAGTCTTTTCCCCATTAATTAGAACCTCATTTTGGCGATCAGCAAACCCAAGAGGAACACAAATAAAAGTCTTATTAAGTGATTCAAAAATTTTAATTTCATCCATTTTTTCAGCTTTCCTTTCCAATATTCTAGGTTTATTTTTGTTTGAGTAATTTCATCTTGACTTAAGTATAACTTCCTTGAACATCAAAACCACCTTTCGGGTCATACCCTTGGCAAAAGGAGCTTCATACCGCCCCGCCAAACTACACATACAGTTCGGCTGATGTGGGTAAGCTGGCACCTTATCGAACTTGTAGACACTTTCACCGTGTAAAAAGTAATATCTTCACAGAAATCACAGGCACTTGCCTCCGCGAGCTATTTATTGTATTCAAGTCCAGTATCTCTGTAAGATTCCAATTGAGTGGCACTAATCACCTTGGTGCCACCTCGAGTCGAGCTTTCAGACTGTCCATATTACGCCAGATGCGTTCTGAAAACGTCACGCCATCCAATTGAGCCATGACTTTGCTCATCGTCCATTTAGCATTCGTCTGCTTCAAACTCATACCTAGAATACCGGCTTGACGCTTATATTCTGTCAGATACTTCTTGCTGAATTCCGCAGTCATGTGATCGTTGAGCTCGTCAGAACAGCACTTAGCGCATAGTCACTTACATTTAAAATGAGCCAAACGACGATTAAAAACAAATTTTTGCCTTTTAAAAATTTTTACCGAAAAAAAAGGACATGACTTCTGTCATGTCCTTTTTAATGATACCGGTGATCGGGGTCGAACCGATACTCCCTCAACGGGAACTGGATTTTGAGTCCAGCGCGTCTGCCAATTCCGCCACACCGGCATATCAACAAATTTAATTATACTACATGTTAGCGCCTAAAGCAACTAAAGGCGGTAACCGGATTTGAACCGGTGATGAAGGTTTTGCAGACCTCTGCCTTACCACTTGGCTATACCGCCATTCTAAAGGAACAAATCCCTATTGGGATAGCTGGATTCGAACCAGCGCATGTGGGAGTCAAAGTCCCATGCCTTACCACTTGGCTATACCCCAATATTAAGGGCGGTAGGTGGGGGTCGAACCCACGCGTGCCGGAGCCACAATCCGGTGTGTTAACCACTTCACCACTACCGCCATAAATGGCAGGGATAGCAGGAATTGAACCCGCATCGACGGTTTTGGAGACCGTTGTTCTACCTTTGAACTATATCCCTATAATTAAAATGGAAGGGAGTGGATTCGAACCACCGAACCCGAAGGAGCGGATTTACAGTCCGCCGCGTTTAGCCAGACTTCGCTACCCTTCCAAAATGGCGCGGGACGGAATCGAACCGCCGACACATGGAGCTTCAATCCATTGCTCTACCGACTGAGCTACCGAGCCATTTGAAACAAAAAACTAATATAATTTTACTAAGCTTCCCTAGTAAAACGGTCCTAGCCGGATTTGAACCGGCGATCTCCTGCGTGACAGGCAGGCGTGATAAACCCCTACACCATAGGACCGAATATGTAATGGAGGATACAGGGCTCGAACCTGTGACCCTCTGCTTGTAAGGCAGACGCTCTCCCAACTGAGCTAATCCTCCATGATGACCCGTACGGGATTTGAACCCATGTTACCGCCGTGAAAGGGCGGTGTCTTAACCACTTGACCAACGGGTCATTTATCTACGGAGAGTAAGGGATTCGAACCCTTGAAGGAGGGCTTTCCCCCCTTACATGATTTCCAATCATGCTCCTTCGGCCGCTCGGACAACTCTCCATCAATAAAAACTCCGGCAGGCGGACTCGAACCGTCGACACCCTGATTAACAGTCAGATGCTCTACCAACTGAGCTATGCCGGAATAATAAACAAAGCGCGGCAACGACCTACCCTCACA
>NZ_BQXH01000036.1 GCF_022836475.1 Ligilactobacillus pabuli | reverse complement strand
ATAAATTTTACTAGCGAAATTGACTTCGCAAATGTTTTTTTGCACTGATCATAAGATCAGTGACCTCACACATTTGATTTGTCGAAACTTTGTTCAGTTTTCAAAGATCTACTAACTATAAGAATTAACTTCTTAAGTTTATCACAGTCACGTGCAGGTGTCAAAATTTTTCTTGAACAGCGACGCAACTTTATTAGTATATCAATCTCTCTTGATAAAGTCAAGAGAAACTTTAACTTTTATTTAAGCAGCAATCACATTCCTGTGTGCCTCTCAAACAACAAATACAATCATACCAACGTTTTCCCGCATCGTCAACACTTTTTTAGTTTTTCTTCTCACTAATTTTATAGTCCGAATTATTATTCATATTAAAGTAAATAAATAGAATTATTTACTAACATTAATTACTTATATCTATTAATAGTTCGTATTAGGTTTGAAAGATTAAGTGTTTCTTTAACAGTTATCTCAATTTTTAGAAACATTTTCTACAACTTATTTTTTAAAGGCCACTCTTTCCGGTTAAAAAGCCGCCTAAAGCAAAAAAAAGCAGCAGTCCACTAAAATTTCAGTGAACTGCTGCTGTCGTAATCAAATTTAGGTCACATTATTTAGTGATCTTAGTTGCGCCATGCAAGTATGGACGTAAAACTTCTGGGATCGTCACAGAACCGTCTTCATTTTGGTAGTTTTCCAAAATAGCGGCCACTGTCCGACCAACTGCCAGACCAGAACCATTTAAGGTGTGCACAAAATGCAATTTGCCATTGTCATCACGATACTGGATGTGGGCCCGACGTGCTTGGAAATCTTCTGTATTAGAACAACTTGAAATTTCCCGGTAAGTGTTTTGAGCCGGCATCCAAACTTCCAAATCATGAGTCATTGCGGCACTAAAGCCCATATCCCCTGTGGATAAAGTGATCACATGATATGGCAAGCCCAGCTTCTCCATAATATTACCAGCGTTAGCCGTCATTTTTTCTAATTCTTCATATGAGTTTTCTGGTTTAGTATACTTAACCATTTCAACCTTATTAAACTGATGCATCCGGATCAGACCACGAGTATCTCGGCCAGCACTACCGGCTTCAGATCTAAACGAAGGGCTTAATGCTGTGACATAGACTGGCAGATCTTCAGTTGGGATCACTTCATCACGGTAGTAGTTAGTCAAAGGCACTTCCGCTGTCGGGATCATTGTCATATGCTGTCCCTGTAACTGATAAACATCTTCTTTAAACTTAGGGAATTGGCCTGTACCAAACATTGAGGCATCGTTAACAATGTATGGCGTGATCATTTCCGTGTAGCCTTCTTTTTCGTGTTCATCCAACATAAAGTTATAAAGTGCACGTTCTAACTTCGCACCCATCCCTTTATAGTAGACAAAACGGGCACCAGAAACTTTAGCTCCCCGTTCAAAGTCTAAAATATCCAGGTCTTCACCAATATCCCAGTGAGCTTTAGGTTCAAAATCAAATTCGCGTGGTGTACCAACTTTGCGTAATTCAACGTTTGCACTTTCGTCTGGACCAACAGGGATCGTTTCATTAGGCAAGTTAGGCAAACGGGCTGCCATATCATTGACCAATTCAACTGCTTCATTAGCTTGTTCGTCTAATTTTTTAATTTCTTGACCAACTTCACGCATCTTAGCGATCGCAGCTGAAGCATCTTCCTTATTTCTTTTAGCTTGAGCAATTTGCCCCGAAACATCATTTCGTTGACGCTTTAATTCTTCTGTGCGGTTCAATAACTCACGCCGCTTTTTATCTTCAGCTAATAAGTTGTCGATTTCTTCTGGCTGAACTCCACGAGTTCCTAACCGGCGTTTAAATTCATCGGGTTCTTGTCTGATCATTTTAACATCTAACATCTAAAACTCCTCCTTAGGATTGTCTAAACTTACATCAAATTCATTCTGCATTAAACATGGGTGCGCATTTGCCATCTTTTGCCAAAATAAAAAACAAGCCTCGCATCCCACTAATTGGGACGAAAGACTTGTTTTCGCGGTACCACCCAAGTTCGAAAATTAATTCGCACTCACTTAAAATAACGGTCTCCCGTGCAGCATTACCTGCCCATCGAAAGATACATTGGATTTTCAGCTTCACAGTTTCCACCAACCACTGTGTCTCTGGCGTGCTTACTTGAGATGTACCATGACGTTTGTTTATTGACTTTCTTTAAATATAGTTGAATTAAGCACAAATTTCAAGCTTTCTTAATCCTTTTTTTCAACCTTTACTTTATGCGGAGTCAAATCAACTTCTTCTAACGGAATCAGATGTGTCTTATGACGCACCTTATAGTAAATAAAGAGTACTAAGAAGAGCGGAATTGACATGTATGAGAATAAGATCGCCTGCCAGTCAAAGCTGGCAAAAGAATGTAAGTCTTGGCCAATGATCACTAGAATACACAATACCAGAGCTAACAGTGGGCCAAATGGGAACCATTTTGCATGATACCGGAGTTCTGACAACTCATGGCCCTGCGCCTTAAATGCTCTTCTGAAACGATAATGTGACAGTGCAATCCCGACCCAGGCAATAAATCCACTTAAACCACTTGCACTAACCAAGAAGGTGTAGATTCGATCACCAAAGATACTGGTGGCAAAGGTCAATAACCCAATAGCGGCTGTTCCAATTAAAGCTGGCATTGGGATTCCGCGTCCGTTGACCCGACTAAAGATCTTAGGCGCATCCCCAGTCACTCCCAAAGAAAAGAGCATCCGAGTTGAAGCATACATCCCAGAGTTAGCGGCTGACATCACTGACGTTAAGATCACCGCATTCATCACTCCGGCAGCTCCGGCTAAACCGGCCCGACGGAAAACTAATGTAAATGGACTAATTGCAACATCGGCTGCATCAGACCCTAATAAGTTTGGACTTGTATATGGGATCAAAGCTGCAATAACAAAAATAGCTAAGATATAGAAGAGAATGATCCGCCAAAAGACCTGCTTGATTGCCTTTGGGATACTCTTTTCTGGGTCCTCTGATTCGCCGGCAGTGATCCCAATCAATTCAGTTCCTTGGAAAGAGAATCCTGCAACAACGAAGACTGACAAAATTGAAGGAATCCCCCCAACAAATGGTGCCTTTTTATAGACAAAATTTTCTAAAAGTGTCGCATGACCGGACATGATCCCAAAAATAGTTAAGAACCCAACTGCTAAGAAAATTAGCACGGTCACAACTTTGATCAAAGCCATCCAGTATTCAGTTTCACCAAATGAGTTCACTGACAAAGCATTGATCAAAAAGATAATGACCAAAGCACCTAGACTAAAGGTCCAGCTTGGAACATGTGGGAACCAAAATTTGAACACCAGTCCAACCGTGGAAATATCGACCGCTAAAGTGATCGCCCAGTTAAACCAATAGTTCCAGCCCATCGCAAACCCCATCGCTGGGTCCACGAAACGCCGTGCATAAGTTGCAAACGAACCCGTGACTGGCAAGTAAGTGGCCATCTCCCCTAATGAAGTCATTAAGAAAAAGACCATCAATCCGATCCCGGCATAAGCTAGTAAAGCCCCTCCAGGTCCGGCAGTCGAAATCGCCGACCCGCTCGCAACGAATAATCCAGTTCCAATACTTCCACCTAAAGCAATCATGGAAACGTGTCTGGTCTTTAAGGACCGCTTAACCCCATGATCACTTTCCAACTGCGTTGTTTGGTCAATTGTTTGTTGACCACTGTCTAAACTGACAACATCCTGTTCCTTCAATATAGTTCCCTCCAAATATAATATTCGAAGAGGCGACCAAGAAAAAGCAATAAAATATAAAAAGGCACAGCTTTCATTATCGAAAACTGCGCCGGCTAATATTCTATCAATAATCATGCCGTTTAAAAAACGGTCAATCACATCTCGATAGCGCCCCGTAGGAATTTTTCCTACGACAGTTCCCAGCATCTTGTACTGGGCCCCAGCTCACAACACGGAAAAATGTTGCTGCTTCGGCAAACTTCCCTTTCACATCACCTGCGTCGTTTTCCCGACTAAGTCATGTTACTGATAAAGTTCGCGACCTCTTTTCGATAGTGTTCATTATAAAACGATTAGCACCTAAATAGCAACCGAAATTCTACATTTTTCACAACTATTTTCGGAAACTAGCCAAAAATCCTGATTTTTCTACGATTCTGAGTGTTTGATCTTAGCATCCATTTGTCCTAGATCAAAATCATGTGCCATAAATTCCTCATTATCCACTGGGAAATGTTGTTCGACACTGCTAAAAGGCTGCAAAGTCAGTTGTCCTTCACTGACCGTAAAGTCCAACACGTGTCCGCCCATGGTGTGTGTATCATTTAGATAGTGTAAGTGAAAACCGGCAGCCGCCATCCCCTGGAACAGCTCTGGTGAGAAATAACCGACTAGTGTTCCCTGACTATCTTCTTCAGTGAAAATGGCCTGCTGATCTGCCACCGCTGACAATGGCGGATAAGGGCGTTCTTGTGCAGCCACGGCGCGCGTCTTCACGTGGGAGAACTTCCCTGTGATCTGAACAGCAAAAAAGATGTTTTTCAGCGCCCGTTTGTCAAAGACCACATCACCTAAGTGTGCTTCGTCCAAATCATGCACGACAGTCGCTGGCAAATCATGGTCCGCATAATGCACGGTTGCAAATGGCACCATCGTTTCAGCGGGCAAAACGTCAATTTCACCGGTACTTTTGACTAGGTATGGCCGACCATCTAACACGATCATTTCCCCACCTAAACCTGTAGCAGTGCCGATCCCCGTATCACCATTTTTCAAGATCTCCCCGAGCTTCATCGTCCCTGCAAATAAGCCAGGAACTAAGGTTGCTAAGGTTCCATGTTGGTATAATTTACTCTGCTGTTGTGTCATTTAAAAACCTCCTGCACTCAAACTTTTAACGTAACTGATCGTCCAGTAATTGTTCGCCTAGATCGTGATTGAAACTATAATCAACTGGGATATCGACCACGACTGGTCCTTTGGTCTTGAAAGCCTGATCTAAAACATTGGCCAAATCTTCCGCGCGATTGACACGTAAACCTGTTGCGCCAAAACTTTCTGCGTATTTGACAAAATCGACCGGCCCAAATTTAACCGCAGCCGACGTCCCGTACTTCATTTCTTCTTGGAACTTAACCATATCATAGTGACCATCATTCCAAATCAAATGAACGATGTTTAAGTTTAACCGAACCGCTGTTTCCAGGTCCTGAGCAGAAAATAGGAATCCGCCATCGCCAGAAACTGACACGATCTGTGTCTCCGGACGAACTAAAGCTGCTGAAATCGCCCATGGCAATGCCACACCCAAGGTCTGCATCCCGTTACTAAACAGCAAGTGGCGTGGTTCATAGGAGCGTAAATGCCGAGCCAGCCAAATGTAGAAACTCCCCACGTCAACGGTCACTGTCATTTCATCCGTGATCCGCTCTTGCATGGCGGCGATGACCGCTAGGGGATGAGAACGTACTTGCCCTTCTGTTAAGGCTGGCGGTTCATCACGTAATTTCAACTGGTCGCGTAATTCGCCCAAGAAACTGTGCGATTCTTCCGGCATGTTAAAGCCTTTCATGTATGGCAATAAAAATTCTAAGGTCTGTGAAATGTCCCCGACTAATTCACGTTCCGGCTGGAAATTCTTATCTAACTGAGCCCGAACTGAGTCGATCACGACTACACTTTGCTCAGGATTTAGTTGCCAGTTACGCGGTTCGTATTCCACCGGATCATAACCCAGTGTGATAACTAAGTCACTGTTTTTCAGCAGCTTATCTCCGGGCTGATTGCGGAAGAGTCCGACCCGGCCGAAGAAATCATCTTCTAATTCACGCGAAATAATTCCTGCCCCTTGGAAAGTTTCTACCACTGGCAAATGAGTCTCACGAACCAAATTGCGGATCGCCTCAGTCGTTTGTGGATCTGAAGCACGCATCCCCACCAATAAAACGGGCAGCTTAGCTTTTTTGATCCGCGCCGCTAACATCGTGGCTTCGATTGGACTCGCAGGCCCTAAAATTGGGGCTGGCAGTGGTTTTAACACAGCTGTTTTCACTTCACCATCAGTCACATCTTGGGGAATGGAAACAAAACTTGCACCCTGTTTGTCAGCTTCTGCTTCTTGATAAGCATTGGCGATCACTTCTGATAAATTATCTGGGTCTTGCACTTCTGCATCATATTTCGTGATCCCAGAAAAAACTGCAGTATTATTCATACTCTGGTGTGTTTGCCGTAAAACATCGGTCCGCTGCACTTGACCAGATAACGCTAAGACTGGATCGCCTTCTGTCGTGGCAGTGGCAAGTCCGGTCGCTAAGTTCGACGCCCCTGGACCAGAAGTAGTGATCACTACGCCAGGATGACCTGTGATCCGGCCAATTCCAGCTGCCATAAAAGCCGCGTTTTGTTCGTGACGCGTTAAAATAAACTGTGGTGCATTTTCAGCGGTCGGATGGTCGAGTTTCTCGAAGATCCGGTCGATCTTGGCACCAGGAATTCCAAACACAAACTTAACATCATGATTGATCAAACTATCAACAACTGCATCAGCACCGTAATATTTTTGCTTTTCTTCTGTCATTTTTTTGCTCCTATCTGTTAACTTAAGAATTGAGTATCGAAATGAAATCCATAAAAACCTAGTTAGCAACAACTATTCAAGCCATGTGTTTAAATTTTTAGTCTATCGCTTGCTCCCCTCACTTAAATCATTCCAGTTGACCAGTGGAATCTGATCAACCTTGAAAGTCTCCCACAAAAGATCTTGGACAGTTACGCTACCAATATAATCGGACCAGCGCCGGTCGGCCTCGTGAAAAGCACCAGTGATGGCTGCATCACCTTGAGTCGCTAGTGACGGGAAATCTTGGAAGGCTCTTTCAAAGAAACCTAACCCCTGAAAAGTCTTCACTTGACCTTCTGTCGCGTGGTAAATTTCTAATAAAGTAATTTCAGCGGGATCTTTAGCCAGTGAAAAGCCACCATTATTCCCCGAGACTGAACTGATCAGTCCACCAACGACTAACTTTCGCATGATTTTATGCAGGTAAGTCGCTGACCCTCCAAGCGTTGCATTGATCACCCCAGATGGAACTGGCGAGTTTTTTTCTTGAGTAGCCAACAGCGCCATAATACAGGCTGCTTGCTCAAAACCTTTTGTTAATTGCATTTCTTCAAAACCTTTCTGTCTCTAAGTTAACATTTTAACATACAACAATTCTAAAACCTGCTGGTCCGGCTTAAAAACGTCCAAAATTTGCCGTTCCTTTTGACGGTGAAATCCGGCCTTTTCCAAGACTCGGATCGAAGCTTGATTATTCGCATAGACTCGCGCCCGGACAAACTGAACGTTCTGCACTGCAAGTTCCTGACAAAGTGCGCGTAAAGCTTCAGTCATATAACCTCGTCCCCAAAAATCCTGGTTTAAAGCATAGCCCACTTCCAGCCCAGCTTTGACCGGGCTGCCAGTTGGACTAAGAAACGGAAACGCCCCAATGTTGCCCACTAGCTTGTCAGTCTCTTTTTCAACAATAGCTAACATCCCCAGCCTTTGTAAGGCAGCCAGAAATGAGCGAGCATCTCTCAGTGTTCGTAAACTAGTAAAATTAGCAGCCCGTGCGACGGTCGTTTGCGAGCCATATGCTAAAACTGCCATTGCGTCATTACTTGTGAACGGTCTCAACTTTAACCTGTCCGTTTCCATCATCTTTGCTTCTCACCCCAAAAATCATGTGCTTGTGTTAGTTCTAGTTTTTAATGATGTTTTTTGTTCTTACGTCGTGGATCTTCAAAGGTATATTTCGTATTGGTTCGTTTCTGCGGCAGCAGTGCAATGATCAGCGCGATCATGTCACAATATGGGATCAGCAGTAATAACGCCAAATAACCCGGTAACTCAATATCATGATAACGCCTGACTAAAGCTGTGAATAAGGCCACCGTAAAATAAGCGACCCAAGCAGCCATGCCAAACTTGATTGTCGGCATCAGACCGGCAGGATCGATCCGTTGGACAAAAATCGCAAGCAGCCCAATTAAAATCCCAATTGGAATACTTAAACAAAAGCTGCCGATCAGTCCATACCAAAAGTCCGCCCGGCCCATTCTTTTATTCACATTCAACCAATCTCGCAAAAATAATTTCGTTCCTGGAATAATCCCCGGTGTCACGGATTCATTTTTACCTAAAACATGCACGGTAACTCCCTGTTTTTTGGCTAACTTAATAAACTTCTGTAATTTTTCCCGGTCACTTAAATCAATTTTGGGGAGTTGCTCAGTCTGGTCAGCCGGTTGCTCTTCTGGCGGCTGCTTTTTTTCAACTTTTAATTCTGATAGTAAGATCTTAGCTTGATCCATCCCGCAATAGTAACAGTAATTACTTCTGACGGGAATTTGTTTGTTACACCGTTTGCAGGCTTTAAACTCTGTTTCTGGTTCAAAAACTTCCTGAACTGTCCCGCATAAAGCACAAAGCTGACTCTCTTCAGTATTCTTTTTACCGCATTTCTGGCAATAAAACATCGACCTGGATAACACCCTTTCTTTTCAAACTAGCTGATGGGCAGTTGAACTACCATCCTTTAAAAAGGATGGATTCTGGGAACACAGCAAACTTATCGGTTAGATTGCTCTAACTAAATAGACAGCGGTCACTGCTATTTACCACGGTACGTTCCATACCTTAGTTTCAATACTCGCCTAAACGAGTGCTTTTTCTTTGGTGGTTTGGGCTAGTCCACGGTGCAAAATATTTTGACTAGCATTAATGTCACGGTTTAAGTGCGTCCCACAAGTTGGACAAAACCATTCCCGGACGGCTAACCACTCATGCTGGTTTAAATTGTCAAATTGATGGTTCTTTTGCCCACACTGATGGCAGATTCGACTCGTGTTTTGGGCGTCAACAAAAATTAGTTGCTTTCCGTACCAATCACACTTATATTTCAGCATGGAGACTAATTTACCCCAACCAGCGTTAGATATTGCCCGGGCCAAATGATAATTTTTCAGCATTCCTTGTGTGTTGAGTTTTTCCACCACGATCACATCGTAATTTTGCACTAACTGGGTCGTCAGCTTTTGCAATCGATCAGAACGACGGTCACTGACTTGACGTTTGAGTTTAGCGGCTGTACGACGGGCCTGTTGGTAGCGCGGAAACTGTTTTAGACTAGTCCGTGGCAACAAGAGTTTTTCATGCTTATCAAAAGCCATTTCTTTCTGGGCATTTCGTCTGCGACGAGCCACTTTGCGTTCCCAGATTCTGACTTGAGATTTAGCTTCAAGATCAAAATGCATCATATTGATTTTTTGTCCATTTGACAAAATCATCAGGTCATCTAGTCCTAGGTCAATCCCCACCACTTTATTAGTTTTATCCATGGGCTTGAAAGCTTGTTTTTCGCTTTCAAGTAAGATGGTCGCATAATATTGACCTTGGGCATTGATCCGAACAGTTGCACGTTTGATTTTGCCATTCAGTATTCGGCCAGCC
>NZ_BQXH01000035.1:9697-10039 GCF_022836475.1 Ligilactobacillus pabuli | reverse complement strand
CGAAAATAGACTTGACCGAGCTTGGGCAGTTTTAGGTGGTGATTGTCAATGATTTTGATATTCTGATTAACTGCTTTAGTTGTATAACTTTGGGCATAGTTTTTCTTACTTTTAAACTGTGGATAGCCGTTATCAAGCTCCTTATTAAAGAAACGCTGAAAAGCATCGTGCAGATGATCATTCGTTGCTTGGAGGGCAGTTGCGTCAACGTCCTTTAACCACGGGTATTCTTTTTTTAACGGTTTTAGCATTAAATCCATCGCATAATTGTTTTGATACTTAGCCTGATGATTATTTTTATAGCGCGCATTTTGCATGGCTAACATTTGATTCCACACAAAA
>NZ_BQXH01000035.1:0-9655 GCF_022836475.1 Ligilactobacillus pabuli | reverse complement strand
TGATTTGGATATAGTCGAACTTTAAAAGCTATCGGAGCCATTGATTTCACCATCTTTTCCTTAGCATAGCACTTTATTAGTTTAAAACAATGTGTAGTTTTAAGTAGCGTACAGTGTACGCTACGGCTATCCATCCCCCGACTAAAGTCAAGGGCATTTCGCCGAAAGCATCAGTAAAAAAAGTCACCCACTCGCCAGCGGTTAAACAGTCCCTCATACCAAGATGAGTAGTCCAGCTAATTTGTCTCTCATCTCCTATTATATGTTAAAAAACAAGCAAATTAAACTCCGCTTGTCTCGAATATGCAAGATTTAACCAGAACTTTTCGCCAAGCAGTGCAATCTTTTTAAAAATTTCTCAATCTGACGTATAATTGTTGTAAGTTCAGGCAAGAGAAACTATGATTATCAAGACAACATTCACGGCTCAATGCTCGTACAGTACTAATTTATCAACTATTTTCCAGCAGTGGAAGCTGCTTAGCGACTAGGATCTAGCTAACAGTTCCTTCCAAGCAAACTGCTAATTTTTTCAGGAGGTTTCCCCATGACTCAACGGAGAAGACAACAATATGACGACAACGTTCCACCAGAACAACCAACAGACTCGCCCCATCGGCGCCAGCATGAGCAACACCGTCGCAGTAAGGGCTGTTTTTTTTGGCTGCTGCTTTTTGTAGTCGCCATCTTACTATTTGGCGGACATTTTATTTTACAAAAATATCGCACGGTCCATTCCACGATCAATTCGATCAATCATCCCACTGGCATTCAAAAAGCCAGGCAGACCAACAAGGTTTTGCATCACGGTCGGCCAATTTCAGTCTTACTGATGGGGACTGATACAGGAGCTTTAGGACGAACCTACAAAGGACGGACTGACACCTTAGTCCTCGCTGTCTTAAATCCCCAGACCTCTTCCATGACCCTTGTTAGTTTGCCGCGGGATGCCGAAGTTGCGGTCAGTGGACATGAAGAGGATTATCCGTCCAAATTAAACGCTGCCTACGCTTATGACGGTTCGGCTTCAGCCGTTCAAACGGTCCAAAAATACTTAAATGTGCCGGTCGACTACTACGCCACGATCAACATGGGCGGGTTAGAAAATCTGATCAACGTTGTCGGTGGTGTCGAAGTTGAACCAACACTTACCTTTTCTTATGGCGGCTATTCCTTCACCAAGGGGCAAAAGGTGCAAATGGATGGTAAAAAAGCATTGGCCTATGTCCGCATGCGTTACACGGACCCCCAAGGTGATTACGGCCGCCAGCAGCGCCAACGTCAAGTCCTAATGGCAGTTGCCTCTAAAGCCGCTTCGGTTAAAAGTCTACTGAACGCTAAGTTTTTAAAAACGATCTCCAACCAGGTCACGACAGACATGAGTTTCAATGACATGTTGGTTGTAGCCGCTCGCTATCGTAAGGCCACCCACCACATGAATTCCACTCACCTGCAGGGACAGTCCAAAATGATTGGCGGTCAATCTTTCGAGGTTCCTGACGGTAATGAAAAACAGCGCGTCACTAATTTGCTGAGAAAGGCGTTAGACCTCTCTCCTGCTCAAACTGGCAGCACTTTAAGTGACAGTAACGAGATCAATACCGATTAAAAAAATAGGGTTTAACATCGTTCAAGATGCTAAACCCTATTTTTGTGGAGTAATTTTTTAAGTAATTGCTATTGAACATCGTTTGACCTAATCGATGTCGGAAAACTAAGATCCTAACACTGATTAGGTGAAATGACGTAATCTCAACTTCGGTTGCGGTCGCTGTTTTTATAAAATAACGACCGTAAACTAGAATGAGAACTCTGTTTCGCTAAAACAACGACCGCAAGCCCAGTTGAGAACTCTGTTTTCCCAAAATAACGACCGCAAACTGGGATGAGAACCTTGTTTCCCTAAAACGACGGTCGCAAGCCCAGTTGAGAACTCTGCTTTCCCAAAACAACGACTGCAAGCCCAAATGCATTCCCACAATTTATGTATAAAAAAAAGACAAGCTCGAAATGAGCCTGTCTCCTCTATTTTTAAATTAGTCTTTGTTAACGTTTGCTGCTTGAGGACCGCGGTCGCTGTCTTCAACGTCAAATGTTACGTGTTGGCCTTCGTCTAAAGTCTTGAAGCCGTCACCTTGGATAGCTGAGAAATGTACGAATACATCACTGCCGTCTTCGCGTGTAATAAAACCGTAACCTTTGTCTGCATTAAACCATTTAACTGTTCCTTGTTCCATAATAATGGATCCTCCTTGTTGCGCCTTTCGGCACGTGTAATTGTAATTCTAGTCGGCGCTTTATGGAGGAAATTATGAAACATCCTTACCAAAAAAACCTATTCAAACTACAAAAATAATTGTAACACAGAATTTTCGTAATTGATACAGCTAATTGAAACTATTTTCAACTAATTTACAAAAATGTAGTGCGCCGAGTTATAACTGATACTTAATTCTTTGCCAGTATCCAACATTTTAACCTTGATTGGGCCTTCAAATGGGACATGCTCTTCCACCGTAAATTTATCCCCAATTTTTAAATTGATCTCTTCCAGATAAGTTAATAGTTCATGATTATCTACAAAACGGTCCACTTCTTTAGTCGAACCCGTCTCAGCGTCGATCAACAAATCATAACTTTCTTCTTCATATTCGCCATCGATGCTAGGGATCATCCCGCCATGGGGACATTCCTTAGGATGTTCCAAAAAATCATCCAAATGTTTAACAAGATTGTCACTTGTGGCATGTTCCAAAACTTCTGCATCATCATGGACATCCGCTAATTTGTAATTTAACTTGGAAACCAAGAATGTTTCCCATAAGCGGTGCCGGCGGACTAACTTTTCTGCCAACTCGATCCCAGCAGCTGTTAACGAAATTCCCGCATATGGCACGTGAGTTACTAACCCTTCTTTAACTAACTTGATCACCATTTCAGTGACCGAACCGGCTGCAACATCCAAGCTGAGCGCAATTTGCTTGTTGCTGACCTTACGTTGCTTTCCTCCCAGTTCAAATATAATTTTTAGATAATCCTCTTTTTTCGGGGTCAAAACTGTTCACCTCATGTATTAATTTACCGCAACTAATTTACTTGCTCTTTTTTTCTGACTGTAACTTCTCTAATTGTAACAATGCCTGTTGGATATCTGCAGGCAATTGACTATGAAATTCTCGTTTTTCTTGAGTAAACGGGTCAACAAAGCCTAATTGGAACGCATGTAGTGCTTGTCGTTCCATGCCCCACTGTAAGTGGCCGCCATACAATGAATCACCAACTAACGGATAACCCAAATCACTAAAATGTGCCCGAATCTGATGAGTCCGTCCAGTATGCAGCTTAACTTCTACTAAAGTTGCTGCTGTACCAAAGCGTTGTTTGACCCAATATTCCGTCAAAGCTCGTTTTCCGGCTGGATCAACTTCTTGTGCGAAACCATTGGGGACTTGGCGCAAGGGACGGTCAATTTTGCCATGTTCTTCTTCTAGCCGACCTTCTACCAAGGCCAGGTATCTTTTATCCAACTGATGATTTTCCAATTGCTGACTGATCAATCCTTGAGCGAAACGGTGTTTGGCAACTAACGCCAGTCCGCTGGTAAATCGATCTAGACGAGTGATCACGTGAGGCACCAGATCCTTGGCTTTTTGCTCAACCAAATGACCCTTGACGCGGTTCACTAAAGTATCTGTTCGATTAGCCGGTCCAGGAACACTGTTTAAGCCCGCCTGTTTGTCCACCACCAGCCAGTTCGAATCTTCATACAAAATGGTCAATGACTCAGTGCTAGGCGGCACTGCAGGATCTGACTGCTCTGGTTTCAAGATTAAAGTCACTTCACCCGGCTGGGTCAAAACATAAGTTAACGACTTCCGTTTATGATTTAATAAAACTTTCCCCTGCCTTTGTTTGACAGTTCGTAACATGCGATGACTAACACCTTGACGCTTCAAAAAATTTTGGAGCGTTTCTTCTAGTTGGTCATCTTTTTGCCAGGTAAACTTCATTCCGTAGTCCCTTTCATCTTCAAAACTTAATTTTGAGTACAACGCTCCTTATTATAGCAGAATTTGCCCCTAATTCGCCACAAACCTGCATAAAACTTGCCGGTTACTTTCTCTGCCGCAAAATCCGTCCAACTAACGCTAGCGCTAGTAAGCCGAGTCCTGCGTAAATCATAGTAGCTGCCGTTTGGTCAAAGACCTTTAATACGGCTTGCCCATAGCTGGTCACGATCGTCTGGTACATTCGACTAGCCACGGCAATATTTTCAACCACACCACTCAATTTAAGCAGTTGAACTGCAAGCCATCCCAACAAACCTGCACAAAAAGCTGCAATTCCACAATAATGGCTAAACCTGAACAGTGACCGTGTTTGAACTAATAACCCCACTGCCAAAGCTGCACTTAAGATCAAATTGACGGTCAGAAAGGCTGGCATAAACTTCTGGCCAACTTTTAACCACTGCCGGGCCTGTTGCAGACCTGAACTATTCATTTGATTATTAAGTGAAATTTGCACCTGAGCCACAAAATTACTTTTATAGCTAAGCCATTGTTCTGATTGCAAAGGCACGCCCTTTTGTGTGGCTTCTGTGACAAAATTAGCAACAACCTGGTCGACGATCTTCTTAGAAGTCAGTGGCTGACTACCAGTATAAACGTTGGCAAGGACCGCATTTAAATCATCCTTAACCTGCTGTCTCGTTAATAGGTCACCCGTAAAATCAAACTGTGAGTCGCCTTCAGTCACAAAGGCATTTAAACTAGCTGCCAACCCTTTATGAACTGCTGCAACATTTTTAGTGGTTACCATTTGAGTGGTGGTAAACGATTGATCTAACACCGTTTTTTTCGAACCGACCGCTGCCAAACAGCACAATAGTGTCACCATTAAGCAGACCGTCAATAGCTGACTTACCCCATGTCGTGGTTGTCTTTCAGGACCAAAATGTCGTCCAGAACTAGAATGCCTGTCACTTTCTTGCGCAGCCATCTTACCACTTCTTTCTTGGAATTGATTTACCTTAATCATAGCACACCAGCTAGCGCGATTGAAAACGTTACCCCTTTGCTATGGCTAAAAAATCGTGGTCGCGACCTGCGTGAGCACCAGCTTCATCGATCCGTTAAACTGGTACTTTCAAAGACTCCTCGCTATAATAAGCATAGCTTTGATTAGAAAGGAATTTTTTATGACCAAGTCACGTCTTTACAGTAAATTTGCCTTAGGCACTGGAGCATTACTGCTGTTCTTGCTGCTTGCTTTTTTAGTTAGTCACCACACAACGCTGATCACTACGATCGACCAGGGTGCGATCAATTTGCTGCATCCATTAGTCACCCCAACTTTGACCGCCGTGATCGCCTTCATCTCGAACCTGGCTAGTCCCGCTATGATGACTGTTTACTCACTGATCATCGCAGTATTTTTAGGTCGGTATCACGAATGGCACACCGGCCTAAATTTTTTATTAACTTTCAGTGCGTTGACCCTCTTAAATCACGTTGTTAAAGAATTGATCGAACGTCCACGACCGTTACACCGTTTGGTTTCGATCGGCGGTTTTAGTTTTCCAAGCGGACATACTTTTTCCACTCTGATCCTAGTCTTTACCGGACTGGCCTTGTTGAAAAAGTTTCAGGTCTCACCACAAAAATTACACATCGTGCTCGTTGTTGGGTGGTTAGTCATCATTTTGATTGCTTTTACTAGAGTCTACCTGCACGCCCATTTTGTCAGCGACACAGTTGGCAGTCTCTTATTAGCGACCGCCTCTTGGCAATTATTGACGGCTAGTTTTGCAGTGACTGGTCATCAACTAATTTGACCAACTTTTATTTCAAATTAGTGTTGCTGCTCTGTAATGAATCACCACTGCACAACAAAGCCAGCTGTAGCTCTGCGTATCTAACGCAAACTACAGCTGGCTTTTTCATTAATTAAAATTTTCTGACAACCAGTGGGCAAATAATGTCTGCCAGACTGCCACAGAAGTTGAAATCATTTCTGGACTGGCTGGGCCGGCTGTTTGACCATCGGCCATGCTCATTCCATGTTGACCATGGGCAAAAACGTGGAGCTCACAACTAACACCAGCCTTTTTAAGTGCTTTGCCAAATAACAGGCTGTTTTCCATCGGTACAACTGCATCATCATCTACCGTCCACAAAAAGGTTGGCGGTGTACTCTCAGTAACCTGATGTTCCAAAGAAACGTTCTGGAGCTGGTCGTCTGAAGGCTCATCTCCCAGTAATAATTGGAAAGATTCTTCATGGGCAAATGGGCCGCTGGTGATCACTGGATATGCCAAGGCTAACCCATTCGGCTGGATCTCAGCGGCAGTAAAACCAGCAGTAGTTAATTCAGGCTGGTCCCATTTTGTGGCTAAACTTGCTGCCAAATGCCCGCCAGCAGAAAAACCATAAACAATGATCTTATTCGGATCAACGTGCCAGTCTGCGGCATGCTGACGAACCATGGCAACGGCGGTCGCCAATTCATACAAAGACGTAGGATACCGTGCAGGTGCACATGAATAACGCAGTACAAAACTTTGACAGCCCAGTGAGTTCATTTTGACTGCTACCGGTTCAGCTTCACGATCCGAAGTAAAGCGATAACTGCCGCCAGGAACCACAATCACTGCGGGTCTGACCCGATCTTGGTCAATTTCTTGGCTGTTGTCTAAAACATATCCAGTTAAAGTTGCCGTCTTTGATAACGGTGTTACGATTTTTTCCGTAAAGTATTGCAACCTTACGCCTCCCTGCGTAATAGAGCTTAGCTGAGTGCTGAATTGCTCCGCTCTGTTTTAGTCGAGCTCCTTAACCCAGAAGATTCCGCCTAACTTGCTTTCTGTCACGATGCCAAAAACGCATCATGCCCGAAAGCCTGTTATTGCTCGTCTTCTAACCGGGTTAATCCGCTCTGTTTTCTTAGTCGAGCTCCTCAAAGCAGGACTTTCCGCCCATCCAAACCCAGGAACCAATGCCTAAAGCGCATTAGTCCCTGAGTTACGATGGTGTTCGAGTCCTCCCTGCTCCGCTCTGTTTTTTTAGTCAAATGCATGTAAGCATTCTTCAATTAAACTCACAAATTTTTCGCGGTCAATGTCCATCAATACTTCTGTGTTCTCTGGTTTGTCCGTCAAATTCCACTGGTCAACCACAGTCTCGCCCCGAGTTAATGTCCCATTCACTTCAATATCAACATTTCTCTTGATCGAAGTAAAGTATTCTGGGTGTAATAACCAAGTGATCGTCACTGGATCATGAACTGGGATGCCGTCGAAGCCCCACTTGTCTTGGCCATAATAAATACCATAGAAATCAAGTAATTCTGCCATCGCTACGGCTACTGGGTTGCCAATTTCACGAATCGCTTCAATATCAGCCTTTAAGATTTGTGCCTGATGGGTCACATTTAAACCAGCCATTACTAATGGAATACCTGAATTAAAGACAATTTTAGCTGATTCCGGATCAACAGCGATATTAAATTCAGCTGCGGGTGACCAGTTTCCAAAGCCTTTCGCACCACCCATTAACACAATTTGTTCAATTTTATCTTTTAATTCTGGATGAACTCCTAAAAATAGTGCAATATTAGTTTGCGGACCAGTCACCACTAACGTCACCTTTTCTGTCGAATTCCGCAATGTTTCTGCAATCAATTCGACAGCGTGGACTGGTTGTGGTTCAAAGTCTGGGTCTGGCAAATCAGTGCCATCTAACCCAGTTTTACCATGAACATCATCTGCGATCATTAAATCTTGCATTAATGGTTTCTGATTTCCACCAGCAACTGGAATTTGCTTTTGGTGCAGCAATGTCAACATCCGTAACGCATTATTCAATGTTTTATCAGGTGTTTGATTGCCGGCAGAGGTTGTCACTGCTAACAAGTCAATTTCTGGTGATGCCACCGCCATCATCAATGCAAAGGCATCATCATGTCCTGGATCACAATCTAAAATAATTTTTTTCATCTTGAACTCCACACTTCAAAGCTGGGGACAGTTTTACCATCCTCGTTTTAGTCTTGCTAGTTCATTCGTCCTACGAGAATCATTTTAACAAAAATTCACCCCATTTGACCAACTTAACACCAAATAAAAATTCTGAGTCGGTTAAAATGCCTTGTTTCCTAGCCGCTAGACTGCTTTTAGCGCAAAAAAATAGACTATCATTTAGACAGTCTTGAATTATCTTTTCATTTTAAACTGGAACTACCAGCGACAAGAGTGCAACGGCAATCAAACCAACCACCACAGACAGACCCATCGAGCGCGAATAATAAGCAACTCCCATTACGATCACGGAAGCGAGAATTTTCGCCACATTGTCGACCCCCACAAAGGCATAAGTTTCCGTGTTCATAAACACATCTTTCACCACTAAAGCTGTGAACAGAGAAACTGGGACATATTTCATCCATTCATTAAACCAATTTGGAATCTGCCGACTAGTAAAGATTCGCATTGGCAGGTAACGTGGTACAAAAGCAACCAACATTGAAAGTATGATCAAGATAAAATGATCCATATTAGTAGTTACATTCATAAAGCTAATCTCCTGATTTACTGATTTCCTTACGTCCGGCATTCGGCTTGATCTTCTTTAGCCAGAAGCCCTTGGTCTTGCCCTTTTTCACTAACTGATCTTCCAAAGCAAAACCGATCAACGACGCAATTAAAGTTGCAACAACTAAGCCCATCGTACTCTTCAACCAGACCATGGTAAGAACTGCCACGATACCAGAGAGAATACTGATCAAAATCGTTAACTTATTTTTGATCTGCATCACGATCATGTAGATAAATAAAGCTGTCAAAGCAAAATCGACGATGGTCAGGTTGACCGAAATAAAGCCGCCTGCCAAACTACCAACTAAGTTAGACAATGTCCAAAATAGCAAAGATAAATGCTCAACTAATAAAGCATTTTCAGCTGTCCAGGTTTTATCAGTCGCAAATTTCAAATAGTTGACTGCGTAGTTTTCATCGTTCATCGATGCTGCAAAGACCAGCAAAAATTTTTTACTCGTTCCACGTACATACTGAGATAAACTTGATCCTAGTAATGCATAGCGCATCTCCAAAAACAGCAACATCAATAAAATGGTCTGCATTGGTGCGTGAATCGTTAACATCGAAGCAATCATAAACTGGGCTCCACCAGAAAAGACTAGTAAGGAGACCAAGCCAGTCATTAAGAAGTTAAATCCTGCCGCATTCAATAACACTCCACAAGCTAATCCAATTGGAATGTAACTCATACACAAGGGTAATGCGATCTGGAAAACTTCCTTGAACCGTGTATCGGATTTTTTCACAGGTATGCCTCCACTAAAATACAAAAGTAAAACTTCACCGTAAATTATAACATATCAGCCAGAGCTATTTACAACTTTTTTTCACAAAATCTACCAGATTACTTGAAAAAGCCACTCATTTCACCCATTTTTCGGCTGAAAAAAATGCATCACACGTCGCTCCTTAGAGTTTGTGTCATGCATTTTTCACTTCAAAACAACCTCGTATTATTAAAATTAAACATTATCTTTTAAATCAAGTTTTAGTGATTATTATTACTTTCTTTGTTGGACACTACATGATAACCTCTAATTGTCATTGGCTTTGGTCAAC
>NZ_BQXH01000034.1 GCF_022836475.1 Ligilactobacillus pabuli | reverse complement strand
CCGAGCTTGGGTAGTTTTAGGTGGTGATTGTCAATGACTTTAATGTTTTGATTAACTGCCTTAGTTGTGTAACTCTGGGCATTGTCTTTCTTACTTTTAAACCGTGGATGGCCGTTCTCGAGTTCCGGATCAAAGAAACGTTGAAAAGCATCGTGCAGATGATCATTCGTTGCTTGCAGAGCGGTTGAGTCAACGTCCTTTAACCACGGGTATTCTGCTTTTAAAGGCTTTAGCATTAAATTCATCGCATAATTGTTTTGATACTTAGCCTGATGATTATTTTTGTAGCGTGCATTTTGCATGGCTAACATTTGATTCCATACAAAACGCGTTGAACCAAATGTTTTGCTCATTTGGCTAATTTGTTTTTGATTGGGATATAGACGAACTTTAAAAGCTATCGAAGCCATTGATCTCACCACCTTTTTTTAGCATAGCACTTTATCTGATTAAAACAATATGTAGTTTATGTAGCGTGCAATGTACGCTGCAGCTATCCATCCCCCGACTAAAGTCAGGGGTATTTCGCCAAAAATATCAATAAAGCATCAGCTTGTGCCATAAAACCAATTTTAGCCAAGATTTGCCGATTCGGCATTAACTGTCCCAAAACTGTGACCGAGCCTTTTTTAGGTTTTAACATCCCCATAATGGCATTAATTAGTGTACTTTTACCCGCACCACTTGGTCCAATTAAACCTAAAATTTCACCAGCTGCAACTGAGACATTGATGTCACTAATGACAATCTTTTTCCCATAGCCCTGGTCTAAATCCTGAACTCGAATGGTTGTCTCCATCATTTTCACCTTCTACTTTTTACTAAATCTACACATCTACCGACAAATTAGCAAGCTAAAGCGCTCAACTGAATGAGTAATCACTCAGTTTGAATACGTTAACATTGTAACACTAAAATTTCACCAGATAAACTCAAACAGCCGCTGCTTTTAGCCCAACTTTTAACATAAAAATTCTTGAATTTAAACGAGGTTAATGCTATCATGAAAGCGTAATCATCTTATTTAATGATAACTTTTAGATGTTTAACATTTTACGTACTAGTCAACGCATAAAAAGTTCATTTTTGAGCTGGTTACCAAAATAAAAAATGCTCAGCCTGGCCTAACCGTCAACTGGCCGTTTGTATACTGGAGAGGGATAAATCATGCAATATATCGCAATGGATACCAAAGATATTCGGACCAATCTTGCTACAGAACAATACTTAATGAACAGTGGGAAAATGACCCCACCATTCATGCTCTTTTACATTGAAGAACCATGTATTATTGTCGGTCGTAACCAAAATACTATGGAAGAAATCGACCCTCAATACTGCCGTGACCATAATATCACCATTACTCGCCGGCTTTCTGGCGGTGGCGCAATGTATCAAGATTTAGGTAACATGTGCTTTAGTTTGGTTGTCCCTGCCAAAGATCAAAAATTTGGTGACTTTAAGACAATGGTTCAACCAGTCGTTGACGGCTTAAAGGAAATGGGCGCCACTGATATCGAAGTCACTGGTCGCAATGATATTGTCTTAAATGGTCGGAAATTCTCTGGTAATGCAATGTATACACGTGATGGCAAAACTTTCTCTCATGGTACTTGCATGTTTGACGTTGATACAGAAGTTGTTGCTAGCGCACTCCGCGTTCCTAAGGATAAGATTCAATCTAAGGGGATCAAGTCCGTTCGTTCCCGTGTGATCAATATCAAGCCATACCTAAATGAAGAATACCGGGAAATGGATACTTTCCAACTCCGCGACGAATTGATCAAAAAGATTTGGAAGACTGAAACTGTTGAAGAAGCAGCAGCTAAGTATGCTTACGTCTTGGATGATGAAGACAAGGCAGGTATCGCTAAATTGGAACAAGAAATCTACTATAATTGGGACTGGGTTTACGGCAAATCACCTGAATTTACGGTGCAACGCCGGAAACACTTTACAGGTGGGACCATCGATGCTCGCTTTAACATCGAAAATGGAACGATTGAAAACGTCGTGATCTACGGTGATTTCTTTGGACCAGAAAACGTGGATGAACTCCAAGATATTCTGAAAGATACTAAATATAATCAAGCAGATATTAAAGAAAAATTAGCTCAAATTGATTTATCCCGCTTCTTTGCTGGAATCCCACAAGAAGACGTTGTGCAATTATTAAGTACACAACAATAATTTAATAAACCTGCCCGGTAACTACCAAATTCTAGTTACTGAACTGAAAAACATTTATGGTCTCTTTATTTTAGACTTGAAAGTAAGGGGCAAAAAGAACCGAAAAACTAATAAAATCGCCCCTATAAAAGGAGCGATTTTTTCATGGAACAAAAAGTCTTACCGATCAAAGATTCCAATATTTTAGCGAAGGTCCAACAATGCTTACAAGAAAATTTTAAGGCGGGGGTCCGCAACTACACCATTTTTCAAGTCGGCAAGGCGACTTTATTGCGGGTCAGCGACATTCTCCGGCTCAAACGGACCGATGTCTTTGACGAATATGGCAACGTGCGGCAGAACACGTTTCTCCACGACCATAAGACAGGAAAAGCCAACCGGTTATATTTAAAGCCAGTTACGGGGGATCTGTTAGCCTATCAAAGCTGGCTTCGGCAAGAAAATTTAGTCTCACCTTGGCTTTTTCCGTCGATTCAACACCCAGAGAAACATATTACCGAAAAACAGTTTTATAAGATCATGGCCAAAGTTGGTGACCTCTTAGATTTAGACTATTTAGGGACCCATACCATGCGTAAAACGGACGCTTACCGGGTGTATATGCAGTCCAATTATAATATTGGATTGGTCATGCATCTCTTAAATCACAGCAGTGAAGCCATGACCTTGACTTATTTAGGCTTAGATCAAGCTAGCACCGAAGAAATGTTAGACAATATCGACTTTGGGTAAAATACTTGCTTTTTATGGTACCAACTGGTACCATAAAATTAGAGGTGATATTTATGACTAGCCAAGTACATTTTAGAATGGACGATAAAGAAAAGAAGGACTTTGAGATTGTCCTTAGTCGTGTGGGCTTAACTCCTGGAGAAGCATTCCGCATCTTTGCAAAAAAATCCATTGAAGCGGGAGGAATCCCATTTGAAGTATCTCAACCCACTCCACGTTTAGAAAAAGCAATGAAAAGCCAAGATTATGTTGAATTTAACGATCCTGAAGAAGGGTTGGATTGGTTAAATGACTGAATTTATCTATAAACCTGCCTTCGAACGCCAATTTAAAAAACACTATAAGACAATTTTAAAAGGTGGTCGCTATAAAAAAGAAGATTTTGAAGCTGTGTACCGTAAACTATTACAAGATAAACCGTTAGAACCACATTATAATGATCACCCTTTGGTTAATCGAAAGCCAGAGCGTGATTTACATATCAAACCAGACTGGTTATTGATTTACAAATATGACGGTGAATTCGTGCGTTTTATTGACACTGGTTCACATTCAGATCTTTTTAAATAAAAAAGCAGGGTCCATTTGTTATAAACGAGCCCTAAAAAAAAGAGTAACCTAAATTTGAAAATATATTTAGGTTACTCTTTTTTTGAGTTTCTGTATTTCTGCGAATCCTGCACGCGCACCTTAGTAATAGCTTCAATGTTTAAAGCAAACTTTTCCTTAAATATTTTTTTGAAATCAATAATTTTTTCAAGCGTTTGTTTACCGCTCTTAAAATCTCCAAAATACAGTTCCCACACTGCTAACCATAGTTGCTGCGAAATTCTAGTGTCCCAATCAAATAGCTTTTCATCTAAACTAATAAATTTTTCTCTCATAGCACAAGCCTTGATATATGCCTTACTGTTTAAGTAATTCTGAAAAACCACACCGTAATAGTTCACCAATTCGTCATTGATTTGAAATGGGTCACTATATTTAGTTAGATAGTGACTGCAATTCTGTTCCATGCGTTCTGTAATTGTTGAAATTTCAATTTTAAATTGCTCATGTGTTGCAATTACTGGGACTAACATACTAACGATCCTAATTTCCTGAACAGTCCAATTTTTTTCACTTATTAAATGATACACCAACATGTGAATGTTTTTGGATAAAGGAAACTTTCGATAGCCGTAAGTCGTTAACATTAACTCTGCAAAACCAGCTACGATTTGCACTTGCTCATTTTCGCTACTTTTATGTTGCTGTAACCAGTGAGCCAACGAACTAAAAGCATGTACACTATACAAATAACTAACCTCTGCTAGCATTTGATCTATTTTAGACGGTTCATAATTATTATTGATATATTGAAATTCTGTCGGAGAAATCGCAAGATTATCCAGAATTTTTAAGAACTTACCGGCTTGAATGTCGTTTGTACCATTCTCAAAACGATTAGCAAAGGAGCGTGAGATTATCCCACCATAAACTTGTTTTTGTGATAACCCTTTGATTAACCGTATTTTTCGTGTAGTTACACCAACTTTTACCATAATGTAACCCCCTTTTGTTGCATATTTGCAACACTATTATTGATATTATTCTTTATTTTACTGCTAAAGTAAACACAATCAAGTATAACAAGGGGGTTACACATTTTGGAAATTAGTTTACATGAATCAAACCAGCAAATTTTTAAAGATGTTTGTAGTAATTTTATTAGTTCTCTCAGCAGCAATATGTTTACTTATGGCTTAGGTTTGATGCTTTTAAACCAAACACATTCGGCTTTAAGTTTTGGAATCGAGTTGGCAATTGGCCCGCTAATCAGTTTAATTTTCATGATACCTATTGGCAACTTAGTGGATAAATACCCACACAAAAAAATTCTCCTTACCAGTCTGTTAGTTCGGGTTGTCTTTTTGCTTCTCTTAGCTGCTACACTGAACTACTTTGTCGGTATGCTTAAATTTATACCCGTGATCATTTTTGTCTCAGTAAATTCTATTGCAGTAATTTTTGCAACGACTGCATACTCTGCGTCCGTACATGAATTAGTTAACGAAAACAAGATTCATCAACTTAGTTCACTAACAAGTGCTACCAATTCTTTTGCTAATATTTTTGCACCTGTCTTAGGCGTAGGCGTCTATTCACTCTTAGGTTTTCAGTCCTTTATATGGATTGAAATAGGCACTTTGTTACTTTCTGCTGCAATCACTTTAACTATGAAGTTCCATTACCAAAATTCTCCCACTAGTAAAAATATTAGCCAGCAAAAATCACAACTTGCAAATTTCAAAAAAGGTTTAGACTACATTGCTCAACGTCCCTTAATAAAGAGTCTGATCACAATTGCAATGTTTTTAAATTTTATGTTTTCATCGATCAACATGGGGCTACCTTATATTATTAGTACTCAACTGCATTTAGGTAACTCTCCAATTGGTATTTTAGAGACTTTTAACGCAGTTGGCGGGCTGTTAGCAGGTCTATTAATGAACTTTGTCCCTGGTAATAAAGCAAAACGTAGTAGAATTATTGTTCCCTTGTTTCTTTTCGGTTTTTATTTCTTGTCTTTGGGAGCAATCTTCACCTTAACCACAGAGTTAAAATTAATTAATGTTTTAGGGTCAATCACCATGTTTATCGGTGGGTTAGGCATCTCGATTTTAAACATTACCATTCAAATCCATATTCAAAAAACGACTCCGACAGCTATTTTAGGCCGCGTTAGTTCCACTATGAACACTGCCAACACAATTGTTTTCCCAATCGGAACACTATTTTTTACTTTTATTTTTCAAAATATTAGTAATGGTGCGCTAACTTACTTAGTTTGTGGGATCGTCTGGCTTTTAGTGATCACATTAATGACTCCACATTTAAATAAGTCCATTAGTACTGACAAAAATTTGCAAAAAAGTCTTGAGTAATTTGCCGGATTTTAAAATAACTCCTGATAACTTCCAATAAGTCCGGGTTATGTAAATTAGGCCTAACCTGTTAAGTACTACAACTGGTGTGATAGAATAAAGGATGTACACATAACTTTGTTTGAGATGAGTGAGGTTGAAAAATATGACTAATAGTAAAGAAGCTCTCTGGACTGATATCCATCCAGAAGCTATTCCTGCAATTGCAGAAAAGAAATTAACCAAACAGTATTACGGCTTAGGCACAACGATTACTTTGACCACGTTCGGTGCCACCACAGAAAGTGATCTCGACGCAGCTAACGACCTGATTGCCCGCTTCGAAGACCTACTGACCGTGAACCGCCCGGAATCAGAAGTCATGGAAGTGAACCATGCAGCTGGTCATAGAGCAGTCCAGGTTTCAAATGGTGTCTATGCCTTAATCAAACGTGCAGTTGAGATCAGTCGGCTGCACTTAGGCTTTAATACAGCGATTGGGCCATTGGTCAAGCTGTGGAAAATCGGCTTCGATGGTGCTCAATTACCAACTCAAGCTCAAATTGATGAACGTTTGGCCATCGTTGACCCAGCTAACATCGAGCTCAATGACAAAGATCAGACCGTCTTTTTGAAAAAAGAAGGCATGGAAATTGATTTAGGCGGGATCGCCAAGGGTTACATCGCTGACCGGATCAAAGACCTCTGGGCCGCTCGCGGCATTAACAGCGGGATGATCGATCTCGGTGGTAATTTATTGCTAATCGGCGCACAACCCGTCCATCCTGATGGTCGCTGGCGTGTTGGTGTTCAAGCGCCCAAGGATCGCCGGGGCCAGGCTGTAGCCATCGTTAAAACCCAACCTTGCTCAATCGTTACCAGTGGGATTTATGAACGTCATTTGGACATTAACGGTAAAAGCTACCACCATATTCTCGACTCCAAGACCGGTTACCCGCGCAGCAATAATTTAGCCAGTGTCACCGTCTTTTCTAAGTACTCGATCGATGGCGAAATTCACACCACTGAATTGTTCTTTGCTGGCGAACCCGTTAAGAACTGGGGCTTAGATGATCCCGATCTTTACGGTGCAGTCTTTGTCACTAAAGACAACAAAATCATGTTAAGCGGTATTGACCAAAAAGATGTCACCGTGATCGCACCTGGCTTTGAAATCGTCTAACTAGGAATTCTTTATGCAAATTCGGACTAAGAAATTTTTAATGTGGCTTAGCATTTTCATTGTTAGCGTCATTTTAGATGTTGTCTTTCTGCCAGAATGGCGTAGTCTGTTGTACTTTATTTTGCGTTTGGTAGAAACAGTCGCCATTATCTGTTGTGTGACTTATTTTCCTAAAAAAAATTAATTTTAACCGCTAAAAAAACTGAACTTACAACTCACGCCAACCTTTTTGGTTTTAAAGGTTCTATAATATGTGGTACTGATAGATAAAAACTTCTATCAGTACCACTTGATAAAGAACCAAAAAAAGCCATTCACTAGCGACTCTTTAACAAACGCTAGTGAATGGCTTTTTAGCTGATTTAATTTACTTGTCCTTTTCAGTAATATCTTTACCGAAGTACTTCACAGACAGTTTTTTCAAGGTTCCATCTTTTCTAAGTGCCTGGATGGCCTTGTTAAATTGCTTTCTCGTCTGCGGGCTCTTTTTATTAAACATGGCTTTGATTTCGACTGGCTTTTCTTCATTTGAAACATCTTTAAACTTCAAGCCCTTGGTCGAGTTGTTCTTTTGGTATGAATACCAAGCTTCTGCGGAGTTCAACGTTCCATCGACTCGACCATTTCTGATCAAAGAAAGAGTTGCTGAAAAATCTCCCGAATCAACAGTATCTGCTTTATACTTCTTCGCGACACGTTCGTTATTGGTCCCAGTTCCTTCAGCGAACTTCTTGCCAGAAATATCTTTTAGACTTGAAAGTGAACTCTTATCAGGTGTGATCAAAGCAAAACGTGAATAAATATATGGTACAGAAAAATCATAGACTTTTTTACGTTCTGGAGTTTCCGAGATATTGTTGATCACAACGTCATATTTCTGTGAACCAAGTCCAGCAATCAATGAGTCCCATTTACCAGGCACAAATTTTGCTTTAAGGCCCATTTCCTTGGCGAGTGCTCGACCCATTTCTACTTCAAAGCCTGTTAATTTACCGTCCTTACGATAAGAATACGGTGCATAGGTTCCTTCTAATGCGATAGTCAGCTCACCCTTATTTTTCAGCTCGGACTTGAATGAACTTTCATTATTTGATGAACCTCCCTTACTGCCGCATGCAGCTAAAGTAAATGTCAAGGCAATAATTGCCAGCGAAAATAATACTCCTCGCAACTTCTTCATTTGAATACTTCTTCCCTTCCTATATAGTCTAATAGTTAATTATTAACAGTACCTTCATCAATATCCGTAAAAGTCATGGATGAAATAAAATCATGGATCCTAGTATTTTTTTGCTGCTCATTGAAGAAATCTTTTGTCGGACCATCAAAAATAATCCGTCCATCTTCCACAAATACGATTTTTGTCGCAATTTGCCGAGCAAAAAACAAATTATGCGTAACTATGATCAATGATTGTTTTTCATTGGCCAAATCTGCCAAAACTTTCAAAACCTCGCCTTCAAGCTCTGGATCCAGTGCCGAAGTCGGCTCATCCAATAAAATATATTCGGGGTGCATCGCTAAAGAACGTGCAATCGCAACCCGCTGCGCCTGTCCACCAGACAGTTGATCCGGGTAAAAGTCAGCTTTTTCTTTCAAACCAACTTTAGCTAATAACTCATAAGCTTCTTTTGTCGCTTCATTTTTATCTCGTTTTAAGACCTGAACTGGTCCTTCAATCACATTTTGCAAGACGGATTTATGCGGAAACAGGTTATAGTCTTGAAAAACCATACCTGTTTTTTTACGCACATCTAAAACTTGCTTGGCAGGGATCTTTTTTGAAAAATCGATCTGAAGATCAGCCAGTTGGTAGAGGCCGCTTTCAGGCCGCTCTAATAAATTCAGTGATCGTAATAAGGTTGATTTTCCTGAGCCAGAAGGACCAACAATGACTGTTGTTGCCCTTTCAGGCAGTTCCAAGTCGATATCTTGTAAAACATGGTTTGCTCCAAATGATTTATTAAGTCCTTGTAATTTCATTTGCTCACTACCCTTCCGTTTGATCTAAATGCTGATTGGTTTTCTTTTCAAGATAACCTTGTCCAAATGTCAAGATCGAACAAAAGACTGCATACACTACAGCAACCAACGTATACATGATCAACGGCTGATAATTTTGCGCAGCGATTTGTTGACTGACTTCAAACATTTCAACGATCGTGATCGACGCTGCTAGGGACGTATCTTTAACTAAACTGATAAAACTATTTGCCAACGGCGGCACCGAGATCCGGAAAGCTTGCGGCAAAACAATTCTCCGTAACGTCTGTCCCCGAGTCATCCCGATCGACGAAGCTGCTTCCCACTGACCATTCGGGACCGAAGAGATCGAGGCACGAATAGTCTCTGAAGCATATGCCCCAGTATTCAACGAAAAGGTAATGATCCCTGCGATAAATGGACTAAATTTGATCCCATTTTCAAGCACTCCGGGAATCCTTAAGTATGGCAATCCAAAATACACGATAAATAATTGCACTAATAAAGGTGTTGATCGAAACAGCCAAACATAAAAACGAAAGATGCCCTTAATGATTGAAAATGCACCGCCACGATGCGAAATTCTGACTAAGGCAGTTATCAATGCAAGAGCCAGACCGATCGCAAATGAGATCAATGCCAACGGAATCGTAAATTTGATTCCTGCTGCCAGTATCTGGGGAAGTGAACTCGTGATAATATCCCACATATTTAATTTCTCCTAACGTCTACAAATTTTATGGTAATTTCATAATAATCAGTCATCACTACTCTTCTAACTTTACAAGGGTCAAGTCATTAGCAACGGCTGCTGATTAAATAAATTCGGAGTTATCATTTCTTATGGCTCCATAACCAAAATAAACACTTACTATCTAATAGTATATCATTCAAATCAACTTGAACGAAATATCTGCTCCTTAAATTAAAAAAGACCTGAACTGTGAATTTGAGTGCGATAATCCCTTTATGGTTGTCAAATGAAATACAATAATTCATTTGATGATTATGGAGGGATTTTTATATGTCCAAATCTAAGTTCACGGCTCTTGAGAAGCTTAACCTACTTGAGAATTACCAGCAGTCAGGTCTTCCCAGAGCTACTTATGCAAGACAGCACAGAATCGATCAAGCTACAATTAAAAGATGGATGATACGTTATCGAAGAGATGGTCTTGAAGGCCTGGAAGAAGCCAAGAAGAATATTCACTACAGCAAAGAATTGAAGCAAACA
>NZ_BQXH01000033.1 GCF_022836475.1 Ligilactobacillus pabuli | reverse complement strand
TTACCTTCCATAGATGCAGGCTTGGCAACAAGCTGATTACCTTTTTTACCAAATACAACCCCGCTATTACTTAATAAACCACCCTTTTTAAGAGTATTTTTATCAAGAAAGAAAGCTTTTCCTAAGTCTCCAGAAACTAAAGATGTTTTTTGTGGAAAGAGGCAAGCTATCCAGCTAATTGCTAAATAAGCCAAAAAAATCATGCTAGCTTTTTCGTTAATATACCAAAGAGGCATGGCTAACAAAAAAGTGAAACCTCCAGTTATAAAGACAATAAAAAAAGCTAAGCCATTGCTTTTAAAGGCTGTAAAAACTGTACTACGGATAAAATAATGGATTGGGAAAATAATTGCTCGGAAAGAAAAAACTTTATGATCAGTATGACCACCAGATTGTTTTGCATTACGTACACGTAAATAGATTAACCAAACGATTAATACGGCAAAAATTATCAAATCAGTCATTAAATCCCCCCCTTATTTATATTAAAAGAGCCGATTACGAATAAAGTTGTTGTGAATTTCCACTTGAACCACTGAACGACCACGGCGCGCTTGAAATAAAGACAAGTCCATATCCTCAATTTCAAGATTAATTTCTTCAATAGCTGGGTTTAAAATTTTATCTTTTAAACGTCCGTACGTATAGCTTTCGGGAGCCCCTAACCATGTTTTCCATTCTTGAGGGGTTCCTTGAACAATCGCAATCTTACTACCATTGTCCTTATCCGCTTCACGCATGAGTTTATAAAGCATAATGGAATACTTACTTTTAAGCTTGACCGTATCAACTAAATAATATTGGGTATAGTGTCCTTTATCCTTTAGTTTCAATAAAAACGGAGCAAAACGTTCATTGATTTTAAGTTTTACTTTGCCGTTCTCCCAAAGATCAACAACTTCAAACCAGCCAGTCATAGTAATACGGCGTTCTTTTTCACTATAAATACGAATGCTTTTTGCGCGCATATCATCTAAATTCTGCGCTAATTGTGAATACGTCCGTCCACTGCGTTTTAAGTCCAAAACATTTGATAACTCATACATTGACGTCTGTATAACATTGAAATGCTCATCATCAGGTTTAATTTTAGAAATAACATAGTCCATAATCTTTAATTCACGCGCATTTAAATCATGACGGGCTTTCGTAATTAAATCATTATGTTCAGCAACTTGAAAATATTGTTGTTGTTCAAAATCTTCTTCGTTGAAGTTTCGATCATTTTTCCATAAATAGCTACGCACATCGGCCATCAATATTCTCCTTTCTTATCACCAAATAATTTTCGTTTAGTACACTATAACAAATAAATGCCCCTAAATAAAGTTTTTTTATTTTTTTGGTGTTGAGTCGTGTGCTTTTTGGTGTTGAGTCGTGTGCTTTTTGGTGTTGAGTCGTGTGCTTTTTGGTGTTGAGTCGTGTGCTTTTTGGGGTTCTATTAGTGCTATAAACGTTGATGTAAAGCCATTCCGTCTTTCCTAAGTATTTAGAATTATAAAAGAATTATAATATAAATTAGGTACGCGCGTAGAGTTGTGTTTGCGCCCTCAATATAGAAAAATCAAACACCAAACACAACTAAGGAGTGAGAGACAAGCTCTCACATTTTTCTTCATTCGCTTCGCTCATTGCGCAGTCGCCTAAAGGCTCCTTTGCTAAAAACAAAAAGGTGTGACGCAAGCGCCACATTAAAAAGACCTTGGGCGCTGTCGCCCCAAACCCCGACCAAGCTGAAGCCAGCTTGATCGCTATGACTTCGCCGCCAGTCGGGCTCGGGAAAGCAAAGGTTTGCTTTCCAGTGCATCAGGCTTTTCAGTTGAGTAGAGTTAGTCAACTCCTTAAAGCCTCAAAAAGGGGCTAACTGCTAAAGCAGTAAGCCCCTCTAATTCGATTTACCGTTGACTAACAGCTAGGTAGAATTCTATTTCAAGTTTTCCTTAGCAAATTCAGTTGAACAATCATGTAAAGATTTTAAAACATCTGCCCACTCTGCCAAATATTCTTGATAATCGGCTTGATTAAATTTTTTCGCTTGAGCATTGAAATTTACGTTGTTTAATTCCACCAAATAGTTCGTTATCCTATCCGCAAAATATTCTTTTCTCGTTGCCACTTTTATTCACTCCCTGCTTTAAATCACAAATTTTTTTTCGTTAATAATTTGTTCCTGACGCTTATCTAAAACATACGTGTGTAGGGCATCAAAAAGTTTCCGTTTATCAGGGTCAGGGTTATG
Source organism: Ligilactobacillus pabuli (assembly GCF_022836475.1). Classification (GTDB taxonomy): domain Bacteria; phylum Bacillota; class Bacilli; order Lactobacillales; family Lactobacillaceae; genus Ligilactobacillus; species Ligilactobacillus pabuli. The sequence goes on along the minus strand of NZ_BQXH01000033.1, from coordinate 8,020 downwards.
CAGGGCTTGTTCCCAAAGGCCTTGAATATCAACCGTCCAAGGGTCAACTAACAATTGTTCAATCTGCTCGACTTCTTTCATTTCTTTAAACCCTCCCAATCGTCCTTATTTCGTATTCTAAGCCATTTCAGTACACCTTTGATGTTTTATATCCTTTAAGCAAAAAAATGTGTTAAAAGCCAAAATACAATCCCTGAGAGCAAACCAGTCGGGATAACCGCGTACAGATAATTTTTAATTTCATACCAGCTCATATTTTTATGTGTTCGGTCAATTTCAGTAGACAAACGATTAGCGACTTGGTCCATAGTCTTTTGAACGGTCTGGTTTATGCTGTCGCTTAAGATTTTCAGGGTATCGTTGTTGCTCTTTTGCGCGCTGTTTATCTGCTTGAGTTCGGCGATTGTTTGTTGATTGACGGTCATTGTTTGCTCGTTGAACTGTTTTTGCGCGTTTTTGAGCGTCACGACTAATTGTTCTTTGCTGGTCTTGTTGTTGCTTTCTAAATTGTTCAAGGTCGTCTGAAAGGCTTGATTGACGTGTTGGCTGGTTTGTTCGATTTGTTGGAGCTGTTCGGTCAACTCGATTTGTTGTTTGCTCTGAAGTTGAATTTGTGTGCCTTGATAGTTTCTGATTTCTTTCAAAGTTTGATTGAGTGCTGTTAATTCGGTTTGTATCTGGTTTTCTGGTATCTCTTTGGTCTCTGGTACGTCTTTCCAACTCATGATAAATTTCCCCCTTTTCGTAAGCTGTGCCGAGTTTCTTTCCTCTGGCTTTATAATTCGTGCCTGTGAGCTGGTAGGTAAGGTCTTTGCCTCGTTCCCAGACATCTATTGCTTTTTGCTTTAAATCGTCTCTAAACGTCTGAAAATCGCGTACAAGCTGATTAGACATGGTACTATCAACTGCTTGTCTGATTTGGTCTTTCCAAGTCGGTTGTCCGCGGTCTTGCATTTTAATTTCTGCCATAGACCGTTTTTCGTACCGTTCAGGGTCAACTTGGGTTACTGCTAGACCATGTTCTTGCACAATTTCGTCAGTGTTATGGACTAATTTTTCACGATATTCTTGCCAGTTTCCATGCATTTTCTTGCCAGTTTCCAAGTCAATTGCCCCAATGACAGCGTGAATATGTAAGGCGTCCGTATCAGCATGTTCATATAGCGCCACCTGTTGATTAGGATAAGTCTTTTGATACACTTCTTTGGCAATATCGAGAGCTTTTTTCTGGTCGATTTCGTTTTTAGGGTCAAATTCCTTTGGACTAAACGAAATACGACTAGCATAGGCTTGTGTTTTACCTTGATTACCGTACACTTCACGGACTTGTTTAAATTGACTTTTAGCATAGTTCACATCAAGGTTTAGTCCGTCCTTTAAGACCGCACGTTTTTCGGCATAATTGACAAGCCGTGACGCACTTGCAGACCGCTTTATGTGAGTTGTTGCCATATCTTTGCCACCTCACTTTGAAGTTCCTGCAATGCTTGGGCGGGGACGTTGCCCCCCTGATTGGCGTGTTTTGCTAATTGGTTGAGATTACCCCCAATTTTTGCTAATTGACGGGCTAACTCTTGCGCTTCTTTTGCGCCAATCTTAGGGGCAACGATCCGCGCCCCCTGTGCCTTCTTTTTGACAAAAGCAGGCACGGACATATTTAAAGTTTTCGCAGATTGCGAAAGCTTTAAATAGTCCTGCTCGCTCACTCTAAAATTGATTTGCCGACTGTCTTTCCGATTGGGTTGTTTATCGGATAGATAGATAGCCATATTGTGTTGTTCGCTCACAACCCCCACCCCCTTTGTTTTGCCTTTCAGGCAAGTGAATTGATTGATTAAGCTCGTGAAACCCTAAGGGTTTCTACTCACATAATAAATCAATTCACGGGGTTTGGCAAGCAACCCACATGCTAGCCACTTACGTGTCTGATGTGGTGCTTGCAAAGGGGACGCTAGCGCTCGCCCCTTGACCCCCTAGCTACGCAAACTCATGGCAAAATGACTAGCTATATGCTAGCCACTTTTTACCAATCGTTGCGTATGCCATTTGCTGATTTATTCCGCAAATGGCGTCTACCCGACGGGGGCTGTCTGCCGAATTGTTTTGCATAATAAGCATGATTTCATCAAGACAAATTTTGCACTTGACGCATGCTTTCAGCAGGATCCTTTCAGGCAGACCATTTCATGGAGAGTTCTCCCCGAACAGGGCAAGTTAAGCGAACTTGAGCGCAAAAAAATAAGCGTATAATGCTTATTTTTAAAAACAAAGTCCATATTCATTTGCTTATTGAAACTAAATCGAAAGGCTCTTAGCAAATTTAAACACATCTCTCAATACTTTTTCTAAGTAGCGTGATGCTGTTAATTCTTGTGCTTCTTCTTTATATGGCATAATGGATCAATCCTTCTATGTTGTATTTAGTACAATTGTAATTATAACTGTAACTATAATTAAAATTGTAACTTTTTTAAATGCTTTTAAAACGGCGTTGCTGGGTTCTAACACTAATCCCTGTCTTGCGTTCAATCATCTTATAAGTCATACCTTGCTGACGCAATTCATACGCAAATTTAATTTGTTCATCTGTGTACGTCTTGGGGCGTCCCTCATGGAAATTGGGATCGTTTTTCTTGGCATATAATTTGCCCTCTTGGGTTCGGGTCACAATCATATCTCGCTCAAATTGTGCAAAGGCGCTGAAAATCGTAAAAATCAACTGTCCTGTAGGGGTGTTGTCAATCGTTCCCATGTTCAAAATCTGCACTTTAATGTTCTGGGCAAATAACTGTTGAATAATTTCTAAGGCTTCTTTGGTGTTTCTGGCGAAACGATCAAGCTTGGTAATGATTAACGTGTCGCCTGGGGTTAGCTTTGTCAGTAATAAATTGAACTGGGGGCGCTGGGTCGTTGTGCCTGTAAACTTTTCTTGGTAAATGATTTCTGCGCCTGCTTGCTTTAAACGGTCAATTTGATTGGCTAGTTTTTGGTCTGGGGTACTTACTCGTGCGTAGCCGTATTTAGTCATAAAAATACCTCTTTTTCTTACTTGATTTATGTCACTAGGTTATGGCACTTGCTAACGCCTTTTATTATAAGGCATAAAAAAAGAAGCCACAACTTATCAGTTGTGGCCTGAATGTAAAGCTTTAACTATTATATTCGACTTTCGTACATGCCATCGTATACTTCTGCCTTAACAACATCTATATCTGTACCGCCGTTATCAACATATTTCAAAATGTTCCATAAAGAATTATGCAAATGTTCAACCTCAATCACTAATTCTTTTTTACTCATGCTACTGTATTGACTATTCTCATCTAAGTTGTGTTCATCATACTACTTTTCAAATAAGCCCATTTTTATCCCCTCAATATTTTATAAAATCATACTATATAAATATTGATTTAAAAAGGGCGTTTCACATTTAATTCATATACACTTATCCATTGAACGGGTTAAAATGACTTTAGAATGCATTTCTCAAACGTCAAAAAACAAAAAGCACCTAGAAATGGGTGCTTTTTGTTTTTAGTTATGATCGGTGGGCGGCTAGTTGTTTGCCATATAACATAAGCGCATTATCCTAAATCTCCAAATAATTCTGAATAAGATTTCCAAAAATTTGTTCTGCTTTTATACATTTTTTCCATTTCTGAATCGAGTTCTTTGAGGGAGCTGGGATTAGATATGTCTATATGGATATTTTTCCAACGGTCTCCTATGTTTGGTAATGTTGTGTCCATAAGTACCAAATCGTTAAGTTGTCTTCTCACATCAGAAGAATTTAAAATTCCGAGCATATTAAAGGGCGTAATATTCAAATCGTTTTCTAAAACACGTAAAACTAAAATTTCTCGTGTCAAAATCGAATTTAAATCCTTTGGATATAGAATACCGACATCACCGATTCTATAGCTTCCACGTCTAACAAAAACTATGTCTTTTTCTTTGAGAGCTTTATTGGTAGAAAATAATCGATCATATTCAGATTTAGGAATATCATCTAGTCGGTTATGAGCAACTTCAAGATTTACAATGTCTTTTACACGTACGTAAGGGTATTCTCCGAGTCCTTTAAGATATCCTTTTGGAGATCCATGACCGTCGAAATATGTTAGGACTTTTTTATTTATTAAATCACCAATTGTAATTGAATTTTTTGTTTGTATTTCTGATATAAAGTACGGACGTGCAACAAGTAGATCTCTATCAATAACCTCCGCGCTATCTAATAGTTTTATATACTTACTATCGGTTATGCCTGTTGAAAGTTCATTAATTATGTTAGGAATATCATCCGCAATAGTCGTTGTAAATTGGAAGCTATCTTGATCTAACGTGTATTTTTCTTTGCCTAAATGATCGTGTCCAATTTCTGAAACTTTGATTGCTGTTATACTAGACTGTTGTTTTTGGTTCTTTCTAAGAAAAATAATATCTGTTTTAGCATTATTATACGGCCTAAAGGTATCATGTGGTAAATCAACTATGTGTGTAATATTGTGTTTAAAGAATAATTTTTTTCGTATTTCTTTTTTTGTTGGGGCATGGAATATTGTTTCTGGTAGGATTACTCCTAATAGACCACCATCTTTTAAATGTTCCAAAGATTTTTCTATAAATGCTAATTCAATGGAGTCTGCAAATTCAAAATACTTTTTTGTATCCGCTGCAACCTTTACGTCCTTACCAAAAGGAGGATTTGTAAGTACAATATCAAATTGCTTGTTTTGAATTTTAGCAGAAGTGTTTTTCCCCCAATGGGGTTCATCTAGGGAGTCCTCGACAAATAATCCGGCTCGTCCATCACCCAGAACAGCCATATATGCTTTTGCAATTTTGGAAAGAAATGCATCTTTTTCAATTCCAAATAGATTGTTTCCAGCATACTGTTGTTGTAAGTCATTAATGGCTCCAGGCGCTAACTTAGTATCAGATAATTTATTCCAGACATGAAACATACTACCAATTAAAAATCCTGATGTTCCACTGGCTGGATCAAATACAGATGCATTCTTCTGCGGATTAGCTATAGAAACCATTAAATCCACAACGTTTTGCGGTGTAAAAAATTGACCTTGTGAACCTTTTGTTGCATAAGAAATTATGCTTTCAAACGCCTCGGAAATAACACTTCGTGGGGAACTAGAAAGTGAGTAACGTTGTAGCTGACTAACAACTTTCATCAAAGTTCGATTATCTATTTTGATACTATCATGTTCATCAAAAACATCGTCCCAACGTTGTCTTGCTTCATGTAGTAATTCATTGACTGCGTTGGCCGTCTTTTGGGGGTCATCATTAACAACTCTAAATTTTGCGTATTCTGACACAAGGTATTTTTCATCGTATAACTTAGCAATTATTAACATTGCAATTTGCTCAAGTATCTCTGAGTCTCTTGTTGTACCTTTAGCATTTGCAGCCATAAACCCGCGAAGCGTTTTAAAAACTGTTTTCAAATTATTAGTGGATTGGAGCTGATCACGCTTTATTTGTTCGTCAATATTTTGGAAGCCAAAAAGTGGTACATCTAAAACCTCTTCAATAATAATGTCTCCATTATTACTAAATCTTTTTCTAAAAAAAGCAATAGATTGACCGTCGTCTTGATCGCCGTTGTACCAAACTCCATATGACACATGTTGCTCAAATGCCATGTAATCCATCAATTGGTCCTTACCTGCGGAGTAATTTGGCTTTTTGGTTTCGACAAATATTTTTGGTTTCTTGTTTTTTTTATCCTCAGCTGAGTCAAAAATTGCTATGTCAGCTGGGACAGATCTCCGTACATCTGACGGACTTTTTTTTACTCCAAATTCTGTTTCCATAAGTTCTATAGGATATCCATAATCTTCATGAAAGCGTCGTAGCATTTCTTGTCTATTTGGTTCCTCAGGAGTTAAGTCGATTTCTTTGTTAGTTAAATAATCTACAATTTTTTGCTTTATCATTTTGCATCCCTATCCGATTGACCATTGCTTTGATATTTAAAATCTGACATTAGTTTTTTTCTTTATTTTCCCTTACATCTAAACCCTGAATAGCATGTTCATACGTCCATGATTGTTTGCGTCTGTGGCAAGGTTGTATTTACTCCTTCAAAGCGTGCGTTAGTATGCACTAATTTAGTAAAGTTTGAGCGTGTAAAGCGCCGATTTTCCTCGAGTGTAAATTGATATAAATCAGGATATTGTTGTGAGTTTGCCATTAAAATTCACTCCTTTTAGTTATCAAAAAGGCGCTTAAAAAAGCTCTTATTGGTGGCTTTTTTTTGATAATCATTATTTTCTTCTGACTCTTGTGTCTGTTCAGTACTTTTTTGCTTAGTTTGTGTTTGCTGCTTAACTTCCTGTGGTTCGTTTTGTTGTGTTAAAAGACGCTGGGTTGATAGGTTTAATTGTTGTTGTTGATCAATTAATTTTTGTGCCTCGTCAAGTTGTTTATCCTTGCTCTCCAGCTGCTTGGCTAACAAAGCATTTTGTTCTTTTAAGTTTTTAATATTGTCCTGCATAGTAGCAATAATTTGATCAGTATTATTATCTGTTTCGCTATGATGTTCATTGTGCTGGTCATGTTGCGATCGTTGTGCAACGTCATCGTTTGAATTGCTTGTCATGCCTTTTATAATGGTATTTTTCTGCGTTGCGTTAAACAATAATGTGCGTTCTTTTACATCAGTGTGCGCAATATTGTTTTTCTTTATATAACGATAAACATTGGATTTGTCTTTGCCGATTTCCTCTGCAATATCCTTCATAGAATAAACCCTCATGCTCAATTCCTCCTTCATTGCGAACAATGTTACCACAATAATGTGCGCAACGATGTTTTTATTTAAGCTCTTTAGTTTTCTACCATTGCTTTCATACGTGCATCTTTAAACCAAAAAGCTTTATCAACTTGTGCAACGCCTAGCTTGTAGGCGTATAAGACGGGCTGCTGTAAGGTAGCGAATTCTTCTGGGCGAATAAGTGGCACCGATTGTTGGTTATAGTTAGTTGAATGACCACCAAATAAGGCATCAACTGTACCCGTTGAACCACCACCATTATAGGATCTGCTTTTAATAACCGCTGTTTTACTTCCTGCACGGTCAGAAAAGTATTTTTGGCTCGTATTATCAAGGGCATTGTGTACGACAACATAATGCATATTATCCATAATCAGTTTACGCCCAGTTTCTTGGTAGTTCTTGTCTAATTGGGCTAATGACTGCAATAAAATCATCACGGACACGTTACGCGAGCGGAGTGTTGAAATAGCATCAGTAAAAGCAGACATATAGCCTAGTCGTGGAAATTCATCTAAAGCCATTAAAATATTTGGGGTAGCATGTTCAGGTCGTTTCGTTAAATAACGTGTGAATTGCGAAACAATCAATGATAAATAACGCTGATACACTTGTAGCTGACTTTCAGGTAAAACAAGATAAATCCAATTTTCTTCAATATCTTGTGGTGTAATACTTGCACCGTTTCCTGATAATTGGCGCAAAATAGGATCAGTTGCAAAAACTACCAGTGTATTGCGTAATTCGTTCATTAGGCTGGCTAATTGTTCCGTTTTGATACCAGCAACGGCGTTGATTAATATTCTAGTTTCTGACTTTTCACTAGCTGCTAAGTGTTGAATAATTTGATCTGCAGGATTTGCTGTTAACCATTCAGCAATTTCGCTAAATGATTTTTCGTTTTTAAATTCCCAACAAGCGCTCGCCAAAATATTCTGTGCACTTTCTTTAAAATACGGTTCTTTAATATCAGGGCTGATTGGAATAAGCGTTTGTGCCAGATCAACGACATCAGTATAACTTTCAATCACTGCCAAAGGATCATAGGCTAGTTGCGGATCAATAAAATTCAAGACTTTCTTATTGGGGTGTAAATGCCCCGTTTTAGTAAGTAGTTCTGGCTTAATATCCACCACAAAAGCATTACCAGAGTAAGTTAATAGCGTTGGAATAAGATTACTGGCCGTTTTCCCAGTTCCTGCGCCACCAAAAATTGCAATA
>NZ_BQXH01000032.1 GCF_022836475.1 Ligilactobacillus pabuli | reverse complement strand
ACGCTGAAAGCATCTAAGTGCGAAACTCACCTCGAGATTAGATTTCCCATTCCTTTATGGAAGTAAGACCCCTGAGAGATGATCAGGTAGATAGGATGGAAGTGGAAGTGCTGCGAGGCATGGAGCGGACCATTACTAATCGGTCGAGGACTTAACCAAAGAGTCGCGCGAGTGACTCGGTTTGAAAGAATTACAAGAGATAGGTATTATTCAGTTTTGAGAGAATGGATCTCTCAAGAATAAACAAAAGTGCGGCGATTATTGCACAAAGGCTACACCTGTTCCCATGCCGAACACAGAAGTTAAGCTTTGTCACGCCGATAGTAGTTGGGGGATCGCCCCCTGTGAGGGTAGGTCGTTGCCGCGCTTAGTTAAGTCATCCTGAGGGGTGGCTTTTTTTGCTCTTTGAATTTGGTTAAAATATTTACTATTATTAATTTTTTAACTTAACTGAAACTTTAAAAAATACCCGTTTACAAGGCTTTTTGTTAGTGTTCTATATAAAAAAGAGTATGCTAGTTATAGAATTTTTTAAATTATCGGTCGAAACGTGAGTAAGTAAACAGAGTGGAGCCGCGGTTTGAAGATGGTGTTAACATTGAAGATTATGTTTTCGCTCAGTAAAACTTTTGACACGAAATTCGACTAAAAAGGGGGAAGTTTTTTATGAAAACAAGAAGTGAACTTAAACAAGAGGCTAAGGACTTACTAAAAGGTCATTGGGGTAAGGCAATTGGATTGAATATTTTACAAATTTTGCCAATGTTAGGGGTCTTCTTTCTCTTAGTACCGTTAACAATAGTGATCATTGCTTTAATTGGGAGTGATCCAAGTGGGGTAGCCACTGATAATTTTAACACACAATTCGCCCAAATTAATGGACAAGGTGGAAGCCTCCGTTACTTTGACAACATTTTTGGTTCGATCCTGACAGCTTTATTAGCGACAGGGGTCAACTTTACGCTGTTAGATTGGTTACGGACTAAAAATTCAGATTTTAAAGTTATCCGTGGAATCTTCGGAGTATTTACTAAACGTGATTTTTTACCAGTAGTTGTTTTGTGGATCATTCAAACAGTTTTTGAAGCATTATGGTCAATTTTATTCATTATCCCAGGAATTATCAAAAGCATTGCTTATTCACAAACTTATTATATTTACAAAGACATTGCCGACAATGGTGGCGATGATGATTTAAATTATTTGGATTATGTGACTAAAAGTCGTCAGATGATGAAAGGCCATAAGGCTGAATATTTTGTTTTACAATTAAGTTTTATTGGCTGGAATATTTTGGCTATTATCACCTTAGGAATTGGATATATTTGGTTAGTTCCATATCAAAATGCAACTTACATGGCTTATTACAAGTCTTTAGCGGAAAGTCAAGCAGAACCAGTGGCGCCAGCAGCTGGACAAGACGATAGTTATTTCGAACAATAAAAAAGTATCAGCAGTGAGTGGCCAGTTGGTTCTCACTGCTTTTTTTACACAGAGCGAAGTGAGGTGTTTAAGAGATGAGCATTATCATGATCTTGCTTTTTAATGAGTTTTAGGCATTGAAGATTGTGGCGAGATAAGTGGAATCTCTTGCCTCACGAATCTTGACTAAATTGTGTGGATTTCAAACAGTCGGCAATTATTTGTGAAAAAGAGAAAATAAACTTGCTAAAGGTAGTTCCAATGACTTAATCTATTAATTAAGAGAATAATTTAGTGAGGGTGAAGTTAAATGGAGAGAGCCGCAATTTTGCATGACTCGCAAAAAGCGATGGTCTTTGAGACTGGTAGTAATGCGGTCACGATTCGAGTTAAGAGCAAACATGATGATGTTGTGCGTGCTGAGCTATTATATAGCGAGCTAAATGCGAAACAAGCTGAAACTGGTTGGCAACCAGCAGTATCTAATATGAAAATTATTTTAAAAAGCAACGTCACTGATTATTGGAGTGTGACTGTGCAACTGCCGCAAACTCGGCGGCTGCAGTATGCTTTCCACTTAATTGCCAGCAGCGGAGAAGAATACTTTTATGATAGTCATAAAATTGAAGCATATACTGCTGATAGTTTGACCCACTGTGGGCCGTTTATTTTACCATATACTTATCCAGGGGCTGCTTTTAAACAACCAGCTTGGACGCAAAATACCTTGTGGTACCATATTTTAGTTGATCGTTTTGCGAACGGCGATCCCCATTTAGACCCGGCGGACGTGGTTGAATGGGGCAGTACTGAGCCAACAGCTACTAACTTTTTTGGCGGAGATTTACAGGGAATTAAAGATCACTTAGACCAGCTAGTTCAATTAGGAGTGGGAGGCTTGATTTTAAGCCCAATTTTTGCGGCTTTTTCAAATCATAAATATGATGCAGTCGATTTATATACGATCGATCCAGCATTTGGTAAAAAAGAGACTTTTAAAGCACTAGTTGAAGATGCACATCAACATGGTATGCATTTGGTCGTGGAAATGGTGTTAGACCATGTGATGGACTTTTCACTGCAATGGCAAGATGTTAAACAAAAGGGAACGGCATCACCATTTTTTGACTGGTTTTTGATTGATAATTTGCCACTTGAATATACGATCACAGAACAGGCAGATTTTTCACCCCAAATTTCTTATCGGGTGAACGATAATGATCCTCATCAACCGAAGCTAAACCTGCTTCATCCGGCTGTGCGTCAGTTTTTACTTGATTTAGTTAAATACTGGGTCCAAACTTTTGACTTGGATGGAATCAAGTTGTTGGACCCAGCAGAGCTTGATGCTGGATTCTTACGTGAATTAGTGACTATGGTGCACCGATTAAAACCCACCTGTTGCGTGCTGAGTGAAACTAACAATTTAACTCCCGCTTTGATCAACGAGGGCAGTTTGGATATGGCAGTTGATGTGGACGCAGCAGCAATCATTACTAATTATTTTATCGCTAAAAAAATCAATGTAACTGAAATGGTGGCCGCCTTAAATGATGATATGATGAAGTATCCTGGTTCACGGCATAAAAACTTATTACTGCAATTTGACGGACCGTTGACACCGCGGTTGTTAGCTCAGTGCAACGGTGATAGTCAGTTGGCACGTTTGATCTTAGCGTTTAGTTATTTGTTGCCAACTTCTCCGAGCCTTTATTACGGGACTGAAGTTGGTTTACAGGGCGGCGAGGTTCCAGCTAATCGGGAATGCTTACCGTGGAAGGCCAGTGAACAAGACCAAACGATGTTACGGTTTGTTAAAGTTTTGGGCCAATTCCGTCAGAAATATAATTTAGTTTTAAATGAAGGCAGTTTTGACTGGGGCCAAATTAGTAACAAAAATGATTACCTGAGCTTTACCCGGGCATCGAATGGCAAACGGATCTTTGCTTTATTTAATGTTGGCTATGGTAGTATCAAGTTTATCTTTCCACCAAAATCCAAGCTGATTTTGAGTCAAAATTTAGTGGAAGATCAAAATCGGATCGGACATAATGGCTTTGTGATCGTTGAAGCCTAATCTCAAAACTGTAGGATTTGACAAAAAGAGACAGACTCTCAAAAAAGTCTGTCTCTTTTTGTATCTAATTGGTATTAAAAAAGCACCCATTTGAGATGGATGCTTTTTATTTGACTGATTAGTGGTGAATATAAGTATACTGACCAGCATTTGAAATTGTTTGGTAGTTAGGACCACCTGGATTAGAAAAGCCCATCCCGCCTTGTGAAATTGTAATGGTATTACCACTAACACTTTCAACGTAAGCGACGTGTCCGGCATAGCCATCAGCAGTCCATTGACCACCAACTGACTGACCAGGATGGAAGACTACGAGTGAGCCGGCTGTTGGATGGTTGTCTACAGCGAAGCCTTGAGCTCGTGCAGAGGCATCCCAGTTACCACCGTTACCCCAGTAGTTGCCTGCCCAGCTGGCACGATCCTTGGCGAACCAAGTACATTGACCCCAATCATAAGTGTTACCAGATGGGTTATAACCATTCCCATGGTTAACAGTTGGTGCCGGTGTTGGTGTTGGCGCCGGTGTATTGTTATTAGTATTTTGCACGTTTGTTGGAGTCTGTGCTGGTTTTTCTACGGCAGGTTTTGGAGCTGGAGTTGGTGCAGGTGTCGTAGGTTTAGCAGGTTGACTTGGAGCAGGTGTGCTAGCCTGTTGCTGCTGCTTAGCTGGCGCTGGAGTTGCTGGTTTAGCAACTTGTGGCGCAGGTTGGGCAGTTGGATCTTTAGTTGGGTCGTTCACAGTTAAGTTTTGACCAACTTGTAAAGCAGAAGACTCTAAAGCATTAGCCGTCCGTAATGAGTCAACCGAAACTCCAAAGTCTTGGGCGATGGTATATAATGATTCGCCTGATGCGACCTTGTGAGTTTTGTGGTTAGCTGAAACTTGTGGCTGGGCCTTTTGAACAGCAACCTGTTGAACCTTTTCAGGTTGAGCAACTTCTTCTTTAACCGGAGCTTGTTTTTCAGCAGTTTGAGCGGCTGGTTGAGCTTCCTGTTGTTTTGGAGCTGGAGTTGCTGGAGTTACTGCGGCTTTAGGAGCAGCTGGTGTCTGCGCAGCTTGAGCTGGTTGGACACTAGGTGTGCTGCCTTTAGCAGGAGTTGTCGCTGTGGCTGGTTGTGCTGGTGTGACCGGAGTTGTCGTTGTCTTGGCCACAGTAGTAGCGGCTTTAGCAACGTGAACTGCGGCTCCATCAACTTTTAAGGTTTGGCCAGGGAAAATTACACCGGCGCTTAAGTCGTTTAACGAACGTAAATGATCAACAGAAGTTTGGTACTCCTGCGCGATCGACCAGAGAGAATCTCCGGCTTTTACTTCGTATGTAGAAGTAGCAGTTGGTGTTTGAGTTTTAGTTGCTTTTTTAACAACATTTTCATGGCTTTCACCAGAGATTTTTAAGGTTTGACCAGTAAAAATCAAATGTGAATTAGTATCAATATGGTTTAATTCCTCGATGGACTGAATGGAAACCCCGTATTTTTGAGAAAGGTCCCAGACGGTCTCGTGCGCATTAACTTTATGCGTTGTATTAGCTGAGACTGAAGTTCCGCCGGCAAGAAAAAGACCAGCAACACCAACAGTACCCAGCATTAATTTTTGAGCTTTTTGTTCCAAAAATCGTCACTCCCAATCTGTTTGTCTAGTGTTTCGTCTAATAAGTGAATAGTTTCTATTTTTTATCTCTAAACGACAACTGAATGTAAGAAAATTACCATGTGTCTTTGTTAAATCCGACACAGCATAATTATAGCCTATTTTGGACAAATAAAAAAGCCATCTGGTCCGTAAGAGTGTAGAAATTTGTAATCGGTTAGCTAACTGAGCAAAAATAGGACAGATGATGGTGCTAGTTTATGGCTCCAAGAATTGAATACTGGATCAAGTGACCTAAAAAAGCATGTTTCGCCACTCTGTGCGAAACATGCTTTTTTATTTTTTTAACGATGGATAAACTGAACACCTGAGGCGCTAACAGTTTGTTTGTTAGGACCACCTGGGTTAGAGAAGCCCATGCCGCCTTGTTGGATAGTTACGGAGTTACCGTTAACTGCAACAACATAAGCAACGTGACCATAACCAGGAGCTGCGACCCAGTCATAAGCACCGGCACCAACACCATGAACAGTTTGGCCGCCAGCAAAGACAGCGATTGAACCTACTGAAGGTGTGCTGTTAACTGTGTAACCGGCTTGACGAGCTGAACCAGCCCAATCTTGACCATTACCCCAGTTGTTACCAGCCCAGCCAGCAACACTCTTAACATACCATGTGCATTGGCCCCATGAGTATGTGTTTGGTGAACTGCTGTAGTTGATCTTAGCAGGTGCTGGAGTACTACGTTGTGCAGGAGCTTGATAACTTGGCTTGTTGTAAGAACGAGTAACGTTATTGTTGCTGCTACGGTAGTTATTGTTGTTATTAGTTTGTGTTTGAGCTGGAGCTGCTGTTTTCTGTTGAGTCTGAGCAGCTGGAGCTTGGACCTGTGTTTGAACCTTAGCCTGAGCTTGAACTTGGGCAGCAGGTTTTTGAACAGGGTTATTGATCACTAAAGACTGACCAATTGTCAAAGCTGCACTTTGTAGGGCGTTTGCTTGACGAATTGAAGCAACTGAAACACCATATTTGTTAGCGATGGTGTACAATGATTCACCAGACACTACTGAGTGGTTGATATGGTTAGCGGCCACTTGTGGTTGAGCTGGTGTTTGGACAGCTTTTGTCTGAGGCGCTGGTGTTGGTTGAGCTGGCTGAGCTGCAGCTGGTGTTGGTTGAGTTGCTTTGACTGGTTGAGCGGCAGCAGTACCAACGACCTTCAAAGTTTGGCCTGGTTGAAGTAAGTTTGAACTTAAGTTATTTAAGCCCTGTAATTTTGCTACACTAATATTGTGTGCTTGCGCGATAGTCCACAATGAGTCGCCTGCTTTTACAGAGTATGTAGAAGTATTGGCAGTTTCTTTGGGAGCAACTGTTTTAACAGGGGCTTGTTTAGCGTCTGAACCAGGAATTTGAACTTTTTGTCCTGGGAAAATTAGGTCGTTCGAATTAATATGATTTAATTGTTCGATGGACTGAACAGTTACACCGTATTTTTGGGAAAGGTCCCAGATCGTATCATGGTTAACAACTTGATGAGTTGTGTTAGCTGAGGCACTTGTTGCACCAGCTAAGAATAAACTAGCGGCACCGACTGTACCAACTAATAATGATTTTGTTGAATGATTCAAGATTTCTTCACTCCTGCTTATTTTTTATAGTTATAGTTCGCTTTTAACAACTGAATGACTATATTGTACCGCCATTTTATTGCAGGCCAGTTCAAATGAGTTTACAAAATCTATAAGGGTGTAATAAAATCCCGCTGAGTCTTGCCATAGCGGTGTTTAAGGAAATTTTTTAAATTTACAAATTTGAATAAAATTGTGAATGATTGCGTATTTTTAGAAGGAAAAATTGCTGAAAATGACAAAGTAATGGATTATGTTACAGCAAGGTTACATAATCTTTAAGAGTTTAAAATTTACTTAAGGCGGTGTGGGATAATACCTAGCAAATGTTTACAAAAAAATTCCTTAGTAATATCTTAAACTAGATTGCAAAAATGTTACATTAATATTACTAAAAAACGGGAGCGAGTTAGTTTAAATTTTGTGATTAACTTGCATGTTCGTACTTACTTAATAGTAAGGGGGAAGAAACAAAATTACGATAATTTAAATGAACGAAAGAGGTAGTTGATCTAGTTGGAGTGAAGAAGTAAGAATTAGTCTACAAAAATATCACTAGGTGCTACTAAACAATGAATTTTTTTGCCTAGTAACACCTAGTGATAACTTTTTACGTTCAATTTCTTCTGTTTTTATTCTTTAAAATGTTTGTTAATTACTGTTAGCGCTATAGACCAGGCCATGAGTAGAAAGAGGAACCATAGGGCTATCAGGTCTGTTTTTGTGATTGTTAAAGTTGTAAAAATGATTAGAAACAATATTAGTGTAAGTACTTGAGCAGTTCGCTTATTATTGGTGAACATATCTTACTCAAGCACCTTTCTTTCAAATAAAAATTTCTATGGTGAAACAGTGCCAACTTCACAGTCAAACTTTTTGAGCTATTACAGGTTTTTAACAATCATAAAAATTTCGAATTTAGATGATAAAAGTAGTCACTAGAAAAAGACGAGCAAACTTTAGTGGTATAATAAAGACCTTGGCAGGGGCACTAACAGCTAATGTTAGTCAAACAGGCAGTTGGCAGCAATGTCAGTTGTCTGTTTTTTAATGCCATTAAAGATGAGGAGAGTTAACGATGGATAAAATCGAAGAATTGACCCGACAAATTATGGCTGATCCACAAAATGTCAGTTATACTGAGCGAGGGATTAAGCCTTTATTTCTAGCTCCAGCACACGCCAAAATTTTAGTGATTGGTCAAGCACCAGGGAGAGTCGCTGAAAAAAGTCGCATTCCGTGGAATGATCGGAGTGGTGAATTATTACGGACTTGGATGGGTGTGAGTCGGGCTGAATTTTATGATTCAGGTCTAATTGGAATCATTCCGATGGACTTTTATTTTCCAGGTAGTGGGAAAAGCGGAGACTTACCACCTCGACCAGGATTTGCAGAAAAATGGCATCCACTGTTAAAACAGACGATGCCTGAGGTGGAATTAACTTTGTTAGTTGGTAGTTATGCTTGCCGTTCATATTTGAAACTTAAAAAGAGTGCAACGTTAAAGGAAACTATCCAAAATTACCACAACTATTTGCCAGAATATCTGCCATTAGTTCATCCCTCTCCCAGAAATCGACGCTGGTTGAAAAATAATCCGTGGTTTGAGACTTTGATTTTGCCCGAGCTGCAAGGACGGGTAGCAGACTTGCTGGAACGCTGATATTAAAGTTCCGGTAATAATTGTTGATAAACAGTGAAAGTTTTTTCGTCAAAACAGACAAAAATCACGTGAATGTCTCCGGCAAATTTTTGGACCGTTTGTAACGCGATTTTAGTGGCAGGTGTTAGTGGATAACCATAAATGCCAGTGCTAATGGCGGGAAAGGCGATACTCTGGCAGTGATGTTGTTGTGCTTCACGAAGACTATTTTGATAACAAGCTGCTAAAAGCTCGGCTTCATGCTGGTGTCCAGCGTGCCAAATGGGTCCAACGGTATGAATCACATATTTGGCAGGTAAGTTGAAGCCTGGAGTTGTTTTTGCTTGGCCAGTCGGACAGCCGCCTAATTTTTGACAGGCAAGATCTAGTTCGGAACCAGCAGCACGATGGATGGCCCCATCGACACCACCGCCACCACGTAAGCTAGAATTAGCGGCATTTACGATGGCATCGACTTTGAGGGTCGTAATGTCATCTTGGATAATTGAAATGTTAGTCATTAAAATTCCCCCTTATCTGATATTGAAAATCAATTATAGTATAGCCTATCGTCCAGTGAAGTGGAAAGAAGTTCGAGCTGAGTTGCCGATAAATTGCAGGGTCTAAATAATAATCAGGCACTAGCCGTAAGAGTAGGTTAGTGCCTGATTTGTTGTGGTCGGCTAGAAAAGTTACCTGTGCTGTTTGACAAAAACAGTGTTTGAATTCATGATTGCTGACGCTGTTGATCACGACAAAGACCGGCAAATGAATTTGATGGTAGAACTTTGGCAAACAAAGACCGGCAAACGAGTTTGATGGTCAAACTTTAGCAAACAAAGACCAGCAAATGAGTTTGATGGTTAAACTTTGGCAAACTAGAGCCGGCAAACGAGTTTGATGGTCAAACTTTAGCGAACAAAGACCGGCAAATGAATTTGATGGTTAAACTTTAGCAAACTAAGACCGGCAAACGAGTTTGATGGTCAAACTTTGACAAACTAGAGCCAGCAAATTGGTTTGATGATCTTACTTGCCCCAAGTTGTGCGTCTTTTTAGATTGTTGAAATATTGAGATTCATTGCTAAACCAATATTCAAACTTTTCACCTTGATTTTGATAAGAAAATTGGCGTGAACGTAAATTTAACGGGACAAAATGCTTCGCAAGAATTTTTCGCAGATATTGCTTATTGTATCCTTTACCCAAAAATTCCGTGAGTTTACCCACCTGCAAGTTATGCCGAAAATATAGCGTCCCATAGTCACAAATCGTACGAACGTAGGCGGTTTCTGTAGCCTCACAGTAGCCGCATTTTTTACATTGTAGCGCATAGTGCTTCTGAATCCACCAAAAATTACCGCAGCGTGGACACCGGATTCCTTGCCATAACTGTCGTGAATCTAGTGTGAGGTCTGTCTCCGGCCGATAGGGTGCTACGCGATATTTTTGCAAGATTTGCTGCCACGGTAAGCTCCCCGAGCCTTGTTTGCTGGCAGACTGACTCAATTTTTGCAGCCACTCACAATATTCCCACAGATATTTAACGACAATTTCTGACTGGTCCTCAATCTCGATGACAGCGCTGGGATCTGTGAAAACAATGACTTTGACAATTTCAATGGTTAAGTTATGTTCCATAAAAATTCGTGCCAAAATATCATGTGCCCGTTCAATTTGACTAAAGATACTATGGGTTAGCGGCTTACCATTGTGATACCACGTTCGTTTCCGGAAAATGTACTTGCCATGATAGTCTTTCATATCAATCAAGTAAAGTCGGTTACCGATTTGTACTAATTTGTCGAGTTGAACCCGCTGCCCGTCAACTTGCAAATTGAGGTCATCTATTATTGGTGTTTGCGCGACGATAATTTCTTTGGTCAAACGATCAATGGTTAGTTCACCCCGATACCCTTTCTGATCCGCCTCTAATTGTTGTTGTTCCTGATATGATAGTTTCGTTCTAGTCTTTAGAGTTTCTAAGTATTGCAGTTCTGGCGCTTTCTTTCTCATGGTCAACTTCCTTTCATTGTTCTCTACTTAATAGATACGCAATTTTTCGGAATTTTGGCGTGAAAAGCGCAAAAAAAACGGGACTTTGTCAAATAGTGTTGATGGTCCTTGGAACTCTATCTTAAAGGTGGAGTTCTTTTTTTATACTTTGATAGCTAGTTTAAAGTGCTGGGGTGTGTGGCTGGGGCCAGC
>NZ_BQXH01000031.1 GCF_022836475.1 Ligilactobacillus pabuli | reverse complement strand
GCTTTGATTTTAATTAGACACTTTAATCGTAGCACACGAGGACAAATGATGTCCTTTTTGCGTAGAAAAAAAGTGCTGATGATCAACTCATCAACACTAAAAAGTTTAGACCCGAAACTAGGCGTAAATTAATGTTTCATAAAATTTAGTTAAAAGATAGCTCTCAAACGGTCTTCCTAGTTGCTTGCAATTCTTTGCATATGATATGATTAGTGCTAGAACAAGGATTTGAGGGATTTTCATGAAATGGTTGGGATTTTCAGCAATCTTAACAATAGTTAGTCATTTTATTTTCATTGCTTTAGCATTTACTGCACTCCAATCTTTACGGTTGGATCACTATATTGTGCCTGAACGGCAAGGAAAGTTTAAACTAGTGTTAGTTTTACTTTCAGTTGCGGTCGGCTTTTTGTGCAGTCAATTTTTCTTGAGCTTTGTTGACAATCTTCGAAATCTCTCTTACTTATTTGTAAAATGAGCTTAAAAAACTAGAATAATCTACTCTATTTGACTTATTGGAGGAATAACTGTGGAAAAAATAATCGTACGCGGTGGCGAAAGATTGCGCGGAACCGTCAGTATTGAAGGTGCCAAAAACGCTGTCTTGCCTATTTTAGCGGCAAGTATCTTGCCAGCAACCGGAAGAACAGTTTTGACAAATGTTCCAATTTTGTCAGATGTTTATACCATGAATAATGTGATTCGCTTTTTAAACGTCACAGTTGGCTTTAATGAAGCTGAAAAGTCCATTACTTTGGACGCAACTGGCGACTTATCTTATGAAGCACCATTCAAGTATGTTTCCCAAATGCGGGCCTCAATCGTTGTTTTAGGCCCCTTATTGGCACGTTTGAAGCATGCGAAGGTTGCAATGCCTGGCGGATGTGCAATTGGGACACGCCCAATTGATTTGCACTTGAAGGGTATGGAAGCTTTAGGTGCTAAGATCGAACAACATGATGGGTACATAGAAGCAACGACTACTGGTTTAGTCGGGGCTAATATTTACTTGGACTTTCCTAGTGTTGGTGCAACACAAAACATTATGATGGCAGCGACATTAGCTAAAGGGACCACGGTCATTGAAAACGTGGCGCGTGAACCAGAAATTGTAGATTTGGCTAATGTGTTAAATCAGATGGGAGCTAAAATTACTGGGGCAGGAACGGAAACAATCAAGATCGTAGGTGTTCCTGTGATGCATGGTGCAGAACACGCCATTATCCAGGATAGAATTGAAGCAGGTACTTTCATGGTCGCTGCGGCTTTGACCAAGGGAAATGTCTTGATTAAAGATGCTATTGCTGAACATAATAAACCATTGATCTCTAAATTAGAGGAAATGGGTGTTGCAATTAAAGATGAAGCAGACGGCGTTCGCGTGATCGGGCCTGAACAATTACAGGCAACCACAGTGAAAACCTTGCCTCATCCTGGTTTCCCAACTGACTTGCAGCCACAAATGAGTATTTTACAATTAATGGCCAATGGTACTAGCGTGATGACCGAAACTGTGTTTGAAAATCGTTTTATGCATTTAGAAGAACTGCGCCGGATGAACGCTAACTTCAAAATTGAAGGCGATTCTGCGGTAATGTATGGTCCCAATGTTTTAACTGGTGCAGAAGTTGCTGCGACTGATTTGCGTGCTGCAGCGGCCTTAGTACTTGCGGGATTAGTTGCCAAGAATATCACCCAGGTTACTAATTTGAAGTATCTGGATCGTGGTTACTATCATTTTAACCAGAAGCTAGCGGCATTAGGAGCTTCGATCAAGCGAGTAGACGATTTGTCTGCGAACCCTCTTGATTTGAAGAAAAAGGCCCAAAATTAGCCGGACTAGAAACTGGGAAAACTCTAACAATTAGTTTTTTTCAGGACGTCCACTTAAATAAAAGTGGACGTTTTTGTCTTTTTAGCGGCATGTTATTGAAATACGAGGCACGATTAGTTGAAGCGGCCCGCGTTCACTGGTACAGTGCCTATGTACAGTAATTAGCTTGTCTGCTATAATAAATAAGATATGGCTAAAAATATTTGATAGACTTAATTAGAAATTAAAGGAGAACAATCATGGCAAAAGATATTGGAATAGATTTGGGGACAGCCAATGTCTTGATCAACGTTCAAGGCAAAGGTATTGTACTGGATGAACCCTCTGTTGTTGCAATTAACACCAATACAGAGCGTTTATTGGCAGTTGGTTCAGAAGCGTACAAGATGGTTGGCCGGACACCGGGAAATATCCGGGCGGTTCGTCCATTAAAAGATGGCGTCATTGCAGATTTTGATATGACTGAACAAATGCTGTCGTATTTTATCAAGAAGTTAAATGTGAAGGGATTGGTCTCTAAGCCCAATATTTTAATTTGCTGTCCAACAGGCACGACAGACATCGAACGCAAAGCTATTCGCCAAGCTGCTGAAAAATCAGGCAGCAGTGTGGTCTACGTGGATGTTGAACCTAAAGTTGCAGCCGTTGGAGCTGGCTTAGACATTTTTAAACCAGTGGGTAACATGGTCGTTGATATTGGTGGGGGAACCAGCGATATTGCAGTGCTTTCTTTAGGTGATATTGTTGCCAGCAGTTCATTACGAGTTGCTGGAGACCGTTTAAACACTGATATTGTTAACTTTGTCCGCCAAAACTTTGGTTTATTGATCGGTGAACATACAGCTGAAAGAATTAAAATAGAAATTGGGACTGCTGTGGCCGATCATCGCCATGAAGAAACTCAGGTTCGTGGCCGTGATGTAGTGAATGGGTTGCCAAAGGAAATTACTTTGGACTCTAATCAAATCGAAGGTGCGATCCATGATACATTGGAAAGCATTGTTGTGGCCGCTAAGGCACTCTTAGGCCAGATTCCACCCGAATTGGCTGCTGATATTATTGACCATGGTGTAATGTTGACCGGCGGCGGCGCTTTGATCGATGGTTTGGCTGAGTTATTCAGCGAACATCTCGGCGTGCCAGTTCATGTTTCTGAAACTCCTTTACAAGATGTTGCAAAGGGAACAGGAATTTTATTGGAAACACCTGAAAAAATAACTGACTTAAAATAATTAGCTGGTGGTAGTTGTGAAAAAAATTTTGATTTTTCCAATAAGGTTATATCAAAAGTGGATTTCTCCCTTATTTCCTCCATCTTGCAGGTATTATCCGACGTGTTCTAACTATGCGATTCAAGCAATTGAAAAACACGGTGCCTTAGGCTTTTTAATGGCCATGGCCCGGATCTTACGTTGTAATCCATTTATTCGTGGGGGATATGATCCTGTACCAGAGAAGTTTTCGCTCGTTCGTAATACTGATTGGGTTGAAGAAGAGGATTCAATTGCTGCTAAATGGAGGAATGAAAGTGAAAAAAGAAAAAAATATTGAAATTGTTGAAGAAGAACAGCGCATCGATGGTGTGATGGTTAGTCAATTCACCTTAGGCAAAAAATCGCTGGGGACGATTCAACAGGACGGTAAACGTTGTGTTGTTCGTTTTCCAAATGGCGAAGAAACACATACCAGTAATAAATCAGCTGGGATCGATGCCTTGATCCGTGAATTCCATTTGCACCATAGCTAGGAATTTTGAATAAAGGAGCGTTGATCGTTCAATATGAATACAAATTTAAGAAGACGTGAGGAGCAAGATTCTCGGATCGATTGGGGAATTATCTTGTCCGTGCTCTTATTGGCCGTGATCGGGATTGCTTCGATCTATGTGGCTGCCAGTCATGATACTAGCACAACTAGTATTGCACGAACCATGATCTCACAGGCGGTCTTTTATACATTGGGGATCATCTTAGTGGTGTTCATCATGCAATTTGATGCTGAACAATTGTGGAAAGTTGCGCCATTGGTTTATGGCTTTGGAATTTTCTTACTGATTGCTGTTCTGTTTTTGTATAGTAGACCATATG
The DNA here is from genome assembly GCF_022836475.1 of Ligilactobacillus pabuli. Classification (GTDB taxonomy): domain Bacteria; phylum Bacillota; class Bacilli; order Lactobacillales; family Lactobacillaceae; genus Ligilactobacillus; species Ligilactobacillus pabuli. The sequence continues at coordinate 6,804 of NZ_BQXH01000031.1, read as the reverse complement.
CGATGTTAACTGGGGCCAAGAGTTGGTTTGCATTTGGACCAATTACTTTCCAGCCGTCAGAGGTGATGAAGCCGGCTTACATTTTGATGCTGGGGCGGATCGTGACGCAGCATAATACGGAAAACCCGACCCATACGATGAATGGGGACTGGCTTTTGATTGGTAAGATGGCAGGCTGGACTTTGCCAGTCGCTGTGTTATTGGAGCTGCAAAATGACTTTGGGACCATGTTAGTGTTCTTTGCGATTTTTGGCGGCGTAGTTTTATTATCAGGGATCTCTTGGAAAATTATTATCCCGACTTTTGCGATCGTCGCACTTTTAGGTGGTTTTTTGATCTTCCTAGTGGTGTATGATCGGACGCTATTACTGTCGATTGGCTTTAAGGATTATCAGTTTAAACGAATTGATTCCTGGTTAGATCCATCGGCCAACACATCCTCGAGTGCTTATCAGTTATGGCAGAGTATGAAAGCTATTGGGTCTGGACAGTTATTAGGAAAAGGTTTTAATATTTCTAAGGTTTATGTGCCTGTCCGTGAATCAGATATGATTTTTTCTGTGATCGGTGAAAACTTTGGTTTTGTCGGCGCCTGTGTGTTGATTTTTATCTACCTCTTGCTGATTTTCCAAATGATCCAAGTCACCTTTGATACGAAAAACGAATTCTATGCTTATATTTCTACCGGCGTGATCATGATGATCATTTTCCACGTGTTTGAAAATATCGGGATGAGTATCGGACTTTTACCACTGACTGGTATTCCTTTGCCGTTTGTGAGTCAAGGGGGGTCAGCCTTAATTGGTAATATGATTGGGATCGGGCTGATCATGTCAATGAGATATCATTATAAGAGTTACATGTTTAGCAACAATAAGGAATTTAAATAACAGCTCGGTTATGAATCGAGCTGTTTGAGACACTGACCATGTTTGGTTAGTGTCTTTTTTAATTAAAAAAATTTTCAAATTTGGACGGTTAAGCAATGTTATTTCTAGGAAAAGGTGACTTGAATTTTATGTTCATCTAATCCATACTGAATGTATTGAACAAAATATATGAGTTAAATGATAATTTAAAGGAGTGGACTGCAATGAAGATGTTTTATTGTTATTCGAAGTGTTCAACGTGTAAAAAAGCGAAAAAGTGGTTGGATGAACATGACGTTCAATACGATTCGCAAGATTTAGTAGAAGTTCCGCCAGCACGTGCTGATCTCTTGCAGTGGCTGAATAATTCTTCACAACCATTGCGCTATTTCTTTAATACTAGCGGACAACATTACCGCCAACAAAATTTAAAAGAAAAGTTACCAACGATGACTAACGAAGAGGCAGCCGACCTATTGTCTCAGGACGGAAAGCTGATTAAACGGCCATTGATGGTTGATGGCGACCACTTAACTTGTGGGTTTAAAGAAGCAGTTTACGAAGAAAATTGGTTGGATCAAGACTGAGTTCTAATTGAAAATGTTTCTCAATTGCATTAAAATGAATGAGAAAAAACTTAACATGAACATGAAGGAGAAAGATTATGGCGACTTTAGAGGTAAAAGATCTACATGTTAAAGCAAAAGAAGAACAAAGAGAAATTTTAACCGGGGTCAATTTGACCATGTCCACTGGCGAAATTCATGCGATCATGGGACCAAATGGGACCGGAAAGTCAACTTTATCAGAATCGATCATGGGCAATCCTGACTATGAGATCCTATCAGGGGATATCTTGATCGATGGTCAAAGTATCGTTGGTTTACCAGTTGATCAGCGAGCACGTGCCGGCTTGTTTTTGGCCATGCAATATCCGGCTGAGATCCCAGGCATTACGAATGCAGAATTTATTCGGGCTGCCATTAATTCTCGGCGCCCAGAGGATGACCAAATGTCGATCCCTGCATTTCTCCAAAAATTAGACCAAACACTGACCACTTTAGATATGACTCAAGAGATGTCCGAGCGTTATTTGAATGAGGGCTTTTCTGGCGGTGAAAAAAAGCGGAATGAAATCTTGCAGCTCATGATGATCGAACCTAAATTTGCTATTTTAGATGAAATTGATTCCGGGCTAGATATCGATGCTTTAAAGGTTGTTTCCCGGGGTGTGAACGCAATGCGCGGCCCTGAATTTGGGTCGTTGATCATTACTCATTACCAGCGCTTGTTAAATTATATTAAGCCGGATGTGGTCCATGTGATGATGGGCGGAAAAATTGTGAAATCCGGTTCTGCTGATTTGGCAGTTAAATTGGAAGATGAAGGCTATGCTGGATTAAGAGATGAATTAGGCCTAGACGTTAAACTAGTCGACGAAGAATAGGGGGTGGACCAAATGACGGTTGTAACGCAAACTGCTCAAGAAATTATCGAGTATGCTAAACAAACCAATGAACCAGACTGGTTCACTACTCTTCGGCTTCAGGCTGATCAAGCCGTGGCTGAGTTGGCTTTACCTAATTTTCAAAAAATAAACTATCGGTCTTGGCCAATTAATGTGACCCAACGGCCCGAAGTTAATGAAGAGCCAATTGAATTGACCGAGTTAGCGACTCAACAAGCTAATATTGTTCAACTAGGATCACAGCTATTGCAGGCAGACTTACCGGCTGAATTCAAAGAAAAAGGCGTGATCGTTTGTGACTGGCTGACTGCTTTAAAAGAACATGCCGACCTCGTGCAAAAGTATTTCATGACTAAAGCCACTAAGCCGACAGAAAACCGGTTAAACGCAGAACATGTGGCTCATTTGACGAGTGGACTTTTGATTTATGTGCCCAAAAACGTGGTGTTAAAACAACCGCTAACGTCGTATTTCTTCCAAGATGCACGGCAGTCACGCGACTACGTTCATCATTTGCTGCTGATTGCTGATCGAGGCAGTGAGTTGTCATATTTGGAAAATACAGGGACTTATGGGCAGCAGGAGTGTCCCGCTAATATTATCGAAGAAGTGATTGCAGAACCAGGCAGTCATATCAAATTTGCCAGTGTCGATCGTTTAGGAGAACACACCACTGCATATCTGAATCGCCGTGGCTACCTAGAACAAGATGCTAGAATCGATTGGTCCATGGGGATGATGAACGACGGTAATATTGTGGGTGACTTTGATTCTGAATTAGTCGGGGCAGGTTCCCATGCTGAAGTAAAAGTCGTGGCGATCTCAACGGGACAACAGGTGCAAGGCATTGATACTCGGGTCACCAACTATGGTCAGCATTCGCTGGGAAATATTTTGCAACATGGAGTGATTTTAGCAGAATCGAGTTTGATTTTTAATGGAATCGGTCACATTGTTCATGGCGCAAAGGGAGCGGAAGCCCAGCAGGAAAGTCGGGTCTTGATGTTGTCGACTAAAGCCCGCGGAGATGCGAACCCGATCTTACTGATCGATGATAATGATGTTGTTGCTGGACATGCTGCTAGTGTTGGTCGAGTGGACGAACAAAAAATGTATTACCTGATGAGTCGCGGGATCGATCAAGCGACTGCTGAACGTTTAGTTATTCGAGGGTTCCTTGGACCAGTCTTGTCGGCGTTGCCATCCAAGGAAGTCCGGGATATCTTGGCTGAAATGATCGAAAGGAAATTGATCAATGGGCAAAAAGATGAATAATTGGCGGGCTGATTTCCCCATCTTAGCGCAAAAAGTCAATGACGAGCCGTTAGTTTATTTAGATAACGCAGCGACCACCCAAAAGCCGCTCGCGGTTTTACAGACAGTCAGAGATTTTTATGAAAATGATAATGCAAACATTCATCGTGGGGTGCACACCCTAGCACAACGAGCTACAGAACGTTATGAGCAGGTGCGGCAAAAAGTGACGGATTTTATTCATGGTAACGATTGGCATGAAGTTGTCTTTACTAAAGGGACGACAGAAGCGCTCAACTGGGTGGCTGCCAGTTACGGGGCAACACACGTTAAGGCCGGCGATGAAATTGTCTTGTCGTATCTGGAACATCATAGTAATCTGGTGCCTTGGCAGCAATTAGCCAAAAAAGTCGGTGCAAAGCTAAAATATATTGAACTGACTGCTGACGGACAGTTGGACTTGCAGAGTGCAGCTGACTTGATCACTGATCGGACGGCGATTGTGGCATTGTGTCATGCTTCAAACGTGATGGGTGTGGTCAATCCAATTCAAGCTGTCAGTCAGTTAGCCCATGCGCATGGAGCAGTAATGGTCGTTGATGGTGCACAAGCTGTACCGCATTTGCCGGTAGATGTGCAGGAATTAGGTGCTGATTTTTATGCCTTTTCCGGCCACAAGATGTTGGCGCCAACTGGCGTCGGTGTTTTATGGGGAAAATTGGCACTCTTAAATGAAATGCCGCCGCTTGAATTTGGCGGGGAAATGATCGCTAACGTTGGCTTGTACGAAACTGATTTTAAAGAAGTACCGTATAAGTTCGAAGGCGGCACACAAAATATCGCTGGTGTGATCGGTTTAGGAGCCGCCATCGATTATTTGCAAGCGATTGGTCTCGAACAGATCACTAAGCATGAACAGGAATTGATCAGCTATGTTTTACCGCAGCTGCAAGCAATTGATGGTCTGGAAATCTATGGACCGCAAGACCCAAGTCTACGGACGGGAATCTTGTCGTTTAATTTAACCGGCTTACACCCCCATGACTTAGCGAGTGCATTAGACATGGACGGTGTTGCAGTTCGGGCCGGGCACCACTGTGCTCAGCCGCTCATGAACTATCTCGGAGTCAGCGCAACTGCTCGAGCAAGCTTTTATTTGTATAATACTAAAGAAGATGCAGATTTGTTGATCAAAGCAATTTTAGATGCAAAGGAGTTCTTTTTAAATGGCTCTTGCTAGATTAAATAATTTATACCGGCAGGTGATCATGGACCATGCCAAACATCCGCATAATAACCATCCCTTACCACAAGCTGATCATGAGTTAGAGCTGCGTAACCCAACTTGCGGGGATGTGTTAACTGTCCAAATGAAAATGCAAGATGGGAAAATCGCTGCTGCAGGATATACTGGAACGGGCTGTACGATTTCACAGGCCTCGGCTTCAATGATGACCGACCAGATTATCGGCAAAACACCCGCAGAGGTCGAAAAAATGGTGCTAGGCTTCTCAGATCTGGTGATGGGTAAAGAAGTCCCAGACCAAGCTAAGTTGCTGGGAGATGCCGTTATTTTGCAAAGTGTGGCTCAGTTTCCAGCCCGTATTAAATGTGCAACTTTAGCCTGGAAAGCAGCTTATCAAGCCCTAGAGGAGAGTGAGAGAAATGACTAATACTGTACCTGATGTTGGTGGAGAATATAAATATGGCTTTAAAGATGATATTCAACCGATTTATACCACTGGTGAAGGATTGACCGAAGATATTGTTCGTGAGATCTCAGCTGTTAAGCATGAACCGCAATGGATGCTGGATTTTCGACTAAATGCCTATAAAATTTATCAGGAACTATCGATGCCAGATTTTGGCCCAGATCTATCTGCTTTAGATTTGGATAAGATTAATTATTTTAGACGTGATTCGGATTCAGTTGCCCGGAGTTGGGACGATGTTCCGCCAGAAATTAAGGAAACCTTTGATCGATTAGGTGTACCGCAGGCTGAACGTGAATACTTGGCAGGCTCGTCGGCACAGTATGAATCAGAAGTGGTTTACCATAACATGCGAGAACAATTTGCGAAAACTGGGATCGTGTTTATGGACACCGATTCTGCAGTGCAAAAATACCCAGAACTAGTTAAAAAGTATTTTGGCAAATTGGTGCCGCCAACAGATAACAAATTGGCAGCCTTAAATTCGGCAGTCTGGTCGGGTGGAACCTTTATCTATGTGCCAAAAGGTGTGAAGGTTACGACACCTATTCAAAGTTACTTCCGGATCAACGCAGGCAATTCAGGGCAGTTTGAACGGACACTGATCATCGTGGATGAAGGTGCAAGTGTTAACTATGTTGAAGGCTGTACAGCACCTAATTATTCGCAAGACAGTCTGCACGCTGCGGTAGTCGAAGTGAATGTTTTACCGAATGCTTACTGCCGTTACACGACCATTCAAAACTGGTCAGATAACGTTTATAGTTTGGAAACGAAACGGGCTCAGGCGTTGGAAAATTCCACGATGGAGTGGGTCGATGGTAACTTGGGTTCGAAAGTCACGATGAAATATCCAAGTGTTTATTTGGACGGTCAGGGTGCACGCGGCACAATGTTGTCGATCGCATTTGCCGGCAAGGATATTCGTTCAGATACCGGAGCACGGATGATCCACAATGCGAAGAATACGTCATCATCGATCGTTTCGAAGTCACTTTGCAAAGACGGAGGTAGTGTGGATTATCGAGGCCAGGTCAGGTTTGGTCGGCACAGCGATGGATCTTTAGCGCACGTCGAATGCGATACGATCATTATGGATGAGAAATCAACTAGTGATACAATTCCATTTAATGAAATTTTAAATGGTAATGTTTCGATGGAACATGAGGCTAAAGTTTCTAAGATTTCAGAAGAACAGCTGTATTATTTAATGAGTCGTGGGATTTCGGAAGAAAAAGCGACTGAGATGATCGTGATGGGCTTTGTTGAACCATTTACGAAAGAATTACCAATGGAATATGCCGTTGAACTGAACCGTTTGATCAATTACCAAATGGAAGGCAGCGTTGGATAAAATATTTATGAGCTCTAAATACTGTTAAAGCAGTGTGAAGTGCCCCATAATTGTTAGACATAAAAATCTAATAATTATGGGGTGTTTTTTATGACTAAATATTCAACTGATTTTAAGATTATGGCAGTTCAAAGGTATTTTGACGAA
>NZ_BQXH01000030.1 GCF_022836475.1 Ligilactobacillus pabuli | reverse complement strand
CTTTGATTTTAATTAGACACTTTAATCGTAGCACACGAGGACAAATGATGTCCTTTTTGCGTAGAAAAAAAGTGCTGATGATCAACTCATCAACACTAAAAAGTTTAGACCCATAAAATGAGATTAATACAATCTCATTTTATCGGCTCTTTCCGTTATGTATGGATTCTTTTAATTAGTCTTCGATGTTTCTTGCTTCGTTGATACCGCTGGCTAAAGATTCCATTAAGGATAGTTCTTTGTCTGTAAAGCTATCCATGTATTTCTCTATCTGTAATCGTCGGGTGCTTTTTACCAAGTTATTAGCAGGTAAGAAAAATTCATCAACGGAAACATGAAGTAACGATACAAGGTCATAAAGAACTTGTATGCTGGGGTGTTGCCCTTTATTTTCAATATTAGTTAAGTACCGTGGGTCAATTTCAATCAATGCTCCCACTTGTTCACGAGTTAAACCTCGTTTCAATCGAGCTTCTTTAATGGCTAAACCAAAGGCTCTAAAATCATATTTATCTTCTTTTTTACGCATAGTAGACCACCTCTATACATTTTATTGTTCCTACTGAATTAAAAACAGGTATAGAAAAACGTGTTATATGGTTTATAGGTTTATATTTAATAAAAAGCACTACTAAACGCCAATAAAAAAAACCGTTATATGGTAGTGCTATTTACGCTGTTAAAATATTGTATATTACTTCCAAATGGCGGTTTGTTGGAGGTCAACGTCGCCATGAAGTACATCATATACAATAAATTTCCTTACATTGGGTTCTTGTCAAAAAAAGTCGTCTATCTGCAATAGATAAGTACGTCCACCAATGTGGTTTTATAAATCATATAGATAGAATAACAGAAGCATGTAAACAGAGAAATAAATCTGTTTATATGCTTTTTTGGCTATTCAGAACTTTTTTACAAAGTTTATTTATCAGTAATGCAACAAATCCCCCTTTCACATTGGGACTAAGAGTGAAAGGAGATAAACGAGCAAGGCTCACTTCCTTTCCTAGACAGAAAGGGGGTGAGAAACATGAAACCATCTTCTTTTCAGACCACAATAGAAAATCAGTTTGACTATATCTGTAAACGTGCTATGGAAGACGAGCGAAAGAATTATATGCTTTATCTTTCAAGGATTGCAAAGCGTGAGGTGTCCTTTTCGGATGTTGGCGATTATCTTGTTAGCCAGTTTGCGACAACAGATAACTATTCAACTGACTTTCAGATTTTTACACTCAATGGGTTATCAGTAGGCGTTGAAAATGATTTGTTGAGTGAAGCATTACGTGAGTTGCCAGACAAGAAACGTGAAATTCTACTGCTGTTTTACTTTATGGACATGAGCGATTCAGAAATTGCAGACCTGTTGAAATTGAACCGTTCTACTGTCTATCGGCATAGAACCAGTGGACTAGCCTTAATTAAAAAGTTTATGGAGGAATTTGAAGAATGAAAACACAATATCCTATGATTCCCTTTCCTCTCATTGTAAAGGCAACAGATGGCGATACCGAAGCGATTAACCAGATTCTACATCATTACAGAGGGTACATAACGAAGCGTTCCCTACGACTTATGAAAGATGAATATGGCAATCAAAGTATGGTCGTTGATGAAGTCTTACGTGGAAGAATGGAAACCAGACTGATTACAAAGATTTTGTCATTTGAAATTAAGTAATATCCTCTCTCCTTTCGTGGAAGCGTGCTAAACCATTCCACGCTTCCCGAACAGGGAGGTTTGTTATTCCACCAAAGCATATTGAGCTTTCAATGTGTTTTGATAGGCTAACGAGCCATTGTTCTTTGAAAACTGAATAAAAGTAATCGAATACGTTTCGATAAGAAAAGAGCCAACGGAACTAACCGCCATGACCTATCTTATAAAGATAGCGAGCGATTCATGTTAGTGATCCGAGAAGCAATCTTTAGCAGGATTGCCTGCAACGACATTCTTATCGTGATAATGATACTCCCATACAGTCAATAGTCCGAGCGTGATAAAACCGTCGCAGGCAATGAGTATGGCTACATGAGAACCATGCAGGGGTGGAACTCCCGTGAGCTTTGCTAAAGCTGTTCGATTGCTGGTAAAACAACTTTTATGAAATCCAAATAAGTGATTTGGAAAGGAGGATTTTATGAAGCAGACTGACATTCCTATTTGGGAACGTTATACCCTAACCATTGAAGAAGCGTCAAAATATTTTCGTATTGGCGAAAACAAGCTACGACGCTTGGCAGAGGAAAATAAAAATGCAAATTGGCTGATTATGAATGGCAATCGTATTCAGATTAAACGAAAACAATTTGAAAAAATTATAGATACATTGGACGCAATCTAGCGTCGCCAAAGGGTCTTGTATATGATAAAATAGTATTAAGTCGTATCAAGGCTCTTTCCATAAAGGAAAGGAGCAAATGCCATGTCAGAAAAAAGACGTGACAATAAAGGTCGAATCTTAAAGACTGGAGAGAGCCAACGAAAAGACGGAAGATACTTATACAAATATATAGATTCATTTGGAGAACCGCAATTTGTTTACTCGTGGAAACTTGTGGCTACAGACCGAGTACCAGCAGGAAAGCGTGATTGTATCTCACTTAGAGAGAAAATCGCAGAGTTACAGAAAGACATTCATGATGGTATTGATGTTGTAGGAAAGAAAATGACACTCTGCCAGCTTTACGCAAAACAGAACGCTCAAAGACCAAAGGTTAGAAAAAACACTGAAACTGGACGCAAATATCTTATGGATATTTTGAAGAAAGACAAGTTAGGTGTAAGAAGTATTGACAGTATTAAGCCATCAGACGCTAAAGAATGGGCTATTAGAATGAGTGAAAATGGTTATGCTTATCAAACCATCAATAACTACAAACGTTCTTTAAAGGCTTCATTCTATATTGCTATACAAGACGATTGTGTTCGGAAGAATCCATTTGACTTTCAACTGAAAGCAGTTCTTGATGATGATACTGTCCCTAAGACCGTACTAACAGAAGAACAGGAAGAAAAACTGTTAGCCTTTGCAAAAGCTGATAAAACCTACAGCAAAAATTATGATGAAATTCTGATACTCTTAAAAACAGGTCTTCGTATTTCAGAGTTTGGTGGTTTGACACTTCCAGATTTAGATTTTGAGAATCGTCTTGTCAATATAGACCATCAGCTATTGAGAGATACTGAAATTGGGTACTACATTGAAACACCAAAGACCAAAAGTGGCGAACGTCAAGTTCCTATGGTTGAAGAAGCCTATCAAGCATTTAAGCGAGTGTTAGCGAATCGAAAGAATGATAAGCGTGTTGAGATTGATGGATATAGTGATTTCCTCTTTCTTAATAGAAAGAACTATCCAAAAGTGGCAAGTGATTACAACGGCATGATGAAAGGTCTTGTTAAGAAATACAATAAGTATAACGAGGATAAATTGCCACACATCACTCCACATAGTTTGCGACATACATTCTGTACCAACTATGCAAATGCAGGAATGAATCCAAAGGCATTACAGTACATTATGGGACATGCTAATATAGCCATGACGCTGAACTATTACGCACATGCAACATTCGATTCTGCAATGGCAGAAATGAAACGCTTGAATAAAGAGAAGCAACAGGAGCGTCTTGTTGCTTAGTAGTACAAATGAATTTACTACTTATTTACCACTTCTGACAGCTAAGACATGAGGAAATATGCAAAGAAACGTGAAGTATCTTCCTACAGTAAAAATACTCGAAAGCACATAGAATAAGGCTTTACGAGCATTTAAGAAAATATAAAAAGATAATTAGAAATTTATACTTTGTTTCTTTTAAAAAATAGCTTTAAACTTTAAGCTTAGTTTGCTGCTTTTTTGTAACAATGTTATTAATAGGCATTTGTATTGCTATTGTGCGTACAATGAATTAAGATAACAGTGAAAAGTAGTAATTCAAGAAGGAGTGAGTCGCATGGCTAAAACAGCAAATTTGTACGCTCGAATTGAACCTGATGTTAAGGAACAGGCTGAAAATATTCTAGCGACATTAGGAATTCCGGCATCTAACGCAATTAATATGTTCTATAAACAAATTATTCTGCAAAAAGGGCTTCCTTTTGATGTAAAAATCCCGCAGCATTCGATAGTTAATATGCAACAATTAACTGCAGAGCAGATGAGTCTTGAGCTTGAAAAAGGTTATACCCAAATGCTCGCTGGACGTACTATCCCAGCGAAGGATGCTTTCGCAAGTATTCGTAAGGACTATCAAAGATGAGGTTTGAAATAATTTTAACAGAACAAGCAGAGATGGACTTGCGTGAAATATATGAATATATTTCTTTTGAGTTGCAGGCACCACTGAATGCTGAAAAACAACTTTCTGTCTTTGAACATCATCTGAGTAATTTAGCAGATTTTCCTGAAGGACATCGTTTATATGATCAAGAGCCCTGGAAAAGTCGAGGTTTGCGGATGTTACCAATGGGGAATTACCTGGCATTTTATCTGCCAGATAATGAACAGCAAACAATTACGGTGATTAGGATCATGGATGGTGGACGTGATATTGAGTCGCAATTGAAGATGTGACCGTTGTTTTGGGAAAACAGTGTTCGCAATGACAGTTAACCACTCAATGCTGCGCACTTTTAGTTCGAATATAAAAAAACTGTCCGTTTGCTGACAAGCACGGGCAGTTTTTGACTGTTAGTTTGAAACACTAACGAAGGTGTTATATTTCATGTATTGGTAGTGGAGCCGCATCCGGGAAAACTCGAACGGTGTCCCATTGTTGAGGAAGAAGATTCCTTCCATCACACCCACGGGTTCGGTGGGGGTCAAGTTTAATAATTGCTGGTCAAGTTTGGTCGATGGTTCGGCGAAAATCGACAGAAACGATTTCGAGACTGTTTGCCCAAAGGCCTGCTCAACGTAGTTAAAAATGGAGCCCTCAATTTTCTTTAAAGAAAGGCTGGGCAAGATCTTAATGGGAATATAGCCGGTTTCGATCATGAACGGTTTGTCGTCAAATAGGCGTAAACGGTCAATCTTGTAGACAAAGTCGTCAGGATGTAAGAAGAGGTCTCGCTGGATCTCTTCGGTCGGCCGAATCACTTCAAAATTCAGGACTTTGATCTGTGGACGTTGGCCGTTCATCTGGAAATTATCCGAAACTCCTAAGTTAGAGCCTTCTTCATAGTTGAAAACTGATTCATTTTTTAAGTAAAGTGGGTTAATAAAGGTCCCGGCACCGCGTTTTTTGAAAATGATCCCATCGCTGGCCATCCGAGTCAACGCACGCTTGACCGAGCTTCTGCTCACTGAGTATTGCTCTGCCAAGGAGCGCTCGTCTGGCAAATGTAAGCTGGGAAACTCTCCGGCAAAGATTCTTTTTTTTAGATCAGCAATGATCTGTTGATATACAAGTTCGGTCATGACGTTCTCCTTTTACTGATTGCAACAAGTTGCGCACCAGCTAATTTGCTGGTCGTACTTGATGATTTCCTACCTTCTAGTGTGCCACAAGCCTGTGATTTGGACAAGCATTAGCTGCAAAAAAATGACTAAGCTAGGGGTGAAAGTCCTAAAAAACGGTTCCCTTTAGTGCTTGGCTGCTAGTTTATTTGGCTGCTGGGATCAAATTAGGAATTTTTTCTTAAATCTACTGTTTTACTGCTTTAATTTGGGTAAAATTTGCCTATAATTAGAGTACGAAGTTACAAAGAATAGTGGGTGTAAGTTGTGCGGTTATCGATAATAATAATTATTTTAATGCTGAGTCTAGTGGGCTTGTTAATGATCATTGGCGCGGCAAATATGAAAGACAAAGAGGCGCGTGCCGTCCGTGATCTCTTATTTGTACTGGGAGCTTTTTGTATCGTGATCGGTTTATACGTGTTGTTTGAAATTTATTTACCAGCACACGGGGTTAATTCCATTTTTTAACGGTAGATAGGGTATAATAAACAGTAAGCAAAAATGACAGGAGTGTTTGGAATGCACGCAGATGAAAATCAACAGCCGCAAGATCCACGTTTTAGCGGTTTTATGCAAAAACAGTTCGACCTTTTTCAACAAAAACAACAAATTTTTATTGAATATTTGGGGGTCCCCCAACCATTGAGTGCGTGTTTGAAAGAAAGCGCCCACGCAGCCGGGATGTTTGCGGCGATGGATTTACTACGCAATGCCCAGGACCGCCTCGATGAAAGCGGGACCTTTATTTTAAGCGAAGAAGATACCGTAGAGATCGACCGTTTGCACGACCGATTATTGGACTTTATTTCCCAGCAGATCTTCCCGAATTTTGATGAACGCTTGATTGATTTGCCAGCAGACGAGACCACTGCTTTAATTGAAACAGCTTATAATGACGGCTTGGAAGCCATTTTGAATCAAGGCTGAGCAACGGCAGAATAGTATCACAAAAAAGGGCAGTGATGCTCTTTTTATTTACTGATGCTTTTGGTGAAATCCCCCTGACTTTAGTCGAGGAATGAATTGCTGGTTCATACATCGTATGCTACTTAAAACTATACATTGTTTTAAACTAATAAAGTTCTATGCTAAAGAAAAGGTGGTGAGATCAATGGCTGTGATAGCTTTTAAAGTTCGACTATATCCCAATCAAAAACAAATTAGCCAAATGAGCAGAACTTTTGGTTCGACGCGCTTTGTGTGGAATCAAATGTTGGCCATGCAAAATGAGCGCTACAAAAATAATCCTCAGGCTAAGTATCAAAATAATTATGCGATGAATTTAATGCTAAAGCCTTTAAAAGCAGAATACCCGTGGTTAAAGGACGTTGACTCAACTGCACTGCAAGCAACGAATGATCATTTGCACGACGCTTTTCAACGTTTCTTTGACCCGGAACTCGAGAACGGCCATCCAAAGTTTAAAAGTAAGAAAGACTATGCCCAGAGTTATACAACTAAAGCAGTCAATCAGAATATCAAAGTCATTGACAATCACCACCTAAAACTGCCCAAGCTCGGGCACGTCTATTTTCGGGCTGGCCGAATACTAAATGGCAAAATCAAACGTGTAACTGTTCGGATCAATGCGCAAGGTCAATATTATGCGACTATCTTACTTGAAAGCGAAAAACAAGCTTTCAAGCCCAAGGATAAAACTAATCAAGTAGTGGGGATTGACCTAGGACTAGATGACCTAATGATTTTGTCGAATGGGCAAAAAGTTAATATGATGCATTTTGACCTTGAAGCTAAACAACAAGTTAGAATCTGGGAACGCAAAATGGCTCGTCGCAGACGAAATGCCCAGAAAGAAATGGCTTTTGATAAGCACGAAAAGCTCTTGTTGCCACGGACTAGTCTAAAACAGTTTCCGCGCTACCAACAGGCCCGTCATACAGTGGCTAAGCTCAAGCGTCAAGTCAGTGAGCGTCGTTATGACCGACTACAAAAGCTGACAACCCAGTTAGTACAAAATTACGATGTGATCGTGGTAGAGAAACTTAACACACAAGGGATGCTGAAAAACCGTCATCTGGCTCGTGCGATATCTAACGCTGGTTGGGGTAAGTTAGTTACCATGTTGAAATATAAGTGTGACTGGTATGGAAAGCAACTAATTTTTGTTGATCCTAAAAACACGAGTCGCATTTGCCATCAGTGTGGGCAAAAAAATCATCAATTTGACAGTTTAAATCAGCATGAGTGGTTAGCCGTCCGAGAGTGGGATTGCCCAACCTGTGGAACGCACTTAAATCGTGATATTAATGCTAGTCAAAATATTCTGCACCGTGGACTAGCTCAAATTGAAAAAGAAAAAGTACTCGTTTAGGCGAGTTTTGAAATTAAGGTATGGAACGTACCGTGGTAAATAGCAGTGACCGCTGTCTATTTAGTTAGAGTGATCTAACCGATAAGTTTGCTGTGTTCCCAGAATCCAGCCTGTTTAAAGGATGGTAGTTCAAGTTATGATAAAGGGAACTAACGTTTGAATAGAATGGAGGAGACTTAATGCGATTTTTACATACAGCAGATTGGCACATCGGTAAAAAACTGCATGCTTTTAGTTTGGCAGCGGAACAACAAGATGCTTTTACACAAATTAAAACAATTGCGGCGCAAGAAAAAGTGGATGCGATCGTGATCGCCGGGGACCTATATGACCGGGCGGTAGCTAGTGAAGATTCCGTTGCGATGCTAAACGGGATGTTAAAGGAACTTAATTTGCAAGAGAAATATCCGTTGTTGGCCATCAGCGGCAACCATGATTCGGCCACCCGGTTAGAAACAGGCAGCGACTGGTATACAGCGACCCAGTTTTATCTCAACACAACTTTTGCGGGTGCGTTTGAACCCGTCACGCTGGCGGATACGCAGTTTTTCCTGTTGCCGTTTTTTCAACCCCAGCAGGCTAGAAATTATTTTGAAGACGACTCACTCAAGGAACTTCCTGAAATCATGAAACGAACCGTGGCCGAAATGGTGACGAAATTCGACCCGACCAAAAAGCATGTCTTAGTGGCCCATTTTTTTGCGGCTGGCAGTTCGCACCACGACTCTGAAACCAAGATCGAGGTCGGCGGTTTGAATGCTGTCCCAGTCGATTTGTTAGAAGTCTTTGATTATGTGGCTCTTGGACACCTGCATGACAAAAACGCCTTGCACCACCCAAAGATCCAGTACGCTGGTTCGCCCGTCAAGTTTTCGGCGAGCGAAGCGGAGACTGAAAAGGGAGTGTGGATCGTTGATACTGACCCGTATGCTGCCAAATGGGTGCCGTTACGGCCGCTAAATGATATTCAAATCTTGGAAAATTCTTATGCAGAACTCACAGATCCGGCTTTGTACCACTCGATCCCTAATGACGACTATGTGGTGATCAAACTAACAGACCGTGCCGTAATTGAAGATGTCTTAAATAAGTTACGCAACTACTATCCGAGAATTTTGACCTTAACGCGGGTCAATGGACGAGAAAGTCTGACGGTCAACGACGATGATGTGGTGCTGACCGACCTTGCTCCACTGGCCTTATTTGAAAATTTCTTTACCAAAATGACGGATGAGCAGCCAACAGAATTGCAGAAAAAAATCGTGCAGGAAAGTCTGGCAGAGTTGAAGAAGGGAGATCAAGATGAAACCAATTAAACTAGAGATGCATAATTTTGGCCCCTATGTTGACCAAACGATTGATTTTAGTGAATTTTTTGATGCACCAGTTTTTTTGATCAGCGGGAAAACCGGGACGGGGAAAACCACGATTTTTGACGCGATGGTTTTTGCTTTATTTGGTCAAACTTCCGGCGGCGAACGGGGCGCCGAAGAAATGCGTTCTGACTTTGCGAGTGACCAGGAACCCACATCGGTCACCTTCGAGTTTGAAGATCATCAACAGACCTACCAAATTACTCGTTCGCCCAAGCAGACTGTGGCTTCTAAACGGGGCAATGGGCAAACGACGCGGGCCGCGAAAGTTTCTTTGCTTTACAAGGATCTCGCTGGTGAGAAAAAAGAAATCGATAAAATTAACCAAGCCAACACTTTCATTAGTGAACTGCTAAATCTGACCGCCGAGCAATTTGCCCAGATCGTTCTCTTACCGCAGGGGCAGTTTCGTAATTTCTTGGCGGCCGATAGTAATTCCAAGGAGACCGTCTTACGCGAATTATTCGGGACCAAGTTTTATCAGAGCTTTGTGGAAAACATTAAGGAGCGGGCTAAAAAGCGCCAAGAAGCAACTGAAGGGCAGCTGCTAGAGTTGCAAAACGTGCAAAAACAGGCACATTTTGCAGAACCGCTCGAAGATGGAACTGATTTGCGTGTGGAAGATTGGCTGGAAAAGCTGCAAGCAGAATTAGAACAACAGGCTGCGCTCTTAGAAAACTACCGCAAGCAAACGCAGGAAAATGACCAGCAAAAAACTAAGTTGGACCGTTTATATCAAAGTCAGGAAAGTTTGTTAGCCGACCAGCAAAAATTAGCTGAATTGCAAAAAGAAGGCCAAGCTCTGGCTGCCAAACAACCGCACTTTGACCAGCTGCAAGGCCAGATCACTGACCTGGAGTGGGCCAACCAGCAACGCGACCTGTTGAAAGATTTGGCGGATGCCCAGCTGACCCAGCAAAAGCTGACCGCTAAAAAAGACGAACAACAGCAACGCGCAAAGCAGCTAACTGCTAGTTTAACCGCAACCACTGACCAGCAAGCACAACTGGCCCAAAAAGAACCGCAGATCCAAAACATGCGCAGCCAGCTAGAGCGCCTGTCCGACAAGGTCGACCTCTACCAAACGGTGGAAAAATTGCAGCAACAGCAACAAGCCGTCCAAGCTCAGGTCAAAGCCCACCAGCAAAAAGTCAGCGAAATTGAAGCCGAGCTGGCTAAAAATGCTACACAACAAGAACAATTAACGACGCAGCTTGCTGAAATTCCCGACTTGCATGCCCAGGAATTAGCGTTGCAAACTAGCACAACTAAACTCGAGCAGACTAAAAAGCAGTTGGCCGAATTTAAGCAGGCCAGTGCCAAGCAAGGCGCGGCGCAACAAAAACTTGCAGCTTTGACAGCACAATTAGCCCAACTCGAGGCTCGAGCGCAACAGGCCAAGCAAGATTATCTGGAACTTGACTCGCAGTATGCGCAAAATCAGATCGTGAGCTTAGCGGCGCGGTTAAAACCGGGAACTCCTTGTCCACTCTGCGGCTCGACAGATCACCCGCATCCGGCAGGCAGCACAACGACGGCACCGACCGTCACGAAAGAGGCTGTCAAACAGGCGCAGGAACGTGCTCAACAAGCAGCGGCAGTGGTAAATACGACACAAGGCAGTTTAACGGCACAAACGGAAACACTGAACCAGCAGACTACCGCAATGGCCGAACAACAACAGGCTTTGGCGGTCCGCTTGGAATTACCAGCGACTGCCAGCGAGCAAGAAGTGACTGTGGCCGTGACGCAACAGCAGCAGGAATTGTCTGCCGCTAAAGCTAAGTATCAACAGCAGTTGACCAAGCAACAGCAGCTAAACGACCAGTTGGCAGCTCTCAGCAAACAGGCACCGCAGTTAGCAGCTGCTCAGCAAGCAGCCGAGCACGAAAAACAACAAGCGCAATTAACTGAACAACGATTAGCAGTAACGATCGAACAGCAAACTGCCCTCTTACCGGCGGGCTATGCCTCCAGCCAAGAATTACAGCAACAGTTGGCTGACTGTCGCAAGAAAATTGAGACTTATGAGCATGACAAAGAGACCGTTCAGGCGGCTTTGACCCAATTACACAGTGACTTGGCCGGAGTTAAAGCTGGACTTAAGGCTAGTGTTGAGCAATTTGAAACCGCCCAAGTTAAAGAACAGCGGGCAAATCAGGACCTGCAAGCGGCGTTGACGTCCTATACTCGTCCGGTCACATTAGCTGAGTTGCAAAACTGGGGAACACAGATCCAGCAGCTCTCAGGTTTGCGGCAAGAGTTGGCGAAGTATAATAATCAGCTGACTATTAACCAGACGGCCCAAAAGCAGCTAGCTGAGCGGATCGGTGACCAGGAGACACCAAAAATTGCAGAAACTAAGCAGCAAATCGCAGAGTTAATGAAGAAACAAGAGGAGCTGTATAACAAACGCAGTGAACTGGACCACCGTTACCAGGAAAATCAAGCTACTAAGCTTCAGGTCACCAAGATTTGGCAGAATTACCGTCAGACTTTAAACGAAAATGCACAGTGGAACGAACTGGCCGAAGTTGTCGGCGGTAAGGGGCATCTGAAGTTAAACTTGGAGCGTTACGTTTTGCAGTCCTATTTCAAACAGGTCATTGTGGTCGCTAACCAGCGTTTTGCAGAGCTAACGGCTGGCCGGTACAGCTTTTGTTTGGATGAAGAGGCTGGAAGTTACGCCTCTAAGACTGGACTGGAACTAAATATCTATGATGATAATGCCGGCAAGATCCGCTCCGTGCACACCTTGTCGGGGGGCGAAAGCTTTATTGCAGCCTTGTGTTTGGCACTAGCCTTAGGCGAAGTCGTTTCCGCTCAAGCCGGGGGGATCAGTGTCGAAGCTTTATTTGTCGATGAAGGCTTTGGTTCTTTGGATACCGAAAGTTTGCAAGTCGCTTTGGATGCCTTGCGAGAAATCGAAGGGGAGAATCGGTTGATCGGGATCATTAGCCATGTGACTGAATTACGGACAGAAATTCCCGACCAGCTGCATGTGACCTCAGTCAATGGGCGCAGTAAGATCAATTACAGCCATGAGTTTGCAAAAAGTGGAGAATAGGTTGAGGTAAAAGAGCGATGGAGTATAAAACACATTTTGTAACGACCTTGGTTTTAGGGGTGCCGCTATTAGCCAGCAGCGGGCAGGCCAACCTGTTGAATGTTGGCTTGCTGAGTCTCGGCAGTTTGTTGCCGGATATTGATCACCCCCAATCTTTTTTAGGGAAAAGAAACAAAATTGCCAGTAATCTAACTAACAAGGCCTTTGGACACCGGAAAGCGACCCATTCGATAGTGGCACTGGTAGTAGTCTACTGGCTGATGGCGATCATTACGACCCATTACCTGACAAGTCGGGGTAGTTTCGCTCCCTTTTGGCTGACCTTCGGCTGTTTGTGCCATCTGCTAGAGGATAGCTTTTCTAAGGAAGGAGTCAACTGGTTTTGGCCTAAAAAAAGGCCCACCAAGCACGCGGCTAAGCAGCTGATTTCCTATCAAACTGGCAGTTTAGGGGAATACTTAGTTTTAGGACTAATGATTTGTGTACTGTTAATTGAATTGCGGATGTTGTGGCTGGGTCAATTGGATTCATTTGGCGTGGGCAAATACGTCCGAAGTCTGCAGCAGTGGCTCCAAACAGGCAGCCGGTGGTTACCATTTGTCGGCTAGTTTGAGCTTAAAGTGAGAGCGACCCAGCTTTTTTGATAGACTTTTAATTTCAAAGGGTGCTACAATAACAATGTAAAAAGTATTTTTTAAAAATTCCAAAAACAAAATTTTTGCAGACTAATAAGGAGGTCACTTTATGCTTAGAAATCAGGAAGTTTTAGTGACTGCCGCTGAAAATTTGAAGGCGCACGGCATTAAAAATACTCCCCAACGTCAAGTTATTTTGGCATATTTGATGACTTCGCATGAACATCCATCAAACGAAATGATTTATGATCATGTTAGAAAAAGTGGTTTTAGCGTCAGTTTGGCGACTGTCTATAATACCTTAGAACTGTTACAGGAAAACAAACTGATCACTGAAGTTGCACCAGATAATAGTGGTCATATGCGCTATGATTTCTTAAACAAGCCGCACTATCACGTGATTTGTGTGTCCTGTAACCGGATCGTGGATGTTTTCGATGCTCACTTTAAGCAGTTGGAAACTAATGCCGCCGCTGAAACAGGTTACGAGATTTATAATAGTCAGTATGAAGTTTACGGTCTGTGCCCTGCTTGCCAAGCAAAACGTCAAAAGGCCGCTAACAAATAAGGCTGCTTGACATTTAGTTTTGGATAGCATAGGATAGATTGAATAATGCAGTGAAGTAACATAGTAGGGTTCTGGTCACTAGTTCAAGAAAGCTGATGGTTGCTGCAAATCAGCCTACCCAGAAAACCGAAGTACATTACGGAGCAAAGACGGTTGATCCCGTTATCGATCCTGAAGGAGATCGCTTATGCGGTAATCTGGGTGGTAACGCGGAAAATTTCGTCCCTGATGTCTAACGACAGCAGGGACTTTTTTTCGCAATTAAAGTTTGTTTCGTGGGGTGGACTAAGGTTAGGGTGTGCCTGAACCCTGCAGTCAGCTACGAGGGTAGTTGGAATCAGATAGAGAGGATGATAAACATGGAAAATATTTTAGAAGAATTAAAGTGGCGTGGCGCCATTAACCAAGTGACGGATGAAGCCGGCTTAACTAAGTTATTGGCTGACAAATCAGTCGGCTTGTATTGTGGGACTGATCCAACTGGGGATAGTTTACATATTGGGCATTTGATCCCCTTTATGATGCTGAAACGATTCCAGATGGCCGGACACCGCGCACATATCTTGATTGGTGGGGGAACTGGTTCAATTGGTGATCCATCTGGTCGGAGTTCTGAACGGGTCTTACAATCAATGGAAACTGTGCACCATAATGAAGATGCTTTGACAGCGCAGATGAAGCACTTATTTGGTGCCGATAATATTACGATCGTTAATAATTACAGCTGGTTATCTAAAATTGATCTCTTAAGTTTCTTGCGGGATTACGGTAAGCTGTTTAACATCAATACGATGCTGAATAAAGAAGTTGTCGCTAGCCGGTTGGAAGGCGGGATCTCCTTTACTGAATTTACCTATCAGATCTTGCAGTCAGTTGATTTCCATCACCTCTGGCAAGAACATGATGTTCAGTTGCAAATTGGTGGTGCCGATCAGTGGGGGAATATCACGGCCGGCATCGATTTGATCCATAAAATGGAAGGTCAGGATGCACAGGCGTATGGACTGACAATTCCATTGATGGTTAAGGCTGACGGTACTAAGTTTGGCAAGACCGCTGGCGGAGCTGTCTGGTTGGATCCAAAGAAGACGACCCCATACGAATTCTACCAGTTCTGGTTAAACCAAGATGACCGCGACGTGGTTAAATACCTGAAGTACTTTACCTTCTTATCCCGAGAAGAAATCGCTGAGTTAGCACAAAAGGTTGCTGACCAACCTGAAAAGCGTGAAGCTCAACGGAAGTTAGCCCAAGAAGTGACTGCTTTTGTGCATGGTCAAGCAGCGGTTGAACAAGCAGAACGAATTTCTGCAGCGCTCTTTTCTGGCGATGTTAAAACTTTAACGGCCGATGATATTGAACAAGGCTTTAAGAATATGCCAGCGGTTGAATGCTCAAGCCAACCAACTAATATTGTAGATTGGTTAGTGGGAACAGGGATCGAAAAATCTAAGCGTCAAGCACGTGAAGACGTGACAAATGGTGCGATTCGGATCAATGGTGACCGGATCCGCGAAGTTGAGCATGTGATCGACCCAGCAGCAATGTTTGCTGGTCGCTTTGTGATCGCTCGTCGTGGTAAGAAGAAGTACTTCTTAGCCCACGTTAAATAGAATAGTTTGTCAATCAGCTACTATATGGTAGCAAAGCAAGCGACTGCAGTTAGAATAGTTATCTTTTCAATCTTAAAAGGTAATTATCCTGACTGCAGTTTTTTTGTGGATAAAAATTCATTGCGGGTAAAGAACGATTTTGGGTCAGGAGGGGACAACAAGTTAGAGGAATAGTTGCTGTGAATGAAACTAACTTTAGGGTGGAGATTGTTTTTGTGTGGTTAGAACAGGCAAAATTTGCGCAGAAGTTCAAGAAATTAAAATAATTTAAAAAGTTTTTTAGTGTGCTTGTAGATGAAATTACACTTAATTAGGAACTCGTTTCTTTTAAAAACGAATATTTATATTTATAAATAACATAAAGTTCGAATTTGGATAAAAATTGGTTGAAAGCCGGAGTTCATCACTTAAATTAGTGGTTGACGAATCGTTAAATAGACTGTATATTTATATATGCTGATTGAGGCGAGGTTAACTTCTTGAAATTAACCGCTGCGTTCAAATGAACTTGAAAAAATAAATTAAATTTTTTTCTTGACATTCTAAATCAGCGTGATATACTAATAAAGTTGTCACTTTGGCAACAACGATTAGTAATTAAGTAGATCTTTGAAAACTGAACAAAGTTTCGACAAATCAAATGTGTGAGGTCACTTATCATTATGATAAGTGCAAAAAACATTTGCGAAGTCAATTTCGCTAGTAAAATTTATGAGTCACAAACTTTAAAATGAGAGTTTGATCCTGGCTCAGGACGAACGCTGGCGGCGTGCCTAATACATGCAA
>NZ_BQXH01000029.1 GCF_022836475.1 Ligilactobacillus pabuli | reverse complement strand
CTTTGATTTTAATTAGACACTTTAATCGTAGCACACGAGGACAAATGATGTCCTTTTTGCGTAGAAAAAAAGTGCTGATGATCAACTCATCAACACTAAAAAGTTTAGACCCAAAAATATCGCCCATTCCTCCTCAGGAATAGACGATATTCAGCTGCATTACAGTAGTAATTACTCTGCTTCTTTTTTCAGGTAAACTTGGCGCGGTTTGCTACCTTCTTGCGGACCAACTAAGCCCTTTTCTGCCATCCGGTCGACGATTCTCGCAGCACGGTTGTAGCCAATTTTAAACTTCCGCTGTAACAGTGAAATGCTGCATTTTTGTTCCCGCGTAATAAAATCAACTGCATCACTAAACAATTCATCTTCTTCATCATCGCTACCGTCGCCAGCTGCCTCTTCATCAGAAACTTCCATCGATGAATCATAAGCTGCTTCTTGCTGGCTCTTCACAAAATCAACCACATTTTCGACATCTTGGTCAGAAATAAAGGCGCCTTGAACTCGAACCGGCTTATTCATGCCCATTGGCAAGAACAACATATCTCCACGACCCAATAACTTTTCTGCTCCAGACGAGTCGATGATCGTCCGCGAATCAGTCCCAGAAGAAACTGCAAAGGCCATCCGTGATGGCACATTGGCTTTGATCAAACCCGTAATAACATCGACGGAAGGACGTTGCGTGGCCAAAATCATGTGAATCCCGGCCGCCCGTGCCATTTGAGCTAAACGAATGATTGCATCTTCAACTTCATTCGACGCAACCATCATCAAATCAGACAATTCATCGACGATCGCCACAATATACGGTAACGTGGGCTCCGCCGTTTTTTGTGCCTGATTCTGCCGTTTGACCATCTGATTATAACCATTAATATTTCTTTGACCAGTATTGGCAAACAACTCATAACGGCGTTCCATTTCAGCGACCAGCTTATGCAAAGCTCGTGCCGCTTTTTTAGGGTCCGTCACGACCGGTGTCAATAAATGCGGAATATCATTATAAACTCCGAGTTCAACTTTTTTAGGGTCGACTAACATCATCTTGACTTGATCTGGCGTGTCATTCATTAACAAACTCGTAATGATCCCGTTGATTGCGACTGACTTCCCACTCCCAGTCGAGCCGGCAATCAGCAAATGCGGCATCTTGGATAAATCAGCCGTGATCAAATTACCAGAAACATCGCGACCAAGTGGGACCTCTAATGGTTTGTTCGGATCAGGCTTCATTGCACTGATGACATCTTTAAACGAAATTGTTGCCACCTGTTGATTAGGTACTTCGATCCCAATCAATGATTTACCCGGGATCGGCGCCTCGATCCGAATATCCTTCGCAGCCAAGGCTAACGCTAGGTCGTCTGACAAGTTCACAATTTTTGAAACTTTAACTCCGATTGCCGGGTGTAATTCATACTTAGTGACTGAAGGACCCAAAATCGTGTTTTTCAACTCGACATCGACTCCAAAGCTTTCTAAAGTTTGCTTCAAAACATCCTGGTTCCGGCGTAGAGCCTTTTTCTCAGCACTTTGATCAGTAGGTGCGA
This sequence comes from Ligilactobacillus pabuli, assembly GCF_022836475.1. GTDB lineage: Bacteria > Bacillota > Bacilli > Lactobacillales > Lactobacillaceae > Ligilactobacillus > Ligilactobacillus pabuli. The sequence continues at coordinate 14,496 of NZ_BQXH01000029.1, read as the reverse complement.
CATCCTGCAGCAAACTAGGCGCCGGCAATTCATAATCCGGATTAGTCAATGGGACTTGATGCGGTTTAGCATCTCGTTTGGGCGTTTCGGCTGTTTCTTGGCGCTCATTCCATAAAGCTGGGTCTGTGGCATCACCATGTGCGCGCGGTAAATGTTTTTCAGTATTAATATCATTTTCAATCGTAGTTTGTTCCTGATTTGGCACTGATGACTTGACCTGAGCTTCTGGTTCTTGTGGCAGAGTATCTTGAGATTCAGGTGCTTGCCCCTCGGTAAAGTAATCTTGTTTCAACTTAGTCTGGATCTTTGCTCGTTGTTTTTTCAACCACGGTAAACTAGCTGAACCAAGGTCCACCAACCAGAGCCAGATTTTTTTCAAAAAATGGACTACTTGGTATAAGATCATCCCTAACAGATCAACCACTTGTCCAAAGGAGATCTTAAACAAGGCACAACCACCCAACAACACCAGCAAAACGGCGCAAACGTAACTGCCAATTTGTGCCAATAAAAAATAGGTCAACTGATACAGGCCAGCTCCTAACAAGCCGCCTCCCACAGCGTTTCCCACACTGTTAGCGACAATATCGGCTTTTAAATACTGCCAAGTAACTGTCACAAAATCTGTATGTAAATCTAAGCGGCCAAACAAATAAGTGCTTAAAAATAAAATTAGCCCAGCTAAAACTAAACTGCTTCCCACTAAATAGCGCGTTTTTAAGCGCAGTTCTTTAGCTGTCGTTAATAAATATAATCCCAAACCAGCCACTAACAGTGTCCCAATTTGATAAGCGTCACCTAAAAAGAGCCGGAAACAGTTTGCAAGCAGCATCCCCAAGTTCCCTAAATGAAAGCAGCCAGTCAAACTCAAGACCAATAATATCAAACCGGAGATCCGTGTGGTCATTTGTTGTTGCTGTTTCTTTGTTTGTTTACGGCGCGTCTGTTTTTTTCTTTTAGCCACTGCGAAAATCCTTTCTACCAGGACAGGTGCAAAAAAGCGCCCGCTCCTGATCTTTTTCCTGTCTTACAGTATAGCATAATTTTTGGAATAGAACACTTGTGCGTCTGTAAAAGGTCGCCATTACTTTCTTTTCCAACCAGATAAAAAAGGCGTTTGCCATGGAACAACAAACAACCTCATCAAGCTTATTTTAATTTATCATTGTCATACAAATGAGTAGTTTCCAGCTGTGGAAAGCCTTGCTGCCGGACTGCTTCATAAATGATAATGGCAGCCGAATTAGATAGATTCAAAGCACGAATATGCTCATCATTTTGTGGGATCCGGATACATTTTTCAGGGTACTGACGCATAAATGGTTCAGGGAGCCCCGTAGTTTCCTTACCTAACAAAAAATAGTGGTCCTTGCTAGTATCTGAATAATCCACTTCTGTATAAGCATGGGTGGCAAACTTGGAAACTAGGTAGAGGTAATCGAGATCAGGAATACTCTCAATAAAATCTACTAAATTTTTATGATAAGTAATTTTGACACTGTCCCAATAATCAAGACCTGCTCGTTTTAAATATTTATCATCCGTCGAAAATCCCAAGGGTTCGATCAGATGCAATTCCGTATTAGTTCCTGCACAAGTTCGTGCAATATTACCTGTATTGGCAGGCATTAAAGGTTCAAATAATGCAATATGATTAGTCACGTTGAATTCCTTCCTTTGACTTAGGTCACAGAAACTGACCCAAGAATATTAAAAATTAACTTTACTTCGCTTAAAATTATCGCTTGTTTGACACAAAAAGCGCAGCCGTTCGGTTTCTACACTGCGACCGGCTGCGTTAATGAAATAAGCTCGTAAACCGCAGCGACTTAGCCCTTCAACTTACGACGTCATTCCCTAAACCCACTGTAACATTGATACACTGGGCTTGCAACCCCTTTTACAAAAAAAGGTTGTCAACAACTATTTGTCATTGACTGCTGTTAATAATGAAACATCGACACTAATTTGTTCTAATGGTCGTGCCAAAGCAGCTTGTTTGATTTCCGTCGAAGCTCCCCAGTTTAAAGGTGTCATTTCTAATAAAGAAGCAAAGTCTTCTGCAGGAAAATTAAATTGATATTGGATCTCTTGTTGGTGATAATTAGGAAAGTTTTTCGCAAATAAGTTCAAAACCGCTGAATTATCATAGCTGGCATGGACACTTTCTTGTGGGTACAAGAGCTGACGTAATTCTTTTAAATATCCGCTATTAGGAATGATCTTATAAATCATTCCACCCGGCCGCAACACCCGTTTAAATTCGTGATAAGCGGCGGGTGAAAAAATATCAGTCAAGGCATCAAAAGAATTCTCCGCAAATGGTAAAGCTGCTAGATCCGCCACACAAAAAAAGTTCTCATTGGGGTAAGAAGTCGCCAAATTAACAGCATTTTTTGAAATATCGATCCCCACCATGGTATCTTGTCGGGTGGGACGTTTTTCCCGCAATTTAGCCGGCGGAGTCCCTTCCCCAGACCCAATATCCAAAATATTTAAGTCTTTCTCAGCGGGCATGGCTGCAACAATGGCGTCAACAATCGAATCAAACAAGCCTAAAGTTAGCATCCGCCGCCGCGCTTGCCACATACTGTCACTATCATATTCACTCTTAATTTTGTGTGTGATCAAAAATAATGTTCCCTTTTTAGATAGATCAAAGCTGTGATTTGCTTGACAAACCAGTTGGAACCTTTCGACTTTAGTAAATGGGCTGTCACAAACCGGACACTTAAATAGCTCTAAATGTTCACGTAAAAACTGGGCCCCTTTTTCAATTTTTTTCATATTCTCTCCTAATTTTGCCGCAAACTCACTCAGCCACAGCAATAAATTGTCCATCGACTAGTTCCACTAACTGCTTAAGTTTCACCCGAACTGACCGGCCAACCTTGCCCGCTGACACACAAACTTCCGGAAAATCTTGAATACTTTGGTCAAAATAAATGGGGAAACCTTTAAAAGCATGAATTCCAATTGGTGTATTGGCTCCATGAATGTAACCGGTGATATTGATCAGTTTTTTATTGTCCGCTAAATGGATCTGTTTTTTGCCTAATTCACGGGCAACCATCTTTAAATTGATCTCACCAACGATTGGTAAACAAACCACTAAATAATCCTTCGGACCATCGCTGCCAAGACAGACGATAGTTTTTAAAATACTTTCTTCTTTCAAACCGGCAGCTTGGACCTCTTTTAAAGCTGCTTCTTTACCCGCTAGCCAGTTAAATTCCATTTCAGTGTACGGAATTTCATTTTCATCTAAAATTCGTTCTTCATTCGTCTTTTTAGGTTGTTTTTTCTTTTTTGCCATTCTGCTCTCCTACTTCCTGTCTCTCCTATTCTATTATAATTACCCAACTTTTCAACCACCCTTTAGGCAAATTAACCCGGCCAGCCTGCATCACGTTGATGTTTCCTAGTAAAAGCCGAACATTACTAACATATTATTTTCTTTAAATTTGACTTTATCAGCAAAACACGGTATGATTTATCTGTTTGTGGAAAGAATCAAGGATTAACAACGAATGATTAACTAAACTAACCACAATTCAGAATGTGAGGGGTAAATATGTCAGTTTTTGATTACGAAGACATCCAACTTGTTCCTAATAAATGCATTATTAACAGTCGATCCGAAGCGGATACGACCATTAAATTTGGACCAATGACTTTTAAAATTCCAGTGGTTCCTGCTAACATGGCCACGATTATTGATGAAAATTTAGCAATTTGGTTAGCACAAAACGGTTATTTCTATATTATGCACCGTTTTGATAAAGATAACCGCCATGAATTTGTTAAAAAAATGCACGATCAAGGACTTTTCGCGTCGATTTCTGTCGGTGTCAAACCCGAAGAATATGAACTGATCGATAAGTTAAGTGCCGAAGATTTTATTCCTGAATATATCACGATCGATATCGCCCACGGCCACGCCGACTCAGTGATCAATATGATCCGTTATATTAAAAAGAATCTGCCAGGCGTCTTCGTGATTGCCGGAAACGTTGGTACTCCTGAAGGTGTCCGTGAACTTGAAAATGCCGGTGCCGACGCTACTAAAGTAGGGATCGGACCAGGAAAAGCCTGCATTACCAAGCTAAAAACCGGCTTTGGGACTGGTGGTTGGCAGTTGGCGGCCGTTCGCTTATGTGCGAAAGCTGCCAGCAAGCCAATTATCGCTGACGGTGGGATCCGGAATAACGGTGACATCGCTAAGTCAATTCGTTTCGGTGCTTCCATGGTGATGATTGGTTCACTTTTTGCCGGTCACACCGAAACTCCTGGTGAAATTGTCGAAGAAGACGGCCAAAAGTTTAAAACCTACTACGGCTCAGCTTCGCAGTATCAAAAAGGCGAATATAAAAACGTCGAAGGTAAGAAATTACTAGTGCCATACCGTGGCAGTATCTCAGAAACCTTGCGTGAAATGCAAGAAGATCTTCAATCTTCCATTTCGTATGCCGGTGGCCGCTCACTTGCTGCCCTCCGTAAAGTTGACTATGTGATCGTTAAAAATTCAATTATGAATGGTGACTCACTCTAAAAAATTCAGAGTCACAAAAAAGTCTGTTTCACTAATTACTAGTGGCACAGACTTTTTTTACGCTTTTATGCTCCAAAAGTGATCACAGTTCCCACGGAAACATCCGGTTCACCTGCTGGCTTCAAATAGATTGCATTGGCCCGCGGTTTAGCCGGAACATCATGGAAATCAAAAATTGTGTGTCCGATCGACATTAAATTGCTCTCCACTAGTTCACCAATGTATGTGACTGTAAAGAGCTGCTGGTCAAAAGCAACCAATGAACCAACTTGCAAATCAAACTTCTGCTCAAAATCAGGCAGCTGTTCGTGAATCACTGAAACATCCCGTAATTTGTCCGAAGCAGTTTCATTAAATAAGATGATCAACCCGTCTTCTTTAGACCCGGCATCTTTTCCAATTGACGTAACCTTAGTTTTAAGCATCCTGTTAACCTCTTTCTTAAAATGATTATTATCTTCTATTCTAGCATATTGCTTTAGAAATTCCGCCCTTTTCTGTCTAGTTTCCTCGTCTAATACTACGAGTAACTTTGTCACTGTGTTCGAATAGCGCGAGACTTTTCATCAAAAAGCATAGTACAATTCAAGACGGAGCAGTCAGAGCATGCTATACTTGGAGGTGAACGTTTTGAAAGGAGTGTCAGCAAAATTATGCAAGAAAAAATCTTTTTTGGAACTTATACTCGTAAAAGCAGTCAAGGTGTCTATCAAGCAATTTTAGATACTGACAAACAAACGCTTAGTCAACCAACCCCTGCCATTAAAATTGGTGGGCCCACTTACCTGCGCTTGACCAAGGCGGGCAGTTTATTAGCAGTCACTGCTAAAGAGGACCAAGGCGGTTTGAGTTCTTACTCAACGACTGACTTCACGGTCAACAACGCTGTCTTACACCAAGGTGCTAGTCCTTGTTATATCGGTGTGGACGAAGCCAGACAATTAGTTTATTCCGCTAACTACCATAAAGGCGAGATCATTGTTTACCAAATCAATGCCGATCAAACACTCACGCAAACAGACAGTGTCGTGGTCACTGGAAATGGTCCAAGAGAAGAACAAGATAGTGCCCACGTCCACTACACTGACCTTACTCCTGACGACCGCTTAGCAGCCGTTGATCTGGGCAGTGACCGGATTTATGTCTATGATGTCTCTGATGAAGGAACTTTAAGCCAAGTCAGCGTTTTGGAAATGCCAGCCGGCTATGGCCCCCGTCACTTAGTTTTTGCACCAAATGGACAGTACGCCTACCTGGCTGGGGAATTATCCAGCCAAATCAGCACCCTGCAATACGATGCAGCTAATGGTAGTTTGACCTTGCTGCAAACCTTGCCAACGATTCCGGCTGACTGGACTGATCATAATGGTGCAGCCGCTATCAAAATGTCTAGCGATGGCAAGTTTGTCTATGTGTCTAACCGCGGCTACAATTCACTGGCTGTTTTTGCAGTGCAAACTGACCACCAATTAAAACTAGTCCAACAAATTTCGACAGCTGGCGACTTCCCACGTGATTTTGCCCTGGATGCCACTGAAAAATTTGTCGTCTGTGCTAATCAAAATACAGATAACGTCACTTTGTATAGTCGCAACCAAACGACTGGGGAGTTAACATGTCTCCAAAAAGACGTCCCAGTTCCTGAAGGCGTCTGCGTTTGTTTTGCTGACTAGCACATTCATTAATTAATTTGGAGATGAAATTTTTGTTATTAAAAGAAGCATGTCTGGAAAACTTTACTGACCTTCCTCAAGCGATCCACCACGGTGCCAATCGGATCGAACTCTGTGATAATTTGGCAGTTGGCGGTACGACCCCTAGTAAAGGTGTTATTGCAGAAGCTGCTAAATATTGTCACGAAAACAAAGTGCCGCTGATCGTCTTGATCCGTCCACGCTCGGGCAACTATGTTTACACAGACACTGAAATTAAAATTATGGAAGCTGATATTTTCGAAGCTCAAGCACTTGGAGCGGACGGAATTTCCTTTGGCGCCTTAACTCCTGACAATGATTTAGACTTAGAAGTCATGGAACAGTTAAGTGCTGCTGCCGGGGGAATGCAGCTGGTCTTGCATATGGCATTTGATGAAATGAACTTTGACCAGCAAAAACAAGCTATCGACTGGGCTGTGAATACAGGCTTCGAACGGATCTTGACCCACGGCGGCCCACTATCCACGTCCATCGACCAAACCAGCGCGCACCTCAAAGAATTAGTGGCCTACGCCGCTGGCCGCATCAGTATCTTACCTGGTGGTGGAATTACTGCCGCAAACGCAGAAGCCATCGCCACAGACCTGGGAGTTTCTCAGGTTCACGGTTCAAAAATCGTTGACTTAACTGCTGAATAAAAGTTTTTATATACAAAAACAAGCCCTTCACTAACTAGCTTTTTGCTAAGTTGGTGAAGGGTTCTTTTTGTTGTCGGGCTGCTCAAGCCATAATCAACTTGTTTCGCCCTGTGTTTGTAGTTGAGCTCCATGAAACAGAAAGTTCCGTCTAGCCTTCAATGCCAAGCACGCCTTAAAGACTCGACCCTGCTAGTACTCGCTTTCTCCCGTTTCATTTCGTTCTGTGTTATTTTATTCAACTCCAACAGCTTTGACAAAACGGAGAAAGGCTGCCTGTCCACTTGCATCACGTTTAAAGACTCCAGCATCTTCCAATACTCGAGCAAAAACTTTACCGACTTCTTTTTGTAAGACGTCCATCACATTTTCTGCTGTTAAGTCTTGGTGTGCAGCCTTAATTGCTTGCGTCCATGGTAAATGGTAAGCCGCAATTTCATTGGGCTGGTCTAATAAGAACTTGCTGACTTCGTTCAATTCTTCTTTCAACCGCGGTGGTAGGATCGCCAACCCCATGACCTCGATCAAGCCGATATTTTCTTGCTTGATGTGTTGCACGTCTTGGTGGGGATGAAAAATACCATCTGGGAATTGCTCAGAAGTTTGGTTATCACGCAAGACCAAATCCAGTTCTAATTGATCTGCACGTTGACGTGCGATCGGTGTGATCGTATGATGCGGTTCACCAGCAGTTTGCGCCCGCACATCCACGCTTTCATCACTATATGCACGCCATTTCTTCAAAATCTTAGTAGCTAATTGTGTTAATTGTTCTTTAGAACCGCCTTGTAAGCGAATGACAGACATTGGCCACTTCACGATTCCAGCCTGAATTTCAGGATAATCGGCAAAATGCAAGGCGGTTTCAATTGGAGCTTGCTCCATCGCGAAAACATGTCGCCCACCCTGATAATGTTCATGCGTTAAAATCGAGCCGCCCACGATTGGCAAATCGGCATTACTCCCGACAAAATAGCCTGGAAATTGTTCGATGATACTTAGTAAGCGCCCAAAAGTTTCTTGGTTGATCTGCATTTCATGGTGTTTAGTATCTAAAAAGATACAGTGTTCACTAAAGTAAGCATATGGTGAGTACTGAAAGCCCCACTGTTCCTGATCAATATTGAAACGAACTACCCGATGATTACTCCGAGCCGGATAACCAATGCGGCCTAAGTAGCCTTCATTTTCCAAACAAAGCTGGCATAATGGATAACCAGTCGCTTTTTGCTTTTTAGCTAAAGCAATTTGCTTCGGATCCTTTTCCGGTTTTGAAAGGTTGATCGTGATTTCCAGGTCACCATATTCGGTTTGAGCCGGAAAATAGATATTTTTAGCAATTGACCGTGTCTTGATATAATCACTTTTCTGGCTCAATGCGTAGAAATCAGCAATTGCCTGTTCCGGACTATCATGTTGATAAGTATCCCAGAATTTTTGGTTAACTTGACTAGGACGCGGCACGATCAGTTCCATCAACTGGGCGCCTAACATATCTTGTTCATCATGTGTTTCACCACAACGCTCGTTTGCTTGCGCCTGTTTCACCAAGTCGTCTTTTAAATCCACTAAGTTTGTTTGCTCAGTCTGGGCCGCTAAAGCCTCATCCCCCACCAAACGTAGAACATAATTCCGTAAATAAATCTGATCTTCCGTTGTATAATCACTATTTGAAATGACTGCTTGGACAAAGGCGGTCACCAAGTTTGTTTCAGACATTTTCTTTCACCCACTATTTTAAATTCTCTACTTCAAATTCTCTCGCCGCGAAACGACTATTGCCTACTAGGCTAAGACCTTAGTCCCATCAGCAATTTCTGCTTCATAAAATGATGGTGCGTAGCCGATTTTTTCTGTGTACTGTGCCCCAACCTCTTTTTCAAAAGCTTCTACTTGGTCTTTAGCAACTAAAGCAATCGCACAACCACCAAAACCTGCACCAGTCATCCGGGCGCCTAAAACGCCTGGTTGTTTCCAAGCTGTATGAGCCAACGTATCTAGTTCTACTCCAGTCACTTCATAGTCATGTTCCAATGAAACATGCGAAGCATTCACTAAGCGGCCAAATTCTTCCAATTGTCCAGCCTGCAATAATTTTTCTGCCCGTAGTGTCCGTTCATTTTCTAAGACAGCGTGACGTGCACGTTTGAGACGGTCACCATCTTCAATCAAATAAGAATATTCGTCAAAGGTGTTGGCATCTAGTTCACCTAAAGATGAGATGTCGAGTTTGGTCTGTAATTCGCTCAAGGCTTTTTCACATTCTGCTCGGCGTTCATTATATTTAGAATCAGCTAATTCACGACGCTTGTTAGTGTTCATAATGATAATGACATGACCTTTTAAATCGATCGGTGCCACTTGGTATTCCAAAGTATTGGTATCTAAGAGTAAAGCGTGGTCTTTTTGACCCATTCCGACAGCAAATTGATCCATAATTCCGGAATTGACACCAATAAAGTCATTTTCTGTTTTCATTCCCAATTTAATTAGATCCAAACGTTCGATACCTAAGTCAAATTGATCATCGACGATCAACCCGATCAGCATTTCCAAAGCAGCAGAAGATGACAAACCAGAGCCATTAGGAATATTACCGTTGATATAAATATCCAAGCCAACATCCAATTGATGTCCAGCAGCTTGAATAAACTTGATCATCCCTTTAGCGTAATTTGACCAGGAATCATCTTTAACAAATTCAAGTGTGTCGAGGTCAGCTTCGATTACACCTAGATCAGGAAAGTTGCCAGAGTAAAAGCGCAGCTTACGGTCTGCCCGTTTAGCGGCAGCACCCCAGATACCAAGTGAGATCGCACATGGAAAAACATGGCCGCCATTATAATCTGTATGTTCACCGATCAAGTTGATCCGACCTGGTGAGAAATATTCAGCAGTTGGTTGAGTTGTATAAATTTTAGTAAATTCAGTAATTAGTGTTTGTTTGTCCATGAATAGACCCTCCTAGAGTTTTAAGTAAACGTTTTAACAATTTTTATTGTAAACTATTTTAGTAAATTATTCAATATTTTACTAACTTATTTACTTAATTTTTTACTGTGGTAGAATATAACCATACTCAAAAAAGAAAGGATGTGCACATTTATGGCAACAATTAAAGATATCGCACGGTTAGCCGAAGTTTCTCCTGCCACAGTTTCGCGGGTCTTAAACCACGACCAAAGTATGTCGGTCGCCACGACAACCAAGGAACGAATCTTTCAGGTCGCACATCAATTAAATTATCAAAAAAGTACGACTCACTCGCCTAAAACTACTGCTAAAAAAACTCTAGCAATTATTGAATGGTACACTGAACAACAGGAATTAAACGATCTTTATTACTTTTCTTTACGTGAAGGCATTGAAAAAAGGGCTGATCAGCTAGGCTTTAAGGTCACCCGTTTCTTTCAAACTGACGATTTAAAACAAGCCGCTGCTTGCGATGGAGTCTTGGCCCTCGGTAAATTTTCCGCCAAACAAATTTCTCAACTGGGACATTTAAACGAACAAATTGTTTTCGTTGATTGTGATACTCTCGCGCAAAACTACAGCTGTGTCATTCCTGATTTTACCAATGGTGTTGCAGCAGTGTTGGAACAATTTGTGCAGAATGGTTTAACGAAGATCGGAATGTTAGCCGGGGAAGAACATACTTCTGACCAAGAAGAAAGCCTCCTAGATCCGCGCTTTTTAGCCTTTAAAAAATTGCTGACTGCTCAAAAAAATTACCAGAGCCGCTACGTATATGTTGGTGATTTTACCCGTGAATCTGGTTATGCCATGATGAAACAAGCCCTAACTGACTTAAAAGATGATTTGCCAGAGGCCTTTTTTATGGCTAATGATTCCTTGGCAGTCGGTGCTTTACGAGCCCTGCAAGAACAAAATATCAAAGTTCCAGAGCAAATGGGCATCATTGCCTTTAACGACTCATCGTTAGCTGAATTTGTGTATCCAAAACTCAGCAGTGTCCATGTTCCTACCGCACAAATGGGTGCGACTGCTGTCGATTTACTAGCGGATCAACTAGTTGCATCGCAAGAAAACTATGCTCGCAAAGTAACTCATGGTGTGCGCTTAGTCCTGCGTGACAGCTCACGAAAACTCACCAAATAATCAAAATTACCCCTTAAAAAAAGCAATTCTCCCGACAAACTGAGAGAATTGCTTTTTACTTTTTAATGGTTAACAAAGAAATTTAAAAATTGATGGGCAATATTAAAGTAGATCAAAACTGAGGTTAAATCACTTAAAGTTGAAATAAATGGTCCAGAAGCGACCGCTGGATCAACTCCGATCTTGTCCATCACTAACGGGATCACATTTCCTGCAATCGTTGCCACAGTGATCGCCGTGGCCATCGAAATTCCAATTACAAAGCCTAACACAAAATTACTCTTCCAGATCCCAACCAAAAGAAAAATCGCACTTCCTGTCACGACACCGGCAATTAAACCCGTCAATAGTTCATTGACCAACATCCGTAAACCGGAACGTCGATCTTCTTCACTATTGGACAAGCCACGGATCGCGACCGCCAAACTTTGCGTCCCCGCATTCCCGGCAGTCCCCGTGATCAACGAAACAAACACCGCTAGGATACTAGCCTGTGAGATCAACGCTTCGTAGCGATCGATCAGTGAAGTCGTTGACATTCCCATCAATAACAAGATCAGTAACCAGGGCAAGCGTTTCAATGAAGCTTGAAATGGATTTTCTGGTGTTTCTTCGGTATCAACCCCGGCCAAACCAGAGTATTCACCAGCATTTTCTTCATCAATAACATCGATAATATCATCAACGTTGATAATTCCGACCAGTTTATTGGCATAGTCCACAACGGGCACAGCCACGAAGTTGTAATCCCGCACCTTTTGGGCAACTTCAGCCTGATCTTCATCAACAGGTACCGAAATGACTGGATTAGTCATAATATCTGCAATCGCGGTATTTTCTGCATTAGTCAATAGGTCACGTAAAGTCACAACGCCAATCAACTCATTATCACTGCTAACCACGTAAGCATAATAAATCAATTCGGCATCAGCGGCCTCAGAACGAATGTCTTGAATCGCAGAACTAATATCTTGGTCAGCATAGATATCAACATATTCAGTCGTCATCAAGGCCCCAGCTGTCTTATCTTCATAATGCAGCAATTCCCGGATCTCAGCCGACCGTTCTGCAGGCAAGGCCAGCAAATAGTGAGTGAGGTCTTTATTTTGAGCATAGGCTAAAATATCGACCGCGTTATCGGTATACATTTCATCGATAACTGCCGCAGCATACGAAACCGGCATTTCCTTAAAGTATCTAACTACATCTTCAGGTTCTTCTTCGATTCCATCAAACATATCCCCGACTTCTTCAGCACTTAAGTAGCGATACACTCGACTACGTAAAGTGCCATCTAAGTCCGAAAAAAGTTGAGCCTGCTCATGAATATGCAGATCAAGATACTCACGCCGAAAAAGTTTGGCTTTTTGATCACTCAAAAGTTGAACAATACGTTCGTTTTTATTTAAATTTTGCATTTGTTTATCGGCCATTTTTACAATTCCTCTTAAATGTTATCCACAAATTTTCGCATATCAGCAGCAACTGGTGCCTGAAAAGTCATTCTTTGAGCGGTCAGCGGATGGCGAAAACTTAACCGGTAACAGTGTAATGCCTCCCGTCCCATTCCCTGACTTAGTACTCCGCCATACATCGTATCACCCAATAATGGCCACCCTAAGCTAGCACAATGTACCCGGATCTGGTGTGTTCGTCCGGTTTTCGGCTGCGCTAACAGCAAAGCATGGTCCGACCAGCTGTGCAAACAACGTAAGTCAGTTACTGCTGCTTTCCCATCGCTAGCAGTCATTCGCTTGAATAAGCTGGTTTCATCCCGTTTAATTGGACTTGTGACATGCACGGCTTTTCCACTGGGGATTTGTCCGCTCACTACTGCCAAATACTGTTTAACAAACTGGTGCGCTTGTAACTGAACATCTAATAAAGCATGTGCATAGCGATGTTTAGCAAATAACGCCACCCCGCTCGTATCCCGGTCCAACCGCGTCACAATGTGGGGAATGATCCCAGAATAGCCGCGAACTAGATAGTAGCCCCAAACTCGATTAACTAAAGAATCTCCCGGATATAGCTCTGATGGCACCGACGGTAAATACGGTGGTTTGTTCACCACTAATAAATCACGGTCCTCGTAAATGATTTGAAGCGGCACATACGACGGTACTAGGTCTGCTTTCCGGCCGTGTTCGGGCGGTAATAACAACGCGACACTTTGACCGGTCGTGATTTTATCGATCGTTCGCCCCTCTTTGCCGTCTACCAGGATCTGACCGCCCTCATGGCGGACTTTCGCTAACAAACGTCTAGAAACATGCTGCTGCTTTAAAAACGATTTAAGCTTGATTGGCGTCTTCCCTGTATAGGTCCACGTAAATCTCATGGTTCATCTCCAATAAAGGAGTCTTTGACTCGATTCCAAAATCCGTTATGACGGTACTTAGCAAAATGCACCTTTTTTTTGGAAACCTTGTAACTCACTTGTTCAATATCAGCCATATGGTAATAGCTGGAATCCACGGTCAACAACAGTTCCTCGCTGTGAGCCAAAGCAATTGGGATAATTGTCACCCAGTCATTCGGACTAATGATCAGCGGTGAACTGATCGTCCGAAAAACACGGTTATTGATCGAACTAATTTCAGCTAACTGTAAGACTGGCATATCAGGATGAACAACTGCGCCGCCCAAAGACTTGCTATAACCGGTAGAGCCGGTTGGTGTTGCAACACACAAGCCATCGCCCCGAAAACGTTCAAACAAGTCCCCGCCAATATAAACATCTGCGGCTAAGGTTGGTCCGACCCGCCGTAAAGAAGATTCATTGAGCGCCAAATACTGCTGAATTTTATTCGTTTGACGAAATTTAACCGCCACGTCTAGTAATGGATAAGACACCGACTGCCGGTTATCAGATTGCAAACTAATAATTAAATCATCGATTTCGTCATCTCGCCAGTCAGTATAAAAACCTAAATGACCAGTATGCACACCCACAAACCGAATCTGGTCTAACTTGTCGGCATAATGATGGAAAGCTGATAGTAAAGTTCCGTCTCCCCCAACAGTGATCACTATTTCAGGATTTTTGTCATCAAAAATAAAATGACGTTCAGCTAGTTTTTTATTTAATTGTTGCTTGATTGCCGCTGATTTCTCAGAGTCATTGGCAAAAATCGAGATTTTCATAACTTCCCTCTTTTGTAAACTTATAGTATTATTGCTCGAGCAACTCATCTGGCTGCGTCTTTTTCACTTATTTAGTGTACCACAGTTACCCAGTCTTTTGAATTTTAGCCAAACTTCCCCGCTAATTTCAAAAAAATTAGATTAAGGACCGCAAACTCACGCCCTACTTGAATCTGGGCCCATTTTTCTAAAACAGCTAGGCAATCTTTTTGCAAGTGAAGTGCCCCATAATTGTTAGACATAAAAATCTAATAATTATGGGGTGTTTTTTATGACTAAATATTCAACTGATTTTAAGATTATGGCAGTTCAAAGGTATTTTGACGAA
>NZ_BQXH01000028.1 GCF_022836475.1 Ligilactobacillus pabuli | reverse complement strand
CAGATTCTACCTCGCGATAGACACCCTTGTCTTCGACTCGTGATACCGACCACTACGGCTCACAGCGGACTTGCACCGCCTAGTTACTGCCCATGCCGGGCGCACTAAAAAAAGAACTGCCGCAGTCAGCTGACTGCGGCAGTTCTTTTATTTTAATCAAGCTTATTCAGCAGCATTGCCGCCGTTTTTCTTGATAATGTCTTCTTGAATTGACTTTGGAACTGGTTCGTAGTGGTCAAATGTCATAGTAAATGTCCCACGACCCTGTGTTGATGAACGCAAGGTTGTAGCATAACCAAACATTTCTGACAATGGAACGAATGAATGAACTAGTTCAGCGTTACCGCGAGCTTCCATTCCGTCCACACGTCCACGACGAGCAGTAACGTGGCCCATAACATCACCCAAGTTATCTTCTGGGGCAACGATATCAACCTTCATGATTGGTTCAAGGATAACGGCACCGCCACCCTTAGAAGCGTTACGCAATGCGAGAGAAGCAGCAACCTTAAAGGCAGCTTCACTAGAATCGACATCATGGTAACTACCATCATATAACTTAGCTTTAACGTCGATCAAAGGATATCCGGCAAGAACACCATTTTCCATTGATTCCTTCAAGCCTTGTTCTACGGCTGGGATGTATTCACGAGGAACAACACCACCGACGATAGCATTTTCGAATGAGAATCCTTCGCCTTCTTCAGTAGGTTCGAATTCAACCCAAACATCACCGTATTGACCTTTACCACCAGACTGACGCACAAATTTACCTTGAGCAGAAACTTTCTTAGTGAATGTTTCACGGTAGGCAACTTGAGGTGCACCAACCTTGGCTTCAACGTTAAATTCACGTTTCATCCGGTCAACGATAATATCCAAATGAAGTTCACCCATTCCGGCAATCAATGTTTCGCCAGTTTCCTGGTTAGTTTCAGCCTTGAATGTAGGATCTTCTTCAGCCAGTTTTTGCAAAGCAACATCCATCTTGTCTTGGTCGGCCTTTGAGTTAGGTTCGATCGAAACTTGGATAACTGGATCTGGGAATTCCATTGATTCGAGGATCAATGGACGATCTGTAGCTGTCAAAGAGTCACCAGTTGTTGTGTTCTTCAAGCCGATCGCAGCAGCGATATCACCTGAGAATACTTCTGGGATTTCTTTACGGTGGTTAGAATGCATTTGTAGCAAACGACCAACACGTTCACGTTTGTCTTTAGTAGCGTTCAAAACATATGAACCGGCTTCCAAAGTACCAGTATAAACACGGAAGAAAGTTAAACGACCAACGAATGGGTCAGTAGCGATCTTAAATGCCAAACCAGCAAATGGAGCTTCGTCATCAGCATGCAATTCAACTTCTTCACCAGTATCGGCATCAGTTGCTTTGTATGCAGGAACGTCTAATGGTGATGGCAAGAAGTCATTAACACCATCAAGCATCATCTGAACACCCTTGTTCTTGAATGCTGAACCAGCAAAGACTGGGTAGATATCCAAGTTCAAAGTAGCTTTACGGATCGCAGCCTTGATTTCATCAACAGGAATTTCTTCACCTTCAAGGTATTTTTCCATGATGTCTTCGTCAAGGTCAGCCAATTGTTCAAGCATTTCATCACGATGTTTTTGAGCTGTTTCCTTGTATTCATCAGGAATATCAACTGTATCCCATTCTGAACCAAGTTCGTCTTCGTCGTACAAGTCAGCCTTCATTTCGATCAAATCGATGACACCTTCGAATTCATCTTCGGCACCAATAGGCATTTGAACGGCAACGGCATTAGCCTGGAGACGGTCACGGATAGTTGAGACTGAGTAATCGAAGTCAGCACCCATCTTATCCATTTTGTTAACAAAAACGATCCGAGGAACGCTGTATGTTGTAGCTTGACGCCAAACATTTTCAGTCTGAGGTTCAACCCCTGACTGTGCGTCCAAAACAACTACCGCGCCATCAAGGACACGTAGGGAACGTTCAACTTCGACTGTGAAGTCAACGTGTCCTGGGGTATCGATGATGTTGATGCGGTGGCCTTTCCATTCGGCTGTTGTAGCAGCTGATGTGATAGTAATACCACGTTCTTGTTCTTGGGCCATCCAGTCCATTTGTGATGCGCCATCATGAGTTTCACCAATTTTATGGATTCGGCCAGTATAGTACAAAATACGTTCTGTCGTAGTTGTTTTACCAGCATCAATATGGGCAACGATCCCGATGTTACGGGTTTGTTCCAATGGGAATTCACGTTTGTTTGCCATTGAGAGTGTATCTCCTTTCAAATTTCACTAAGTTGTCAGCCGCAAGCGACTAACAGCAGACAGCCAGAGGTTATCTGCCTTTATTATTTAAGCTAAAAAACGGCCATTATAGGATTTCTTGAAATCATATAACAGCCGTTTTCAAAAAATTACCAGCGATAATGTGCAAATGCACGGTTGGCATCTGCCATCTTGTGTGTATCTTCGCGCTTTTTAACAGATGCACCAGTATTGTTAGCAGCATCCATGATTTCGTTAGATAAACGTTCAGCCATTGTATGTTCACCACGTAAACGTGAGTAATTTACAAGCCAACGTAGACCAAGTGTTGAACGACGGTCTGGACGAACTTCGATCGGAACCTGGTAGTTAGAACCACCAACACGGCGAGCCTTAACTTCTAAGACAGGCATGATGTTCTTCATTGCTTCTTCAAACACATCCAAAGGTTCATTACCTGTTTGTTCCTTAATCATATCAAATGCTTCATATAAAATTTTTGAAGCTGTTCCCCGCTTACCATCAACCATCAAACGGTTGATCAAACGTGTAACCAATTTTGAGTTATAAATTGGATCAGGGAGTACTTCGCGTTTTGCAACGGCACCTTTTCTTGGCATCGTATAACCTCCTCAAATTCTAGAAAAATGTAATTATTGTTCGATTGTGTACCCAGTCAGGTTACTTCTTAGGACGTTTTGCACCGTACTTAGAACGGCTTTGCATCCGACCTTCAACACCGGCTGTATCCAAAGCGCCACGGATAACATGGTAACGAACACCAGGTAAATCCTTAACACGGCCGCCACGGATCAAAACAACACTATGTTCTTGCAAGTTATGGCCGACACCAGGGATGTAAGCTGTAACTTCGATCAAGTTAGACAAACGAACACGAGCATATTTACGTAAAGCTGAGTTAGGCTTCTTTGGTGTCATTGTACCGACACGAGTAGCAACCCCGCGTTTTTGTGGTGAAGCGTTCTTTGTAGTAACTTTTCTGTAACTGTTATACCCATAATTTAAAGCTGGGGCATCAGATTTTGAAGTATTAGATTTACGACCTTTACGAATCAATTGGTTAATTGTTGGCATCTAAAACTTCCTCCTTTCTTATTTTCAATCATGTAAGTCCACACATCCAGGAGTTTCTTTTTTTAAGATAAAAATAAACGTCACCCGGACGCACTAAAATAATATGCTAACTTGTTCACAGCCAGCACGTTCTTGGTTTAACCAAGAAGAACTGTTCACATCAAGCACCTTTAATAGATTACCACCCTTTTATACCTACTGTCAAACCAAAATCGCACTTTTTTGCGTATATTTTAGTGAGGTGATTTTTTTGAACAACATTTTACTTTTTATTTATGGAGCTAGCTTGGCTTCTTTTGGCTTTTGTACCGGGCAACGTTTGTTAAATGGGACTTCTTTATGGGTCAAACGCTCATTTTGCGACCATTGTCACCAGAATTTAAGTTGGTGGCAGCTAATTCCTGTCTTAGGCTGGTGTTTGCAAAAGGGACATTGTCATTTTTGCGGCGCATCGATCTCCGCTGTTTCTGCCAAATTAGAATTAGGCTACGGAGTGCTCTTTAGCTTACTGGGACCCACGCTCACTGACAAAAATTTACTTTTGTTCAGCTTACTACAACTCTGGCTGCTGATTTTAGCGACAGAAGATCAGGCTAGTTTGTGCGTGACCACACCGCTCTTATACGGCGGCGCGTTAGTCCTTTGTGTGTTAGACGCTGAGCAGTTCCTGTTCTTCCTTCAACTTGAGTGGCCCCAAACTTTAGCGCTTGCTTGTCTCTTTTTCTTGCTGGAAGCCTGGGGTCAATTTGGACGGGCAGACACCATTTGTTTGTTAGTCCTGCAGCTTTTATTTGGACTCAGATTTTGCAGCTGGGTACTGCTAGTCAGTGCCCTGCTGTTTTGTTTGGTCAACCTGCATGCTCCACTGCACCAGCCGCACCCGTTTTTACCATCACTTACAACTGCGACAGCCCTGGTCAGTCTGCTTAGCAGCTTGGTCCCATTTTTTAATTAATCAAAAAAGGATCCCGCCTTCAAAGCGAGATCCTTTTTGCGCTGAGCCTCATTAAGTTGAACTTAACTTAAACTCTGCAGTTTTTATTTTGTTTCATTTGGCAATTCAGTATTTTCTTCAATATTCAGTTGTTTGGCAACATCTGAGATCGAGTAGACACTGTCTGAAACATTACTCTTTTCTTCAGGTTGAACGTTACGATAACGTGCCATCCCAGTTCCGGCAGGAATGATCTTCCCAATGATAACATTTTCTTTCAAACCTACCAATGGGTCATTCTTACCGCGGATCGCAGCATCAGTCAAGACACGAGTTGTTTCCTGGAAGGAAGCAGCCGACAAGAAACTGTTTGTTTCCAAGGCAGCTTTAGTGATCCCAAGTAAAACAGGACGTGAAGTAGCAGGAATGCCACCCTTGACCAAGGTTTCAACGTTTCGATCAGAGAAGTCTTTGATATCC
The DNA here is from genome assembly GCF_022836475.1 of Ligilactobacillus pabuli. Classification (GTDB taxonomy): domain Bacteria; phylum Bacillota; class Bacilli; order Lactobacillales; family Lactobacillaceae; genus Ligilactobacillus; species Ligilactobacillus pabuli. The sequence continues at coordinate 11,298 of NZ_BQXH01000028.1, read as the reverse complement.
ATCAAGTTACCTGGCAATAAGTCAGTGTCACCTGGGTCCATGACGCGAACCTTTTGGAGCATCTGACGTGTCATAACTTCGATATGCTTATCGGAGATATCAACACCTTGCATCCGGTAAACTTTTTGAACTTCAGCTAAGATATAATTTTCAGTTGATAAGACGTCACGAACTTTGATCAGTTCCTTAGGATCGATTGACCCGATCGTCAATGCATTCCCACGATGGATCCGGTCGCCTTCAGCAACGCGCAACACAGCTGTATATGGCAAGCTGTAAGTTCTAGTATCAGTTTCACCTTTAACAGTTACTTCTTTAGTCCGGTCAGCTGGATTTTCTTCAACTGAATCGATCACACCAGTTACTTCAGTAATAACAGCGCGACCTTTAGGATTCCGTGCTTCAAATAATTCTTGCACACGAGGAAGTCCTTGGGTAATATCGCCACCGGCAACACCACCGGTATGGAAAGTCCGCATTGTTAACTGAGTCCCGGGTTCACCGATTGACTGAGCAGCCACTGTCCCAACAGCTTCCCCAACTTCAACTGGGTCCCCTGTAGCCAAGTTCCGCCCGTAACATTTACGGCAGACACCATGACGAGTGTTACATGTAAAGGCTGTTCTGATCGTGACCATTTCAACACCAGCATCAATGATCTTTTGTGCCAGTTCTTCGTTGATAAAGGTATCGCCAGGAACAATGACTTCACCAGTAGCTGGGTCATAGACAGACTTCATTGCAAAGCGGCCTAAGATCCGGTCATACAATGGTTCGATCATTTCATTACCTTCGCGAATTGCTGTGACATCTAACCCACGGTCAGTTCCACAATCATCTTCACGAATAATAACGTCCTGCGCAACGTCGACCAAACGACGAGTCAAGTAACCAGAGTTAGCAGTCTTCAAAGCCGTATCGGTCATCCCTTTACGAGCCCCATGAGAAGAAATAAACATTTCCAAGACAGACAAACCTTCACGGAAGTTTGAGATAACAGGCAATTCCATTGTTTTACCAGAAGGAGAAGCCATCAAACCACGCATCCCAGCTAACTGAGTAAAGTTTGAAATGTTACCACGCGCACCAGAATCACTCATCATTTGGATTGGGTTAGAAGGATCCAAGTTAGCAACCAGCTTATCTTGAATATCATCTTTGGCCTTGTTCCAAATCGAAATAACACGGTTATAACGTTCGTCATCAGTGATCAAACCACGACGGAACTGTTTAGCAACAGTCGCCACGTCTTTATGGGCTTGGGCGATGATGGCAGGCTTTTCTTTCAAGTCAGTCACATCGACGACCCCAACGGTCAAACCAGATTTAGTTGATTCAGCATAACCAAGGTCTTTCATGCGGTCAAGTAATTCTGAAGTTTCTGTCACCTTGTAGTCTTGGTAAACTTGGGCAATGATATCAGACAAGAAGCCAGACTTAAATGGTTTGACTAATTCTGCTTCACTCAAATATTCATGAATGTCTTGACCAGGTTCCAAGAAGTACTTGTCAGGTGTTTGGTTAACTAAGTTATCTTCAGTTGGCTCGTTCAAGTATGGGAAGTCAGCTGGCAAAATTTCATTAAAGATCGCCTTACCAACACTAGTTACCAAGATCCGTTCTTTTTGCCAGTCAGTAAATGGTGTCCCCTTCGCAGCTAAGGAAGAAGCTTGTAAACCGATCCGGCTGTGCAAATGAACATAGTTGTTTTGGTAAGCAGTCCGAACTTCATTGACGTCCTTGAAGATCATACCTTCACCGACTCCAGCAGCTTCTTCGATCGTAATGTAGTAGTTACCGATCGTCATATCCTGAGATGGTGAAATGATTGGTTTACCATCTTTAGGAGCCAAGATATGGTGAGCAGCTAACATTAACAAGCGAGCTTCTGCTTGAGCTTCATCTGATAAAGGAACGTGGATCGCCATCTGGTCCCCATCGAAATCGGCATTGTAAGCTTCACAAGCCAATGGATGCAAACGCATAGCTTTCCCATCAACCAAGACAGGTTCGAACGCCTGGATCCCCAAACGGTGCAATGTAGGGGCGCGGTTCAACAGAACTGGATGTTCTTTGATCACGTCTTCCAAAACATCCCAGATGTCTTCGTCACGACGGTCAAGTTTACGTTTAGCATTCTTGATGTTTGAGGCCATTTCGCGTTTAACAAGTTCTTTCATCATGAATGGTTTGAATAATTCCAAAGCCATTTCATGCGGAATCCCCATTTGGTTCAAACGCAGCTTAGGTCCAACATCAATAACGGAACGGCCAGAGTAATCGACACGCTTACCTAACAAGTTCTGACGGAAACGTCCTTGCTTCCCTTTCAACATATGTGAAAGAGACTTCAGTGGACGGTTACCAGGACCTGCAACGGGACGGCCGCGACGACCGTTATCGATCAAAGCATCGACAGCTTCTTGCAGCATCCGTTTTTCGTTTTGAACAATGATCCCAGGAGCATTCAAGTCTAACAAACGTTTCAAACGGTTGTTACGGTTGATGACCCGACGGTACAAGTCGTTCAAGTCAGATGTCGCAAAACGACCACCTTCAAGCTGGACCATTGGACGCAGATCCGGTGGAATAACCGGAATTGCTTCCATGACCATCCATTCCGGTTCGTTCCCGGAATTTAAGAAGGCTTCAAGAATATCCAAACGACGAACGGCACGAGTCCGTTTTTGACCCGTAACTTGACGCAGTTCTTCTTTTAATTCATTACATTCTTTTTCAAGGTCAACATCTTTTAACAGTGTCCGGATTGCTTCGGCACCCATATCAGCCTTAAAGCCATTACCGTATTCTTCCCGCTTTTCACGGTATTCGCGTTCAGTCATTAACTGTTTCTTTTCAAGCGGAGTATCGCCTGGTTCAGTTACGACGTAAGATGCGAAATAAATAATTTCTTCCAAAGCACGGGGGCTCATGTCTAAGACAAGACCCATCCGACTTGGGATACCCTTAAAGTACCAAATATGAGTAACAGGGGCAGCAAGTTCAATATGTCCCATCCGCTCACGTCGTACCTTAGAACGAGTAACTTCGACACCACAACGGTCACACACGATTCCTTTATAACGGATCCGCTTATACTTCCCACAAGCACATTCCCAGTCTTTTGTGGGCCCAAAAATACGTTCATCAAACAAACCGTCTTTTTCAGGCTTCAGAGTCCGATAGTTGATAGTTTCCGGCTTTTTAACTTCGCCGTAAGACCAACTCCTGATCTTATCGGAGGAAGCCAAACCGATTTGCATACTATCGAATTTGTTGACATCGATCAAAGGACCGACCTCCCTTTTTTAAAGTTGAATTTAGTGTTCTTAAGATTTTTGTTCAGTTTCTGCGTCTTTTTTAGCCTGCTCTTCAGCAGCTTTCTTGTCAGCTTGTTCTTTGGAAATTTTAGCCAAAGCATCGATGTTTTGTACTTCATCGTCTTCGTCGTCCATTTCACGCAGTTCGATTTCTTGTTTATCGCTATCCAAGACTTTCATATCCAAGCCAAGTGCTTGCAATTCCTTAACCAGCACACGGAATGATTCCGGCACACCAGGTTGTGGAATTGGTTCGCCCTTCACGATTGCTTCGTAAGTGCGGACACGACCAGTGACATCATCAGATTTGTAGGTCAAGATTTCTTGCAGTGTATAAGCAGCACCGTAAGCTTCTAAGGCCCAAACTTCCATTTCACCAAAACGCTGGCCACCAAACTGAGCTTTACCACCCAGTGGCTGTTGTGTAACTAATGAGTATGGTCCAATGGAACGAGCATGGATCTTATCGTCGACCATGTGGGCTAACTTCATGTAGTACATCACACCAACGGCGATCCGGTTATCAAATGGTTCACCAGTCCGGCCGTCGTACAAGACACTCTTACCATCGTTTGGCAAACCGGCTTCTTTCAAAGCAGCCCAGATGTCATCATCGGTTGCCCCATCGAAGACAGGTGAAGCCACATGGATCCCTAATTCACGCGCAGCCATTCCCAAATGCAAGTCCAAAACTTGACCAATGTTCATCCGGGAAGGCACACCCATTGGCGACAACATAATGTCGATTGGGGTACCGTCTGGCATAAATGGCATATCTTCTTCAGGGATCACAACAGAAACGGTCCCTTTGTTACCATGACGTCCGGCCATCTTATCACCAACCTGAAGTTTACGCTTCTGGGCGATATAAACGCGGACCATTTGGTTAACACCAGGAGATAATTCATCACCGTTTTGACGAGTAAAGATCTTAACATCTTGAACGATCCCGCCGCCACCATGAGGAACATGCAAGGAAGTATCGCGAACTTCGCGGGACTTCTCACCAAAGATCGCGTGCAAGAGACGTTCTTCAGCGGATAATTCTGTCACACCTTTAGGAGTAACCTTACCAACTAAGATATCGCCGTCTTTCACTTCAGCACCAACACGAACAATCCCAAATTCATCCAAGTCTTTCAAAGCATCGTCGCCGACGTTTGGAATTTCACGGGTGATTTCTTCAGGCCCAAGTTTAGTGTCACGTGCTTCTGATTCATGTTCTTCAATATGAATTGAAGTATAGACATCATCTTTAACTAAACGTTCGCTAATTGCGATCGCATCTTCGAAGTTATAGCCATCCCATGTCATGAAGGCGATCAATGGGTTTTGTCCCAAGGCTAATTCACCTTGTTCCATTGAAGGACCATCAGCCAAGACTGAATCGGCTTCAACGGTTTCACCAACATGTACGATTGGTGTCTGGTTATAGTTCTTCCCACCATTTGAACGGCGGAATTTCATTAATTTATATTTATCAAGTGAACCGTCTTCCAAACGAACACGGATCTGTTTAGCATCAACATATTCAACTACACCATCATGGTCAGCAATCAAGGCATCACCAGAGTCATGGGCAGCTTTATATTCGATCCCAGTCCCAACTAATGGAGAATGAGGCTGCAACAACGGCACAGCCTGACGCTGCATGTTGGCACCCATCAACGCACGGTTCGAGTCATCGTTTTCCAAGAAAGGAATACATGCAGTCGCCACGGCAACAACCTGTTTAGGAGAAACGTCCATGTAATCGACCTTATCGATCGAAATTTCCAAGTTTTCTTCTTCTTTACGGGCCATAACAATGTCGTTCACAAATGAACCATCGTCATTTAATGGGGTGTTAGCCTGAGCAACTACGTATGGATCTTCTTCGTCAGCGGCCAAGTAGTCGATCTTTTGGGTAACTTTATGCGTATCCCAAGAAACACGACGGTATGGTGTTTCAATAAAACCATACTTGTTGACACGAGCGTATGAAGCCAAACTGTTGATCAAACCAATGTTAGGTCCTTCAGGAGTTTCAATTGGGCACATCCGGCCGTAATGAGTGTAATGCACGTCACGCACTTCGTATCCGGCACGATCACGAGTCAAACCACCAGGTCCTAAGGCAGATAAACGACGCTTATGCGTTAATTCACCCAAGGGGTTAGTTTGGTCCATGAACTGTGACAACTGAGAACTGCCAAAGAATTCTTTAATTGAAGCAACAACAGGACGAATGTTGATCAATTGTTGTGGTGTGACAGTCGAAGTATCTTGAATCGACATTCTTTCACGAACCACACGTTCCATCCGGGATAAACCGATCCGGAACTGGTTTTGCAACAATTCACCCACGGAACGGATCCGACGGTTACCCAAGTGATCGATATCGTCAGTAGTCCCGAAACCTTCTTGCAAGTTGAAGAAGTAGTTCATTGAAGCAATGATATCAGCGGGTGTAATGTGCTTGTATTTCAAATCAACATTACCGTTGCCAATAATATTCACAACACGTTCTGGGTCATTCTTAGAGTAAACCTTGATGATCTGCAGTTTCATTGGATCTTGAACCACACCATCATCTGAAGGTTGGAAAGTAACCATCTTAAAGTCGTCGCGTTCTAAGAATGGTGCCAGTTGATCCATGACACGTTTGTCGATGGTTTCATCTTTATTGACGATGATCTCACCGGTGTCTGGGTCAGCCAAAGTTTCAGCAGCGACTGCGTTTAATAAACGAGTCTTTAAGTTTAACTTCTTATTGATCTTGTAACGACCAACAGCAGCTAAATCATAACGTTTTGGATCAAAGAAGCGCGCTGTTAACAAACTTCTTGATGAATCGGCAGTCTTTGGTTCACCTGGACGGAGACGTTCGTAGATATCTTTCAAAGATTCTTCGACCCGAGTATCCTCAGGGTTCTTATGCACATCTTTTTCCAAGGTAAACATTAAGCTGTCTGTTTCACCCATTATGTCCAAAATTTCACTGTCAGAACCGTAACCTAAGGCACGGATCAGTTCAGTCATTGGGATCTTACGTGTCCGGTCGATCCGAACATAAGCGATGTTTTTGGCATCTGTTTCATATTCCAACCATGCTCCACGGTTAGGAATAACAGTTGTGCCGTAGTTAGTCCGACCGTTCTTATCTAGAGATGAGTTAAAGTACACCCCTGGGGAACGAACTAACTGAGAAACAATGACACGTTCTGCCCCGTTAATGATAAAGGTCCCTTCACGGGTCATTAATGGGAAGTCGCCAAAGAACACGTCTTGGGACTTGATTTCATCTGTTTCATGGTTGATCAAACGTAAAGTCACGTGCAATGGTGCAGAATAGTTTGCATCATGTTCACGGGCTTCATCAACTGTATACTTAGGTTCCAAAAGTTGATAATCAACAAATTCCAACGAAAGCTTGCCTTGGAAGTCATCGATCGGCATAATGTCCTCAAACATTTCCCGTAGTCCTTCATCTAAGAACCACTTGTAGGAATTTGTTTGGATCTCGACCAAGTTAGGCAGATCAAGAACTTCCTTGATGCGGGAATAACTTCTACGCACGCGGTTTTTGCCGTATTTTACTAAGTGTCCTGCCAAATTGTTCACCTCTCAAAATATTTCTGTGAATTCAGTTTCCAACTAACTGATAAATTTATATTACATTTACATTACAAATTCAACAATTACAAAAAAAAGCGTGATTTTAAGCAAAAAAAAGCAAAAACAGATCGTCACTAAAATTGGACTTCACTATTTTTGCTATTTCTCTGTTAACCATGGACAATATATCACAGTTAACAGCTAAATTCACAGTTTTTGCAATTATTAATTATATCAAGTATTTCAACTTTGTCAAGCATAAATTAACTACAATTACTGTTGTTAGATTTATTTTTCTGCCACAGCGACCGGCTCTTTGACTTTCAAGGAGATCTTGCCTTTTTGAGCACCGATCGTCACCTGAGAACCAGTTGTGATCTTTCCGGCCAATAATGCTTCGCTCAACCGGTCTTCAATTTCACTCTGGACTGCGCGCCGGATCGGACGTGCCCCATACTCTGGGTCAAAGCCGGCTTTGGCCACAGCATCAATGGCTGCGGGCGTTAACTTCAACTTAATGTCTTGTTCTTCGATCCGAGCGATCACTTCTTTAGTCATCAACTTCACGATCTCATGCAGCTGTTCCTTGTTTAAGGAATGGAAAATTACCACTTCATCGATGCGGTTTAAGAATTCTGGTCTAAAGGACTGCTTGAGCCGTTCGCGAATCTTAGTTGACATTGACTGGTAATCGTTGGCACTTGATTTCGCCGCAAAACCAACCATCTTTTCATCCCGAATATCGGTTGCACCCAAGTTAGAGGTCATAATAATGATCGTGTTCCGGAAGTCAACCTTGCGTCCCTTAGAATCAGTCAAGAAACCATCATCTAACACTTGCAGCAAGATGTTAAAGACATCTGGGTGAGCTTTTTCAACTTCATCCAGTAAAACCACTGAATATGGCTTGTTGCGAACCTTTTCAGATAACTGGCCGCCTTCGTCATAACCAACATAGCCTGGTGGGGCTCCAATCAACCGACTCGTGGAGTACTTCTCCATGTACTCACTCATATCGATCCGGATCATTGCGTCTTCATCACCAAACATGGCCTCTGCCAAGGCTTTAGCGAGCTCAGTTTTCCCGACCCCAGTTGGTCCTAAGAACATAAAGGAGCCGATTGGTCTGGTGGGGTCGCCTAAACCACTGCGCGCACGCCGAATTGCCTTAGCGACAGCAGCAATTGCTTCATCCTGGCCAACAACTCGCTTGTGCAAGATGCTTTCCAAGTTGACTAAGCGTTCGCTTTCGCTCTTCGTCAGTTGAGTCACTGGTACTCCAGTCCACTCTGCCACTACTTCAGCCACATCTTGTTCACTCACTTCTTTGGCATACTCTGCTGGTTCGACCGGGTCAGCCAAGTTGGCGAGCTTTTCTTTCCACTTTAATTCTTGCCGGCGGAATTTGGCAGCATCTTCGAATTCTTCATTGATCAAAGCTGCTTCTTTTTTCTCTTTATAAGTCTGATACTTTTGTTTAGCTGTCGTAACTTTTTGTTCATCACTCGAAGATGCAATGTGCACCCGCGCAGCCGATTCATCCATCAAATCGATCGCCTTATCAGGTAAGAAACGGTTCGTAATGTAACGTTCACTCAATTTAACAGCGGCGTTGATCGCTGCGTCAGAAATACGCAACTGATGATGTTTTTCGTATTGTGGCCGTAAGCCTTGCAAGATGGCGATAGTCTGCGTTGGTGTTGGTTCTTCTACCAAGACCGTTGCGAAACGACGCTCTAACGCTGCATCAGATTCAACGTATTTTTGATATTCATCTAACGTCGTAGCTCCGATCACTTGGACCTCGCCCCGCGCTAAAGCCGGCTTTAAAATATTAGAAGCATCGATTGCTCCTTCGGCACCACCGGCACCAATCAAGGTATGCATTTCATCAATGAATAAGATCACGTTGCCATCCTGATAAACTTCATCGAGGATCTTTTTCAAGCGGTCTTCAAACTCGCCCCGGTACTTAGTACCAGCAACTAACGAACCCATATCTAACATCATGACCCGCTTATTGCCTAGGTCAGTTGGTACATTGCCATTAATGATTGCCTGGGCAAAGCCTTCTGCAATCGCAGTCTTACCAACACCAGGTTCACCCAGCAAGACTGGGTTATTTTTAGTGCGGCGGCTCAAAATTTGAATGACACGTGTCACTTCTTTTTTCCGCCCGATCACTGGGTCGATCTGGCCATTTTCAGCCATGTCGTTGAGGTTCCGCGCTAAGCCATCCAGGGTCGGTGTCCCTTCAACTTTGGTCGATTTCTTCTTAGCGTTACGCCGTACCTGAGTCTGACTGATCCCCAGCTGCCGAAAGACTGTTTGGCGCACACGTTTAATATCAACATTTAAGCTCTCTAAGATCCGCGATGATAAAATTTCATCGTCTTCTAGCAAGGCTAATAAGAGATGTTCCGTGCCGATCTTAGTTGCATTGAGTAATTCTGCTTGCCGAGCGGCCTTGGTCAAAATACCACTGGCCTTAGGCGAGTATGGCAAATAATTATCGGGTGCTTGGCGTTTTAAAGTCCCGTAACCTGTGAGCCGTTCGATTTCTTCTTTAATATCCGTGGGAGTCACCACAAACTGCGCTAAAACTTTGTGGGCGATCCCCTGTTCTTCTGAGACAAGTGCCAGTAATAAATGTTCGGTTCCAATTGCCTGGTGCTTAAATCCATTGGCATTAACTTGTGCCAGCTCTAAAACATGCTTGGCACTAGGAGTGTATGATTCATTCATTTCCAGTCCCCCTCGTATTATGATTTTTCACCTAAAAAACTTTTTTGGCAAACTACCAGTCAGATGACCGTGCAGTCGCCGTTCACCCGCTTGTTAATCAGCAAACCTTAAACGATTTAAGACGCTGACTAAAATTCGAGCCCGGACAGCATTTTCCATCCGTTTGTCAGCAAAATTCAGAGTTGTCCGGTCCATTGTTGCTAAAACCAGATTAGCTTCCTTTTGCGTGAGTAACTTATCTTCGTACAGGCTCTGAATAATCTGCAGCGCCTTTCCGGTAGTAATACTTTCCCCGATAAGATCGATCAACTGGTCCAAAACATCAGTATCATCAATTAAATTAACTTTGGCGATGCGAATATATCCACCCCCGCCTCGTTTACTTTCTACCACATAACCATTTTGAATGGTAAAACGGGTCTTGATGACATAATTGATCTGGGATGGCACAACATCAAACTGTTCTGCGATCTCAGAGCGTTTAATTTCGATTTTCTGTGACTCAGCTAGAATACTTTTTAAGTATTTTTCGATGATATCAGATATATTGCGATTTTGCATTTAAATCACATTCCTTAATATCCAACTTTGACTAATATTGACTATTATTATATATGGAATCTGGGTCAAATTGCAAAGATAATGCTATATTTCTTAAACTAAACCGCAAAAAAGTCTAATTAACCAAAAAAATGCCCAGTTTTGACTACCCTGACCACCAATCTTACGGTTCAACCCCGACCAGATTTAGCCGGTCAGATCAATCAAGCCTAGTCCATTTTCAAAAATTTTGACAAAAAAAGACCAACGCTCACACGTTAGTCCATCATTGTTATCGGGAAAACAGGATTCGAACCTGCGACCTCCACGTCCCGAACGTGGCGCTCTACCAAGCTGAGCTACTTCCCGTTGGTTAAAAACTCCCTTTATACCACAAAAGACAACACCCCTAGTTAATTCACATTAACTAAGGTGTTATCTTCGATCATATAATCGGGAAGACAGGATTCGAACCTGCGACCCCCTGGTCCCAAACCAGGTGCTCTACCAAGCTGAGCTACTTCCCGATGAAAAATGCACCCAGTAGGAGTCGAACCTACAACCTTCTGATTCGTAGTCAGACACTCTATCCAGTTGCGCTATGGGTGCATAAATATTTAATTATTCGCTGCTGAGATCAACTCAGCGAAGCGGAAGACGGGATTCGAACCCGCGACCCCCACCATGGCAAGGTGATGTTCTACCACTGAACTACTTCCGCATAATGCCGACTAGACGATTCGAACGCCCGACCCCCTGATTACAAATCAGATGCTCTACCAACTGAGCTAAGTCGGCATAAAATGGTGCGGGTGAAGGGATTCGAACCCCCACGTTGAAAAACACTAGAACCTAAATCTAGCGCGTCTGCCAATTCCGCCACACCCGCAAAACAAATAAAAAATGAGCCGTGACAGGCTCGAACTGTCGACCCTCTGATTAAAAGTCAGATGCTCTACCAACTGAGCTAACGGCTCAAGATAAAATGGAGGATACAGGGCTCGAACCTGTGACCCTCTGCTTGTAAGGCAGACGCTCTCCCAACTGAGCTAATCCTCCATAAACAAAGCGCGGCAACGACCTACCCTCACAGGGG
>NZ_BQXH01000027.1 GCF_022836475.1 Ligilactobacillus pabuli | reverse complement strand
GCGTAAGGCAGTTTTAGTACGAGAAAAATTACTACAAGAAAGTAAAATAGTCCGGACCTTACCTTTTAGCAGTAGTCGTAAAATGATGAGTGTGATTGTTAAACACAATGATAAATATACTTTGTTTACTAAAGGTGCACCTGATGTGTTAATCAAACACAGCACGGGGATCCTAGTTGCTGACCAAGTCGAACAGTCAGAGCAAGCACGAACTACTTTTTTAACCACCGTTGACCACTATGCTGACGATGCTTTAAGAACTTTAGCCGTAGGGCAAAGGACTCTTAGTAAAGAAGAGGCTTTGCATGGCACAACTGAATCCTTAGAACAGTCCTTGGTGTTAACCGGAGTCGCTGGAATTATTGACCCGCCACGGGAAGAAGTTAAAACTTCTGTTAAAACCTTGCACAATGCCAATATTGAAGTCGTCATGATCACAGGAGACCATGAAAAAACTGCCCGGGCAATTGCTTTAGATCTGGGGATCATTGCAGACAAAACTGCCCCGGTCCTTAAAGGGATCGATATTGAAAAAATGAACGACGACGAACTTTTTGACAAGGTTAAAGTTACTGACGTTTATGCACGAGTCTCACCTGAGCATAAGCAACGTATCATTAAGCAATTACAACGATACCAACAGATCACCGCCATGACTGGTGACGGGATCAACGATGCGCCAGCTTTACGTGTGGCCGATATTGGTGTTGCTATGGGAATCACTGGGACAGAGGTTACTAAAGATTCGGCCGATTTAATTTTACTAGATGACAAATTCACTACCATTGAAAGAGCGGTCAAAGGTGGCCGCACAATTTATGGTAATATTAAAAACTTTATGCGGCATGAGTTAACTACCAACGTTGCGGAAGTTTTAGCTATCCTGCTTGGTTTATTATTCTTTAATCAAACTGTTGGCCATGTGCCAGGCACAACACCAACCTTGACTGCTCTCATGGTTTTATGGGTCAATATGGTCAGTGACGCTATACCGTCGTTTTCTTTAGCATATGATGTCCCTGAAGATAATATCATGACACAAAAACCACGAGATCCTGCCGAATCAGTCTTAGCCAACCATGTTTGGTCACGAGTTTTAATCCGTGGTTTCTTTATGGGGCTATTAGTATTCTTAGCCTTTTTATGGGCTGCACACCAAGAAATGACCAGTCAACAAGCACAAACTGTGGCTTTTCTAACTTTAGTTTATGGTCAACTGTGGCACGTTTTTGACGCACGTAGTAGCAGAACTTTATTTGAAAGAAATCCTTTTGAAAATAAGTATTTAGTTGTTGCTGTGTTATTTGCCGGGATCAGCTCATTTCTAATTACTATTATTCCCTTTTTCCAGCTTGTTATGGGGACAGCTTCTTTATCGTGGCCTGTTTATTTACTCGTTTTATTAGTCCCAGCAGTCCCAACTTTAATTTTATCTGGCTTAAAAGAGCTCTTTAAGATTAAAATTTGGTAGTTTCTCGTAAAAACAGTCTACGTGTTTTTAATAACTCTGGATAAGTCCCAGTTATGTTAAATAGGTCCACTCCAAAATTGAGTGGACCTATTTTTGTGCAAAAATAGAACCTCCTGATGCTCTACCAGGAGGCCGAATGTCATTCGTAGTCACTTTCAGACTTGGGGATCAATCCAAGTCGACTAGAAGGTGAATCTCAATGACCATTTCCCTCAACATTATTATAACATAGCTTTTTACTATGCTAGAAACTGCTAGAAATTTGCCAAAAAGTCTGCGAAATGAAAAAAGCTAAGCTACGTTACAGTACAATCATAAATATGTGACGCTTAAGAAGGGGCCATTTATCTGGGAACTTTGCAGCAGGACCACCATGTGGTGTATGATATACTATCATATACCGCGGTATTTATTCCCAAAATGAACTAATCACAAATTGTAAGGAGTCAACATTTGAAAAATAACATTTACCATTATATAAAATTCCTACTAGCTTTTTTTACCTTAATGATTATACTTACTGCCTGTGGAGACCCTCCAACATATAAAGAAAATCAAAAACTGGGCAAACAGGTGAATTATACTATCACAGGTATTGAAGCAGGCGCTGGTTCAATGGAAAAAACTGAGGACGCTTTAAATAAATATGGATTAAAAAAGGCCAATTGGCAAATTATGCCAACTTCAACAGCAGCTATGACTAGTACTTTAGATAAAGCAGTCAAACACAAGCAACCAATCGTAGTTCTTAGTTGGCAGCCCCATTGGATGGTTGCAAAATATTCCTTGAAATTTTTAAAGGACCCAAAACATGTTTATGGCCATGGTGAATCAATGCGCACCATAGCAAGACTCGGCTTTAGGAAAGAAAATCCTGGGGCTGCAAAACTATTAAAACAGTTTAATTGGACGTTAGACATGGCTGTCCCACTAATGTTAAAAATTAATGACGGTATGGATACTCAAAAAGCAATAAATGAATTTATTGAAACCCATCCTAAACAGGTAAAAAAATGGACCAAAGGCGTCCCAGCAGGTAAAGGTAAGAAAGTTAATTTAGTTTACACACCGTATGATTATGAAATAGCAGCAACGAGGTTAGTAAAAACTCTTTTAAAACAAAAAGGTTACAATGTAACTATGAGACAGTTAGATATAGGTGTCATGTGGAGCTCTATTGCACATGGTAGTTCGGATGCAACCGTAACAGTAGAATTACCAGTCACTAATCAATTATATGCTAAAAAATATCAAGGCAAATATGATGAACTTGCTAAAAATATGCAACACGCTAAGACAGGTTTAGCGGTGCCTAAATATATGAAAGATATAAATACGATAGATGATTTAAAAAACAAATAATTTTGAATCCTGCCTTAACCTTATTTGCAATAAACCAGTTGATTTAATAAATTAAAGTCTCAGTTATGCTAAAAAGAAACTTCTGATACGCTAAACTAGCTTTTATTAAAGCTAGTTTTAGTCATGTTATAGTAAGTAAACCTAGAAATTGCTCTACTTTTAGGAGCATGTTATAATTAAACTGCGAATTGAGAATAGATTTTGCATAAAGACGCAATAACCACCCCTACCAGACATAGGGGTGGTTATTTTTTTCGCTAGATGCGACGGCTAGCGACGAGTTGAATGGCAACTCGCTTAGCGATCATTGTCTTCGTCCTTTTCGTCCAACCAACGAAAAAATAGCTCTTTAGATATACCTACCAGAATAGGTGCAATAATTATTGAGAATAGATCTTGTAACAAAAGACGCACCCCCTTTGGGGGCAAGTTGCCAGTTAAAAGTATAACATTTGTTTCACTTTTAGGAGGGACCTTTATGGATTTAGATTTTCAGCATAACCAGTTTGATCTTTTTACTGACTGGCGACCCAACCAAACTAAAAAAGAATTTACGCAAAAACTGCAACAACAAGCTCAAGCAGAAAAAGTACAACTGCCCCACTTATTAACTCGTGACGACTTAAAAAAACGCTGGGACATGAACTCTCGACAAAGTGTTCATCAAGTCGCTAGCAAACTCGATTTTCCGGCCCCAGTTTATACTTTCAACCAAGGTAAAACACTACTTTATTTAGAAACTGAAATCCAGATTTATGAAATCAATCATCCTTGGATTATTAGTCCAGCCGATCGGTTCAATTATAGTCAATGGATTTTTGAGAATGTGATCGATTCTGACGACTAGCTTCACTTGAATTTGGCCTTGTTAGCGCTAGCCTTCTGCTACAAAACCACCACGTTTTTTTAGTGGGAAACTACCCTTTGACAGTCGTCAAGGGTGTAAGTGCGCATTCCTGTCATTTTTGACAGGTCTGATTGCGCCTTTTTGTTCTTTTGAGCTAACCTTTCGCCTGCTATCTTTGTTTTTACTTAGTTGACTTTTTAGGTGTTTTTGAACTTAACGGTGGATTTAAGTTTATATCTATGTTTGGAAGTTAATTTTTTTAGTTACGTTTTCAGCATTTTTTAGGAATTTTTATTTTAGTCTTGGGAAACTATTTGAGGTAACTTAGGTCGGCCTTGGTAACTCCAGCCACAGAACAATGTGGAGAGGGTGGAGTTACCAAGGCCGACCGGCTCTTAACCACGTCATGACACTTTTTCTAAGTCCAAAAGTGTAGAATCGTTGCTACAGCTATTCTACAGTAATTCTACACTTAGACTAATTCATAAAGGTAAAGCTCAACGGCATAATTTAAGGATTTCGTTAATAGTTCAGGCCCATTTATCGTCCGGTTGTTAGCTTGTTTTTTTTTGGTCAACTACTTAATTAAATTTATTTTCGCTTTATTTAAGCTTATTAGGGCTTTTAAGCGCTTCAACTGGTTGAATGGATGATTTATCGTTATTAGCTTTTAAAGTGCTCTTAGTAGCCTTATTTACGTTTTAAATTGGATCGCAGCCTGAAATGAGTCTAGTTTTTGTTTTTTGGTTTTGAGCTTGAATCTGCTTTATGCTTTTGACTTGATTTTGTGGTGTGGAATTTGAATTTTATCTTTTGTGATAATAATTAGTCGGGGATTTAGTTGGGGGGATCTTAATAACATTGTTTAGTATTGTGTTTTTGACTGTGCTAAAGGTCTTTTTTTGTAACTCCAGCTACAAAACAACGTGGAGGGGGTGGAGTTACAAAAAACGACCGGCTATAAACCGCTATGTAACAACATTTTACTTAATGAAAGTGTAAAGTGCATTTTACACTTACTTTACGGCTATTTTACACTTGCTTGTCAGATTTGGGGATTTTATTTAGATGTTTTGTAGCAATAATTACTTAGTAGTATTGTCAAGTGTGTAATAAATATTTGTGTTTAGTGACTTGCTCTGAGGGCGTGCCCGAAGATTTTCTGCTAACATGTTTTGAACTTAGCAAAGGAGCCGGAGGCGACTGCGCAATGAGCGGAGCGAATGGAGTTAAATGTGAGAGTGGTTTGCTCTCACACCTTTTGGGGGCAAACGACCGGAGGGAGTGCGCAGCGAACAAGGTGAGCGGAGTTTTAATGTGCAAGTGAACTTTTGCTTGCACTCCTTTTTAAGCGAGGGAACCGAGCTTGGTTTTTGATCTTGTTTTTTTCTGGAAATTTTTTATTTTTTTTGTAAAAAAGGCCTCACGCGCGCGCTCAAAAATACATTAAAAAAATACATTAATATCTATTTCTTTAATACTTTTAAATACTTTAGGGAACGACAAATCCTTTATTACCAATGGTTACAGCGTAGATATATACCTTTTTTGTACGTCATATATACCTTTTTTGTACGTCATATATACCTTTTTTGTACGTCATATATACCTTTTTTGTACGTTATGTGTACCTTTTTTGTACGTCATATATATCCTTACTTGTAAAATAACGCTTTATGGAGTATAAATACTTTAAAGGATATAAAAGGAGCGATTATGTGAGAGGTAACGATGTTGTAAACAAAAAAGCAAACTTGATGATTAACGATTTACTGGCTCGAGAAAATTATCTGGTTGTACAAGCTAATGATCTGGCTAAAGCATTTGGAGGTTTAACTTCTTTCCAACATAAAATTTTAGATTTTGCTATTAGTTTTGTAAAAGCTGATAGTACACCGTTTGAATCTTATGATGTTCAAATTTTATCTATACTTCATCATTTAGGACTTAACTCTTCTGGTCAGAATTACAAAAGGGTAGCGGAGGCTTTTAAAGCCCTTAACGAAAATACAGCATTATACTTTAAGATAATGCGTCCTAATGGAAAAATTGGTGTTCGTATGACACAACTTTTTAGCAGAATCGACATGTTTGAAGATGGATCTATTAGATTTAAATTTTCCGAAGACGCCGCTCCTTATATTTTTGATCTTAGAAAAAACTTTTATTCATTTAAATTAAGTGAACTAGCAACAATCAAATCAAAGTACAGTCTAATTATGATGAAATTATGGGAAGCTAATAAAATGGGAAATGAGCAAAATGTTACTATCAGTGGTTCTCTAGAAGATTGGGAAAGTTGGTTTTTAGGAAAAGACACTCGTTGGCCAGCCGGAAAATTTGGTCAGAAAGCTTTAGATGTTGCTATTAAAGAACTTACACAAAAGCTAGGCGTTTGGTTTACCGTTACGAAACAAAAAAGAGGTCGATCTATTGTGGGTTATGAAATCACAATTCATGGTAAAGACACTAAAAGGAGTCAACTAAGCTAGGAGAAAAAAAGATGAAAACCGTAAAAGATTTAGCAGTTGAGCTAAAAGTTACCCCTCAATATATAAATAGAGTAATAAATCAACTGCCTACTCAAAAAAAGCCAAAACAAGTTAACCACTCTTATCAAATAGATGAGAGTGCTGAGACTGCTATAAAGGGTTTTATGAGCGTTAGACATAGATCTAAAGAAACAAAACAACAAAGAAACAAAAGTTTAAATGTTTCTTTGTTGCAAGAAAAAATAACGGCTCAATTAGAACAAGAAAATCAGTCTCTACGACAACAACTTGAAACTAAAGATAAACAGATTGAAAAACTCCTTAATCAAAACGAGCATATACAAAAATTAGTAGACCAAGAACAACAGCTACATTTAGCAGATCAAAAGCGAATAGATCAACTTGAACAACCTACAAATGAACAATCTGATACAAATCAACATAATAGTCAGACAACGAATAGCAGTGACAGGCAACAAGAAAAACAGCCTAAAAAGGGCTTCTTCAATCGCTTTTTTGGCAGTAAATAAGAGGGTCCATTTGTGAGAAATACCCCCTAAGGTACTGACCTGATTTATTTATGGATAAGTAACAAGCTAAATTTGAATTTAATTTTGATATATTTAAGGAGGTTTACTTTGATAAAAATACAGCGTATTTATTCATCTAATTCAACACAACCTGGTTATCGAATATTAATAGATCGTCTTTGGCCTCGTGGAATTTCCAAGACTAAAGCAAATCTTGATGATTGGGACAAGTCAATTGCTCCTTCAAATGAACTTCGTAAATGGTTTAATCATGATCCACAGAAATTCTCTAAATTTAGTAAAGCATATCGAAAAGAATTGGCTGAAAATCTGGAGACACCCGAATTTATTGCCAAAATCACGTCAAAAATGGTAAATAGTGATATTATCTTACTTTATAGCGCTAAAGATAAAGAGCATAACCAGGCTATAGTATTGCGTAACTATCTCCGAGAAAAGCTAAGCATTAAAAGCTAGGGAGGGAAGGTGAGTGCATATGCAGTCTACTGAAAAAAAACAGTGTGTCTCATTGGTACCGATTTTTGCCAACTTAGATGAAAATGAACTAACTAAGCTATCTCAAAAGGTTACTAGTAGAAAGGTGTCTAAGGGAGAATTTCTATATAATTTCACGGATCAAAATGACACTTTATATATCGTGCATCAAGGACAATTAAAAAATTACCAGATTCTAGAAAACGGCGAAGAACAACTAATTCGTTTATTAGGACCTGGGGAGTTCATTGGAGTGTGGAGTATTTTTAGAACTAAACAATCTCATGATGATCTAGTAGAGGCCATTAGTAATACAGAAATTTGTCAATTAACTCAACAAGACTTTAAAAAAGTTCTAATACAATATCCGGAGATTAGTATAAACCTTTTACAACAGCTTTCAGAACGCTTAGAGGTCTCTGAACAACAAGTCGCAACTATCGCACATACTTCAGTTGCTGACCGCATTATTTCATATCTAACTAGTCTTATTCCAGAAGAAACTATGGAAAATAAACCTATTTCAATAGAATTACCAATGTCACGTAAGTCCTTGGCGTCTTATCTAGGGACAACGCCAGAGTCCATTTCTCGTGGCTTTAAAAAGTTAGAAAGACAGGGTATGATAACATCTACTTCAAGTAAAAAAATTCGCATAAATAAGCTTAGTTCTGTATAAAGTAAAAAAGAGGGCGTGTTTGTTGACACCCTCTTTTTTACTTTAAACGATAGTTTAATAAACGAATTGCATTAAGGATTACCACCAGAATACTTGCCTCATGAACAAACATCCCGATCCCCATATTGATCCAACTACTAAACAAAAGACTAGTCAAAAGAAAAACTACTACTCCTACTGCAATAACAATATTTTGCAACATATTATGACTTGTAGCCTTAGCCAACTTAAGAGTCGGTACTAACCGGTCAAAATCCGAATTCATTAAAACAATATCTGAAGTATCGATCGCAACATCTGTCCCATTTCCCATAGCGATCCCCGTATTAGCTGTTGCTAATGAAGGACTGTCATTAACTCCGTCACCTACAAAAGTAACGTTCTGTCCTTTCTTTTGTAGCTCCGTAATATAGGCAGCTTTATCCTCGGGCATCATATTTCCCTTCGCCTCGGTTAAACGTAAATTTTGAGCAACTTGATTTACCGTTCCTTGATTATCCCCTGATAGGAGGATCAAATTTTTAACTCCTAGCTTTCTAAGTCTTAATAATTCAGACTTTACATTTGGTCGTAACTGATCTTTAATGCCCAAGATTAAAGCTAACTGATTATTTATAGCCATAAAAACTAGGGAGTTTCCTTCACTTTCCAGCTGCTCACTACGTGCTATCTCTCCCGGTCCCAATTTAATCTGATTGTTTTTCATTAACTGTAAATTTCCTAAAACGACTTTTACACCCTTGACAGTTGCAATAATCCCACCACCTTTAATAACTTGTGTTTGGCTTACTGGATATCTTGTAACATTTGGGTAAGTTTTGACCACCGCTTGGGCTAACGGATGATCACTTTCAGCTTCTATACTTACTAGAGTACTAATGGCCTTGTTCTCATTAATTTCAGGATTTGAAATAACTTTATTCACTTGTGGAGCACCAACCGTTAGTGTGCCAGTTTTATCAAAAACCATAGTATCAACTTTGCTAAAATTTTGTATTGTTTCACTACCTTTTAGTAGTATGCCATGCTTGGCGCCATTTCCGATCCCAGCCACGTTTGAAACAGGAATTCCAATAACCAAAGCACCTGGGCAGCCCAGAACTAAGACGGTTACAGCTAATTCGATATCTTTGGTGATTAAGCCTACAACAATCGCCAATAGTAAAACAGCTGGTGTATAGTACTTAGAAAATTTGTCAATAAAACGTTCGGCGTTGGATTTTGAATCCTGAGCTTCTTCCACTAGTTCAATAATTTTACCGAATGCTGTCTCTTCTCCGACTCTCTCAGCTTGCAGCTGAAATGTTCCATTTTCCAGGATAGTCCCAGCATAAACTAACGATCCAGCCTGTTTGGCAGCAACCTTAGATTCCCCTGTGATACTAGCTTCATTAACATATCCAGAACCACTAATGACCTTACCATCAACTGGAACCTTTCCGCCGGTTTTAACTAAAAGAGTATCTCCCTGAGTAACTTCATCAATTGAGACCTCCACAAACTTACCGGTTTGATCTTTTTTCAAGCTGACCTCTGGTGCCATTTCGGTCAGAGATTTGATTGCCTTTCGTGTCTTACTGAGAGTCGCCTGTTCTAAAAAATGCCCCGCTAAAAAGAGAAATGTTACCACCGCAGCCTCTTCATAACTTTTAACAAAAAAAGCGCCTAATACTGCAATCGTTACTAAGACATCGATACTAACTACTTTGACCTTTAAAGATTGAAAGGCTTGGACAGCAATCGGTAAGACCCCTGCAACCCCCGCAATTATTAACGCCACTGGAACTATTTTCCCTCGCGTTAGAAAAAAATGATCTGCTAACGCTAGTAAAAGCAAAGAGCCATTTATAATTGTCAGCTCTTTTTTATGAGCCAAAATATACTTTTGCATCTTAATTTTCCTTTCTGATATAAAAGCAGGTACTTTTCACAGCACCTGCTTTTATACTTTCTAACCTATTCTCCTGTACTGTATGCATGGTCTAAGTCACGCAAAAAGGTATAAGTCTTTTCCATTGTTGGGCACGCGTCTGCCGGGATCGTATAATTATCAGTCAATTTTCTAATTTCTTGGTACTCCGCACTAACATCTTCATTAGCCCGAGTTTTTGCTTCTATTTTGTCAAATAGCTCATGCACCTTGAAAGTTTCGGGGTGGTTTTTGCCATGTGCGCGAGTGATTGCTAAAGTGTAAGTCTCTAAATTTGGGAAATATTCTTCTTGTAGTTCGCTATATTTGCTCATTCTTTGTCTCCTTCTTTCATTAAGCAGCTACAACTTTTGACTTAATTACTGGATAACCAAGATCTTCTATAGCCTTCTCGATATCTTTAACAGTTACCTTTTCTTCATCGAAGTTAACCTTCAACTTACTAGCATTAAACATTACCTTAATACTAGGTTTATCAACTCCCTTAACCGAAGCAACTGCGGCTTCGATCTTTTGCATACAGGTCGGGCATGCCAATTCCTCTAGGTTAATAACAGCTTTCTTCATCATAAAGATCTCCTTTCTTGCCTCTTTCTATTATGTAGTATAAGTAACTCTTCCTTTTTTATAATTGATTACTGTCAATTTTTTGATAAAAAGCAATTTATATTTTTTCTAAATGTTTTGGATATACCTTATATTTCAAGGGACAATACACTATTATAATAGTGTATTAAAAATTATTTTAGGAGGAAAGTATCATGAATCAAAAATATGATTATCCCCAAACACGGGCACAACTTAACCAGCTCGTAGCTGACCTAGAACAGGCCCAGACTAATGTTCATCAAACTCACTGGTATATGCGGGGCAAACAATTTTTCACCTTACATCCGGAAATGGATGAATTTAATGAAACTTTTGCTGATGAAGAAGATCAGGTTGCGGAACGTTTGATTGCTTTAAATGGAGCACCATTTGCAACAACACATGAATTTATCGAACAAACTGGTTTACCGGACGAAAAGATCAAATTTAATCAATACACACTGCCTGAATTAATGCAACGTTTAGTAGATAATTTCAGATATCTTAGGGATCAATTTCAAAAAGCAATCGAAGTCACTGACAAAGAAAATGATCAACCAACGCAAGATATGATCAACGGATTTAAGATCGATGTTGATAAGAAAATCTGGATGTTAAATGCCTACCTTGATAAAGGCCCATTTGACGGCGAATAAATGATTACTTTATTTACTATTGATCCATATAGTGTCTGAATTTTTGTTTCGTATGCTATCGAAAACTCAACTAGGTCTAAAGATGATATTAGAAAGGGCGCGTAGTCTTTAAAAACTACGCGCCTTTTCTATCTAAATATAAAAATTCTATCAACATCAACAACCATAAAGTTGATTTCTCATTTGATGGTCCTGTCCAAAAGGTTATTGAGGAAAACAAACTTGTATTTGACCCTAACTCATTGTTATCTCAAATTTCAGCAATTGGTGGAAAAATTGAAGCCGGTGATATTACCACGACTAGTAACATTAGTGCCGGTGATCATGTGTTGACGCTACAGCTTAAGTCTACCATTGAGCACAAAGGCCAAGATAACACGACTTATGATTTAGGATATGCTATCACCCTTAAGATCCATATGCACAAATATAATGGCTCAACAGTACCGGTAGGAGTTTCAGCAACGGACGTTGAAAAGTATAATAATAATCTTGATACTATTTTTAAGGCGGCTAAAGATACAGCTAAGTTTGCACTTAGCATTGAAAACTACAGGTCAACATTACTCTCGTCTGCGCTAGAAGCTCTTCCTAAGGATCCTGAACCAGTAACAGCTTTTATCTTTGTATTGGGCTCCACAACTGTAGTAGTAGCTATGTTACTTCTTGCCGCTTAAATAAATAAAAAAAGCAAGCGCCATATTGAGCGCTTGCTTTTTTACCGCTCTTATGAGAAATTTATAGGTGGTTTTCACATTTATTAAAAATTTAAAAGAGGATTTTCATGGTTACTTTAACTTATTTATTACTTTTTTTAACACTGCTTGCTTCTGTACTTTACTTTTACACTAAAAAGAAAGCAAAAAAACAAATAGAAAATATCATTGTACTTGGGAAGTTACCAATATTATATGGAAAACATTATCATACTTTTAAAAAAATAGACAAACTACGTCTTTTATTTGGAGCAATAGCGTTAATCACCCTTACAATTGGCATATATGCTGCTACTGTTGACCATGAGCTAACAACGCTTGGACTTGCAGACGCTATTTGCTTCTTCTCTCTATTTTTTGCTTTTTTAATGGAACTTTTACAGATTAAAAATATGCAAAAATACAAAATTCAATATGCCCCTGAACTAAAAATTTCAAATAAAGAGAAAAAATTAGACTTATATCTATTTACTTACTTTGTTTTTGCTTTTTTCTTTTAGGTATTCTATTTTTCTTAATAGTATAAACTTTTATTCAGGGTCCATTATTGAGTAATGGACCCTCGGAAAAGTTGTTAAATCAACCCTTTAATGGTAAGCTAAATTTTAAGGGGCAAAAACTACCACTAAAATATAAAAATAGCCCCTGATTTTTTAACAAAATCAGAGGCTATTTTAAAGCTTATTGCGCTAAAATTTCATGCGGTCCGGTTGTGACCAACAGCAAGATCAGCTCTGTGTGATCAATGCGATAAACTACGATCCAGCCGTCATAATTTTTTCCGTAATTACCATAACGAGCTGGATGAAATTCGCGATATCCGTGCCATTTTCCTTGTAGCGCATGATCTTTGATCCGTTTTAATGTGGCTTGATCTTGCGCCACGATCGCTGCAACACATGGTTTTAAAATTTCAATCGGGAAGTGTTTTTTCTTCAGCTTTTTTAGTTCACGTTCGAAAGCTTTCGTGGCCTTAATCTTCATCTAACTGATCAATCCAATCGTTAAAGTCAGTGACTGAACCAATCTCAGTAACTTCACCTTTTTCAGCTTCTGCTTTGGCAGCTAGTGCTTCCGGAGAATCTAAAAAATTAAGCAAACGAACTTCGTTATTGGCCGCTTTAACCAACGACAAACGGACATATTCCGAAACAGTCAATCCTTGTTTGGCCAGATTGGCTTTCGCGCGTTCACTGATCTCATTGGTGACTCGTGTGGAGATGGTTTTATCTTTTATGGTTGCATTACTCATTTAATTCACCTTCCAGTTTTTCGTTTACGTTCGTATTACATTTACAGTATAAATAAATCTTTTACTAAAAGCAAATTTAACTTAAGGAAGTTATCAGTATGGAACAAAAAGTTTTACCGATCAAAGATTCTAACGTTTTACATCAAGTTCAACGTTGTTTAATAGAAAATTTTAAGGCTGGCCGGCGCAATTACACCATTTTTCAGCTCGGCAAGGCAACTTTGTTGCGTGTCAGTGACATTCTCAAGCTCAAACGGATAGATGTCTTCGATGAAGGGGGAAACGTGCGTCTCAACACGTATCTCCACGACCAAAAAACGGGGAAAGCCAACCGCTTATACTTAAAACCGGTCATTGGCGACCTCTTAGCCTACCAACAGTGGTTACAACAGGAAAATCTAATCTCGCCCTGGCTCTTTCCCTCCACGCAGCACCCGGACCAGCATTTGACCGAGAAACAGTTTTACAAGATCATGCGTAAAGTGGGCGATCTGTTGAATTTGGACTATTTGGGAACCCATACTATGCGCAAAACCGGCGCGTACCGCGTCTATGTCCAATCAAACTACAATATCGGGCTGGTTATGCACCTCCTAAACCATAGCAGTGAGGCTATGACACTGGCTTATCTGGGTTTAGATCAAGCCAGTACCGAGGAAATGTTAGATAATATCGACTTTGGATAATAAATTAAAACTAATTTAGAGGTGCTTATTAATGAATTTCAACAAAACAATTCCTGAATTGTCTGTCTTTGATATTAATAAATCAAAGAATTTTTATCTAAATGTTTTAGGAGCTAAAATTGAATATGAGCGTCAGGAAGATAAATTTGTGTTTCTGTCCCTAGAAGAAAATCAATTAATGCTGGAAGAAATACATGACAATGGTTGGAATATCGGAGAATTAACTTATCCTTTAGGACAAGGAATAAACATTTCTTTGGAAATAAAAAATGTCGATTCAATCTATCAAAGAGTTAAAGAACATAATATTACCTTATACCGTGACATGAAGATTAGTCACTACACTGGAGCCAATGAAATAATCAAGCAAAAAGAATTTCTGTTGCAAGATCCCAATGGATATTTGTTAAGACTTACAAACTAAAACCAAAAGCTATTTGCTATTTGCGTCGTACTAGGTTTTTCTTGCATATCTCAATACTCCATGCTACTCTTAAATAAATAATTATTTCTATGTTTATGCGTAGCTGTTAGAATAATTTTCTAACAGCTATTTCTATGAGCAAAAAACAACTTTAACTAAAAAGTCTGCTTCTTCATGTCACAGATAATTTTTGCTTATACTAAACTCTGCTCTATACGAGGTTTGTTTTATTGCTAAATTTAAATAGTTTTGGTTGAAGTTTCGACTTTCAAGAATTTTCCTTGGTTTGGGTTGCCAAGGATTTTTGGAAGTCTTTTTTTTTTTAATTAGAAGGAGATTTTGTAATGGAATTTATTGGTTCGTTATGTTTAATTTTAATTTCAACTGCCATTGGCGGTCATTTTAGTGCCCGGCTCAATTTACCAGCCGTGATTGGTGAATTATTGGTCGGCATTTTATTAGGGCCTGCGCTACTTAATTGGCTCCAGCCAAACGACTTTATCCACTTCTTTTCTGAGATCGGGGTCGTTATTTTAATGTTTATTGCTGGTCTCGAAAGCGACCTTTCGCTACTCCGTCGTTTTATTCGGCCAAGTACTTATGTTGCTGTTGTGGGTATGCTTTTTCCTATTCTTATCGCTTACTTAACAGGCTTATATTTCCACTTTTCACAGTTGGAAAGTATCTTTCTGGGAGTGACTTTTGCAGCCACCTCCGTTTCAATTTCAGTCGTTGTCCTCCAAGAAATGAAACAACTCGATAGTCACGAAGGAACTACTATTCTAGGAGCCGCTGTTGTAGATGATGTTTTAGCCGTAATTGTTTTAAGTATCCTCATCAGTTTTTCTGGTGGTCAAGTTAATAGTAGCGGCAACAAGCAAAATCTTGTTCTTTCGCTTTTGCTTCAAATTGGTTACTTTGTTTTACTTTTTGTTTTAGGTCGCTGGGTTATTCCTTATGTGATGCATTTTAGCTCCAAACTGTTAGTTCCCGCTTCTGAAACACTAATTTCATTAGTTCTTTGTCTGGGATTAGCTGATTTAGCTGATATCACAGGCTTAAGTACTGTAATCGGAGCCTTTTTTGCTGGATTAGCTATCGGTCAAACTGATTATAAAGTTCTAATTGATCGTAATATCGAACCGATCGGTTATGCAGTATTTATTCCAGTCTTTTTTGTTAGCATTGGGCTTAATATGACCTTTACGGGGATTATTAATGATTTTTGGCTCTTTTTTGTTCTCTCGATCGGTGGGATTCTTTCAAAATTATTGGGCGCTGGTCTTGGTGCCAAACTAGCACATTTTTCCTGGCCAAGTTCTTTCATGATCGGTGCTGGCATGGTTTCACGAGGAGAAATGGCTTTGATCATTGCTCAATTGGGGCTTCAAAGTCACTTACTATCTATTGACCGGTATTCTGCTGTGATCGGGGCCATTATTATAACCACATTGATTGCACCATTTTTACTAAGAGGAACTATTTCCAAAATAAACCACTAACATAATTCACTTAACTAGTTTTGCTAGGTTAAAAATTTGCAAAAAACACTAAATTTTAGTATTCTGTGGTAAGTATTCTTTTTCAACACAAAAATATAGCATAGGTTGAAGCGCAAGCTTTCAAGATTTTTCTTCCAAGGGTGAGGGAGATCTTGTTAGCTTGCGTTTTTTGTCTTTTATCGTTAAGGAGAGGTGACGTAAATGGAAGTCTACCAACAAGAAAAAACAGCCCTTCTCAAACAACTTCACGTTAATCCAAAAAAAGGGTTATCTGCAACACAAGTAACTGATCACCGAGAAAAATGGGGCGAAAACAAACTACCTGAAAAGAAAGAAGCTCCTTATTGGAAAGTTTTCTTGAAAAATTTTAAAGAGCCGATTGTAATCGTGCTTATGGGTGCAATTGTCCTTTCACTACTAAGCGCTTTTTATGACATTCAAGTTCAAGGTCATGTTAAAAGTGGCCGTGAATCGTTATATGAAGCAGCAGCTATTTTTATTTTGATCGTCATAAATGCCTTTTTAGGCTTTTGGCAAGAAATCAGTGCTCGTAAGAGCCTAAACGCCTTACAAGAAATGAATGATCGGCATACAACTGTTTTACGTGACAGCAAATGGCAGAGTATCCCTACAACTGAAATGGTTGTGGGCGATATTGTTAATAATCAAGTGGGTGATTTTGTCGAAGCTGATATTCGTTGGCTAGACGTTAACGAATTACAAGTGATTGAGGCCCATTTAACTGGAGAAGCTGATGCAATCGAAAAAAATACTGCGCCAATTCCCACAGAAGTTGAGGTCGGCGATCAAACAAACATGGGCTTTTCTGGCTCCACTGTCTCCAACGGACAAGGTCTCGGCGTAGTTGTTGCAGTGGGCAGTCAAACCCAGTTAGGCGATATTGCGCAAATGATCCAAGCCGTGGAAACCAAACCGTCCCCTTTACAAAACACCGTCAAGAGCCTAACTAAAACACTAATGTTAGTTTCAGCAGCTTTGGTTATTTTTACTTTTGTTGCTGGCATCATTAAGGCTGGGGAATTTACTTTTGCCTCATTTGCTGCGATTCTATCTACTTCCATTGCTTTAGCTGTCGCCTCCATTCCTGATGCCCTACCTGCTGTTTTATCCATTGTTCTAACTATTGGAGCTCGAAAAATGGCCCAAAATCAAGGCTTGATCAAATCTTTGAATAGTGTCGAAACACTTGGTGCTACTTCCTATATTTGTTCCGATAAAACCGGAACCCTAACTAAAAATGAAATGACTGTTGTTAAATATTATGCCAATGGTTTTGCTTATGCAGTCAGTGGTTTAGGCTATAATCCAAGCGGGCAAATTTCGAGTGAGGACGCTCCTTCTATTAGTAATTCACAAGATTTTTTAACCGGTGCTGTTCTGTGTAATGAATCTTCGCTTCAAAAAAACGACCATGGTGACTATGAGCCGCTAGGCACCCCGACTGAAGTTGCTTTAACTGTCTTAGG
>NZ_BQXH01000026.1 GCF_022836475.1 Ligilactobacillus pabuli | reverse complement strand
AAAAATTGAAACTTTGGGGCTTGTTAAAGTGCGCCAAAAATCAAGTCTTTTCTAGAAAGTTTTTAAAATTTATTTATCACCTTCGCTTGACTTAAAACCACATGTCTAAAAATCACAGAGTGGAGTGAAACGGGTAGAAAGTGAGCATTATCGTAACCTAGGGGGTAATGCGTTTTTGGCATTGGCCCCTGGGTTTGGATAAGCGGAACTTTCTGTTTCACGGAGCTCGACTAAAAATCACAGGGCTATGCAACTCAACTAGAAAACTAGCGTGATAGCCAGCCTGATGCCTGTGAATTAATTGTCTTTATTATAACATGTTAGTACCAATAATAATCATTAGAAACAATTTTTTGTAAACGGTATTTTGAAGGCAGGAGTGGGGCTGATTAATGGGCGGCTTAGTTGATTGAATGAGGCAACTAAACGAGCTTTGCTGGGATGAAAATGGCAATCTTAAATTTAATCTAGTAGATAAGATCCGTAAAGTAGGTAACTATAGTCCTTAATTTCGTTCCAACAAGCTGTGGAATAATTATATCGTAGGGAAAAGAGCTCCCAGTAAGTTATCCACCTGTGAATAACTACGTTGGAAGTGTTGCTTGTCTGTGGAAAAATAAGAGGGAGACTTAATACGGGCTAATTGTCAAGTTTTGAGTTATACTCAGCGTGTAATCAACGATTGGGGGCTTAACTAATGGACAATGAAATCATTAAAATCAGAAAAATTGGTAACGAAAATGTACTGCCTTTGCCAGATAAAATTCAACCGAAGGAACATAGTTTTAGAGTTTATGTTGGTCGGGATGAGATGATTGTTTATGTACCAGTTAGAAGAAATCCATTCAAGGATGAACAGTTTATTCGGGCACACGAAAATTCGTGGCAGCCGGAAGCAAGTAAGGGACCCTTATTTAGAACAGAATTATCAGACTAAGAAGATCATAAATAAGCAGCGGTAAAGATGATGGCAGCAAGGACTTTTAAAATCGAACTGAAGTTGATAGGTCTCGCAAAAGGGGGGCTTATTTTTTTGATTTTTTTCTGAATGTGCTAACGTTGAGCTAGGAAGGAGCACTAATACTTAGTAGAAAAATGAAAGCTATTATAGAATCAGTGATGATACGAAATAATTGTGAGGGGGAAGTTAGTCATGTTTGATCCAGATTCTTTCAAAGAAGGTACGGGGTGTACTTTAGGGTGTCTAATGATTCCAGCGGCTATTCTGGCAGTTTGGTTTTTGGTTGAATTCCTTTTCAGTTGAAAAATGAAGCACTTAATAATTGAATAGATCCCGATTTGGTGATCAAAACAGCCTACTTCACAGAGTTTTCATGTGAAGCAGGTTGTTTTTTTACCTTAATCTTAAGTATAAGTGGTTAATGGCGTAATTAACTTGGTTCAGATAATCCGCTGAAGGCTGTTCACCAATTAGGGAACTAGTGTAGCGGACCACATCAGTTATCAGCTGTTGACGGTAATTTTGGAGTTCTTTTGAGGCAGTGGGAGCAGTCTGGTCTTGGTCATGGAAAGTTTGCTGGCAGTATTTTTGGACATGGCTAACCATAGACGGTGGAAAATCAGCGGCGAGCTGCTGCATGAAGGTGATCTCTTTTTGCGCGATGGCAAAAGTATCACGACAAAGCGACCTAAAACTGGCGAAGCTTTCATTCAAGATGTAGTCAGGTCCGGCGTTGACTTTAAATTGGAGCCCAACCTGTTTTGTCCCCAGGCAGGTGTAATGGACCAAATTGAGTGGACAAAGCCAGCTAGTGGCACCACGCGAATAGCCACTGAGGGGCATGATCATTTTACAACCGCACACAAATGGAACCGCGTGGTGGTGAGCGGAGCCTGCATGAAGCTGCTTCATGATCTGCATTGCGGGAAAAAAGTCCGTGTTTTGCCAGTTAATGAAGCGCTTTAATAAAGTTGTAGTACTATCTTTCGTCCACAGCTTGCCACGCCTTTTGTCAATTAAAATTGACTGACAGTTGCCCAAACCCAGGTCATGCACATCTAACAGTAGGAGAGTCGTGCTAGTCAGCTCAGCTTGATCATCTCTAGCTGCCTGCCGATATAAAGATTTTAATCCTTGTGTGTTTAAAATTAATGGTTTTTTTGCCATTAAGACTGCCTCCCAAAATAAATTTGTTATCGCACGTGAAATCGATAACATGTCTATTATAAACTCAATTAAATATATAAATCAACATTAAAAAATATAAAAATTACAAAGATACACAAAATTAAACATAAGTTGTGCATAACTTTATAAATATGACACATTCACGCTTTATTAATTAGCTGGTAGGCTAGAAGAGTTCAAGGCCTTGGATAATTTAATTAGGGAAGTGCCAGCAATGCACGAAGAAGCGTTAAATTATCTACTAACAAATAACCGGATCAAAGTCGTTTATGGGGTGTTAAAGTACCTGCATCTTTCACCACAAACGGAAAATTTTGAGGACTTAGTCATGGAGGGGACCTTACTGTTTATGCAGGCTTATCATAAGTACCGCTCACTTCACGAAAATATTAATGAGCACCAATTAATGGGTTATGCTTTTCGCAAAATTAAGTGGGGCTTGCGTGATTTATTACGTAAGCAATGTAAGGCAGCCGACCACCTAGTAACACTGCCAACACCAAAGACGACTGACGATCCATTAACATTATTTGAAAGCCAGACAGATCTGGGTCAGGATTACGAATTTGCAGAATTATTGGGAGAAGTTTTACAGCTCTGTAATGCAAATGAGCGTAAGTATGTCGTGGGACGTTTTTTCTATGGTTACAGTGTCGCTGAGATTGCCCAGCAGGCCGGAGTTTCACGGCAAACGGCTTACAATTGGAAAAAACAGGTTCAACGCAAGTGCAAACAACTTTTTACAAATTAGCTTTACAAATGGCATCTGGATTTCGTTAGTAGGGGTGTAAGGCGCGCAACTTACAACTAGTATCATAGTCAAAATTTAAAGGAGGAACACAACATGAGTGAAATGTGGAGTAAAACGAATCTCGCTGTCAAATCAACTAAGGAAGATGGTCAGCAGCGAAAACGCAATTTTAACAACATTGCTCAAGATGCAACTGACGAGAAATTAGCGGCTTTTGGGCAACTAGTTGAACAGTTAACAGGCGAAGCAACGGAAGAGTTGTCGGTCAATGTGACAACTTCCTTAGTTTAAGACACTGATAGTCAAGCTAATTAGAAAGAAGGAGCAGTATGAAAAGTTTAGATTTAGCATTTCGATCCGCCATTGGTGGGGCAGTCCATCATTTGAAGTTAAACTATGTCAACACTGATTTGGATGCAGACACAGTTAAGAAAGCGATGCAAGACATTGCGGATGCCCAACTGTTTGTCGACAAAAAGGGTGATCAAATTTATGCCAAACCATTGTCAGCCGCTTATCAGACTGAACAAGATGCGGTGTTGTTTGACGAAAAGTAGTCTAAAAAAAGCACTGGCATTTTTTTGCCAGTGCTTTTTTTGCTTAAAGGGGATCAAAAATAATTGCGAGCTAGTTTGAAAGATTAACCAGATCTGTCATGTCACCCGATAAATTGTTTTGAACTTTGGCGATCAGGTTGGATTTACATCTGACCTTACGGATTTATTTTTTTAGTTTGGACTAGTTAATTCGATTTTTCAAAAAAATTTTTTAATCCCCTTTACAAATCTCACCTGGATTTCGTTAGTAAGGGTGTAAGGCGCGCGACTTAACAATTAACGAGGAGGCTTTATCAATGAGTAAAGAATGGCAAAAAACAAACATGAAAATTAAGTCAGGTAGTGAAGACGGTAGTTTCCATAATCGGAGCTTTAACAACTTAGTCGAAGGTGCTGACGCAGAAAAAGTAGTTGCTTTCGCAGGTGTGATCGCCCAATTAACTGGTGAACCAACGGTCGATATTCAGATGACTGTCGCTAGTGACGTTATCGCGACTGAAGAACCAGCAGAATAACTCATAAGGAAAGGAGATTTTAAAGTATGAAAACATTAGACTTAATTTTTCGGGCAGCTAATGGTGGAACCCATCATTTGAAACTGGCAAATGTCCAGACTGAACTTGAAGCAGACAGGGTAAAAGAAGTCATGCAACAAATAAGTGCTGCAGGGATTTTTGTAGATAAGAATGGTGTAGCGATGTATGCACAGCCAATTTCAGCAGTTTACATTGAGACGCAAGAAGATATGTTGTTTAAGGAAGAAGCAGGTAAGTAGAGCTAAAGGAGGTCGCAAGTTTGTGTCGTTGACATGAGGCTGCGGCCTTTTTTTAATGAGGAGGAAAGAGCGATGACCAATAAATTTATTGATGTGGCTTGTTATCAACCGGCTAGTCTGGGTTATTTTCGAGCAGTGAAAAAGCTAGGGATTAAAGGGGTTGTGGTCAAACTGACAGAAGGAAGTGCACAGGGGACTAATTACGTTAATCCCCGGGCTAGCTTACAAGTCGAGCATGCCAAAGAAGTCGGTCTGACCGTGAGTGTCTATCATTTTCTAAGATCAATTTCAGTCAGCGATGCTCAACAGGAAGCACAGTTTTTTGTAACTCAAGTCAAAAAGAATGGACTTACTGGGCAAGTTTTGTGTGTGGTAGACGTTGAAGCTGATGATCTGACACATAACCGGACAGCGTTAACTAAGCAAGTGAATGCCTTTATAGCTGAATTAAGTGTTTTGGGTTATCCCAAGTCTGCAGTTTATTCGAGTACATCTTGGTTTATTGGACGATTGATTCAAAGCCAGCTTCAAGCTAAGACATGGTGGGTCGCTAGCTATGGTACCAAAAGCGCAGGAATACCGTGTGCTGCCTGGCAGTACTCTAGCAAACAAATGATTCAAGGAACACCAACAGACATCTCAGTGGACTATTCTGGGGCTTTTACGGGCAAGAACAATTCAAGTGGCATTATTAAACCAATTAAAGTTCCGATTTCGTGGGTCGATTCATTAGGAGTGCGCTGGTATCCAGAAAAGGGAACCTTTACCAGTGCTCAAGCAATTTTCCTGCGCTGGGGTGCCACGACTAGTTCAACTCAGATCAGTTTGTTACCAGCGGGTTCAGTGGTGAAGTATGATGCTTTCGCACATAGCGGCGGTTATATCTGGCTGAGACAACTACGAGGAAAAGGGCAGTATGGGTATTTAGCCAGTGGGGAATCCAAGAATGGACGAAGAATTTCTAGTTGGGGGAAATTTAAGTAAGAGAATGGGTTAAATATAATTAGTAGTGGACGATAACTATAAAGGTTAATTAAACCGATAGTTATTGTCCTTTTTTGTTATTTTCTGAACAAACCATTTTGCAAAACATCACTAAAATGGTAAGTTAAAGCCAATTTTTTCCTAAAGAAATAGTGTCAATTTTCTGAAAACTATATTAATACAATCAATTAGAATACAATAAAGTTTGAAATACGGTCAGAAAGTTATATAATCTTAAGGTAACTGTAGTAATTTAGACACAAGTGAACATAATGTTTTTGGGGGAAATCATGGATAAATATTTAGTAACTGGTGGAGCAGGGTTTATTGGTTCAAACCTGGTTGAAGCACTAGTATCAGAAGAAAACGAAGTTGTTGTTGTAGATGATTTGTCAATGGGAAAATACGATAATATAGCTGATTTTGTGGGCAATGGAGTAACATTTTATCAAAATTCGATTACTGACATGTTATTCATGCAAAATCTTTTAAAAGATGAAAAATTTGATTACATAATTCTTTTGGGTGCGGTCGCTAGCGTTGCAGACTCAATTGCACGACCACAAGAAACACATGAAATTAATTTAGAAGCTAATTTGAATGTTTTTGAAACAATTAGAAAAGAAAAAATTCCGGTTAAGAAAATTTTGTTTGCTTCATCAGCTGCAATTTATGGTAATGATCCGGAATTGCCTAAGAAAGAAACTTCACCGGTAGATCCGTTAACACCATATGCGATTGATAAATTTGCTAGTGAACGGTATGCGATTAACTATGGTAAGCTATATGGTTTGCCAACTGTTGCCACGAGATTCTTTAACGTTTATGGACCTAAACAAAATCCTGAATCACCTTATTCTGGCGTGCTCTCAATTATTCACAATTGTTTATTGAATAATAGTAAGTTCACAGTTTTTGGCGATGGTGAACAAACGCGAGATTTTACTTACGTAAAAGATGTTGTTAAAGCATTGAAATTATTACTTAGCACTAAAGAAGCATTGCATGATGTTTATAATGTTGCCACAGGTAATCGGACAACATTAAATGATGATATCCATGCCTTTGAACAAGCGATGGATCAAAAACTTGAGATTGAATATTTGCCAGCAAGAGCTGGGGATATTAAAGAGTCATATGCAGATATTACTAAGCTTAAGTCTTTAGGATATGTACCAGAGTATTCAATTGAAAAAGGCTTACGTGAATATGTTAAGTGTGCAGTGAAGTAAAGTGGATTATTGCTTGATTCAAACAAGAAATGAGAAAGAGGTTACTAAAAAGTATGAGTTCAAAAAGTCCTAATAATAGTAAACAAATATATACAAATAAGTTCTTCTACCATGATTTACAGTTAAGAGCAATTAAGTTATTAAATCTTGTTTTATTAACGATTGTTTTTGCTGGAACATGGTATTTGGCGTACGCTAAAGAAATTGAAGATCCCTTTCACGGCAAGGGAAACATAGTTGTGATTGCTCTGTTTGCTTTAGTGTACTTTTTATATGGGAGAACATACGATGCTTTTACAGTATCATTGTCTTCTATCACGGAAAAATTCTATAGTCAGGTATTATCATGCCTCTTTACAGATGGAATAATGTATTTTGTGATTCTCTTGCTAACTAGACACTGGCCAAGAATTTTACCACTATTTATTTGTTTACTGGTTCAAATTGTAGTGTCTTATTTATGGAGTTCGTTGTCATTTAAGTGGTACTTTAAGGCTTTTCCAGCAAAGAAGACCGCGATTATTTATGATCAGGAAAACAACCTTGAGGAAGCAATTAGTGAATATGGTTTAGGTAACAAATTTGATATTCAGAAATCTATTTTAGTTAATTCAGAAATTGAAAAAAGATTACCCGAATTAGATGAGTTTGAAATTGTATTTTTATCAAACGTCCATAGTCATGAAAGAAATCAAATTATTAAGTATTGTATCCAACATGATATTAGAGTTTACATCTTACCAAGGATTGGCGATGTAATCATGAGTGGTGCTGAAAGAATGCATTTATTACATTTACCAGTGCTTCACCTAGGTCGCTACAGCCCTAAACCAGAATTTTTAGTGATTAAGCGACTATTCGATATTATAGTTTCTGGCTGTGCATTCATTGTGGCCTCACCGTTTATGTTGGCTGTTGCAATTGCAATTAAAGTTACAGATCATGGACCAATACTATATAAGCAGGTTCGTTTAACTAAAGATGGACGAGAGTTTAAGGTATTGAAATTCCGTTCAATGCGTGTAGATGCAGAAAAGGATGGAGTTGCTCGTTTGAGTACTGGTGAAAAAGACGATCGAGTAACAGCAGTCGGTAAATTCATTAGAAAAGTGCGTTTTGATGAATTACCGCAACTGTTTAATATTTTGAAAGGTGATATGAGTATTGTTGGTCCGCGTCCAGAAAGACCTGAAATTGCGGCACAGTATGAAGAAGAATTACCTGAATTTTCAATGAGATTACAGGCTAAGGCTGGACTAACAGGTTATGCTCAAGTTTACGGTAAGTATAATACAACACCATATAATAAACTCGAAATGGATTTAATGTATATTGCGAACCCAAGTATTTTTGAAGATCTGCGGATTATTTTTGCAACAGTGAAAATTCTGTTTGAAGCAGAAAGTACTGAGGGTGTGGATACGGACCAATCGACTGCCTCAAAGAAGATTTAAAATGGAGGATAAAATTGGAATGAAATACTCTGGATTAATGTCTGTTTACAAAAAAGAGGATCCTCAGCTATTCGAGAAGGCATTAACTAGTATAATTAATCAAACAATGCCACCAGCACAAATGGTACTTATTGAGGATGGAAAATTAACAACGGAATTATTAGATATCGTAGAAAAAATGCAGGTTAGATTTGAAAAAAATAAGATATTTTTCAAGATTATTCGTAATGAGAAAAATCTTGGATTGGGATTATCTTTAAAAAAAGGTGTGGAGAGTTGTTCTTATAGTTGGATTGCAAGGTTTGATTCGGATGACATCAGTGTGAACTATCGAATGGAAGAATCAATAAACTATGTATGTAAAAATCCAAATGTAAAATTACTGGGTAGTTATATAGCAGAAATAGAAAAAGATACTAATAAAGTGTTAGATGTTCGTAAAGTTCCTAAAGGAAATGTAGAAATAAAAAGAATAATGGGCAAAAGAAATCCTTTTAATCATATGACAGTTTTTTTTGAAAGAGAAACAATTTTAAAGGCAGGTAATTATAAGGATGTACCTTATTTTGAAGATTATTATCTATGGCTAAGAGTTTTGAGTAGAGATATAGAAGCTGCTAATATTGGTAAGGTTTTAGTTAAAGCAACAGTTGATGCTAATTTTTTGAATAAAAGAGGAGGAGCCCAGTATTTAAAAAAAGAGTTTAATTTTCAAAGTATCATATATAAAGAAAAATACATAAGTTTCCCGGTTTTTGTTTTTAATATATTAACTAGAGGAATGGTTAGAATTTTTCCTAAGCGGGCTTTGAAATATGTGTATAAGATAATAAGAAAGTAAGAAACGTGAACAAGTATTAATTATAAAATTCAGGAGAAAAAAATGAAAAGCAGTGGGACACAAGAATCTAAACAACTTTTGCGAGTTATGACAGCATTAAAGGAGAATTTAAAATTGATAGTTACTTGGGCAATAGTGGGGATAATTATTTCACTATGTGTTACATTTATTTTGATTACTCCCAAGTACAGTTCGACGGTTGATTTGTTAGTTAATCAAAAAGTTAATAATACTCAAGCGCAATTTACGGCTCAACAGGCTGATCTACAAGCCATTAACACCTATAAGGATATATTAAAAAAGCCAATAATTTTAAGAAGTGTTTTAAGTGAGGCAAAAAAGAAAGATAATTATCAAGGTAGTATTGATGATTTGTCAAAAGCAATTGAAATCAAAAATCAGACTAATTCTCAGGTTATTAGCATAACAGTAAAAGATAAAAATGCATATGTTGCTGCCGACTTGGCAAATTTGATTTCAAAACGTTTTACTTCACATATTAAAAAAATAATGAAGATAGATAATGTTACGATTGTTTCTAAGGCACTTCCGAATAAAGATAAGGTAACACCCAAAGTACCACTAAATATACTTGTGGGATTGATTGTGGGATTTTTGGTTGGTTCCTTAATTGTTATTTTAAAAGAATTATCTAATACAAAAATTACAGAATCTGATTTTTTAACGGACGAGTTGGGTTTAACTCTACTAGGAAAAGTTTATCATATTGAGAATCAAAATCTTCATGCAGTGACTATTCTTCAAGATAATTCAAGTGTAAGAAAACGGCGAATATAGTTTAACCAAGAGGAGTTTATAAAATAATGGATTTTTTTAAGAAAAAGAAAGTTCTCGACACAGATAGCATGGAAAATGGAGTACAGCTAGTTACTGTTTCTGAACCCAAGTCAATGGATGCAGAGCAGTTTAATACAATACGAACAAACATTCAATTTTCTGGTGTTGATAGCGAAATAAAAAGTTTAATGCTGACATCTGCCACTGCCTCAGATGGAAAATCAACTGTTGCGGCAAATATTGCAGCATCTTTTGCAAAACAAGGGAAAAGAACATTATTAGTTGATGCTGATATGAGAAGACCCACATTAGAAGCAACATTTAAAACATTTGGTTCAAAAGGTTTAAGTAATTATTTGACACAAAAAGATGTAGATGTAAACGAGATAATAAAGAAAACAACACTGCCTAACTTATTTATTATTACCAGTGGCCCAATACCTCCAAATCCGTCAGAGTTGATGGGATCGAAAAAGATGAATGCTTTAGTTAAATTGTTGAGAGATCAATTGGACATTGTGATTTTTGATGCGCCACCTATTTTATCGGTAACAGATGGACAAATCTTAGCCAATAAGATTGATGGAACAATCTTAGTTGTAAGGCAAAATTGTACTGAGAAGAGTGCCATTGTACAGGCCGTTGACTTAATAAAGCAAGTGAATGGTAAAATTCTAGGGGCTATTATAAATGATGTAGAAAAAAAGGATACAGGCTATTATGGATATTACGGCAAAAAGGATAATTCTAGTAGATGATGAGATGAGGGGGATAAATAATTGATAATGTATTTTACAATACTATGCTTGTTTTTCCCTCTGTTGGGGATTCCAAGTACATTATATATAGCTACAAAGAGAAAAAAAGGGAAGTTATTTTTTTTATTTCCAGTATGTATCTATCTTTTTGTATTAGGGTGGTATTTTGAACCAACGATTTTTTCTGATTTGACAAGATACTTTAGTAATTATATGGATGTTGCTAGAGGAATGAATTTTTTTGATTATAATAATAGCTTTCTTGGAACAGAAAAGTTATTTGTGGTGCAACATACTTTTTTTTATGTACTATCA
The DNA here is from genome assembly GCF_022836475.1 of Ligilactobacillus pabuli. GTDB lineage: Bacteria > Bacillota > Bacilli > Lactobacillales > Lactobacillaceae > Ligilactobacillus > Ligilactobacillus pabuli. Next base: position 14,275 of record NZ_BQXH01000026.1, on the reverse strand, counting down.
AGATTTAAAACAAATCAAATTTTGCCAGCAATAACAGTTTTTTTAGTATATTTCTTAGGTTTCTATATATTATCTGATTATTTTAAAAAAATAGATACCAAAAAAAATGTGGAGTTTTTTTGCTACCTATTTTTTTTAATAGTAGTTCCATTTGCCTTGGTAGCTAATAACATTAGGAACATCTTAGCTGTTGCGTTAATCGCAGTTGCATTGTATAAAGATATGTTTGCTAAAGGTAACAAATTGATAATTGGACTAATATACTTAATTGCTTGTTTGATGCATATTGGTGTGGTACCTTTTGTTTTAATTCGACTGTTTATTATTATTATTAATAATTTTTCTTTAAAAAGATTAGCAGTTTGGCTGCTTTTCTTTGCGATTTTTTGTGGGGGGTTACTACTTTTTATAAGAACTAGTTTCGGAACATATTTCTTTGAAAAAATGGTTTTTTATTTAACCGCTGGATCTAATTCTCAAAGCAATGTTAATGCATGGTTTATAGCAGCTGATAATAGTTTGGTTTTAAAAATCAACAAATATATATCAATATTATTTAGTTTGTTTTTACTTTTCTTTTTGATGAAAAGTAGTAGGGGGCATTTATATGGTATTTCAAAGAATGTGGTGCTCTTTTTCACCTTTACAGTGCTATTAATAGTCGGACTCGGTTTATTTTTTCCTGGGACTACTTGGTATAGATTTTTCTACCTTATTTATTTCTTTAGTCCGATTTTTATATATTATGTATCTGTAGATGGAAATCTTTTTGAAAAATTATTCGTTGTTTTTATGGTTGTTTGGTTAATTTTTTGGCAGTATTATCAAATCACTCATCAGTCTATATTTGAGAGTGATTTCATTTGGGGAATACTTTCTCCGATTACTTTTTTATTTAGATAGTTTTTTTTTTGGAGGTGGAGTAGTGATATCAAAACAGTTTAAGTTAATGGTTTTATGGTTGATTAAAAATTTATTTCCTGCATTTATGTTTAAAATAAAAAAGAAAAAAATTGTAGTTTCTTCCTTTAGAGGTAATAGTTTTTCGGGTAATCCTAAGATTGTCGTGGAGAAACTTTTATCATTGAGTAGAAAAAAAAATTTAGATTTGGATATAGTTTGGTTAACTCTAGACGAAAAAGGTGAAGATTTACCTGAGGGTGTTAGGGGTATAAGATATAATTCATTAAAGTCTTTAATTGAAATGGCAAGTGCACAGGTGTGGGTGGATGATTTTCGAAAAAAATATTTTCCGCCTAAGAAGAAAAGCCAAATCTATTACCAACTCTGGCATGGGTGTATTCCGTTAAAAATGATTGAAAAGGACTCAGTAGATAGTTTAACGGATGAATATGTTTCTGAAGCGAAAGCTGATTCAAAGATTGCTGATTATATGGTTTCGGGAAATACTTTCACAGAAAATATTTATAGAAATTCTTTTTGGTTTTCTGGAGAAATTTTAAAATATGGAACTCCAAAAATAGATTATTTAGTATCAAATGTTAATGAACAAAGGCTTAGTCATGATAAATTGGGTACCAATTACATTTTGTACTGTCCAACTTTTAGAGATAAGTTCCAGCTAAAGGATTATATTTTAGATTCAAAAAAAATACTAGCAAAAGTATCTAAAGAGCTTGGCGGACACTGGAAGCTACTTATAAGATTACATCCTAATATCAGAGATCATGAGAAAGAAGTTGTTGATGCCTGTCCGGGTTCAGTAGGTGTTACCGATTATCCAAGTTTAGATACTTTAATTCTAAAGTCACAAATTGTTATTACTGATTATTCTTCTGTGATGTTTGATGCTTTGTATGCTAATAAACCAGTAATTCTCTATTTAAAAGAGCAAGAGAATTATGACAGAAATTTATATTTCCAGGTTGATGAATTGCCTTTTGTAATTTGTCATGATAATGAAGAGATTTCGGATTGTTGTTCAAAAATTTTTAAAAACGAATATGAAAATAAATACGAACTTTTTTTAGATAAAATAGGGAATTACGAATCTGGGAAAGCTGGACTAAAATTAGCGAAACATATTGTTAATCAAATAGGAGAATTGTAATGAAAAAGCATGCATTTTTGATCATGGCTACGAAAAATAATGAACAACTTAGAAAGCTAATAGAGACGTTGGATGATCCTCAAAATGACATTTTCTTACACATTGATTCTGATTTTAGAGGAACAGTTAACTGTAATGTTAAAAGTTCACCAGTTTATGTAGTAGATAGAATAAAAGGTTCCTGGGCGGCCTATTCATTAGTAAAAATAGAGTTTGCATTACTGAAAAAAGCTGTTGAAGTCGGTGGATATAGTTATTTTCATTTGTTATCTGAATCAGACTTACCAATAGTTTCCAATGATGAACTACATTCGTTTTTTTTCAATAGAGCGGAAGAGTTCATTGAATTTCAAGAAATTAATACTAAAGCAATTAAAAATAAAGTCAATTATATATACCCCTTGCAGGAGTATATTGGGAAGAAGCATGGAGCTCTATGGTTTTTACAAAAATTAATTTTGATATTAGAGAAATTGTTTAGTAAAAAAAACCAGGATGAAATGTATCAAAACTTAGCAAAGGGTTCTCAATGGTTTAGCATTACAGAGGATTTTGCAGAATATATTGTTGATCAGGAAGAGAAATGTGAAAAGCTTCTAAGTAAAAGTCAAGCTCCGGATGAAATCTTTATACAAACGATATGTTTGAATTCCAAATTTGTAAATCGAATTAGTAATGTTGAAGAAGGTAATTTACGTTATATTAAATGGAATAAAGGAAACTCTCCAGAAATTTTGATGGGGAAAGATATTACTAAGATAGTCGGTTCGGGTGATATTTTTGCTAGGAAATTTAATGGTGAAGTAGATTATGGCGTAATGAAGGAAATATATAATATGATAGGAAAGAAGTAGGTATGGAAGAAAAAAATAGTATTCGATTATCAATTATTATTCCAGTTTACAATGTTAAAGAATATCTATCAACTTGTTTGGAAAGTATAATTTCTCAGGATTTAAGTAATGTTGAGGTTTTGTTAATTAATGATGGTTCAACAGATAATTCAGATCAAATTTGTTTGGAATATTGTAAGAGAGACAAGCACTTTCTTTTTTTTAATAAGCAAAATGGTGGTTTGAGTGATGCACGTAATTATGGAATATCAAAGGCCAGAGGAACCTATTTACAATTTGTTGATTCAGATGATGTGTTATTAAAACATGCTATAAGAATCATAAAGAGAATAGTTGGGCAGTCTAAGACTGATGTCTTAAAGATTAATTTTAAACGATTTCAAGAGGACAAAAACGAGCTTTTAGTTAATGATAATTCTATGAATATTCAAGTTGTTAAATCCGAGGAGCTCGTTGAGGATATATTTTATAATAGGACTCAAAGTTATACATGGTCATATATAGTTAAAAAATCAATATTTATAGACAATGATATCTTTTTTCCAATTGGTAGAAACTACGAAGATATGGCAACTACATGTAAATTATTAATAAAAGCAAAGAATGCTGTGTTGGTTGATAATCAGATGTATGGTTATCGGAATAGAGAAAACTCAATATCCAATAGCAGTAATGCAAAAAATGCGTTAGATATAGTTAATAATTTAAGTTCGGTTGAGAACTTTTTTGAATTGTTGCCGATTAACATATATGATTCGGGGTATATAAATTTTGAGTTATATTATTTGCTGTTGGCTTTTCAAGAGAGTGGATATAAGTCGTTTAGAATCAAAAGAAAAATTATTGATGAGTATAATAATCATTCCAAAAAGGTTTCCATTAGATATAGGGTTGCATACTACTCTGTTAGGCTTGGTTTGTATAAGACAATACAAAAATTTAGAAAGAAAATTGCATCTTTAAAGTGAAGGGAATGATATTGACTAAATGAAAAAAACAATAATGAATGTAGTTTATAATTCATTTTACCAGGTTTTCATACTCATAATTCCATTAATAACCATTCCTTACATTTCTAGAGTATTAGGAGCTGACAGCATTGGTGTTAGCAGTTTTGTTTCTTCAATTGCTAATTTTTTAGGCACAATTATTGTGATGGGAATGTACCAATTGGGCTCGAGGGAAATTGCAAGATCTGCATCGGAAAAGTTAGAAGATAACTTTTTTTCGTTATGGCTGATACAAGCCATTTCAGGTATCTTAGTGATTCTTATTTATGTAAGTGTAATCTTATTTTTAAAGACTACTTTAAAGATATATTTATTACTTGAAATCCCCTTTCTTATTGGATATATGTTTGATATTTCTTGGTTTTTTGTTGGCATCGAAAAGGTGAAAAATGTAATTCTAAGAAATACTGTTGTAAAGTTAGTGACAGTTTTATCGGTTTTTATTTTTGTAAAAAGTAAAGAAGACTTATGGATATATGTCTTAATCCTTAGTTTAGCACCTTTTGTTGCAAATTTCGTTTTTTGGCTATCTTTGCATATGGAGTTAAAAAATACTAGTTTACACCATATAAATATCAAGCCGTACTTGGCAGGAGCAGTTGCATTGTTTTTACCACAGATAGCATTGCAACTATATACTAATTTAGATGATGTTTTAGTAGGTTTGCTTGCAAATAACAAAGAATTAGCATACTATGACCAATCTCAAAAAATTGCTAGGATTATTTTGGGTATTATTACTTCAGCTAGCACTGTTTTGATGCCCAAATTAGCTGCTTCTAGTAACTCCAAAAAATTTAATACAATATTTAAATCATCCCTTGATTATACTCTAGCTTTATCAGTTTATTTCTGCGCAATGGTAATGATTAATGCTAGTCAATTTATAAAATGGTACTATGGATCTGAGTTTGTCCCCATGATTGACAATATGTTTTTTGTTAGTATAATTATTATTTTTATTTCGTATGGTGGTGTTTTTTCGAATCAGTATATGCTTGCTAAAGGTGAATTTAAGAAATTTGCAATATCTTACTATGTAGGTGGTATACTAAATGTTTTGCTAAATCTTTGCTTAACATCTGTATGGAAAGCTAATGGAGCAACTGTAGCTCTTATTTTAACTGAACTTTTTGTTTGCCTATCTAGAATATATTTGGTTAGAGATGAAATGAATGTTAGACAGGCGGTTAACGGTCATGGCAAATATATATTTATATTCGTCTTTACAGTCATTATTGGCACATTATTCCCGATTCGAATTGGTGGAAATTTTCTCAATTTAGTTATACAAACTTTAATTGGAACTTTAATATTTGTTAGTCAAATGTTTTTATATAAGACCAAAATTTCGAAGGATCTTTTGGCTTTTATTAGAAAGTAAATGTATTTTGATTGTTTAAAATAGATTTATTTAAAAATTAACACATAGTATTAACATTAACAAACTTTACTTCTTTAATTGTAAAGTTCTAATAGAAGGAGTGTGCTATCAAATGATATTAACTTATGCTGAAGAAATACTACCGTGAATATCCTCCGATGTTCTTGATTTACGCTAAGAGCAATCTAATTTTCGGATTAATCAATTATTAATTAGCAAATTTTTTAGTGATAGAAGGGTTTTATTTCTAAGAAAATCTAATGATGCTTTTTATCACAAAATTGTTAGGTTATGTATTGGAGCTAGTGTGATACCATAGCATAGTCCAAAGTTAGGCATTACTAGTTATTGAAAGAGAAGCTATAGAACTGTAAGAAAAGTTTTTGGTTAAAATTTTAAAGGTTATAAATATAACATATTGAGATAAACGTTAGTATATAGAATAATAGGAAGGCGAAAGTTGGAGATTGTATGAGTAGTAAAATGAGGGATAGTCGTTTTGAATTGTTGAGACTAGTAGCTATATTAATGGTTGTATTATCCCATTTTTCTTTGTATGGGCAAAGATTCAGGTTACAGATGAATCCTAGTTTTTTAACTAGAATTGGTACTGATTTATTTATGCCATATGGAAAAGTGGGGGTTTCTCTGTTTGTTTTAATTACAGGTTATTTTTTAGGCTTAAAAAAGATCGGCATGTTTTTTGCCTTTAAACAAGGTTGGAAAATATGGACTGAAACAATATTTTATACTTTGATTTCATTTATTTGTTTTACAATTTTTGAAAAAGGTTTTAACATTAGCTTATTTGTTAAGTCTGTTGTTCCTGTAACTACAGGATTATATTGGTTTGTTACAATGTATGTTATATTAATTTTTCTCTTACCGTTTATAAATACAACCTTGGGTAATCTTTCTAAGGAAAATTTTAAATTGTTGATATACGTTCTTTTAGTTATAAATAGTATGATTCCTATATTGTCATTAAATTATGAATTTATGCTTTCAACTCCTTATTTAATTGGAGCTTACATTCGAAAATACGGGATTAATATAAAACACAAGCTCCTCTACCTTTGTGTAGTTCTTTTGCTTTTTCATTTTTTAGTAATGGTGCTTAATATTTATGACCATGGTTGGGCTATTACGAATGGTATTTTACCAATAGTGGTTGCTACTCTGATTTTTCTTTTTGTGGTCGAAATGAAACCATTTGAAAGTAAATTTATTAATAAATTGGCGACAACTTCATTTGCAGGATATTTGGTTACCGAATATCCCCCAGTAAGGAACCTTTTATGGAAAATCATTGGCTTTGAAAATGTACATAATTCTTTTCTAGCTGATTTATATGGACTACTTGCAATTATTGTTTTTTTGTATGTAGGTGTTTTTATAGTTGATGTATTTAGACAAGAAATCTTTGCTATACTACGTGTTAATAGATTTCCAAACTGTATATATAAGGTGATTGTCAAAGGTAACTCAAAAATGTAGGTTTATGGCAATGGATACGGCGGAGTTCGCGGTCCACTTCGTCGGGCTTAATAGGTCCACTAAAAACGCATTTAATAGATCCATTGAAATCGTTATAACCTGGTCCACTTTATCGCTAGCTTTCTCTAAAACAGGAGGCTAGCTTTTTGTTCTCTTTTCATCGCTTTTCGTGTATAAGTTAATTTGTATTGTTCTCAATACAAATTAACTTATGGAGATGGCTTAAATGCCCAATTATGTAGAAATCGTTCGCCCGTACGAGCTAAACATTAGCCAGCGTCAAATTAGTAGAACCGCGGGTTCTGGTCGAGATACAGTCAGGAGAATCATTAAGTTTACTATCGATCAGTATCTTCACTATGATCAATTGATTGAACTTAATCAAACTGAATTAGAGAACGTTTTTGGCTCGCATAAAAACACGAAAGAAAGAAATGCCAATGTTGTAATTCCTGACTATCCTGCGTTAGCTAAGGAACTGGCTAAACCTGGAGTTACGATGCAGCTTTCGTGGGAAGAATATGTCGATCAATATAAGAACTCTGATCAAGTGTACTATCGCTTAACGCAATTTAAAAAGTGCTTTTGGGACTATTTATGTCAGCACTCCTATACAGATATAATTTACCACAAAGTGGGTGAAGGAGTCCAAGTTGACTTGGCTGGTGAACGGTTTCAATGGATTGAACAAGATATCAGTGAAGTTATTAAAGGATATCTTTTGTAGCTGTTTTACCATTCAGTGGCTATAGCTTTGTGTATTACTTTGCTAATGTGAAAAAAGAAATTTGTATTGAAGCTTATATCAAGCTGTTTAATTTTCTGGAAAGTGTCCTTTTACTAACTGTCCCCGGCAATCTTAAGATAGGAGTGACTAAACATTTAAAATCGGAGGTGATTTTAAACCAAAGTTATGAAGATTTGATAAATTATTATCATACAGTGATCATAGCAGCTCGTGTTAAGCATCCTGAGGATAAAGGTGTTGTAGAAAATACCATTAAGTGAAGTGGTTTATAGCTAACTTAATTGAATGTATGTGTAATTTTCGATGCTTTAGCCTTGAAGAATACAATGATTATCTCCAAGTTGAATTAAACAAACTAAACGTTAAACCCTTTCAAAAAAGAAGGACCACGGTCAATAGTCTTTAATGAACTTGAAAAAAACGTTCTACAATAGTTACCAAACTATTCTTTTCAGGGTTGTGAGTTTAAAATTGCTAAAGTTTACTCTAACATTCATAGTTATTTACTATGTACAAAGGAACCTGTTTTTGTTGACTATTAATGATTCGGTTATGGGATTCTCCACAGGTTCAAATTTTAGAATGAAATCCTTAACAAACCGTGATATGATAATCTTTAAAACTAACAAGATTAATTTATATAGAAAATGGTGAGCATAACAGAGTAGGAAAATGACTCTAAAATTTTACACCATGCTCTAAGTTTCCACGAATGTATGTATTGTGAAAATTTGCCAATTAGTTTTAATATTATATGACGATTGACTTAATTTGTGAAAAATAGGTAAATATATTGGGGGGATTTCGATGAAATTAATTAAAATGAAGATTAATGGCTTTCGTTCGTATGGAGAAGAGGTCATAGTAGAGTTTAATGGATTAACCACATTTATTGGAGATAATGGTGCAGGCAAGACTGCTGTACTGATTATGTTAAACAAGATTTTTAGTTCAAAATGTCTGATCGTATCATTCGAGCAAGTGATTTTTATTCGCCTATGAATGAGATGCAGAAACCGGCCAAGGCTAAAGATTTATCATGTGATGTCTACTTTCAGCTTGAAAATGATGACAGTAGAGTAGAAGCAGCTTTTTTGAAACGAGCATGTGTTACAGAGCCGCAAGGAAAGCTATTATTGCACATACGATTAGAAGCTTCTTGGACAGATGATGGAAGCTCTGAAGGAGCTATCGAATCTAAAGTATGGTTTGTAATTGATGATACAGATTTAGAGAACATTAAAAAGCATGAGGCACCAAGACGTGAATTAAACTTAATTAGAATGATTTATGTTCCTGCCGTACGTAACCCTGAAAAACGATTAGGGGCAACATCTAATAGTCTTTTAGCACGTCTGATTCGTAGTGTGAATTGGAAAGAGCAAACTAAACAGTCTGTTGAGGAATTGCTGAACAATCTTAATGAGACACTTCTTAGTGAAGATGGTTTAAAAAAAATTAATGATATATTATCAAATGATTGGCAGTTATACTATCAAGATGAACGATTCTCAAAGGTTGCTTTAACTATTGATTCAATAAACTTAAGTTCACTATCGAATCGGATTCGTTCAACATTTACTTCTCGGGCGTCTGGTCGTACTTTTCAGCCGGAAGAAATGGGCGATGGTACTCGTTCTCTACTTTACATTTCTAATGTAGCTAGTGTTTTAGATATAGAGCAAAGTATACTAGATCAAGATAACGAGGGAGAAACGGAGCCTATAATTGCACATAATCCACCATTGCTTACACTTGTTGCAATTGAAGAACCTGAAAACCATATATCCCCTCACTTATTGGGAAAACTAGTTGGACGATTAAAATCTATGGGTATGTTGTCAAACTGTCAGGTTATTTTAACTTCACATTCACCAGCGATTGTTAGGCGTACTGATCCAGAGTCCATTCGCTATGTTCGTTTAACGCCGGAAAAGGGTGTATCTACTATTCAAGCTCTTGAATTACCTGATAAGAATAATTTTCTCGAAGCATATAAATATTTAAAACTTGCTGTTCAAACATATCCAGAGCTATACTTTGCACAACTTGTTGTTTTAGGAGAAGGAGCTAGTGAAGAAATAATAATTCCACGTTTTCTTGGAGCTAAAGGTTATTCATTAGATGAAGCAGGAATTGTTTTTGTTCCATTGGCAGGGAGATTCGTCCATTATTTGTGGAAGTTGTTAGCACAATTAAATATTCCATTTATTACGTTACTAGATCTTGACCGGGAACGTTCCGGAGGAGGTTGGGGTCGGGTTAGTTATGTATTAAAAGAATTACATAGTATTCAATATGATGTAAATGTTCTTCCGGATGGAATTAGTGATATTACTTCAGACGGTGGTTTGAATCCACTTTTAGAACGAAATGTTGAAAATGAAGAACAGGCTAAGGCTTTGGATGATTATCTAGTAGAATTAGAACAGAATCACGTCTTTTTCTCAGGACCACTTGACATTGATTATTTAATGCTTACTTACTATAGTGAATACTATAAAAAAATTCTTCGTGGCAATGAAGGTCCAATAATCAAAAATCAAGAAAATCAGAAAAAGAAAGTTCAAGATTATGAACCGGATAATGTGAAGTCTTCGGAATACCATCAACGAGCACTAGAAGCAACAAAAGCCGCGCTTAAAGACGGTACTGGTGTCACTGAAGGTGGTTCGTATTCATATACTGACAAAGCATTAATGATTTGGTATGTGTATTTTTTTCTTGGAAGGGGGAAGACAACTACACATATTCAAATGTTTGAAGCTTTGGAGAGTAACGAAGATACGCTAGAAGCGAAAAGAAATAAGTTGTTAAAGAATATACCACCTGTACTTAATCGACTATGTGAAGATGCTGCAAAGTTATTATGTATTGAGGTAAACAAATAATGATTAATAGGAATGAATGGGTACCAGCAGATAATTTTTTTCTTGAACAAAAAGCAAGTTATTCGGTAAAATCTATGGAAAATCTATTAGTAATTGCTGGACCAGGAACTGGAAAAACTGAGATGTTGGCTCAAAGAGCAAATTATTTGTTTGAAACTGGGATTTGTAAAGAACCGTATAATATTCTTGCAATTAGTTTTAAAAAGGATTCTGCTAGTAATCTAGGAGAGAGGGTTAAAAAAAGGTCTTCAAAATCAGGTGATTATCGGTTTGATTCGATGACGTATGATGCTTTGGCAAAACGAGTTTTGGATCAGTTTAGAAATGGATTGAATATAACAATCAGACCAGATGGTGATTATCTTGTTCAAAATGAAACAAAATTAAGTGAAATGGTTAAAGAAGCAAGTCAATCATATTTATTAAACAGTTATTGTGTAAATAAGACCTGGAGGGAATTTTCTTTTTTAAATCCGACAATAAATAATGTTCAAAAAAAATTAGGTAATCTGATGCTTCATGGTACAGATAAATTGCAAGCAAACTTAAGTTATCACGGAATTATGCAACTAGCTATTAAAATTATAGAAACTAATCCAAGTATTCGTTACGCTTTTCAGGTTGCATATCCATTTGTGTTTTTGGATGAGTTTCAAGATACTACAGATCTGCAATATAAATTTATTAAAACTTTATTCCTGTCAAGCCCTGTTGTCATTACAGCTGTGGGAGATGATAAACAAAGGATTATGGATTTTGCCGGTGCGCGGAAAACAATTTTTTTAGACTTTAAAAACGATTTTAGTGCTGATGAATTACATTTATCTGTAAATCACAGGTCTGCTCCACAAATTATTAATTTACAATTGAGTATGTATAAATCATTGCAAGAGGATTACAATGAAGTTTTTTATTCAGGTAAGTGGAATAAAAACGAAGGTGAGATTTCATTAATTCAAAGTCTTGATGATTATGAAGAGGCAAAAAAGGTTGCACAAGATATTATGGAAAAAATTCATCAGGGAATTAAGCCAAATGAGATTGTAATATTGGTAAAACAACGTGCTGAGGATTACGCACCGCTAATTATTGATGCGTTAAAAGAGAAAGGTATCAAGGCACGGATAGAATCAGATTATCAGTCTTTGATAAAAGAGCCACTAGTAAAGATTATTTTGCATTCAATCATGCTCTCTTCGACTACGAGTTATACAGAGGATTGGCAAAAATATCTTAGTTTGTACATGGAATCGCAAGGTATAAGTGATGTTGAGGATGAGAGAATAATATATGATGCTGAAAAAGCATTAAATGAATTTTTAAAGAGTACTAGTTTGATGCTTAATAATAAGACGACAGTTAAAAAACTAGTGCAGTGTATTATCGATTTTTGGACTGTCGATTTTTTTCAGACAACTTTTCCGGAATACTTACATGGATCAAATTTAGAGGAAACAATTACAAGTTTTATTAATTTGATGGAGTTGGAATATCAGTCTGGAGAATCATGGACCGAAGCGGTTAAATCATTTGTGGGAGATAATTCTATACCCATAATGACTATTCATAAGAGTAAGGGTCTTGAATTTAAAGCAGTTTATCTAATTGCGCTTGATGACAATGCTTTTTGGTCATTTAAATGTAACCCTGATGCGACTCGACGAGCTCTATTTGTGGCAATTTCACGTGCAAAACAGTATTTAACGTTTACATTTTCCGAAAGTCGATTTACTACAAAACATCCCGGACGTCAAACTCATGTGTTGATTTCTGAATTTTATGAATTGATTAAGCGATTTGTGAATTAACTTCTATCTGAATGGGATTATTATATAACCATCCACACAAAAACATCGTCGAGACTAATTGAAGGGTCTATTTAATGTTTTATTTTGATTACTAAAGGTTGAAAGCACAAAAATAGACCGCACCCCTTGATATCATTGAGATGAGGTACTAAATATTAGTATTTTTCATTTTTAGGCATTATCTAGCAGCCTGACTAGGCTGCTGGGTAATGCCTGTTTGAATTCTACAAAAATCGAATCGAGAATGTCGTTTATCTGTGTAAATTTTTCACCTAGACCAGTGATCATTTTTAAGAGCCAACTCAATGCTTGAGCAATCTTAATATCGGGTAAAGGACGCCCATAGTCATAAAACAGGTCGCCCAAAGTCCGGTCATCTACATTTTCACGCTGGGTTAATGCCAAAATATCATAACTGAGCATGACCATAGCTAAATGCCCGCACAAACTGTCATAGCTCTGAATTTGTGTTTGATCGAATTGAAGATATTGTTTAGCGACCTTAAAATAGCATTCAATCTGCCAGTGGCGACCGTACATTTGAATGATTTCAGCCGGTTTTAAGGACAACTTCGTTGTCGCTAAAACTAAATATTGATCGGTTTTTCCACGTTTACTAACGAAAACCAATTTCATTGTTACCTCATTACCATCCACCTCAAACTTAACGACAGAACTATAAAGGTAGTCGGACTTGGTTGACCACTTACTACGGCGTAAAAGTTGGTATAGACTTTTAACATCCATTTCACGCCCACGATAGCGAAAATAGACTTTCTTATTTTTTTTCAACATGCCGATCCCGTCACGATGCCGTTTAGCTAACTCGGCGAACATCCGTGGTGAGGCAAACCAACTGTCAAAAAGGACATACTTAGCTTTAATACCAGAAGTAATGGCATCATCGACTAGTTCAAGAGCCACATCATTCATTTTACGCACTGCTTGTGACCGACGTTGACCGGCTAAAGAACGTTTAAACAAACCTAATTGATTTTGGGAATTTTTTGAGGACATGAGTGCAAAATGTAACGGTAAGAATGTGTTTCCGTCACTCCATCCCAAGGTCAGGGCACGAAAGCCTTTAAAAAAGCGTTGGTGATCATGGTCGAAAACTTTGGCCAATAATTCCGTTTTTTGAGAGAATTCACGTTTAAACAGTGAATCATCAATTATTAGTGCCTGACGCCGTCGATCGTCAGTAAAGTGTTGCACGTACTCAATTAGTTGAACTCCTATCAGTTGGACCAGTCGTTGCCAGTTTGTATGAGCGTTATTCAAACAGTTTCGCACGGTTCGTTTGGAAAAAGCGGGCGACTTTTCGGCTCTAAAAAATAGAGTAACGATTAAAAATCGTGGTCAAAAGCCATTCAAAAGCCATTCAAAAGCAATTCCGTCCGAACACCGCGTGACTTTGAAATATTAGCACGACGCAAAGTGGCAGAAAGATGGACCAATTTTGAAAAATGACGAAAAGAATGATGAATTTTAGTGGTATTATGTTGTATAGTGAACATGGCATGAAACTCCTTTGTGTATTTGGTATTAGACACCCTAAGTATACAGATATGGAGTATTTCATGTCTATTTTTATATAAAAAAGTCCCCGACATGTCGGGGACTTTCTGTTGTATCTTGTAAGCCTAGTTTTTTCCAGACTCTTTTTTTCGTATATTTTTAAAATCAACTGCCAAACTGTGGAATTATTCAGGAGCATGTTTAAAAGTTATAATCTTCATTGTTGACACTGATTGCTTTTGATTGTATCATTAAAACGGTTACATATGTATCACATGTTACTGATACGATCAGGCAGGGTGATGAAATAGGCGTGTTTCGTCCATTTCATTATCTTGCCTTTTTTATTTTAAGGAGGAATTATTTTGTTTAAAAATTTATCGGAAAATTCAAGTCTAAGTTAGCCACTCTCACATATCATTTATCACATTAGTAGCTTAGTACAGCTCGGTGGGGAGGGAGAAAGGCTTGAGCCGGGAGGCGAAGGCCTTTCT
>NZ_BQXH01000025.1 GCF_022836475.1 Ligilactobacillus pabuli | reverse complement strand
GCTTTGATTAGACTTCGACACTTTAATCGTAGCACAAGAGGACAAATGATGTCCTTTTTACGTATAAAAATAGTGCTGATGATCATCTCATCAACACTAAAAAGTTTAGACCCTTAAATGCCAGCAAGTGGGAAGATTCACACAACTTGAAAGAGTTAAATTTAGTGAGTTTAGGCGACATTTTGTGCCAGCCACTATTTTTTTCTTTTCAGCTAGTGTAGAATTAATGGAAGATAACATTATTGAAGTGTGGAGAACATTGTGAAATGACAAATGAAAAAATCATCCTCGCAACCGTCGTAAGTGTTGACGGCTATGTATGTGCAATTAATGGGAGTACGTCTTTATTAAAACAATATTATGAAGAATTTTTACCAGCAGGGATGCAGTTACTGTATCCTGGAGATTGTGGTGCAGTTTTGGTCGGGAGAAGAACTTATGACCAATATCAAACACAACTCGCAGACTGGGCGAAGCAGGGGCTGCAAATTATTGTTGCTTCGCACGAACAAGATCACCTAGCTGGTAACGTGATCCGGGTCAAGGGCGATTTAGCGGTGGCTTTAAAAAAGGTGCAAGAAAAACTTCAGTGTAATATTTGGGTCTTGGGCGGCCCCAACGTCGTCAATCAATTAACTAGTGCAAATGAGGTCGATGAAATTCGGCTGACGACAGTGCCAGTCCAGCTCGGTGGGGGTAAGCCGTTATTTGATACGGATTTGCCAGCACCGCACGTGACAGTCGAACAAGTTGAACAATATGGAGGGTTAACATATTCAGTATGGTTAAAGAAGTAAGCGGGACTACTCAAAATCAAGCGAAACAAATCGAGGCACGCAAGCTTTTAGGCCATAAAGCGATGAACCTCTATCAGATCGAAATGAACGGCTTACAACAAGATTCAATGCTGATCATTGATCGTCAAGACGAAACGGGACCACTAGGCACTAAATTGCCCACCATTAAGGTGCGGGCAGAAAATGTCTTATCTCGAATCGCACGTTTTTCGGATCAACGTTCATTTGGGGTGATGAATTTTGCTGACCCCTTAGAACCGGGCGGACGTTTTCAAGACGGAGTCAATGCTCAGGAACAAACGCTGTGCCGGAACTCATTTTTATATCCAGAGCTCTTGAAATTTAAAGAGTCTTACTATGCCGACAACCGGCGTAATGATAATAGTTTTTACTATAGTCGTTCTCTCATTTATTCACATCACGTTAAAGTTTTGCGTGATGAACGGGAGGAAGGCTTAGCTAATCACTATCATTATCCTGATATTGTCTCGATCGCGGCGCCGAATGTGGCGGCGATGGAGACGGCTGGGTTGCCAATTAGTGCCCAGCACGTGGCAATCGACCTGTCTGACAAAATTTTACGAACTTTACGGGCATTTAAAAATGAGCGGGTGCAAAATCTGATCCTGGGTGCCTTTGGCTGCGGTCGTTTCCATAATGACCCCAAGCAGGTAGCGGAGCTCTTTCAAAAGATCCTTCACCGGGGTGAGTTTTTAGGGGCTTTTGATGAAATTTATTTTGATATTTTTGAAGACCCGACCAGCTTACGAGTTTTTAAAACAGTTTTCGAGCAGGAAGATTAAAAAATTAGACAAGAAAAGGTCGGCTGCAACCAGCCGGCCTTTAGTTATATATTTTGGGAGTTGTGAATTGGATCGTAGGCTTCGTTTACTGAAGATTTTTAGCGTCTTCATCAAGCTTTGCGAAGCCAGAGCCAGTTGACTCTTGTGGATGCTTAGCTCTTTCTTCTGTTGCTTTTTGGATCAGAGCTTTGCGTTCTTCTTTGCTTAATTTTTTAGACACGATTCTTCGCCTCTTTTCAAACTCACACCTCTATTATAGTTCTTTTGACGACAGGTTCAATCTTTTTAAGAAAAAAATTTTAATAGTACCTAAAATTAGGAGCAATAGTCGGCATGGAGTTGCAGTCAGAAAAACAGCTTTTGGGAGCATGTTTCTGTATAATGGGAGTAACTTCAAAATTTGTGGATAGGAAGTGAGTTAATGCTAACTTTTAAAGAAACGACTGATGTACGCAGCCAGGTTTATCAAGACGCATTACAAATTAGGACGGCAGTTTTTGTCCAGGAACAACAGGTTGACCCCAGCGAAGAGATCGTTGATGAAGAGGGACCAGTCTATTTTGTAGGCTACATAGATGAAACGGCTGTGGTGACTGCCCGAGCATTTGAAGAACGGCCAGGAGTCTGGCACATTCAACGAGTGGCAGTGAAAAAGCAATATCGTCACCAGCAGCTTGGTTCGCAATTAATGGAGTACATGGAACAAAGTGCCCGACAACAACAAATTCAGACCTTAACTTTGGGAGCACAAGATCAAGCCCAAGCTTTCTATTTAAAACTAGGCTATCACGTGCATGGTGACGGTTTCTTAGATGCAGGAATCAAACACCATCAGATGAATAAAAGTCTGCTTTAGAAAAAAAGACTTGTAATTGTGCAGCAGTAGGAGTAAAGTAACCTACATGCGATGAGTCGAGTATAACCGGATGATCATTTGATCATTGCGTGCTTGCGCCTAGCGGTTTGTTCGATACGGGGCACTTTTTACTGCCGGATGCAGCGTGTCTGAACTAAGACATTGTGGAGTGGATTAGTTCTGTTTATGTTAAATAAGCACCGTAAAAAAGACCTGAGTGGAAGTTTGCTTTTGCTCAGGTCTTTTTGTATGCGACAGCGACCGCCTGGTTTCATAAATGTTTTAAATTATGATACAATTGCCGGTGGTAAAAGATCGTTAACTACTAAAGTGACGATGATGCGAAGGGAAGAAAATTAATATGAAAATGCAATTAGCTGAAATTGCACAAGCATTAGAGATTGAACCGTTAGCTGGCTGGAATGAAATTACCGTGACAAGTGTTAGTTTTGACTCACGCCAAATTCAGGCGGGGGGATTATTTGTACCATTGATCGGTGAAAACGATGGCCATCAATTTATTGCAGCTGCTAAGAAAAATGGGGCAGTGGCAACTTTATGGCAAACAGACCATCAAGCAGCGGACTTGGACCTGCCAGTTTTGCCAGTCCAGGATTCCTTAGCGGCTCTCCAGCAATTGGGTCGTTATTACTTACAGAAAATTAATCCACGTGTAGTTGCTATTACGGGCAGTAACGGAAAAACGACTACCAAAGATATGACGGCCGCTATTTTAGCAACACAATTCCACGTTAAAAAGACACCTGAAAACTTTAATAATGAAATTGGCGTGCCAATGACTTGTTTGACCATGGAACCTAATACTGAAGTTTTAGTGGTTGAATTAGGGATGGATCGTTTTGGTCAACTTGATGCCTTAAGCAAATTAGTGGAACCAGACGTGGCGGTGATCACGATGATCGGTGAAGCACATATCGAGTTTTTTGGAACCAGAGACAAAATCGCCGATGCCAAAATGGAAATTACCCATGGGCTAAAAGAAGACGGTTATTTTATTTACAACGGAGACGAACCATTGTTGGTACAACGGGCTAAAGATGGAATCAGACCGCAAGTGACCTTTGGTAATGAACCGCATAATCAGTTAGCAGCGACTGAAATCGTTGGTCATGCAGCAACGACTGATTTTAAGGTCAACTGTTATCCAGAAATCAATTTCACGATCCCGATGCTTGGAACTTATAATGTGAATAATGCGTTAGCGGCTTTAAGCGTGGGTCAGGTCTTTCGGATCGATCCAGCAAGAATGGCACAAGCTTTAGCGGACTTGACCATTACTAAGAATCGGGCTGAATGGGTCACAGGTGCTCAAGGTGAAAAAATTCTGAGTGATGTTTATAATTCCAACCCAACTGCCGTCAAAAAAGTGCTTGAAGCCTTTAGCGGGGTAGAGACAACGGGTAAACGCATTGTGGTCTTGGGTGATATGTTAGAACTAGGGGAACAAGCTGGAAAAATTCATGCTGATGTTGCCCCAGCAATCGACCCTGAAAAAATCAGCAGTGTTTATTTATGCGGTGAACTAATGGCAAGTTTAGCGATAGCCTTAGAGTCGAAGTTTCCAAGCTCGGCGCTCCACCATTATGCAGTGGATGAAAAAGCCCAGTTAACTGCTGATCTACAAGCAGAGATCAACGCCGATGACTTAGTGATGATCAAGGGAAGCCATGGGATCGCTTTGGAAAAAGTGCTCGATTCCCTAATTAGTGATTGATTTTTGAAATAAGAAGTGCTAGTATTGAAAAGATACGTGCTTTAAAGGTAAAACTTTGCAAGACAGAAGAAGGACAATTCCAACTGGCTGTGTTTGTGAAGTTGATTTGTTGGTAATAACAAGTCAGAGACAACTGCAAGAAGCAGTCTAGGAGGAAAAAGTATTTGAAATTTGATGAATTAGGTTTGGATGCTGAAATATTAAAGGCAATCAAACGTAGCGGTTTTGAGGAAGCAACTCCAATCCAGGGACAAACAATTCCGCTGGTATTACAAGGTAAAGATGTAATTGGACAGGCACAAACAGGGACTGGTAAAACAGCTGCGTTTGGTTTGCCAATTATTCAACAAATTGATGTAAGTAAACGTGAAATTCAGGCAGTGATCATTTCACCAACGCGTGAATTAGCTATTCAGACTCAAGAAGAATTATTCCGTTTGAGTAAAGACAAGAAGGGTAAAGTTCAAGTTGTTTATGGTGGTGCTGATATCAGACGCCAGATCCAAAACTTGCGCAATGCCCCTCAGATCTTAGTTGGGACACCAGGTCGTTTATTAGACCATATTCGTCGTCATACAGTTGACTTGAGCCATGTTCAAACTTTGGTTTTGGATGAAGCTGACGAAATGTTAGACATGGGCTTCTTAGAAGATATTGAATCAATCATTTCTTCTGTTCCGGATAGCCGTCAGACATTATTATTCTCTGCTACAATTCCAAAGCAGATCTTGAAGATCGGCGAAAAATTCATGACAGACCCACAAGTGGTCAAGATCAAATCTAAAGAATTAACTACTGATTTAGTTGATCAATTCTACGTTAAATGTCGTGAATTTGAAAAGTTTGATACAATGACTCGGATCATTGATGTCCAAGCTCCTGAATTAACGATCATCTTTGGCCGGACCAAGCGTCGGGTCGATGAATTATCTAAAGGCTTAGAAGCCCGCGGTTATAACGCTGCCGGGATCCATGGCGACTTGACACAACAACGTCGGATGTCGATCATGAACAAGTTTAAAGCTGGTAAGTTGGATATCTTAGTTGCGACTGACGTCGCCGCACGTGGTTTGGACATTTCTGGGGTGACCCATGTTTATAACTACGATATTCCTCAAGATCCTGAAAGCTATGTTCATCGGATCGGCCGGACTGGTCGTGCCGGGCATCATGGTACTTCAGTGACATTTGTGACACCAAACGAAATGGATTACTTACGAGTAATTGAACGTTTGACCAAGAAGCGGATGTCTCCTTTGGCACCACCAACTGAAAAAGAAGCCTTCATTGGCCAAGTTTCTTCAGCTTTTGATGATGTCCAAGAATTGATCGATGATCCTGATTCAGCTAAGTATGAAGCTCAAGCTGAACAGTTATTAGAAAAATATGACGCTAAGCAGATCGCTGCTGCTTTGTTGAACGATTTGACTAAAGATGACAGTCAAAAAGTTCCAGTTAAGATCACACCAGAACGTCCATTACCTCATAAGAAGGGACGTCGTTCACAGGGTGGTGGTTATCACCGGAATCGTCGAGGCGGCAATGGCAAGTTTAACGGCGGTCATTCACGTTACAACCGGAATGGCGGCAATGGTAACGGTAATGGCAGCTCACATTCTAACCATAAAGACCGGAACCGGAAGAAATTTGACCGGGACCAATCTGCTAAACGCAAATATACGATCAGAAAAAAATAATTGAAAAATAACCAAAAAAGTTGTGAACCCTGTGCTCACGGCTTTTTTTGTGGCTAAATTGCACATAAAACCAGCCAGATGATCGATTGCTACTAAACAAGTTTGCAAATCTTTGATAAAATAGAGTAAATCTATCTTTTCGAGGAGGTTCAGCTGTGATTATTGGTAATGGGGTCGACGTGACGGATTTAGCACGTATTCAACGTGCCCAAAGCAGAAGTGCTAACTTTGCCAGCCGGGTCCTCACAGCTGCTGAATTAGCTGTTTATGAGACACTGACAGCTAAACGCCAAGTTGAGTATTTGGGCGGTAGATTTTCTGCTAAGGAATCCTATAGCAAAGCATATGGAACTGGAATTGGGACACAGCTTTCGTTTCAAGAAATTGAAATTTTAAATGATGACTTGGGCCAACCACAAGTTGTTAAACATCCGTTAAAAGATGAAGCACAGGCGTTTATTTCGATTTCTCATACGGCAGAGCTGGTATTTACAGAGGTACTCTTGGAAAAATAAGAAAGTTGGGTGAAAGTCATGGTTGTTGGTCGACACCGGGAAACAAAAGCAGTCGTTGATCTAGGTGCTGTTTATCATAATGTTGTTGAAGAAAAGTCCCGGCTGCAAGACGGGCAGGAATTATTTGCGGTTGTAAAGGCAAACGCTTACGGGCATGGCCTAGTCCAAGTTGCTCAAGCGGCTAAACAGGCTGGAGCGACTGGTTTTTGTGTGGCATTGATCGATGAAGGTGTTGCTTTACGGGCAGCCGGCCTCACAGAACCCATTTTAATTTTAGGGGTCAACAGTCCGTTAGAAGCCGTTTTTATGGCACAAAATGACCTGTCTGTGGCAGTCGGCGACGTTAAGTTTTTACAGGACGCAGCCCCCAGTTTAAAACAAGCAGGGCTCAAGCTTAAAGTTCATTTGGCTCTGGATACTGGGATGGGGCGGATCGGTTTCCGGTCTCCTGCTGAATTGCAGTTAGCCGTACGGACTTTACAAGGAACTGAAAGTCAATTTATCTTTGAAGGGTTGTTTACCCATTTTGCTAGCGCTGATACGAACGACACGGCCTATTTTGACCAGCAAATCGCTAAGCTAGATGAATTACTGGCAGTCGTTAAACAACGGCCTCGTTACGTCAGTTTTGCGAATACTGCGACAGCAATGTGGCACGCGAAGTTTAGCGGCAATGTAGTCCGCTATGGGATCGGGATGTATGGCTTGAATCCGTCCGGGACTGAAGTTAGTGCTCCGGGTCAGCTACGACCGGCGTTAGAATTAGTCAGTCAGCTAGCGGCCGTCAAACAAGTTTCTGCCGGGACTTCAATCGGTTACGGTCAAACTTACCAAGCTCCAGCAGACGAATGGATCGGGACCCTGCCAATTGGCTATGCTGACGGGTGGTCGCGACGTATGCAGGGGTTCAAGCTCTTAGTTGCCGGACAGTTTTGTGAGATCGTTGGGCGGGTCTGCATGGACCAGATCATGATCCGGTTACCCCATAGTTTTCCAGTCGGTACCAAGGTGACTTTGATCGGTAAAAATGGCGGTGAAGAAATCACTGCGCAAGCTGTTGCCGATTATGCGCAGACAATTCACTATGAAATAATCAGTACTTTAAGTGAACGAATTCAGCGAGTTTATGTTTGGAATGATGAACAGTAACTAAATGAATCAAGTTTATTTTAATTTTTGCAAACAAGTGGTAAAATTTATACACTAATATGAAAAATCGTGGTGAAAAAAATGAAGATCGATCAACAACAAGATGCGCAGAAATTCTTACAACAGGAAAGCTTTCGCTTTTGTTGTGAATATTTTTCGTTAACTCCTCAGACTGTTCTAGCAGATGAGACGATTTTAGCTGATGTTCTCGAAAAAAAATCAGAAATCACCAGCTTGATCATGGGTTACTGTGAAATGGCAGATTTAAATTCAGAGATTTGTCGTGATTTTTTATCCTGTGAAAATGACTTAGCACTTTTTTAAGCAAATAAATGTTTCAGGAAAGGGGGAGTCTGAATGTCAGAAAAAGAAATTAAACGCGGTGATATCTACTATGCAGATCTATCACCAGTAGTCGGTTCCGAACAAGGCGGGATGCGACCAGTTTTGATCATTCAAAATAACGTTGGCAATAAGTTTAGTCCAACGGTGATCATCGCCGC
The DNA here is from genome assembly GCF_022836475.1 of Ligilactobacillus pabuli. Classification (GTDB taxonomy): domain Bacteria; phylum Bacillota; class Bacilli; order Lactobacillales; family Lactobacillaceae; genus Ligilactobacillus; species Ligilactobacillus pabuli. The sequence continues at coordinate 17,387 of NZ_BQXH01000025.1, read as the reverse complement.
GATCACTTCGAAAATTGCGAAGCCTAAAATGCCGACCCATGTCGGGTTGAGAAAGTCTAAGGGCGGTCTAGAGCGAGATTCCGTCGTTTTGTTAGAACAGATCAGAACGATCGATAAGCAACGTTTACGTGAAAAGATTATGCGGCTTGATCCACAAAATATGGAGCTCGTTGACCGGGCTTTAACAGTGAGTGTTGGGTTATCCACTGTACATAAGAAAAAGCGTCATTAGACGGCTGCTCGATGTGACAGTTGCACCAAAAATAAAAATTGCGGTGTGCTTTTGAAACTATTTTAAGGGGGTAGACAGGAATGTTTCGTGCCCAAATTAACGCTAATGTCCCAATTAAAAAAGGTTCGGGTAAAGTGATGGCTGAGTTGCCATTTGTGCCGCATCCAGGCGAGCATCTGATGGTTGGTGATAGTCAAAGCTTGTGGGAAGTCATGAAGCTGACATACATTGTTCATGATGAATTTCACCCTAAACGAGATTTCGTTGACTTAGTGATCGAAGTTCGTCAAAGTGAACAATAACTGGATGCAAAAAAGTCACGGCAGTCAAAGTTAACTGTCGTGACTTTTTAAATTAAAGAAAATTAAGCTTGAAGGTCTTCAATTTCTGGTACCTTAAAGTTTTTACGCTCAAGATTGGCCACAATTTTTTCGAGTTTGTCATGCGAAACATCTGCTGGTAAGGTAAACATTGTGCGGTGCACTAATTCGCCAGCCTGGACATCTAAGGTGATACAGCCAGAAATAGAAGTATATTTAGTAATGATTTTGGCCATATCAGCGAGGTCCCCACGTTCGTCACCGGAAACAACGGTTAAAACGTAACTGCCGATGTTGACGTTCCAAGACTGTGATAGCATTTCAAGTAAACGATTATGTGTTAAAATGCCATAGAAGTTATTTTTTTCATCTAAGACGGTAATGTAAGGCAAATCACGGATCGTAAAGAAAATATTAAAAAAGGCTGAATCCAAAGAAATAAACTTCGAAGCATTTTTTAGTAAATGAGTGACAGGCAAGGACATATCGCCGCCACGAGATTTGTGCCGATAGATGTGCATCTTGTAGATGTTTCCGCGGAAAATTTTACCAGTTTTGTCCAGGATCGGTACACAACGGTAACCAGAATCTTCTAAAACTGCCAAGGCTTGTTCCAAAGTAAAATCTTCTTGAACAGTGGTCAGTTCATTTTTGGGTTTGATTAAAGTTTTTAATAACATATGAATTCCTCGCTTTTATAAAAGAAGTATTATTACAAGATAATGATAACACATTATAGGTTAAAAACACTAGAAAAGACCCCAGTTTAATTCATAACTAATTTAGCTGGTGATTAAGATTTGTTAATGCGGAACTAATTTGAGCTTAAGAATTTTTGGAAGGCTGGTTTTGACCAAATTCACAAAAAAAACAATGGCCCATGGTCTCTAGGTCATTGTTTTTCAGGAATTGATTATCGATATTTTTACTTGATTTAAAAACTTATTTTTCTTGACTCTTAGCTAAGTTAGCTAAACCATCAGTTAAAACTTGTTTTAAGGTTGTTGCTGATGAAGTCATGTGGTCTTGTTCTTTCTTGCTCAAAGGAACTTCCACGATTTGGTTGACACCGCTAGCATTGATAACTGCTGGAGTACCAATGTAGATGTCATTTAAGCCGTATTGGCCATCCATGTAAACTGAAACAGGTAAGACTGTATCTTCGTCACGCAAGATCGCACGTGAGATCCGAGCCAAGGCAGCTGCAACACCATAGAAGGTTGCACCTTTCTTTTGGATGATCGTGTAAGCTTTGTTGCGGACATCGTCTTCCATGTTGTCCAAGTCTTCTTGGGAAATGTTATGTTCATTTGCCCAGTCTAAGAAAGGAACGCCACCGATCGTTGCAGATGAGAATGCAGCGAATTCGGAATCACCATGTTCACCCATGATGTAGGCATGCATGGAACGAGGATCTTTGATCCCAGTTAAATCAGACATTGCGACACGCAAACGTGCTGTATCCAAGGAAGTCCCTGAACCTAAGACGCGTTCTTTAGGAAAACCAGACATTTTCCATGTGGCATAAGTCAAGATGTCAACAGGGTTAGCAGCTACTAAGAAAATACCTGAAAATCCTGATTCAACAACTGGCTTAACAATGCTTGACAGAATCTTAAGGTTCTTGCTGACAAGGTCAAGACGGGTTTCGCCTGGCTTTTGTGGAGCACCAGCTGTAATTACAACTAGGTCAGCATCTGAACAGTCAGCATATTCAGCAGAATAAATCTTCTTTGGATATGTGTAACCAGTAGCATCGATCAAGTCTAGGGCATCGCCTTCTGTACGTTCTTTAATAACGTCAACGATCCCAATTTCTTCAGCAATTCCTTGAATTGCCATAGCATAAGCATAACTAGAACCAACGGCGCCGTCGCCAACTAAAATAACTTTTTGATGATTTTGTGTAATAGACACAATAGATCGTCCTTTCTCAATTAAGTGACATTTTTAACACACTCATAGTATAACACGTTTTCTGAAACTGTGTTAATTAATTTCAAAAAAAGTCGCATTTTTTTCAGGGAGATGGGATTATTATGCTATAATATGACTCATAGCAAGGCTTCAGCAGCCAGAGTCAATTTTTGCGGCTCGGGCCGATTTTTGTCGGTCAAATCTAGTGTAAACGGTTTTATCAGCTCGTTATATTGTACACAAAGTAACTCAATGAAAATAAAGGATGTAAGAAAATGAAAATGATTGTTGGATTAGGTAACATTGGTAAAAAATATGAAAACACCCGCCATAATGTTGGGTTTTCAGTGGTTGAGGAATTGGCCAACAGATATTCGGTCAAATTTGATCAAGAAAAATTTGAAGCATTGATCGCGACGACTTTCGTGAACGGCGAAAAAGTTTTATTGGTTAAGCCAACGACTTTTATGAATGATTCCGGTCGTGCAGTGGGGCCTTTAATGAATTATTTTAATATTGCGTTGGAAGATATTATTATCGTTCATGATGATATGGATATGGAAATGGGACGGATCAGATTGCGGCAAAAAGGTTCGGCTGGTGGACATAATGGCATCAAAAGTATTATCGCCCACGTGCACGGACAAGATTTTAAACGCATTAAGGTCGGTATCGACCACCCCCAACAGATGACGGTCGTGAACTGGGTCTTGTCCCGCTTTTCCGGAGATGAGCGTCCAGTGATGCAAACGGCTTTTGACCATGCCTGTGATGCACTAGAGTATTGGTTAGCCGGGAACACATTTATGAATACGATGAATCGCTATAATTAGGAGGCAATGAAGCAATGAGGATTACGGATCTCTTTTCTAAGATCCCTGAATATCGAACGTGGCAAGAAAACCTGACAAGTGGGCATCACTTATTGACCGGTTTGAGCGGTTCTGCCAAAACAGTCATGTTAGCGGAACTTTTCTTAAGTAAGCAACAGTCTCAAGTCGTCGTTACGGATGACCTTTTTCATGCCCAGCAGTTAACAGATGATTTAACGAACCTCTTAGATGAAGAGCAGGTTTTCTTATTTCCAGTTGATGAAATGCTGGCAGAAGAGATCGCTACGAGTTCACCAGAATTTAAAAGTCAGCGGGTCCAGGCTTTAAATGCTTTATTAGCACAACAGCCAGTTGTTGTGGTGACTTCAACTGCGGGATTAAGTCGACTGTTGCCGCCAGTGGATGACTGGCAAAAAAGCCAGCTGAAATTAACGGTGGGTAGTGAGCTTGATTTAAGTGCCACGATTAATTTGTTAGCAGCGATGGGCTATCAGCGGACTAAAATGGTGGAACGACCAGGAGATTTTGCCTTACGCGGGTCAATTTTGGATATTTATAGTTTGAACGCACAATATCCTTTACGCTGCGATTTATTTGATACTGAAATTGATTCTTTACGTTTTTTTGATGCGACAGACCAACGAAGCATTGAAAATACCGAAGAAGCAGTGATTTTACCTGCCACTGATTTTATCGCTTTTCCGGCTGAGTTGACTCAAGCAGCCGACTTAGTTGAAAAAGGGTATCAAAAGCGGTTAAAGCAGTTGACCACGCCAGATGACAAACAACGCCTTACGGGAAATTTTGAAACGGTCCTGGCAGACTTAAGAAAGGGCCAGTTAAGTGATGCCTACCACGTGTTTGCGAGTCAGATCTTCCCACAACAAACAGGAATTTTAGATTACCTTGGTAAAGATGGGCTGGTGGTCTTTGATGATTATAGCCGGTTGTTGGAGCAGGAAAATGAGTTGCAGCAACAAAACGCTGAATGGATCACGGATAAATTGAAACAACAGAGTGTCTTGCCGGAAACGCAACTTGGGGTAGAAGTTCGCCAGCGGCAAAAAAATGACCAGCACGTGCAAATCTTTTTGTCGCTTTTCCAAAAAGGGATGGGAAACTTGCGCTTTGACCAATTGGTGGATATCAAAGCGCGGACAGTGCAGCAATTTTTTGGTCAGATGCCGCTTTTAAAAACTGAGTCAGAACGTTGGCGCAAACAGGGCCAAACCACGGTGATCTTTGTGCCTGACAACGAACGGATCGCCAAGGTGTCGCAAACTTTAGATGATTTTGGGATCCCCAGCATTATTACTAAGGCGGATAGCTTACAAACCAAAACAGTCCAAGTCGTAGCGGGTGCTTTACAAAGCGGGTTTGAATTACCGCCGGCAGGATTAGTGGTGTTAACCGAACATGAGCTGTTTGCGAAGGCTACTAGAAAGCAGCCCAAGCGCCAAACCATGAAAAATACCGAACGACTGAAAAGTTATACGGATTTGAAAAAAGGCGACTATGTGGTTCACGTCAATCACGGGATCGGGCGTTTTATGGGGATGCAAACTATTGAAGTTTCTGGTAAGCATCAGGATTATTTGACCATCGATTACCAAGACGATGCCCAGCTTTTTATTCCAGTGACCCAGCTAGACCGGGTGCAAAAATACGTTTCTTCCGAGGCCAAAACACCGCGCATCAATAAATTAGGCGGAAGTGAATGGGCTAAGACTAAGAAAAAAGTTGCTGGGAAAATTGAAGACATCGCGGATGACTTGGTTGAATTATATGCCAAACGCGAGGCTGAAAAAGGTTATGCCTTTTCCGCTGATGATAGTTATCAAAAAGAATTTGAAGATGCCTTTCCGTATACTGAAACGCCTGATCAATTGCGGAGCGCAAAAGAAATTAAAGCTGATATGGAGAAGCCTAAACCAATGGATCGTCTTTTGATTGGCGATGTTGGTTTTGGGAAGACTGAAGTGGCCATGCGTGCAGCTTTTAAAGCAATTCAGGATGGAAAGCAAGTTGCTATTTTGGCACCGACGACTGTCTTAGCCCAACAGCATTATGAGACGATGACAGAAAGATTTAGTGGTTTTCCGGTCGAAATCGGCTTGTTATCACGTTTTGTGACTAAAAAGCAATCGACTGCGACCATTAAGGATGTTAAGGCCGGAATGTGCGACATTTTAGTCGGAACTCACCGTTTGTTATCTAAAGATGTGCAGTTTGCCGACCTCGGCTTGCTGATCGTCGATGAGGAACAAAGATTTGGTGTCAAACATAAAGAAAAGCTCAAACAAATCAAAGCCAACGTCGATGTTTTGACGCTGACGGCGACTCCGATCCCGCGGACTTTGAACATGTCGATGCTAGGGGTGCGAGATTTGTCAGTGATCGAAACGGCACCGATGAACCGTTACCCAATTCAGACCTATGTGATCGAACAAAATTACGGTGTGATCGTTGACGCCATTCGCCGGGAAATGGCACGCGGCGGACAGGTCTTTTATTTGCATAACCGCGTGCATGACATTGAAAAGAAAGCCGCTGAACTCCAAGCTTTAGTCCCAGATGCTAGGATCGCCTACATCCATGGGCAAATGAGTGAGGCGCAGATGGAACGGATCTTATATGACTTCATTAATGGTGAATATGATGTCTTGGTGACAACTACCATTATTGAAACCGGGGTTGATATTCCAAACGCCAATACCTTGTTCGTTGAAGACGCGGACCGGATGGGCTTGGCACAGTTATATCAATTACGTGGTCGGGTCGGCCGGTCAAGTCGGGTCGCTTATTCTTACTTTATGTATCAAGCCGACAAAGTTTTAAATGAAGTTAGTGAAAAACGTTTGGAAGCCATTAAGGACTTTACTGAATTAGGTTCCGGCTTTAAAATCGCGATGCGTGACCTTTCAATTCGTGGAGCAGGAAATTTTTTGGGCAAACAGCAGCATGGCTTTATTGATTCGGTGGGATATGACCTGTATACTCAAATGTTAAATGAAGCAGTTGCTAAAAAACGCGGCCAAAAGGTCCAAGAAAAAACCGATACGGAAATTAACTTGGATGTGGAAGCATACTTGCCTGGAACTTATATTGAAGATCCACGCCAAAAAATTGAAATTTATAAGCGTGTGCGACAATTTACATCGCATGATGAATACGTGGAGGTTCAAGATGACTTGTTGGACCGCTTTGGCGATTATCCAGCAGAAGTGGCAGCGTTGTTAGATATTGGTTTGTTAAAAATGTATGCTGACCAGGCGATGGTTGCGTCGATCAAACAAAATGATCGTAAAATCAGCGTGAAGTTAAGTCCAAGTGCTACGAAGACCTTTACGGCTAAGCAACTTTTAAAGGCGGTCGCACAAACTAAGTTTAATGCTTCATTGCAACCAGGACCAAAACAGATGGAAATTGCACTGGTGATCCAGCCAAAAATGCAACAGACCGATGTTTTAGTGCAGTTGCAACAATTAACTCACAGTTTGGCAGCTGAAGTTGCAACTCCTGTGACGAAAGTAGTTGGTCAGTAGTGAAAAATGAACAGATGAGAAAAACGATGAATGGAGCGTTGGTTTTAACCATTGCAGCATTGGTAGCTAAAGCTTTAAGTGCTCTCTACCGGATCCCATTTCAAAATATCGTTGGTAATACTGGTTTTTATGTCTACCAGCAAATTTATCCCATTTATGGCATTGGGATGACTTTTGCCTTAAATGGGCTGCCAGTGTTTATTTCGAAGCTGGTTGCCCAAGCAGAGGATGAAGAGCGTCAAAACCAGTTGCTCGGGCAAATTTTTGTGGTTTTGCTTGGATTGGCGGTAGTTATTTTTGCGGGGCTGCAAGTTGGGTCCGGCTTGATTGCTCAGGCGATGGGTGACCGCTTATTACAGCCGCTGATCAGCAGTGTGTCTTGGATGTTTTTGTTAATGCCGTTTTTGGCAGTTGCACGAGGTTACTATCAGGGGACCTTTAATATGTTTCCGACTGCGATCTCACAAGTTAGTGAACAGCTGGTTCGGGTGACCTTGATCATTTCAGTGGCAGTCATAGCTAGTCGCCATGAGTGGTCAGTTTATCGGACTGGTTCCTGGGCAATGTTAGGTTCGGTGGCTGGAGCTGTGGTAGCCGGCGGAATTTTTGCTGGTTTTTGGCGGCACCTTGTTTTGCACCACCCGTTGAAGAACCTCTGGCAAGGACTGGGACCAGTCGCTAAACTGCTAATTAAAGATGGGATGATCATTTGTTTATTTTCAGCACTCATGGTTTTATTGCAGCTGGTTGATTCATTTACGGTCATGAATGCTTTACAAAATTTTGGTTTAGGAAGTGAACGAGCCAAATTTATCAAAGGGATCTATGATCGGGGACAACCACTGGTCCAGTTAGGGATGACTGTTGCCATTAGTTTTGCTTCGACCTTGTTACCGGCCTTAACGATCGCGCTGAGACAGGGTAAAAAGCAAGAATATCGCAAGATCTCTTTAATGATGTTCCACGTGGGCTTGGCCTTAGGAAGTGCCGCTACTGCAGGGATGATCGTTTTGATGCCAGCCTTAAACACACTGCTTTTTGGTGATGCTCAGTTGAGTGCAACGATCAGTGTTTATGTTTTGAGTGTTCCTTTGATCTCAGTGATCAGTTTGTACAATTCAGTGTTGCAAAGTACGGACAACTTTGGGGCCACCTTATTAGCGGTGTTAGCAGCAATCGTGATCAAGGCGAGTTGTAATAGTTATTTAATAAGCCGCTGGGGCATTATGGGTTCAGCAATATGCACAGACCTGGCCTTAGTAGGTGCCTTAATTGTGTTAGTACAGCTGCTGCCCGATAGTGTGCGCCAGACACCCCAGCAGTTGAGCGGTTATTTAGGCAAATTAGCAGGATGTCTCTTGGTGATGGTTGTTGGTGTGGCACTGTTAAGCGGCGGGTTTCAATTGATCTTTGGCCTGCAGCGGCTAAGTGCCTTGTGCCTAACTCTTTTGGGCAGTGTGGCAGGTGTAGTGTTGTTTGGAATCAGCGCCATTAAATTCCAATTATTAGCAGTAGATGAATGGGCAACTCTCCCCGGCGGTAAACGTCTGGTACGGTTGTTGAAACAAAAATAAGTTAGAATTAAGACCAATGAGGTGAAAAAATGAGATTAGATAAGTTTTTAAAAGTGGCACGGATCATTAAGCGCCGGCCAGTTGCGAAACAAATTGCTGATAAAAAACGGATCACAGTCAATGGTAAAGTAGCGAAGTCATCGACTGACGTGGCGATTGGCGATACGTTAGTGATCAACTTTGGAAATAAGACTTTAACGGTCCGTGTTCGTGATTTGAAGGATACGACTAAAAAAGATGAAGCAGAAGATCTGTATGAGATCGTCGCTGAGGATTACAAAGAAGATTACCGCATGTAATGATTGCTTGAGACTGCAGTTCACTAATTGAAAAATTAGGGGCTGCAGTTTTTTTCAGGCAAGTTATAGATCAGTGGGGCTTTTTAGTGTTGATTCATAGATATTTAGGCTGGTTCTTGTTATAATTAGACTAATATCACAGAGGCAACCTAGTTTGAGTAAGGAGGGTGCTGGTCATGGCACGAAAAAAGACCAAAGTTACAGTTTTAAATAATGAATATTATCGCCAGCAAACTTCTGCGACTGACTATCAAAAACATGAACAAACGGTAGAAAACAAGCATCGATTACGCGTCCGGATCTTACTGATCTTAGCGCTAGTTGTAACGGTGGGGTGCTCGATTCAAATCGTGAAGAATCAGTTTCGCGCCCGCAATATCACGACCCAGGCTAAAACAGCTAAACAGGAGCTGGCCCGGCAGAGTTCCCAACAAAAATCGTTACAATTACAGGTCAAGCAACTAAATGATCCAGACTATTTGCAAAAGTATATTCGGGAACGTTACTATTATTCTAAGAAAAACGAAACGATCTATAACTTGCCAGAGGAACGACTGCAAGAAGCAGCTAAAGAAAATTAAGTGAGAATGGCTAGTTTTATCGAGTGATTTTGACTAAAACAAGCGGGAAGAATTTTTTTATTCTGACCGCTTGTTTTAATTTCTTTACAAATCACTTAAATCTCGTGGTATACTTGTGGTAGACATTATCTTAGGAGGAACAAAAATTTTATATGTCAATTGAAGTGGGTTCAAAAGTAAGCGGTAAAGTTTCAGGAATTACAAATTTTGGTGCTTTTATTGATTTAGGTGACCATAAGACTGGCTTAGTGCACATCAGTGAAATTTCTGACGGTTTTGTTAAAGATATTCATGATGTTTTGTCAGTTGGAGATGAAGTGACAGTCAAAGTCTTGTCAATTTCAGACGACGGTAAGATTGCTCTTTCAATTCGAAAGGCTTCAGAGTCACACCAAAATCATGAACGCAAGCCAAGTTCGCATCAGCGTCCACAGCAAAATCGTGACGCCAAGCCACATGGGGGCCATGGTCCGAATAACGGTGGCAAAAATTTCCACGAGCGTTCTAATCATAACAATAATAACAAAAAAAGAGGTTACAATTCGCACAAAAACGAAGCGCACTCGGATGACTTTGATTCCTTGTTAGCTGGGTTTATGAAACAAAGTGACGAACGGTTAACCTCATTAAAACGAAATACTGAAGGAAAACGGGGCGGACGCGGCGGTCGTCGCAGCTAAGCTGTTTTTGCAGAGTAATTTTGAAGGAGGTACAGCAACGGTGGCAGCCGTTTGTATCTCCTACTTTTTATTAATGGGATTTAGAAACGATGGAGTGAGAGTCAATGGAGTTAACTGCGAAATTTAGCCAGGTCTGGCGACAGTTAGATTTGGGAAAACAACCAGTCTTGGTGGCAGTTTCGGGTGGAGTCGACTCGATGGTTTTGTTAGAGTTGTTGCAAAGACTGCCGCAAACGCTGTGCCCAGTAATTGAAGTGGCGCTCGTGAATCATTGTTTACGCCCAGAAGGTCAGCAGGAGCTAGAATATGTCCGTCAATATTGTGACGAGCATGGACTAAAATTTCATTCGCTGGTTTGGCCTAAGTCTCAGCATCCACGAGCTGGAGTTGAAGAAGCCGGACGTAATGTGCGTTATCGTTTTTTTGCAGATGTTATGGCTGACAGGAAAATCAAGCTCTTACTAACTGCTCATCACGGTGACGATCAGGCAGAAACAGTGCTGATGAAGTTGATCCGTGGCGGAGATTTACGTCAATTACAAGGGATCGCGTGGCAACGGCCATTTCAGGGCTCGAAGTTATTGTTGCGGCCGTTATTAGGCTTTTCAAAAGAACAGTTATATGATTATGCTAAAAAGATTGGCTTGCAGTATTTTGAAGATGAGTCGAATCAAAGCGATGACTTTTTGCGCAATCGGATCAGACATCAGGTCGTTCCGCTGCTCAAGCAAGAAGAACCGCAATTTTTAGCCCACGTTGCTGCTTACCAACAACAGCTAACGGACCTGTTGCTTTTAGCCAAGCAAAGTGTGGAGCAACTCTTGGCGGAAGCTGCGACTGAGCAAGGTTATGACCTAGCAGTGTGGTTAAGTAAAACCAGAGTCCAAAAACGAGCGATGCTGCGGCAATTATGCAGTCAAAAAACCGGGGCGGTCAATGAGCAACAGTTGACGGAGCTGATCAAGTTGTTGGAAAACGCCCACCGGCCCCAAGCTAGTTTAGACTTGTCAGGGTCAGTGGCTTTGATTAAAAGCTACTCTGTTTTTTACCTGACGGAAAAGTGTTCGCTAACTTCGGTCACTGACGAAACTTTTGTGTTGTCAATGGGAAAGTGGGTCACCTTAAGTTCAACCGAAAAAATTGGCTTGTTTGAGCCCGACCAAGTCCAGTTGCAAGCAAGTGATGATGTGTTAAAGGTGGGCGCCTCACAGCAAAAACTCGGGGTGCGCCACCGCCAACCCGGAGATAAACTGTTGACTGCGAGTGGTTCGCAAAAGGTCAAAAAGATTTTGATCGATCAAAAGGTACCCAACAGTCAACGAGACCGAGTCTGGGTAGTTTGCCAAAAAAGTAATGAAGTGATTTGGGTGGTAGGCCATAAGAAATCTGATTTGTCACGGCCTAGCGTACATGATAAAATTCATTACATAGTAGTTTATAGAAAATTAGACTGAGGGGAAGAGACCGCTTTATGAATGATGATATAGAAAAAGTACTATATAGTAGGGAAGAGATCCACCAGGTTGCGCAAAAACTTGGCGAAAAGATTACGACAGATTATGCGGACAAGGATCCACTAGTGGTTTGTATTTTGAAGGGTGCTAGCTTATTTATGTCTGATATTGTTCGGGAAATCAATACATACTGTGAAATAGATTTTATGTCTGTTTCTAGTTATGGGGATGCCCAAGTTTCGTCTGGTGCCGTTAAAATTATCAAAGACCTAGATGTGTCGGTCGAAAACCGCAATGTTTTGATCGTTGAAGATATTATCGATACCGGCCGCACTTTACAAACCTTGGTTGACTTGTTTGACCACCGCCACGCACAATCAGTTAAAATCTGTACCTTACTCGATAAAAAGGAACGTCGCGTTGAAGGGGTTCAACCAGATTACATCGGTTTTGATGTGCCAAATGAATTTGTGGTTGGCTACGGCTTGGATTATATGGGCCATTATCGTAACTTGCCATATGTTGGTGTGTTAAAGCCAGAAGTTTATTCTAATTAATTGAACTACATTATTAGTCAAAAAAGGTCAAATGTGGTATTATATGCACAGTGACCGTCTTTTGACGAGTTGAAAAGATTTAAGGAGGAAAAATATGAAAAACAACAAAAATGGACTACTAAAAAATAGTCTGTTTTATATTGTGATTTTCCTTGGGATAATGGGTGTGATGTACTACTTTTTCGGCAGCAAAACGAATACTAGTACAGAACAGATTCAGTCAAGTCAATTCATCAGTCAACTGAAGAAGGATAATGTCAAAGACTTTACGATGCAGCCATCCGGCAGCACCTATAAGATCAGTGGGACTTATAAAAAGCCGCATCAGGCTAAAGATAAGACCAATGGTTTAAATAGTTTTGGTGGCGTTCAATCTTCTGAAGTTAAGTCATTTTCGACTAATGTTTTGACCAATGATTCCTCGGTCAATCAAATTCAACAGTACGCCCAGAAGAACAAAGTCAAGAATGGTGCCAAAGAAGAAGAATCCAGCAGTATCTGGATGCAACTACTAGTGTATCTCTTGCCAGTAGTCTTCATGATTTTCTTCTTTTACATGATGATCGGTCAAGCCGGTCAGGGTGGCGGTAACGGTAAGGTGATGAACTTTGGTAAATCTAAAGCTAAACCGGTTGAGAAAAAGAACAATAAAGTTCGTTTCTCAGACGTTGCTGGTGAAGAAGAAGAAAAACAAGAATTGGTCGAAGTTGTTGAATTCTTACGTGATCCACGGAAATTCCTTTCATTGGGAGCGCGGATTCCTTCCGGTGTTTTACTAGAAGGACCTCCTGGTACTGGTAAAACTTTACTAGCCAAAGCTGTTGCTGGTGAAGCTGGCGTTCCATTCTTCTCGATCTCTGGTTCAGATTTCGTGGAAATGTTCGTCGGTGTTGGTGCTAGTCGTGTCCGTGACTTGTTCGAAAATGCTAAAAAGAACGCCCCATCGATTATCTTTATTGATGAAATTGATGCGGTCGGTCGCCAACGTGGCAGCGGCATGGGCGGCGGTCATGATGAACGTGAACAAACCTTAAACCAGTTGTTAGTTGAAATGGATGGTTTCCAAGGTGATGAAGGTGTCATCGTGATGGCAGCGACAAACCGTTCTGACGTGTTGGATCCAGCTTTGCTTCGTCCAGGTCGTTTTGACCGGAAGATCTTAGTTGGTCGTCCAGACGTTAAGGGCCGTGAAGCTATTTTGAAGGTTCATGCGAAGAACAAACCATTGGCTAGTGACGTTGACTTGCAAATGATTGCTAAGCAAACTCCAGGTTTTGTGGGGGCCGATTTGGAAAACTTATTAAACGAAGCTGCTTTATTAGCTGCTCGTCGCAATAAGAAAGAAATTGACGCTTCTGACTTGGATGAAGCTGAAGACCGTGTGATTGCAGGACCTGCTAAACGTGACCGGGTCGTTAACAAAAAAGAGCGCGAAACAGTTGCTTACCACGAAGCTGGTCATACGATCATTGGGTTGGTCTTAAATGATGCCAGAGTCGTGCATAAAGTTACGATCGTACCACGGGGACGCGCCGGCGGTTATGCCATCATGTTACCTAAAGAAGATCAAGGCTTACTTTCCAAGAAAGATGCTGAAGATCAAATTGCAGGTTTAATGGGTGGTCGTGCAGCCGAAGAAATTATTTTCCATGTTCAGTCTTCTGGTGCTTCTAATGACTTCCAGCAAGCTACTCAATTGGCACGTGCGATGGTTTCTCAGTACGGGATGAGCGAAAAACTTGGACCTGTGCAATATGAAGGCCAAAGCGGTATGATGCCTGGTCAGTATGCTGGTCAGCCAAATTATTCTGGTCAAACTGCTAACGTGATCGATGACGAAGTTATTCGGATCTCGAATGCCCAAATGAAACGGGCTAAAGAAATTATCGAAGCTCATCGTGAACAGCATAAGATCATTGCTGAAGCATTGTTACAATATGAAACATTGGATGAAAAACAAATTTTGAGTTTGTTTAATACTGGTAAGATGCCATCTACTCAAAAAGATGAGTATCCAAGCGAAAAAGCTGCTACCTTTGAAGAATCCAAGCAAGCCTTGGAACGTAAGGAAGCAGAAAAGCATGCCCAACATCAAGCTGATGAAGGACAGACACCAGCTGAAGACGAAACGGAAACTTTCTATCCTCACGAAGATTCACAAGATGAAAATGACCGTTAATTAAACTCAGAAAATAGTGGACGTTTTTACAGACTTGGTAAAAACTGTTCACTATTTTTTTGACTGTAAATTTAAGTGTGCTACAATTTGTTAGTGTATTTTTTAGTTCGAACGTAAAAACGAAATGTGACGGCTCAGTTGGTTAAATAAGTAGTTAAAGTACATTTCGATGTGAAAAAGGGAAATAAAGGAGAATTTTCATGGCTGATTATTTAGTTAAAAGTTTAGCTTATGATGGACAATTGCGGGCCTATGCAATCGATGCAACTGATACAGTAGCCTATGCCCAACGAGCACATGATACCTGGAGTGCGGCCTCGGCTGCCTTGGGCCGGAGTATTGTGGGCACTGTTTTGTTGGCGTCAGCTTCATTATCAGGTGATGATGAAATGACTGTTAAGATCCAAGGAAACGGACCAGTTGGCGGAATTGTGATCAGTGGGAATGCAAAGGGGACCGTGAAAGGTTATTTGCAACATCCACACGTGCATTTGGCATTGAATGAAAAAAATAAAATTGATGTGAAGGGCGCGGTCGGAACCGAAGGCTTTTTAGCTGTCACGAAAGACATGGGACTAAAAGAACCATTTACAGGACAGGTTCCTTTGGTTTCTGGCGAACTTGGCGAAGACTTTACTTATTATTTGGCGAAGTCAGAACAGATCCCATCAGCAGTTGGTTTATCAGTTTTTGTTAAAGATGATAATACGATCGGCAGTGCCGGCGGCTTTATGATCCAGGTCATGCCAGGTGCCACTGACGAGGTCTTAGATCATTTAGAACAAAGATTAACGGAGATTCCGATGGTATCACAGATGATGCAGGATGGTATGACGCCGGAAGAGATGTTATTTGAAATCTTGGGCAAGGAAAATGTGCAGGTTTTGGATACATTACCAGTTAAGTTTGAATGCGACTGCAGTAAGGAACGCTTTGCAACGGCACTGGCTTCAATTCCAGCGCACCAGTTGGACGAAATGATCGAACAAGACCATGGGGCAGAAGCGGTTTGCCACTTCTGCAACAAGAAATATCAGTTTACAGAAGATGATTTAAAAGAAATCAAGGCTACGGCCCAGGCTTAAATAATCCGAAGAAAGCGCTCTGTTAGCAGATTACCTGTTTATCTTTAAAATAGGGGTGTGCTATACTAATTTTAGACGCAAAAGTAGAAAGAGAGGATAATCAATGGCTAATCAACAGTCAATGAATGATCAATTAAAGGTTCGTCGGCAAAAAGTCGATGAACTTCGTGAAGAGGGGATTGCTCCATTTGGGCACCGCTTTGATCGTGATTCATATAATGAAGACTTACATCAAAAGTACGAAGAATTTACAAAAGAAGAATTAAATGACAAGGGCATCATGGCCACAATTGCTGGTCGGATGGTCGCTAAACGTGGTAAAGGTAAGGTCGGTTTTGCTGACCTGCAAGACCGGACTGGCAGAATGCAGTTATATGTCCGGAAAGATATCTTGGGTGAGGATAACTATCATATCTTCAAGCGTTCCGACCTTGGTGATTTCTTAGGGGTCACTGGTGAAGTGATCAAAACAGACATGGGCGAATTAACGCTGCGTGTGACTAAACTGACTTTCTTGTCAAAGGCTTTACGTCCACTACCTGATAAATATCATGGTCTACAAAACGTTGAACAAATTTACCGTCAACGTTATTTGGATTTGATTACTAACCGTGAAAGTTATGAACGGTTTGTTCACCGGAGCCAAATCGTTGCCGCTGTAAGAAGATACTTAGATGGCGAAGGTTTCTTAGAAGTTGAAACTCCAGTTTTGCATAATCAAGCTGGTGGTGCTTCTGCTCGTCCATTTAAGACTCACCACAATGCCTTGGATATCCAACTCTACTTGCGGATCGCGTTGGAATTGCACTTGAAACGTTTAATCGTTGGTGGAATGGAACGCGTCTATGAAATTGGCCGCGTCTTCAGAAATGAAGGTATCGATACTAAGCATAACCCTGAATTTACGATGCTTGAATCATATGCAGCATACTTTGATTTTAAAGATGTAATGGATGAAACTGAAGGTATTTTTAAGGCGGCCTGCAAGGTTGTTTCTGACGATAATACAATTACCTACCAGGGCAATGAAGTTGACTTTAACAAGCCATTCCGTCGAGTTCATATGGTCGATATGATCAAAGAAGTGACCGGCATTGATTTCTGGCAAGAAATGAGCTTGGAAGATGCACGGAAGCTAGCTGATGAAAAAGGTGTTCATTATGAAGAATACTGGCAAACTGGCCATATCATCAACCAATTCTTTGAAGACTTCTGTGAAGATAAGATCGTTGACCCAACATTTGTGTATGGTCATCCAGTTGAAATTTCACCATTGGCTAAGAAGAATGCTGACGATCCTCGCTTTACTGACCGGTTTGAACTATTCATTTTAGGCAACGAATATGCTAATGCCTTTACTGAATTGAACGATCCAATCGATCAGCGCGCACGTTTTGAAGCACAGGCTGCAGAACGGACTGCTGGTAATGAAGAAGCTGAAGGTATCGATGAAGATTACTTGGAAGCAATGGAATATGGGATGCCGCCTACAGGTGGTTTAGGAATCGGAATTGATCGGTTAGTGATGTTACTAACTGACGCAGCATCAATTCGTGATGTTTTATTATTCCCAACTTTAAGACCAGAAGAAAATAAATAATTAAGCTAGTTGATATGAGCTTAAAGTCCAAATGAAAGATCTGTTTGAGAAGGCGACTTCTTGAAGAGATCTTTTTTTTATAAAAAAATAAAATAAAAAGGTTTGGCAATTACCTTTCTGAGAGCTTAATTTTTGGATGAAATTAACTATAGTTTGTTGAATTACGAACTTTTAGATAGTTCTATAAAATATAGTTGGGATTGTTTCTTTTACTAAAAATGATGCAGAAAAAATGGGTTGACGCGGGCTTAAATTAACTGTATATTTATATATGCTGATTGAGGCAAGGTTAACTTCTTTAAATTAACTCATGCAGCCAGGTTGAATTTTAAATTTAATTTTTAAAATTTATCTTGACATTCTAAATCAGCATGATATACTAATAAAGTTGTCACTTCGACAACGATAAGTAGTAATTAAGTAGATCTTTGAAAACTGAACAAAGTTTCGACAAATCAAATGTGTGAGGTCACTGATCTTATGATCAGTGCAAAAAAACATTTGCGAAGTCAATTTCGCTAGTAAAATTTA
>NZ_BQXH01000024.1 GCF_022836475.1 Ligilactobacillus pabuli | reverse complement strand
AACTAAATCTTCCATTTTTGTACCATTCACAAAATCTTGAATTAAATTATCTGAGGCCCAGTACGCTATTGGGCTACTCGGAATATTAACGAATTTTGCTTGATTTGAACGATATAAATATTTGCATTTAGGATTTTCTATTGCTTCAAGTACTTTTTGTTTTTGAACTTCCATACCACCTTTAAAATCAGATAGTCTGAGATAAACGCCGTTACTGTTATTATTACGAGTATTTTTGATAACGAAAGTATTAATTGGAACAGTTGCTTCTTCAAAAGCTGAGTACTCTAATTGAATTAAACTAGATATTTTTTTGTTATCAAGTAGATATGTTCTTAAGTCCTCGTATGATTTAATGAACATCCAAACGAAAGGGGTCATGAAGGCAGCATAACCATCTTCCGTGATTATATTCGAGTTGTGATAGATAAAAACAGAGAACAGATCCTTTGAATAGTTTTTGTAGTTTTGTTTCAAATATTTCTTGAAATCAGCATCAAACTTATTCATGTATGGTGGATTTGTTACTGCAACATCATATTTTTTAACTAACTGCTTGGCTAAATCAAGGACTCTAAGTACTTTTTGCTTTTCTTGATTTAAATTATAAATTCCCAAATCATCGTTAACTTGATGTTGTTTAACAAAACTATACAGTTGTTCTATATTTGCAATTTGAGGAATTTTTAACACTGCACCAATTTCTGAAGCATTAGAAAACAAGGTAACTAATTCACTGACCTGTTCTCCTAAATCAGAATTTTCAACGCAAAGATCAGCAAAAAATTCGTCTGAAATATCATCTGTATCTTCAAAGCAATACAAGTTAGGAGATACTTCTCGACCAAATGCTCGCCTATCATATTGTCTGAATTTCATCATTAAAGCAAAGTATGAAAGCTGGTAAGCGCGCCGGTCAATGTCCATCCCAGATAAATTGTTTTCCAGAATTAGTTTGGCCGCTTCCCTGCTAGAATAGCCTTGTTCTTTGTAAAAATCCATGAATACATCAAATGCATAAACAAGAATATGACCGGAACCCATAGCATTATCAATAAGGGAATATTTAGTTAAGTCTTTAGCATCATCAATAGTTTCTATTTCTTCAGGAAGTAAATATTCTAATTTTTGAGCCATCTTACTATCAGGATGACGTTCAAGATAATACTTTCCTAAAGAGTTATCAACCATGTACCTAACGACCCAATCAGTCGTAAATAATTGAGTAGCTGCTGGAATGTCCCTTTTTTGGACAGCACCTCCAGTAATATTAACAACTTTATCATGTGGTTCAGTATTATAGTACTGGTACAACCACCCAATGATTTCAACTTGACCTTCTTTTTTAACGTCAAAATATTCTTCGGGAACTTCGGTAGCTAGGTCTTTAATGACACCTGAATTATACTTGGGTGTGAACAATAATTTCATGTAATCAGATGTCTTTTCAAACAAGCCTGGCAGAATCTGATTTAAAGCATCCACCTGCTTGTTAAACAGCATTTGATACATTTGGTCCATATCATAGCCCCGACCTGTCTGTTTGGCTTTGGCAACCAATTTTGCCTGTTCCGGAGAATATCCACCTAAGTCTTCAATTAAATCTTCATCCTGAGCGTAAAAGATAATGTCAGGGTCTACCCGCCCCTCTTCACTAGATAGGACTCTAACCCGACTTGGTAAATAATCATTAACTTCCATAAAACGGATCGCAATAATTCTGTTAAACCAAGTATAGGCAACTTCTTCAACTGTATCCGCAAAAGCGGTTGACCAATCCGTTTTTTTACTGCGGTCATTTAACAAACGTACTAATTCAGCACGCCATTCAATTTTTTTGCCTGTAATCCCTTGACTGTTTGCATCACCATAAAACTTAATTTCATTAGTCGAACTAGCCAACTCTTCTTTAGCACCATCTTCATTAATCCCCAAAAGGTTAGCTTCGTTCGTAACTTGCTCAATTAAATCTTGTCGTGCCTTGATCGCAAATTTTTTGATAATATTTTTATCCATCTTTATCCTCACATTATAAGATATTCAACGTGTCAACATCTTTTAGATCATCCTTGAGTTGACGACCAATTTTCTCCAAAAAATCATCTATTTCTTCTTCACTCTTAAAGCTAATCATTTCATGATTAATTTCATTCCAACTAACGGATTTCAAGCGATTTTGCTTTGGGGTAGGTTTAGCGGGAGCAACGATTCGTTTAGGAGTAACTTTAGTAGGGTCATCACCTTCTACTACTTCTGGTGGTGTTACTACTACCTCTCTTGTTTTTCTGTCAATCTCTTTGACAAAACCATCGTAAATAGCGTTAATTGCATTTACGCCTAGTAAGACATTACTTAGTTTTCCATTATTTGAATCATCGCGTACATCATCATCTTTTTGCTTGAATTTACTCTCAATTTTCTCTAAGAATTGTTGATTGATAGTACTTTCAAAATTAGCCATTTCCAAATGCGATAAAATTAATGTTTTCTTTTGAGCACTATTTTCCTGATATTTAGCCCACTGTTGATCAATGTAATCACTAAATTGTTTAGCAAACTCTGAATGAAGCTCCTTGAGTTTAGGCAACGAGTCTTTCGGGTTATCTTGACGCATCAGACTTTTTTCTTCTTCAATTATTTGTCGAATTTCATCGTCTTCGGTTAATAAAGAACTAACTTGCTCAAAGTTTTTAAGATCTCCTAAAGACCAATTCCAAATCTCTCTTCTCGAAGCATCACGGTAAAATTCATCAATTCCACGGTCTTCAATTTCACTCAACCAGTCATCAAAGTCATCCATTTTTCTACCAATTACATCAAAGAACGTTTCATGTTTAATGGCAACTTGTAAACCTTCATAGAGATTGATACCTTGCTCCAGATATCTATTTCCTGGTAACTTTGGATTCTTTGCAAAATTCTCAAGTTGAGCAATTTTTTGAGTGATTTCATCATTTAAGATACTCAAAATTTTTTCATCAGAAGTCTCATTTTTTATTGCTGCTTCTCTTTTTAGAATGTCTTTGGCAAATTCTTTAGCTTCCTTAATTTGCTTTGGATTAATCTTCTTTTTAGACTGAAAACTCAACTTATCAAGATATGTTTTCTTGGTAAAGTATCCAACAGCAACTCTTGGATTTTTTCTAGCTTCGGGAGCACTATACTTTTCTCCGTTAACTTCTGCTCGCAGTTCACCATCAACAAACAGTTTGGCAACTATCCATTCCACGTCTTCCGCTGTAAAGTGATATGGTAACCGCCCAAAAGTATCGATTAAAGTTCGTAAAGTTATTTTACCAGTTGAACCCACACTAGTAGCAATCTTGTCTGCTACTTCCCCAACTGCCTTCTTATTTTCTTGTTCATCAACTAACTCAGTCTCTTCTTTGAACAAGTCACTAATATCTTTTTCACCTTTTGCCGCATCAATATTTGGCAAACTTCGATAAATGTCATCGATTAGCAATTGTTGTGCTTCAGCCAACGTATTTGAGAAATCCTTTTGTTTATCTAGCTTGACGCCATTAACATAAATATCACTATTCTCTAAAGCTGTTTGGATAAAGTTTCTGGCAGAATCAATTAATTGTTGGCGTTCTTCTGATTTACTTGCAATAATTTGTTGTTGTCGTTGATCAGCCTCATTATGTGTCCGCTGTAGAAACTTTCTAATCTGAGTAGCACGTTTCAAATAGTTAAGATAATCATTATCCACTGGCATATCAATGACTACACGTGGGCTATCAGGATTGATTGAAATCCTTTTTAATTCAGCTTCTTGTCGATGATAGGTTATATCATTAGCTGAATAAACACATAAAGACAATTCATCCTGTGTTGCGCCTACTGGTACATCATCAATATAGCGGTTAAACTTGAAAACATACCTTCCTTTTAAACGCGGATACGTATAGGTTGAAGAAATAACTTTATCTAAGAATATAAACTCTGAACCCAGAGTCTTTGATAACTCACTATCAGTAACCTCTTCATTCTTAATTTCCTTGTTAATGTCTTGTTCCGCATCCGTCAAGAACTCATAAGTATCTAAGTTCTTCAGAACATAGTCTTGTTTCTCTAACAGTTTTAAAGCATCCTGAATCTGATTTTCAAGTTCTTGCCGGTCTTCATCGATCGAGGTGAGCAATAATGTCGTCAAATTATTTAAATTAGACTTAAAATTATCCACATACTTAACCATAAACAAGGTCTTCAAAACCTGGACTGCAAAAGGATTCTTGACCTGTTTAGGATTTACCACATTATCATCTTCTGCACGTTCAATGACTAGTTTATGGTTATGATCTAGAAATTGTGCCAAACCTTCGAAAAATTGACTGAACGGAATTAATGCGCCCACTTCTTTGTCTTGATAACTTTCAGCTGCTTCCTGGAAGGTTGCTAACATCGAACGTTCCCCTTCAGACAAATGCTTACCATCAGACCCATGCAACCGAATTGCATTTAAGGAATCTTGCAATAAATGAAATTGATATGGCACAAATGGATAGTTTTCTGCAAAACTCTGTTCAGAATCGTACTTCTGTCGCTGAATTCCTTCTTGAAAATCAATTTTATTATTAATATTATGTTGTTGCTCTTGATAAATTTGTTCCAACCGTTGCTGTGCTGAGTCGTTTTTAGCAAGAATTCTCTTTTTAATAACTTCATCGACATTAGCTGAGCTCATTGAAATCCTTGTTTTAAATCTACCCTGAATTTTTGAGAAATCTTGTCCATTGATACTACCATCAACCACCTCATCAATGGCCTGTTGTGAAGTAACAATCACCCATGCTTTCCCTTGTACCTGTGCACCTAATTCTTCTACAATAGTTTGCAGGTTAAGCATCCGATTAACATCGCTACCAATAAACTGACCGACTTCATCAACTAAGAAGACCACATGACGATTGTCACCTTTTTTAGCAACGTAATCACTCACTCTTTTAGCAAATTCTTCAATCGTAATTTGATAGGGATTCTTTAACTCATCCATATAACCTTGGGCATTTTCTTCACTCATGTACCCAATTTCAACCAATGCCTTTTTAATAGTTCCTTTTTGCAATTTGTAATGGTTGACACCTTCTGCCCATGTCATTCCTTTGCCTCTGGCATTAGTGAGTTCATAGAATTTTTCCTTGAAGGCTTCAAATTGGCCAGCTTCATCTAATTCTTTCTCTAAATCAGCAATGTATGGGCTCACAGTTGAGTAGCCCTGCATTTCATTAAAAACATTCAAGAACACATGTAGAATCGCATTTTGATCATGACCTGAGTTACTACCAGCTTTAGAATCAATATTAAATAAGATCACATCTGTTGGAACTTGAGCTGCGATTTCAATTTGGTTCATAACAAACGGATCATCAATTTTTTGGTCATCCTTAAAGTACTCAATTGCTGGTTTTCCAGCGACATCCTCATTTTTTAACAGATAAGATAGGATTTTAAGGAAGTGAGATTTACCTGAACCAAAGAAACCGTCGATCCAGACACCCATATTATCCGTATAACCATTAATGCCCTTTTGATAAGCTTCAAAAAGACTCGCAAAATGCTTCTGTAATTCCTTGGTAACAACATATTCTTCTAATTCTTGTTTCCTAACGGCGTCCTCAATTTGACCAACCTTGACAACACCCTTAATTTCACGATTAATTGATTTTGCAAATATTTCATTAATTTTCATTATGTATCTTCCCCCTACTTAAATTAAATTGGAAATGCTCGATAATAATTATTGTCAGCTACTTCAGCAAAAGCTTTTAAGCTCAAGCCATCGTATTCACCTGGATAAAACATAATCACTGGATACTCATCAATCACCTGCGTCATCGTATTTAGGATCGTATGCGCCCGTAATAGTGGAAATACTTGTCCAATCCCAGTCAAAAAGATGATTGTCTGTTCGTCAGTTAATCTTTCTTTGACATACTTAACGATTAAATTTTCGTTTTCAGTCATTTCCAAGATGTTGTTAATTTGAAGAGCGACTTCATCAATACCCTCTTCTTTTTCCATGTCTTCAAATGCTTCACGATAATCAAACTGATCAATAATCTGTAGCATAATTTCAAAAATGTTGAATTCTTGAATTTTAAAACCGCTAGTTGCAATAGTTAGATCATTTTTCATTTCTTTAATATATTCCCTAACCACAAGTTCTTGACTAGCATCATAAGAAAAGACATAATAGCCAACCTCATTTGAAAGACCTGCATTCTCTTGAAAGTCATTATTTTGCATCTTTTCCCTTAGCTTCCCGAATTTGTCATTAATCTTGCTCATTTTCCTTTACCCTTTCAAAGAACTTAGCTCATAATCTAGTTTTTCATCCTTCATTGTCTGAACTAAACGATCATCAAGAAAGATTGGTGTCACTTTATCTGAAACACCATTATTTTCACTCATTACCAATCCGGTTTCACGCACAAAGGTTTTAAAACAGCCTTTTAACCGGTGAATGGTTTGTGATGTCCAACCAGCAACCTGCTCGCTTTCACCTTGTTTTTCTGTCAAAAAAGCTTGAATTTCTGAATCATCCAAGCGCATATCTCCTAGAATCAGTTCGTCTCGGTACACTTCATACATAAACTCAGACATCAGTTTACTACAGAGCATGACACTCAGAAAATCTACCACTTTTTGATTAGTTACATCCAACGTTGGATACAAGTCTTTAATACTTTGAGGTAATGCTTCAACTCGATGACCAAGGATCCTAGAAATTTGCCTTGCTCTGGTCGGAGTTTTGGCCTGAAGAACATTTTCATTGTCACTTAATTCGTTAACTTCCGCAATTGTCTTACCTTCTAAAACATAATTCAAATAAATGTTAAATTCATTAAACCATAGGTTATGCGATATGATTGCAGCACTATATTTAGGCATCTAATCACTCCAATCTATTTTTTTGCAATTAAGTTAATTATAGCATTTTGGTCCTTGAAATTTTAATAATTTATCTCCAAAAAAATGGATAAAAAGTGGACACTACCAGTTCGTAATGTCCACTTTCAAAAACCTAGCATTTAACTTATTTGACCCGATAATACACATCTTCTTTTTGGACTAACGTAGCATTATTCTGAGTTTCTACCGCAGTGATTTTTTCCTGCTGCAACTCACTTTGACTCAAATCTTGGAGATCACCGGCTACACCCTGGATCAAAAATGAGATGTAGAGCACTGCCCCTGGCATACCACTCCGTAAGGACATCACCTCTGCAGGATTGTGTTCGACTGCCAGTTTCTGATCATAAGCTGGAACAGTCCCTTCAAAATATGGCACCATTTTTGGAGCACCCTTGCCATCATCTAGCATGGGAATATCTAACTTAAGCCCCATTAGTTTAGCGGCATGTCCCTGATCGTCCACATCCGTGAAGTCAATTTGACCGGCTTTAACCGTTAGTCGTTTACCCTTACCATTTTGCCACTCACCCTTGATCGAGTCATAGTTTCCGGCTTGAATTTGTGCTAAGTCCATGCCATGATCTTGCTTAGCTGTCGTCTGTTGTTCGGTAGTAGCATCCTTTTGGAAGACCTGAGTAAAGCTGTTGTTACTTGTTTGAATTACCAACCTGTCCTTAGCGTTGTCGATTTGTTGTGGCAAATCCGGTCCCCAGTCTTCTGTCGTCATGGCAACGCCCGCAGGATAGAAATTGAAATTCCAGGCAATTGCACCAACGTCAGCGGAAGCACTTAAAATGTTTTTTTCTTCTTCAAAAGTCAGCGTTCCCTCATCACCGTTTTGATCAACTAAAGTGTTGCCTGAAAAACTAGCACCTTCGTTCTTGATTTCAGTTGGTGTGACTGTTAATTGGTGGTCCATTGGTTCCATCCACACATTTCCTTTGCCATCGTGCCGGTTACCTGACTCAGCGACTTCTGACCATTCGCCCAACAAGCTTTGATAAGCACCCTGTTTGATTTGAGCAAAGTCCATCGCTTTCGTCTCTGCTTTAGCTGTATCAGCTTGTTGTGTCACTTTCTGGTGACCAGCTTTTTTCGCTGCTTTTTTCACAGTTTTCTTCTGCTTGACACTGGTTGTTTGACTCGTTTGATCCTTATGAGTCGTCTTCTTTTGTGACGTACAACCGGCAATGCCACCCAGCAGCAACATTAGACTAGTAGCTGTGACCATTCCTTGAACCTTTTTCATCCCTATTTCCCCCAAATTTGCTCATACAAAATCCATGACTGCTCTAATAATTTCCGTTTATGCCAAACGTTTGGCGCGTTTCAGTTCTCTTTTTAATTTTCTTTTGAGCCTTTTCGCCTGTTTTCTGGCTACTTTCTGGTCCTTAGGTGTTGCAATTGTCTTTTCCAAAGCATAGCCGGCAATTCCACCCGCCAATAACATCAAGCCACTAAGAGCTGCTAGTTGTTTCAAATTATTCATCTGTAATTCCCCCAATTTCTAAATTTTACCTTGCATTAACCCCATACACATAGGCCACGTAACAGGCAAAATCACCCAGCCGTTTTCTTTCCTGAACTGGATCAAGCGCTAATTTGTCAAACCAGTCAGTTGGTAAATCTAACCGTGCCAATTGCCGTCTCACAATAGTTAACGTTAAGATCACGTTATCATGCTCACTAGTCCGTTGGTCATCGATTGCCCCCTTTTGTTTGGCACTCAACAACAACCAGCGACCACGTCTAGCCGCGTATGTGACACAAGCATCCAAGAAACTCTCCCAGTCACTAGCGACCTCGCGTCCCGCAACTTCAACTAAACCGACTAACTCGGTATAAATCTGGTCAGCAGCCGCAAAGGTCAAGCCACTCTTGTGCTTGGTAAAATCTTGATAAGTATAAAGTTCCAAATGATCTCCCCCATTTTTCCTCAGTCATCAGGTTGAAGCCAACAATTAATACGCTTTCAATTATAGCATAATTACTTTTTTAGTTAATAAAAAACGGACCCTGTTTTTCAACAAGCTCCGTTCTAATTTTACTATTTGATGTGCAAAACATGCCGTAAGGAACCAGCGCGACTGCCTAAGACTTTATCAGCGACCCGTGTCTTTAAGGTCAACCAGGCATAGACATAAGCACCGCCGCCCACCGCTAAGATGAGCACGACTACTGACATTAACCGGCTGAACTTGTTTAAGAACAAGCCCGCCCCAAAGACGATCGCTAAGACTACGATAAACATCAGCAGTGAAAAGACCATCATCTGGTTAAAAGTCTTCAACAGCCGTTTAAGGTCTAAGCCAAAACGGAAGTAGACAAAACGCAACATTAAGTAGGAGGAAACCAACGTCCCGATCCCAGTTGCTAAAACTGGACCATACCCATGCAGCCACACGGTCAATGGCACCTGTAAGACTAATTTGATCAGCAAACCAACGATCGTTAACTTGATCGCCATACGATTAGCGTAGACCCCTTGCAAGACTGCTGACATCAAGGAGAACAGCCCCAAAGCCAAAGCAGTATAGGCTGAAACACTCATGATAAAGATGCCCAAGTGGTCGTAAGAATAAAACAAGACGTAGAGTGGTCGAGCCACCGCTGCCATTCCTAACGCAGCTGGTAACATAATAAACAAGAAGAGTTCTAAGGTATCCGTGATCTGATCACGAGTCCCTTCCTGGTCGCCAGTCGTGACTGACTCTGACAAGAGCGGAATGGCTGTGGAAGCCATCGCGATCGCCAACGAGACGATGATCATCACTAATTTGTTAGCGTTACCCGCAAATAAAGCATACTGAGCGTTGATACTATCCAGACTAAAGTTAGTCACCCACTGCATAATGGGCTGGAAAGTATACTGGTCAAATAAGTTGTACAAAGTCATCGAGATACTGACAAAAATAAATGGGATCGACTGGTAGACGATCTCCTTGACCAGCTGGCCATCAGAAACTTCCAAAACATTCGCACTTTGCTCAGCCAAATGGTCATAGCTGCGCTTCTTGCGTAAGTAATACCACAGTAACATCAACAGTCCGCCAATTGCCCCGAAAAAAGCTCCTAAGGTCGAATGAACGACCCCTTTTTCATAGGGACCATTGAAGACTTTCATGATCATGTAAGTCGCTGCCAACATGTAAACGATGCGGACAACTTGTTCGATCAGCTGAGAAATCGCTGAGGGCGCCATATCTTGGTAACCCTGAAAATATCCCCGGGCTAAACTCATGACGGGGATCAAGATCAACGCGATGGCTAACGACCGGTAAATCGGCACCATCCGCGGATCGCCCTGCGAGATCCACGGTGAGATCCCCCATAAGACTCCCGCCGAGATGATCCCAAAGCCTAACATTAAGATGAAGGTCTTTTTAAACAAGCGGCGACCAACTTGATACTCATTTAATGAATTATAATGGGCGACCTGCTTGGCGACCGCCGACGGGATCCCCGCTGTGGCAATCATGATAAACAAGCTGTAGACCGTGTAGCCCTTGGTATATAAAGCGTTGGCTTGCAGCTTATCTGCACCAAACCAGCCATACCACGGGATAATATAAATTGCTCCTAAAATTCGTGAAAAGATACTGCCGGCAGTCATCCAGGCGGAACCTTTCAACATTTTTTCTTTAGCAGTAGGTTCAGATCCAGCTATATTGAGCTGTTCTTCACTTGACTGGACCTTGCGTTCACTCATTCAAATAAACCTGCTTTCTATGACACTAGTTTTAATTTGTGAATTCAGTACAAAAAAGTACACAAAATCTATTTTATAGAACTTTGTCAGCCTGCGCAATCTTTATCAAAGAAACAATATGAATTTTTAATGATTCTTTACTTGAAAGCACGCAAAAAAACTTAAAAAGACAAAACTTACTCAAAGTTCGTGAAAATGAAGTATACTTTTAGCAATAACTAAAATTACTGGAGGCTGCAAAATGAAAGCAATTGTCAACAAAGGTGCTGGTGATCCACGGCAAATCACCCTAACCGATGTTCCCCAACCTACTCTAGCAGCGGGACAGGTCCTGATTCAAGTCAAGGCTGCTTCAGTCAACATTGTGGACACCCAAGGTTACCAGAACTTTTACCCCACTCAAACTGTCAGCTGGCAAAGTAAACTTTTAGACAAACTATACGTGCACGGTGAAAATAAAATTTTGGGTGCGGATGGTGCCGGGATCGTGACCGCCGTTGGTGCCAACGTTAACTCGCTCAAGGTCGGCGATGAAGTCTGCTTTATTGCTGATGACTATCTCCATGGTGCTTGGGCTGAACTGATCGCAGTTTCTGCCAAAAACGTGGCGCTTAAACCAGCTAACCTCAGTTTTACAGATGATGCGGCCCTACCAACGACTGCGGGAACTGCTTTAGCTGCCCTGAAAAAGGCTCAGGTCCACGCCGGCGAGAAGGTGCTCTTAAATGGTGCTTCTGGCGGGGTCGGCTTATTTGCCCTGCAACTCGCTCAGGCGATGGGCACGATCGTCACTGCCGTAGTGAGTCCGCGCAATTTCGACTTAGCACGTTTAGCGGGTGCCGCTGAAATTGTCGACTACCATCAAACTAACATTACCAAAAGACCGCACACTAAATTTGACGTCATCATTGGGCTCAACGGCTATCATTCTAGTCATGATAACGCAAGATCCTCCGTTACAACGGCCGCTATGTTGCCATTGGCGGAGTTAAGCAAGTCATGGAAGCCGCTAGTTTAGGTGCGTTGTCCGCGATCGGGCGTCAAAAACAAATTGGGATCACGTCACTATATGCCCTCAAAAATAATTGGCTGCAGGAATTGACCGCCTTTGCCCAAGCTGGACAATTACACCCATACATTGACCAAACTTTTGCTTTCACTGACGCACAAAAAGCAGTCGAATTCGCTGCGACCGAACACTTGCAAGGCAAAGTCGTGCTCCAAGTTGCTGAATAAGTGCTGCGCTAAATAAATTCTCGTTTCCAAATAAAGTGTTCCAGCTCACAGCTGACTTAGAGTCGGCTCAGTGGACTGGAACACTTTTTTCTGCTCAGTTTTTATTTGTCGCTTGGTTTAGTCTCAGCTAATTCCTGAAATCCTGGATTGTAATGATACAATTTCGTAACCAAGCCAATCAATTCTTCAACTGACAGATCTTGGCCGCGGCTGAGCCATAATGAAAACAAATTCAGCGCACTCGTTAAGCGAAATTCTAATAAATATGGCTGGTATTTATTATCCTGCATGGAATCTAGGTGAAAAGCACTTAGATCTAGGCTCTTTTTCAGTTTTTCTGTGAAGTGCACCCGGCCGTATGGTCCCAACAAAGCATTCACTTCTATCGCCCGTTCCTCATAGATTGCCACTAAATCTTCGATCAGATCATGAGGCCGCTCGTCAACGCTTAGCGAATTTCTTTTCTGACTAATATAAGCTAACAGGCTTTCTTCGACCTGTCTTAACAGATCTTCAATATCCAAAAAATACTGGTAAAAAGTTGTCCGATTATAGCCGGCTTTTCTGGTCACGGACTGCACTGTGATCTTCTCGAGCGGATTTTCCCGGTATAAATCACAAAAAGCTGTTAACAGTGCCTGCCGAGTCTCATCAGCTTGGGATTTTGCTTTAGTAACCACTAATCCAACACTTCCTTTCACTTGTGTTGTGGTCTTTTTTGATTTTTGTTGTTATATTAACAGTAGATTACAACATGTTGTTGGATTAGTCAAAATTCAAGGAGGAATTTTTCATGAGTAATGTTAAATATTCTTTCACACTTAACGGTGAAGAATGGAGCAAAACACAATTAGAACGGTTAGAATACGAGAGAAACTTGCACATCTTGCATTCAATGAAGGAACATGGGATCGACATCAAAGACGGTGAAAAGTCACTAACCAACGATGACATTGACTACTTGAGCACTGAAAAAGCCTGGGATGTTTCTATCGATAATCGAGTAAAATACACCGGACAAAAAATTATTGATTTCTATCAGGACTCCTTAAAACGTTCTGATGAAATGTGGCAGAAATTAGGCTTTGATCAAAACAAACCAATGAAAGTTTCACAAACAATGATGAAAGTCAGCGGGATCTCTTTACAAGAATACATGGGCATGATGAAGACCCTGCAAACTGACGAAAAAGTGGGTCTATCAGCTCATCCTGAACACTTTGCCTGCTCAGTTACCTGGGATGATGGTCAAGTTGTTGGGATCGAACCATTCGGGATGTACGGAACACCAAGCCTAGTTGAAGTGAAGATGGTTAAAGATGAAGATTTAAGTGACCAGATCAAGGCCGACAAAAAGGCTGATTATCCAATGGCAATGGCTGGTGAAACCTTCCTGGCCTCTGACGGGAAAACTCCAGTAAACGTTGCCTTCCATCAGTTTAAACCAACGGAAGACGGTTTCGAAGCTATCACAGCGGTTTACTGGCCAGAACATACGCCAAAAGAAATTGTTGACGGTCACTGCTTGCATTTGGCCATGGAATTTTACGGCGGTTTAAAATTAACGGGCAAATTAAACTAAGCTCTTTTACCAATCAATAGCTCACTTAGAGCAGCAAAAAACGGTTGATCGCAATCAAACGCTCAACCGTTTTTTGTACTTCCAATTAACTTACTCCAATCCAAAAACAGCCCCAGCAATTGAAATGCCGGGGCTGTTCTTGTTAAAATTTACCTAAGTTTAGTTGCCGTTTAAACTCCGGCACGTGGGTCTTCTTTACCCATATAGTTATATTCATAGATCATGTCGCCAGCTGACTCGTCAACCTGGTCGCCATCGATGATCTTCAAATCACCTGTTGCGTAATAACGCATATAGACTGGGTTGATCCCCATTTGATCAAAAGCAGCTTTCTGTTGTTCACCGGCATTACCGTACATGTCACGGGTTTCGATTTCATCTTGCCATTTGATCGTAAAGATGACTTTCTTGTCTTCACCCTTGTTTTGGAAGGTATACTTGCTGGTCTTAGGGAATGCCTTACCAGTCGAGTTCGTTTCCAACTCAGAATCTACGGTCACATTGCCGTCTGTCATGAAAGTTACGTGGCCTGTTTCATTGTCTTCAATGCCAAAGAAAGGTACTCTTTCAAAGCCAAAGCGTTCGTTAGAAACAAAGTCATAGATCATGACTGTATATTTGTCAGTATATAGATGACCCCATAACCAATGATGCCAAGCACTCATTGGGTGGATATTCATCCATTGATGATCATGATAGCCTAAACCGCTGACTTCATGTTCTTCACCATCATAAATCAAAGTTCCAGTTACTTTACTCTTAGGGACATTTAAGTCGGTATAATAATATTCATCATTATCTCCGAGAGTGATCACTGCACTATTTCCCTGTCTAAATGGATCAACTAGTGCTTCAAAATGTAGGTCTAAACCAACACCATTGACTGGTTCGAAGTGGATATCATAGTTTTTGAAATCACCGACTACAGTATGCGGACCAAACTTCAAATCACATTTATCAGTCCCGATATGTGATTCCTCACTTGAGTATGACAGAAAATCTTGTTTAGTTTCCCCGTCTGGAGTTGTGATCATCACATTTACGTTCGGTTCGTCCCCTGCTTCACTTAGCTTGTATGGAGACTTAGGACGGAAACCTACCATAAATTTACCGCCGTTATCAAAAATGCCATCAAAGTACCAAACTTCATTATGACCGGCTTCATCTGTATCCCGACGCCCATCTTCCCAAGTTTGAACTTGAGTTGGATCTATTCCTAATTTTTTAAAATCTGCAACTGTATTCATAACACGAACTTTAGCCATTAAAATCGACTCCTTCAAGTTTTTATTATTGTTTACATTTTGTAGTATAATTCCTATAAGGCTAAGCGACAACCAACAAAAATAACCAAAGAGTTTATTATTTCAAGGAGGAGCCCGCTATGACAACAAAAATTGACTTACGCATTAAAAAAAGTACCTATGCGATCAAAACTGCTTTTTGGAAACTACTCTTCCAACAAAGCTTTCAAAAGATCACCATCAAACAGATCTTACTGGAAGCCCAGGTCAACCGCGCCACTTTTTATAAGTATTTCGCCGATAAATATGACCTGTTAGATAGTGTTGAACAAGATCTATTAACGGAATTTGAACATTTGACACAACAAATTTCTACTCCGTTATTACACAACGATACTGACGTCAGTGAGCTCAATGTCTACTATCAGCAATCAGTCCAATACATTTATACTAATAGCACAAAATTTTCAGCCTTGTTGAAACCTAGCGGTGACCCGGAATTTATCAAAAAGCTGATTGCCACGGACCAGAAAATTTGGCAACAGAAAAACTTAGTGCCAAAATCATCAATTCCGGAACATTACGCAACTGCCGCCATGATTGGAATGGCAACTAGTTTGATCACCGAGTGGGTCAATTCCGATTTTCACGAATCCCCCCAGGAATTTAGTGTGATCATGCGTAAAATCGTAACACCGCTCTTATCTGAACAGTCGTTTTTCAAAAAAAATTAGTTCGCCAAATTCTTTTAATTTGCTGTTTGGAAGAATTGGCCTGATTCTAAGGAACTAAATCAACCAAGGAGGACGAGCACTCATGGCAGAGATTATTTTACCCGAATTAATCAATGGCGGAAAAATCGAATTTTCTGGCCAAATGCAGCACCAAGTCGATCAACTGGTCGCTGAAACGACCATCAACTTACAACATTTGAATCAGGCAGTCACACTGGCGGACCAACAAGCAGCACTGGCACAGATCTTACGTGCTCCTGTTCCCGATACTTTGCGCCTCAATCCGCCTTTTCAAGTTGACTTCGGCGCCCACACCTTCATCGGCGAGAATGTTTTTATCAACCGCGACTGTTTATTCATGGACCTGGGCGGCATTTATTTGGCAGACAACGTCTTACTGGGGCCGCGTGTTTCCTTGCTTTCCATGAATCATGGGGAAGCACCTGACCAGCGGCACAACTTAATTTTAAAAGCCATCCACATCAACCAAGGTGCTTGGCTGGGCGCAAACGTTACGGTCTTGCCCGGTGTCACGGTCGGTGAAAATGCCATCGTCGGTGCTGGCGCGGTAGTCACCAAAGATGTTCCCGCGAATTCGATCGTCGCTGGAGTCCCGGCCCAATTTGTCAGGAAAATTCAGCTTTAAGTCCGACAAACTTGTTAAAATCAAGCGGACACAAAAAGACGGCTAGTCTCCTAACCGTCTTTTTTGCTTGCTGTCAGCTTATTTGCCAACCACAATATTCACTAATTTATTTGGTACAGCAATGACTTTCTTGATTTCTTTACCAGTCAAAGCTTCTTGAACCTTTTCATCCGCCAAAGCGAGTTCTTGCATGGCATCACGACTAGTATCACGCGCAATATCCAAGTGTTGACGCACTTTACCGTTAACCTGAACGACGATTTGAACAGAGTCATCAACTAACTTCGTTTCATCGTAAGTTGGCCACTGAGCGTAAGTGATCGTGCCAACATGACCCAATTTAGACCAGAGTTCTTCGGCAATATGCGGTGTCAATGGTGCGATCAACTTCACTAAGCCTTCCATGTATTCCAATGGCAAGGAGTCTTGTTTGTAAGCTTCGTTAACAAAGACCATCAAAGTTGAGATCCCAGTATTGAAGTGCAAAGCCGTGAAGTCTTCAGTCACTTTCTTGACCGTCTGGTTGTAAACTTTATCTAACTTATGGTCGTTGATCGTCGTGACCCGGTCACGCAAAGCATCTTCATCATCGATCAACAAGTTCCAGATCCGTTTGATAAACTTGTGTGCCCCACTCAAACCATTTTCACTCCAGGCAATGGAAGCATCCAATGGTCCCATGAACATTTCATATAAGCGCAAAGTATCGGCACCATATTGTTCGACGATATCATCAGGGTTGACCACGTTACCCTTGGACTTCGACATCTTTTCATGGTTGTCGCCCAAGATCATGCCCTGGTTGACTAACTTCTGGAATGGTTCCTTAGTTGGCACAACACCCAAGTCATACAAGAATTTATGCCAGAAACGAGCATACAACAAATGCAAGACCGCATGTTCAGCCCCACCGACATATAAGTCAACTGGCAGCCACTGCTTGAGTTTGTCATAGTCAGCCAGTGCTTCTTCGTTAGTTGGATCAACGTAACGCAAGAAGTACCAAGAACTGCCGGCCCACTGCGGCATGGTGTTAGTTTCACGTTTGCCGTGGCGGCCATTTTCATCAACGACATTGACCCAATCATCTAAGTTGGCCAATGGACTTTCACCAGTCCCAGATGGCTTAATATCAGTTGCTTTTGGCAATAACAATGGTAATTGATCTTCAGGAACTAAGGTCGTTTCGCCATCTTCCCAGTGGATCACAGGAATTGGTTCACCCCAGTAGCGTTGACGAGAGAATAACCAGTCACGCAAACGGTAGTTAACTTTCTTTTCACCGATCTGCTTTTCATTCAACCAGTCGATCATCTTGTCGATTGCTTCTTGTTGACCCAAGCCGTTCAAGAAACCGGAGTTAATGTGCACGCCATCGCCCACATAAGCTTCTTTCGTCACGTCGCCGCCTTCAATGACAGGTGTGATCGGCAAGTCAAACTTCTGGGCAAATTCAAAGTCACGGTCGTCATGCGCTGGAACCACCATAATGGCACCTGTTCCGTAGGAAGCCAACACATAATCGGCGATCCAGATCTGGACCTTTTCGCCGTTAGCCGGGTTGATCACGTAAGAACCAGTGAAGACCCCGGTCTTGTTCTTAGCCAAATCTGTCCGTTCCAAGTCAGACTTATGGGAAACTTCTTTGACATAAGCTTCAACGGCTTCTTTTTGGTCAGCAGTCGTTAATTTTTCAACCAGTTCATGTTCTGGCGCCAAAACCATGCAGGCTGCTCCAAAAATCGTGTCTGGACGAGTAGTAAAGACTTCAATTTCTTCGTCTTGGTCAGCAACTTTAAAGCGGATCGAAGCACCAATTGAACGACCGATCCAGTTGCGTTGTTGTTCCTTGATAGCTTCTGGCCAGTCTAAGTCATCTAAGTCGTCGATCAAACGGTCAGCGTAGGCTGTGATCTTCAAGACCCACTGACGCATTGGTTTACGAATGACTGGGAAACCGCCACGTTCAGTTTTGCCATCGATCACTTCTTCATTTGCCACCACAGTCCCTAAATCTGGACTCCAGTTAACAGGAACTTCGTCTTCATAAGCTAAGCCCTTCTTATATAACTGTTCAAAGATCCACTGGGTCCACTTGTAGTAACCAGGATCTGTGGTGTTGATCTCACGCTGCCAGTCATAAGACAAGCCAAGAGACTTAATTTGGCGCCGGAAGTTATCCACGTTAGTCTTCGTAAATTCACGCGGAGAATGTCCGGTATTTAAAGCATACTGTTCAGCGGGCAAACCAAAGGCATCCCAGCCCATAGGGTGTAAGACGTTAAAGCCTTGCATCCGTTTCAAACGAGCGATAATATCCGTGGCAGTATAGCCTTCAGGATGACCCACGTGCAGTCCTTGACCTGACGGATATGGAAACATATCTAATGCATAGTAGTTCTTTTTATCAGGATCTTCCGTTGTTTTGAAAGTCTGTTGTTCTTCCCAATATTTTTGCCATTTTTGTTCAATCTGTTGATGATCATAAGCCATTGATCAAATACTTCCTTTCTTAATTAACAAGATAAAAAAAGTCCTATACACTCCCCTAAAGCGGGAACTTGCATAGGACGAATGACTCGCGGTACCACCTAAATTCCGGCATTGCTGCCGACACTTAATTTCATAACGGGAAATACCGTTCTCGTCTACTTAATTCAACAAGAAACTCAAAGGCGAGTTCACACTAACGACCACTACGCTTCCACCAACCGCGTATTCTCTGACCTGCTCATTAGTCCTACTGATCCTTCTCAACGTTAATATTACTCTAACTATAGCAAACCAAATTTTTTTATGCAATAGTTAAATTACTGCTGTTATTTTAAGCGCAGGGTCTGACCGACATAAATTGTGTCGGAGACCAAGTGATTCAAGGCCTTTAACTGGTTGACCGTCAATTGATTGCGCGTGGCGATCCGCCAGAGCGAGTCTTGTTTTTGGACCGTGTAGGTCTTTTGCCCGCTGACTTTGCCAGTAGTCTTGTGGGCAGCCGTGTTAACTGAAACATGCCCTTGGACCTTAAGTTTTTGACCGATATAGATCACACTGCCGGTCAAATGGTTCCATTCCCGCAATTTAGCGATCGTCGTATTATGCGCATTGGCGATCGACCAGAGAGAATCACTTTTCTTAACCACATAAGAGCCTGTTGGTGCACTTGCTTGTGGCTTAGCCGCCTTGTGAGCTGGTTGTTTGTGCTGGTTAGACTGTTTTGCAGGAGCTGTGGCCGCATTAACTTTAAGTTTTTGTCCCACAGTGATCAAGTCAGCACTCAAATGATTAGCTGACTTTAAAGCCCCAACTGACATCTGATGTGCGGTGGCAATCGACCATAAAGAATCACCAGATTTAACCGTGTAAGTCCCAGTACTTGCAGCTGGCTTCTTGGCTGGAGCCTGTGGTTTTGGCGTGTTTTGCACAGTGCCACTCGACTGACCTAAGACCAATTTTTGTCCTTGGTTGATCAAGTTGGAATTCAAATGATTGAACGCTTTGACTTGATCCACTGTTAAATGATGACTGTGCGCAATCGACCATAAGGTATCCCCAGCTTGAACCTGATAAGTAGCGTGGGAAGTTCCAACTGGCTTGGGCTGTGCCGCCGGTTTACTTGGTTGTTGCGGCCGGCTTGGCGTTGACGTCGCTGGTTTGTCGCTGACGACCAAGGTCTGTTCAGCAAAAATAATATCTGACGATAAATTATTCCATTTTCTCAAATTAGGCACAGTTGTCTGGAATTTTTGACTAATAGACCAGAGACTATCCTTGGACTTAACTTTGTAAGTTTGCCCTTTCACCTGCGGTTTAGCCGGTTTGGCCGGCTGACTTGGCTTGGCAGTGTTTTGCGCCGGTTTACTATTGCCGGCGCCATTTACCATTAACTTTTGCCCGACCTGCAAGTCATCGCTAGTTAAATGATTCAGCTCTTTTAGTTGTTGTAATTTCATGCCGTGGTTTTTAGCAATGCGATATAAATTATCGCCCTTCCGCACGGTATAATTGCCGTTTGCCGCATGATTGGCATTATTATTGCCTGTGCTGGTCTGGGTCGGTTGACTCGTTTGCCCAGAATTAGCATTCGGCAAAGTTGTGCTGGTCGATGATCCTGAAGTCTTGCTGTCATATTGTTTCAAACCATAGACGTTGATCACCCGTTGTAAACTCGCAGCGTAACCCGGATCAGTGGCATAAGTTCCGTAGACACCATGTGCGAGGTTGACTGTGGCTTGTTCCACAGTAGCGGCACTCAGGGTCGATTTGGGAAAATGCCCCTGAATTAGGTCCGCATAGCGGTTTAAACTTTCAGCATAACTCGAATAACGTTGGAATTTTGCCATTACTCGGTGAGTTTGACCACCATAATATTCATTGGTTGGCATTTCTACATATTGGCCACTCCCAGACCATTTCACCCCAAAGAGGTTGTTAGCTTGAGTAGACAACAAACTACCGCCCCAACCGCTTTCTAAGCCGGCCTGAGCGATCATCATTGACGCATATAGTCCTCGTTGCTGCGCTACCTGCATCGCTGACTGAGCGATTTGGGCAATAAAACCTTCAGCACTCCCAAAAGTAGTTGGTGCGACCCGTAATAAACTATTTTCATCACTACCCTGAGCTTGAACTGCAGGTCCTTGAACCTGAGTAGATTGGGCACTTGGAGTTGCCTGTGGTGTTGTTTGCTGGGTCGTTGGTGCTTGCTTAGCATTTTGTGCTTGTGGTGTCTGCGTAGTCCCAGCAGTTTGTTGGGTCGCAGTCGCCTGCGCGTTGTGATTCGGATCTCCCTGCCCGTTTTCAACTTGGACAGTCGAATCAGCTAATGCTTTGGTACGATTCAGTCCGACCCCAGCCGTTCCCATCAGGACGGTGGTCCCAATGTATGTAGTGGCCTTTTTAACAGACTTAAATTTTTCAGTAAATTGCAGGGCTTTTTCCTGCTCGATTCTATCTTTTCTCTTCTTCAAATTAATAACCTCCTAAATCAGCGCGATCTCTCGATAAATAAAAAGTGCAACCATTAAGGAAAAAAGCACTTAGAAGTTTTCTCTATTTTTTCTCTATTACTAAATAATAATAAGCAAATTATACCATTGTTTGGGGGTAAAAAGCACCTAATATGTTTATATTAATCAAAAAGGCAGTCTGCACACGTCAGACTGTCTTTTGAAATATTATTTTCCTAATAAATTTTGTAATTCTGTGACTTTATCCGTCTTTTCCCATGGCAGATCAATGTCTGTTCGACCGAAATGACCATAAGCAGCAGTCTGTTTATAGATCGGCCGACGCAAGTTTAACATCCGGATGATTCCTTCTGGACGTAAATCAAAAACCTGACGGACAGCTGGGACTAATTCTTGGTCTTTCAGCTTACCGGTCCCAAAAGTATTCACGGCCACAGAAACTGGCTGTGCCACCCCGATCGCATAAGCTAATTGCACTTCAACTTCTGTCGCAAGACCAGCTGCGACGATGTTTTTGGCAATATAGCGAGCTGCGTAACTAGCTGAACGGTCAACTTTTGTGGCGTCTTTCCCAGAGAATGCTCCACCACCATGGTGCGCATAACCACCATAAGTATCTACGATGATCTTCCGGCCAGTTAAACCAGCATCACCTTGTGGTCCACCGATCACGAAACGACCAGTTGGGTTCACAAAGTATTTCGTTTGGTCATCCAAAAGTTTTGCTGGGATGACTGGTTTGATCACGTGTTCTAAGACATCTTGGCGAATCTGGTCCAAGGTGATCTCAGCTTTATGCTGGGTCGAAACAACGATCGTATCGACTCGATATGGCTGATTTTGTTCATCATATTCCACGGTCACTTGAGCCTTGGCGTCTGGTCCAAGATAGGCCAATTCGCCAGACTTCCGGACCGCAGCGATTTTCCGCATTAATTTATGACTTAACATAATTGGCAAAGGCATCAATTCCGGTGTTTCGCTATTAGCATAGCCAAACATCATTCCTTGATCTCCGGCACCGATCGTATCCAAATCATCAGTGTTACCAGACCGGGTCTCTAAGGACTGGTCCACCCCCTGAGCGATATCTGCCGATTGTTCATCGATTGCGGTCAAAACCGCACAGTTATCACCGTCGAAGCCAAATTCATTATTGGTATAACCAATTTCTTTAATAATTTGGCGGGTCACCTTTTGAATATCGACATAAGCCGAAGTCGAAACTTCACCAACTACAACTACCAAACCAGTGGTAACGGTAGTTTCAACCGCTACACGTGCGTTTGGATCCTGTGCTAACATTGCATCTAAAATACCATCACTGATTTGATCAGCAATTTTATCTGGATGTCCTTCAGAAACGGATTCCGAAGTAAATAAGTGTCTTTCTGACAATTTAATTCCCCCACTATCTTTTAATAATTGGTTACAAGGCATCTTCATTATTATGAATCCTTTCGGGAATGAGTTGTAACTCTCATATTCTAACATATTTCCCGCTAACCGTATACTAGCGTTCGCATTTTGTCAGCAGGAAAATCTTGGGGGTCTTGGTATTAAGCTAGTCCATTCGTCATGATTGTGATTTATTAAACATGGACAGCTTAAAAACGCTGTCGCTTTGATTTCAGCGTTTTAGCGCAAATAAAAAAGACCGTCACAACACGGTCCTTCGACACAAAGTTTCATAAGTCGTTGAGACAGTGTTCCTATCTCTAACATCGAGCTAACATATTACCGTATGTTGGCTCTTTTTCTGTCTCCATTGTAAACTATCTGGCTCGTGATCTCCAATAAATTCCGTTAAATTCGCAAATATTGTGATATAATATACAAGTTAGATATAGTAGCACTGTCTCTCTATTGCTGGTACAAGGATAGAAAGTAGTTGATGGTTAAACATACAACAAGCAGAACTACTATATAGGGTCGGTTGAACTTCTATATCTTAGACTGCTTAGAACGCTTAGGTAGGATGGGTAGAAAGTTATGCAGGTTAAAACATCAAGAAAGAAAAACCTAGATTGCACAAGCATGAGCGGATTCCACGATCACTTCATGAAATGCAGGAACTTTCTGATGGTGTCTGTTACGCATTAATTGCCTCATTCACCATTGTGAGTATTGTTTTGGGTGTCGCTTTTATTTTCGCGTTTTAACGTAAATAAAAAAGACCGTCACAACACGGTCCTTCGGCACAATGTTTTCTAAAAGTCGTTGAGACAGTGTTCCTATCTCTAACATAGGGCTAACATATTACAGTATGTTAGCTCTTTTTCTGTCTTTATTGTAAACTATCTGGCTCGTGATTTCAAATAAATTAGCTGCAATAAAGCAAGCCTGCTTTTTGCTATGTGACCTCAAGTCCTTTAGCAAGATTTCACCTAAGGGATGAGTTCTTTTGCCAAGATTTAAATTTATGACTGCAAAGTATCCTAGCTGCGTCGTGAGACCATGATAGGTCATTCAAAGACCAAAGGCCATAAACTCCCCTTCTCTACCTGCATGTCTGTGAGACGCGCTCAGCCGTCACGTTCACCTTATTGGACCGTTAATTACCCAACTTTGGTGATTGCAGTTAACTACCCACTTTTGTCGTTTAACTGTATTTTAAAACATAAAAAAAACCGTCCCCCGAAAGGAACGGAAAATTTATTTATCACACGGTCCTAGCCGGATTTGAACCGGCGATCTCCTGCGTGACAGGCAGGCGTGATAAACCCCTACACCATAGGACCAAAAAATTGCGGGAGCAGGATTTGAACCTGCGGCCTCCGGGTTATGAGCCCGACGAGCTACCAGACTGCTCTATCCCGCGATAATATAAAATATAAAAAAGTGACCCGTACGGGATTTGAACCCATGTTACCGCCGTGAAAGGGCGGTGTCTTAACCACTTGACCAACGGGTCATAAGATAACGGAGAAGGAGAGATTCGAACTCTCGCGCCGTTTTACCGACCTACACCCTTAGCAGGGGCGCCTCTTCAGCCACTTGAGTACTTCTCCAATGGGCCTAAATGGACTCGAACCATCGACCTCACGCTTATCAGGCGTGCGCTCTAAACCAGCTGAGCTATAGGCCCATTATCCTACGACTAAAGTCGTAAGCGGGTGACGAGAATCGAACTCGCGACAACAGCTTGGAAGGCTGTGGTTTTACCACTAAACTACACCCGCATGTTATAAAAAATGGCGCGGGACGGAATCGAACCGCCGACACACGGAGCTTCAATCCGTTGCTCTACCGACTGAGCTACCGAGCCATTAAAAATGTCATGCATGAGCGAATGCTCACTAAAACGGTCCTA
Organism: Ligilactobacillus pabuli; assembly: GCF_022836475.1. Classification (GTDB taxonomy): domain Bacteria; phylum Bacillota; class Bacilli; order Lactobacillales; family Lactobacillaceae; genus Ligilactobacillus; species Ligilactobacillus pabuli. The sequence goes on along the minus strand of NZ_BQXH01000024.1, from coordinate 1,150 downwards.
GCCGGATTTGAACCGGCGATCTCCTGCGTGACAGGCAGGCGTGATAAACCCCTACACCATAGGACCAAATTGCGGGAGCAGGATTTGAACCTGCGGCCTCCGGGTTATGAGCCCGACGAGCTACCAGACTGCTCTATCCCGCGATAATAAAAAAGGAGGATAAGAGATTCGAACTCTTGCGTGGTTTTACCCACCTGACGGTTTTCAAGACCGTTCCCTTCAGCCAGACTTGGGTAATCCTCCATGTTATAAAAATTTCATACGTTCAACATCCGTTAAACGATGGACCTTGTAGGACTCGAACCTACGACAGGACGGTTATGAGCCGTCTGCTCTAACCAACTGAGCTAAAGGTCCAAGCTCTAGTATGAAAATCGCGGCAGGGGGGATCGAACCCTCGACCTCCCGGGTATGAACCGGACGCTCTAGCCAGCTGAGCTACACCGCGATAAAAAACATATGAATCGGGAAGACAGGATTCGAACCTGCGACCCCCTGGTCCCAAACCAGGTGCTCTACCAAGCTGAGCTACTTCCCGATTAAATGCACCCAGTAGGAGTCGAACCTACAACCTTCTGATTCGTAGTCAGACACTCTATCCAGTTGCGCTATGGGTGCAAAAAAAATAAAAAAATCAAAATGCCGAGGACCGGAATCGAACCGGTACGGTGATCACTCACCGCAGGATTTTAAGTCCTGTGCGTCTGCCTGTTCCGCCACCCCGGCAGTATTTTGACAAGCGGAAGACGGGATTCGAACCCGCGACCCCCACCATGGCAAGGTGATGTTCTACCACTGAACTACTTCCGCAAAAGTGCCGACTAGACGATTCGAACGCCCGACCCCCTGATTACAAATCAGGTGCTCTACCAACTGAGCTAAGTCGGCAAACTTACTAAAGACAACTTAATTAGTTTACCAAATGAATAACCGCTTGTCAAGGTTATTCATGAAATAAATGAGCCGTGACAGGCTCGAACTGTCGACCCTCTGATTAAAAGTCAGATGCTCTACCAACTGAGCTAACGGCTCAAGATAAATGGAGGATACAGGGCTCGAACCTGTGACCCTCTGCTTGTAAGGCAGACGCTCTCCCAACTGAGCTAATCCTCCATAAACAAAGCGCGGCAACGACCTACCCTCACAGGGG
>NZ_BQXH01000023.1 GCF_022836475.1 Ligilactobacillus pabuli | reverse complement strand
TGATTTTAATTAGACACTTTAATCGTAGCACACGAGGACAAATGATGTCCTTTTTGCGTAGAAAAAAAGTGCTGATGATCAACTCATCAACACTAAAAAGTTTAGACCCCAAATTACTGGAAAAAATCAGTGATTTGTCCAGGCTTTTTATTTGCATTTTGCGGGTCAAATCAGTGAAAATGGGATTAATAGGGAAGATTAGATTGTGAGGTGATGTTTTTAATGGATGCAGATCCTGGAGCGTGTTGGCGCTTAATTTTACGGCTGATCCTGCTTGAATAAAGAGCTGCGACTAGATTGTAGGTCGTGATTTATTGAAGGAGGAGCAGAGAAATGAAACATTATCAACGAAGTTTGTCAGAGTTTACCAAAGAATATCCAGCAGGTGATTTTGAACAGGGACTAACCGCTAGTGAGGCTCAGAAACGTCTCTTAGAAAATGGCCCCAATCAGTTAGCCAGCAAGAAAACACCCAAATGGAAGATCTTTATCAGGCAGTTTAATAACATGATCACCTATATTTTGATTGCCGCGATGGTGATGACCCTCTTGGTGGGGGACCGAACTGATACATTAGTGATTGGTTTAGTGGTGGTGATCAATGCTTTAATTGGTTACTTCCAAGAGGCCAACGCTGCTGATGCTTTAGCACGGATCAAGCAGATGTTAGCGATCGAAGCGACGGTTTATCGTGAAGGTGCTAGAAAAGATGTGCCGGCAACAGAATTAGTGGTCGGCGATGTTGTCTATTTGGAAGCTGGCGATAGCGTTCCAGCGGATTTGCGGATCGTTCAGGCTGCAAATTTGCGGGTGCAAGAATCGACGTTAACTGGCGAAACGGATGCAGTCAATAAAAGTGAGACTGATTTGCCAGTTGGAAAAGTGTCGTTAGCTGACCAGACTAATTTAGCATTTATGTCGACGAGTGTCACGAATGGTTCTGGCCTAGGGGTCGTAGTTGCGACAGGCTCAGAAACAGAGATTGGAAAAATTTCGACGGCAGTGGCTGAAGCTAAGCCAAAACAAACACCGATGATGAAAGAAATTGGCAACTTAGGACAGGGAACCTCCATTGGAATCTTGGTGGTTGCGGTGATTTTATTTATTATCGGCTGGATCTTACAGATTTATTCACTACCAGTCTTAGCTTTAGCGGTAGTCACAATGATCGTTGGCTCGTTGCCAGAAGGTTTGCCAGCGACAACTTCTGTGATCTTAGCTTTAGGTGTTTCTGACATGGCACGCAATAAAAAAACGTTGGTCAAGACTTTACCAGCGGTTGAAACGTTGGGTGCTGTGGATGTGATCGCCACTGATAAAACAGGAACTCTGACTAAAAATGAAATGACGTTAACAGATCTGTTAACAAATCAAGCTCACTATACCGTGACAGGTACGGGGTATAGTCCGCAAGGAGGGCTGATGCTAAATGGGCAAGAAGTTAAGCCAAATCAGCAGCTGACCAATTTCTTAACGGCCGGTTTTGCGGCCAATGATACTGAACTAGTGCAAGCAGACGATGGCAGTTATCAAATTAATGGTGAACCGACAGACGGGGCCTTTTTAACTGCCTATTACAAAATCATGGGAACTGAGCAAAAGCCGGCCTATGAGTCTTTAGATATGTTACCTTTTGACTCGGATTATCGTTATATCGCACGGCTGGTTCAGGAACAGACTAGTCAGCAAAAAATCTTATACGTGAAGGGTTCACCCGATAAATTATTTGAATTGATGGCACAAGGGTCAGCTGATTTTGACGAAAAATATTGGTCAGACCAGGTTGAAAAACTAGCCGCTGTCGGTAAACGAGTCGTGGCTGTCGGGATGGTGGATGTACCGGCTGATGTGACTGAAGTGAGTCACGAACTCTTGCAGCAGGGAATTAATTTCTTGGGTTTAGCGGGAATTATTGACCCGCCGCGACCAGAAGTAATTGCGACGCTGAAGCAGTTGAATGCTGCTCATGTGCAGGTCAAAATGATCACTGGTGACTCGCCAGTCACGGCAACAGCGATTGGACAACAACTTGGTTTAGCGCCAAGTATTAGTGCGATCACCGGTCCAGAGTGGGATGAGTTGGATGCCGCGGGTCAAAAGGACGCTGCGGCTGAAAATCAGGTTTTTGCCCGAACGACACCGCAAAATAAATTAGAAATTGTGCATGCCTTGGAAAATGCCGGCCAAGTGACGGCGATGATCGGTGACGGGATCAACGATGCGCCGGCGTTAAAAACTGCTAATATTGGGGTCGCGATGGGAATCAAGGGGACCGACGTTGCTCGTGATGCGGCTGATATGATTTTGACAGACGATAATTTTACGACAATGGGGACGGCGATCAAAGAAGGACGCCGAATCTATGACAATATTAAAAAGAGTATCTTGTTCTTGCTGCCAACCTCGTTTGCGGAAGGACTGATCGTGTTCTTTTCGATTTTGTTTGATATGCCATTGCCAATGACACCTAGTCAGTTATTGTGGATCAACATGGTCTCGGCTGTGACGATTCAATTTGCGTTTATCTTTGAACCGGCTGAGGCGGGGATCATGAAGCGCAGGCCACGAAAAAATGGCCAGTCAATGGTTAATAAGCATGATGTTTTCCAGATGATTTATGTGTCTTTGATTATCGCTGGGACTGGCTTATTGGGTCATCACTTTTTAATGGACCAAGGAGCTAGTCAGGCAGCAGCAAGTACCTTGATGGTTAACATTATTATTGGTGGTAAGATTTTTTATCTCTTTAATATTCGCACCAATAACTTTGCTTTGAACCGGGATATTTTTGCTAATCAAAAGGCTTTTTGGGTGATTGGTATCATGTTGCTCTTGCAGGTACTTTTAACCTATGTCCCATTCATGCAAAACCTATTCTCAACGACTGGAGTTAATGTCAGATACTTTATTGTGGCTCTCTTGTCCGGGATCGTGGTCTTTGTAGTAGTGGAATTTGATAAATTACTGCGTAAAAAATGGCACGGCGTGAAACGCGCGGCTGCTGAACGAATTTAAACCTGCTTTTTAGCACAGGTTAGGTAGAAAAATAAGCAAAGAAGAAATGACCTTGAATGTGTAGTACTGCATTGAAGGCCATTTTTAATTGAACTGAGACATTTGCCTGTCATAGTTGGAAAAATTATCCGAAATAAAAGGAGCTTTCGTTCCGTCTCCAACTTAAAGGCTGGTATAATAAAACTAGCTGTAAGAAAGCGGGGGAAGTTATGTATCATGCAGAAAAGTCAGGAACGCTGCAGTGGACCAGTCTGATTGCGCCCACTGAAGCAGACTTAAATCAACTACAGACTACTTTTAACTTATCACCGAAGTATCGTTCCTATATTCGCGATGGACGAGAACGGTCACGCTTTGATTTTGATGAACGACTGAAAATGGGGTTATTGATTTGGCGAGTCGCTGTGACTGACCAGGAGCAGCAAAGTTTTCAAGTCGTGCCAGTCAGCTTTATCATTACTGCGGACCAGTTAGTTTCAGTAGTTAGCTCCGAAGCGCAGTGGGTCGCTGAAAAATTACAGGAATTACTCACTGAAAAAGCGGCTGCCAGTCAACAAAAAGACTCGCCAATGCTGACGTTGTTGCGTTTATTATGGCGTATTAATGATTACTATGTTGATCAAATCGACTTGCTGAATCATCAACGAGAAAAGTTGGCTAATTATCGTAAGCACCCGACTAATGCACAAATTACAGCCTTGGCTGAGTTAAGCGACCAGTTGGTGTATTTAACAACAGCTTCGGATAATAATGTGGTAGCGATCCAACAAATGCAGCTCAGCAGTCGCTCTGATAACGCTACTTTTGCACTTGAGCCAAAGGAACTGGACTTTTTGAGTGACGTTGAGGTTGAAACGAAACAAAGTCAGCAGGTCACTCAGGATGCGGCGGACCTCGTTGATCGTTTGTCAAATACCTACAATAATCTTTTAAATAATAACTTGAACGAGACGATGCGTTTTTTGACAGTCTGGTCGTTGGTTTTAGCAGTTCCGCCGATCATCTCCGGCTTTTATGGGATGAACATGCATTTACCATGGGCTAAAGGTGAGTGGGCGTGGGTCACGACACTGGTCTTAACGGCTGCGCTGATCTGGGGCACACTCTGGATCTATCACCATTATCGGTCTAAATAATAGTAGAAAAAGAGGAAAAACGATGATTACAACGATTGCATTGGATTTAGATAATACCTTATTAAACTCAAATAAAGAAATTTCGGCGACCAATGAACGGGTCCTAAAGCAGTTGCACAAAAATGGGATCCGCGTCGTTTTGTGTACTGGTCGACCATTACCAGCGATTGCACACTTAGTACAGCAATTGGACCTCAAACAACCGAATGATTATTCCATTACTTTTAATGGCGGGTTGGTGCAAAACAATGCTTCTCGCGAAATTTTAGCGCAAACGACACTGACTAAAGATGAAGTGGGAGTCTTGTACCAGGATGCGACTCAGCGTCATTATCCACTAGATGTTATTGGTCCAAACGGAGTTTATTCCTTAGTGGAGTTGGGTAAGTCGACCTATGAAGCTTCAATGAATAAAATGTTGCCTTTTAAAAATATTAACTTTGCAGAATTACCTGCTGATGAAACTTTCGGTAAGGTCGTGAGTTCAGCAGAACCGCAAGTGGTGACGGCGACTCGTGCTGGTTTGCCCGCAGAAATTGACCAGCATTTTCATATTGTCCCATCACGCGAAGAGTTGTTAGAATTCTTGCCGGGTGGTGTGAATAAGGCAGTCGGGCTCAAAGAACTGCTGGGACATTTTGGCGAAGACTTGACGAACTTAATGGCTTTTGGCGACCAAGAAAACGACTTGGAAATGTTACAGGCGGCGGAAATCGGCGTGGCGATGGGCAATGCGATCCCGCTGATCAAGCAAGCAGCCAACGCTGAGACTTTAGACAATAATGCCGATGGTGTTGCGGTTTATCTCCAAAAATACTTTAAGCTGTAAGTTTAGCAGTCGCTAAGATAGGAGTGGAAAATGGACCAAATCAATACTAAACGGTTTATCACCGCTAGAAAAGATCTCGGCTTATCTCAAACGGAGCTGTGCCGGGGAATTTGTACACAAGCGACCTTGAGTAAATTTGAACATTATGGGAAAGCACCATCGATTCAAGTCCTGATCAAACTCTGTCAGCGACTGGGATTAACCTTAGACGAAATTTTCCCGACTGGACCACGTTCGCAGTCAGTGGAAGCTAAGCAACTTGATCAGGCTGAGTTTGCATTGATCCAAAGCGAGTATCAGGCCGCCCAACAGAAGTTAGCAGTCATTGAGTTTGACAGCTTGGAGCAGTCGGCCAAAATGCAGTATGCTTTTGTCCAAGGTTACGTCTATGCTCTAGGTGAGGGTTCAATTGAAAGTGCTCTGTATTTTTTCAACTTGATTTTAAGCGAACTGGATAATGAACACCAGACGATTTTTTCCTTACTAGCCTATACTGGCAGTGGTCTGGCCTATAACAAAAAGCGAGATCTAGCTAAGGCGGAGTATTTTTTCCAGAAAGTTTTTGATCAATTGGAAAGCTTGGCCTTATCCGATACCAAAACAATTTGGCGGGTCCTCAACATGTTATTTTACACGGCAGATTATTTTGGCAGCATTGGAGATTATACAGTCAGCGATCCGTTGTTGGATTATGGCTATCAAATTTGTGCGGAAAACCACCTGACCTATTATTTGGCACGGATCTTATTTCGGAAGGCGCAAAATGTTTCTGCCCAACATGGGTCTAACAAAGAACTATCCGCTTTATTATCTGATGCCTTAGCCTTTGCCAGACTCAATAATAACCAAATTTTGCAGCAAAAAATCATTAAGCTCTTAAAAAAATAACAGTACAAAAAGACCTGGTTCACCAGAAACTACACGTTTTGGCGGTGAATCAGGTCTTTTGTGTGTGATTATGAAAAATATTTAGGCTAATAGCGTTAAGGTTTTTGTACCGCGAGAGGTGGCGACATAGCGCCGGTTATTACCATTTTGTTGGTCATGATAATAGGCGTTATTCCAGCCAAGAATGATGGCATGATCAAATTCTAGTCCTTTTGCAGTTGGCAAGTCTAAGATACTAATTCCGCTGGTCAAACTAGCGGAATTGGCTTGACTGAGCAAAGAAGCTTGTGGTAAAAGGGCTGCGGCGGCGGTTGCCATCGCTGAGTCCACGACGATGATCCCAATACTTTGCCCAGCAGAAACTGGCAAGTCAGCTACAACTTGTGCAAGGTCAAGTTGTTTCAGTTCAACGGGTTCTTACCCTAGTTCTTGGACAAAGCGCCCAGTTTGCGACCATAAGTTGGCGTAACGAATAAAGTATTTAGTGATCGCACCCGTGGCACGATAACTGGTACTGAGCTGCAATTGTGTGTGGCTTCGAGTCTGAAAGTAGTCAGCGATATTGGGACTAACGCCTGCCAGTCGTTGGTCACGGTCCCCGACGATGGTCAATTCGGCGTGAACAAATAGCGCTGCTAATAAGGTCCAAGTGTCGGCATCGTAATCTTGTGATTCATCTATAAAAACAGCTTGAATGTTAGTTTGCCGATAGTTAGTTAACACAATTAACAGGTATAAAATATCATATTGTGTTAGTTCAGTGATCTGCCAACTTTGTGCGAGACTTTGCCAATCTAGCCAGTCGACTGGTTTTTCTGGTCTTTGCCCTGTTGCACCTAACCAGCGCCAGACGTTTTGAGCGGCTGTTAGTAGCGAAGCGTCGGGACTCAGCTGATTTAAGACCGCCTGCAGGAAAGAAAGCTTAAGTGTGACAGCGGGGTCCTGTACTTTTTGGGACAACTGTTCTAAATGGTTATTTTGGGTGGAGATTTGGTTGAGACCAAAGTGCCGTCCTAGTTGTTGAATGAAAGTTTGATAGGTCGTGCTCAGCGGTTCTTGTTCACCTAGGGAAGGCAAAACACCCTGGATATAGGTTTTAAAAGTCAGGTTAGGAGTTAATAATAAAATATTCTCGGCTTGCCAGTCGTAACGATGCTGATACAGCTGATAAGCAATTCGTTGCAGCAAGACAGATGTTTTTCCACTGCCGGCGACACCATTCGCAATTACCACAGCATGGTCTGACTCACGAATGAAGGTATTTTGTTCACCTTGGATCGTTGCCGTGATTTCCTTCAAATGTCCGGTACGGTTTTCCGCTAACACCGCCAGCAGCAGTGGGTCGGTTACCGCCATTTGGGTCATAGTTGCCGAAAGTAAGCGGTCGTGGTCGATCACAAATTGTTCTCGTGCTTGAACCGTGACTGGAATGGTCCGCCCATTTGCTGCATAACTGGTCGCTCCAGCTTTGTTAGAATAGTAGAGTTCAGCGACTGGTGCGCGCCAATCATAAATCAAATCATTGGTATGTTGATCAACATAGCCAACTTTTCCGAGATAAAGTTGATTTTGATCATCTTCGTCAAATTTTAGCGAGAGCTTTGCGAAGTATGCTTGCGGTAGTAAAAGACGAGCATTCTTAAGCCGCTTTTGTAAAATTGAATAGCTTAGGTTAAGTGCATCGATTTGGCGATTATTAGCTTCAATATTGGCAAAAGTATCGATTTTTTCGGCCAAGGTTTCTAGATTTAAATGACCATCTTTGCCCAGCTGTTTCTTAATGTTCAAACCGTCCTGTTTTAACTGGATAAGTTGTTTTTCTAAAACTGGGATCTCTGAGTGAAGCGTGTGATAGATGAAATGAAGATGTTCTTTTTCTGTATGCATAAGCTGACCTCCGGCTTTCCATTTTACACGCTTATTGCTGAAAGAATAGACTGTTTTTTAGCTGGCAGACCATGGTATAATTAATATGGGAAGAGGGGGACTACGCATGAAATGGCGCAGGGTTCCGCTTTAAATTTGTCAGAAAAATACGATAAAACAAACGACCGCTCAACTTTGATTGACTAAAGTTGGGCGGTCGTTTAATTTTGGGGGTTAGTTAATTAACTTAGATTATTCTTGGTGGGAGGCGCCGCTGGTTGCATCAGCAACTTGTGGAGCTTCCTTTTTTTCGGCTTCTTTGTGTTGTGAAGGACCAGTCACAGTATCAGCAGTTACATTAGGGTCATCCACTAGTTTTTGACCAGTATGTTTCAAGTACCACTGAATTGCTGGCATCAGGTCATAAATCTGTTCGTTGACGCCGCGGAAACGTCCGTCTTCATCGTGCATGGCGATATAGTCGTGCAAGACGCATTTATCGGGGCCGTTACCAGGAACAGCTAGTCTGAATTTCTTTTGTTTGCCAGTCCGGAGTAAGTTGACTACGGCTGCGGCACCTTTCCGTGCTCGTTCTGGGTGACAGTAGGCGATCGCATTCCCGACTTGACCGGGTTTTCTACCAGCTAACATTTCTTCAGCGGGCATCATATTATTGTAGTATAAAAATTGATTATTATCATCAGCGAAGGTCAATTCAAATGGCATTGAGTTTAAGAAATAATTTAGCTGATCAACAGTTAGGACACCACAGTCTAATTTAACGTAGGTGTCACCACTGACGGCATGAGTTTGTTCAGCAGCTTGTTCATACCAAGTTTCTGAAGCTTTTTCAAGTCCCTTGATCGTGGTATCGATGTCTTTGGTAGAAAATAGGTCTTCAACTGGTGCTTCAACATTGTTTTTCTTTTCTTCAGTCATAATAAAAATCCTCCCTCATTAATCACAGAGCGCAGCAAGCCGGGAGGACTCGAGCACCATCGGAGACTAAGCTTTAATGTGATTTAGGCATTGAAGGTTGGCCTTGGATGGGCGGAAAGTCCTGGCTTGAGGAGCTCGACTACGAACACAGAGCGAAGTGAAGCGGTTAAGAGACGAGCATGATCGTAACCTGACCTTTAATGCGGTTTAGGCATTGAAGGTTGGGTTGAGATAAGCGGAATCTCTTGCTTCACGTAGCTCGACTACAATCACAGAGCGGAGAAACTCGTTTAGAAGACGAGTACTAAGGAAAAATGGCTTTTAATGCGTTTTAAGCATTGAAGGACATTTCTGATTAGACGGAATCTTCTGAGTTTCGCAGCTCGACTACATCACAGAGCGCAGCAAGCCGGGAAACAGAACTTTCAAAGTGTCCTAGGCAATCAAAGCTCGGCTTGGAACTGGCTGGTGCAACTCATTTGTTTACTCCTCTATAATACCGCTTACTTGTGAAGATTTCAACTACATTATATAATATAGTTATATTTTTAGAATTTTACTATATAAAATTATGATAAAGGCTGCGAAAGTCAGTTAGAATAAGGAGAATTACCAGATGGAACTTACAGAAAAAATTCATTGCGTGAGCTTGGTACCGCTTTTTTCAGGGCTGGAACCAGCATCGATCGCTAAAATTGCGCAAAAAGTAACAAATAAAACTGTACAAAAAGGTGAGCTGTTGGCAAGTCCCCAACAAAAGGATGAAACGTTGGTGATCGTGCACCAAGGCCAGTTGAAAGGTTACCATTTGTTGAGTACCGGCCAAGAACAGCTGCTCTTTTTATTGACGGCGGGGGAATTCACGGGTGTTTGGAGCGTCTTTCAAACAGGCAGAAAGCAGACTAATTATCTGGAGGCGCTAACGACCAGCGAATTGTGTTTGTTAACGCACCAAGATTTGGTGCAAATTCTACAGGACTATCCGGCCATCAGTTACCAACTGTTAAATCAGATGGCGCAACGCTTGGAAAAGGCTGAAAAGCAGGCAACGTTCCTTGCAGCACCAACGATTCGAGCGCGAATCAGCCTGTATTTGAATGATTTAATTGCTCAACAGGAGACAGGATCACAGTCTCCTGTGGTTGAGTTGCCATTGAATCGCAAAAATTTAGCGGCGTATTTAGGGACGACACCTGAATCGGTGACTCGCACGCTACAGAAATTAGCGGCTGAAGGGAAAATTAAGTCACTGTCTAGCCAAAAAATTATGGTACTGGAGCCTTTAGTGGAAGAGTAGAAAAAATAATGTGGATGAACGCTGGTTTTACTTCATAGTTAGCAACCATAACGTGAAGTGAGAACAGCATTTTTTTGCGTAAAATTTGATAAAAGCGGCTAAACTTGACACTGATCAATTAAAAAGGCTGACAAACTCGTTAGACTATGTCATATCAAGGAACAAGAAAGGAGTACCATCTAATGAAAAAAGCTGTTATCAAATTAGAAGAGTTGGCTTGTCCAACTTGTATGCAAAAAATCGAGGCGGCTGCGGCAGCAGTCCCTGGGGTCGATCGTTCAAGTATTCAAGTGCTGTTTAATGCCAGCAAGTTAAAGGTTAATTTTAACGAGGCAGAAACGACTGTTGCCAAGATTCAAACGGCAATCGAGGAGCTGGGTTATCCAGTCGTCAGCACCAAAGTTCAGGCAGTGTAAAGAAAGAAGGAATTCAATCATGAGTAAATATCGTGAACTGCAAGCAGCGTATTTTCCGCAACTAGAAATGTATACTTTAGCGATCACACGAGCCCATGGCAAAAAGCATCCAGAAACATTTCAAGTCCATGAGTTATTTGAACAAATTGTCGCTAAAAGTCAGTCTGATGCAGATTTAAGTCCAGAGTATCAACAGATGAGTGAGTTAACGGCGGGCTTTAGTATTCCGGCAGATGCCTGTCCGACCATGGAAAAAACCTACCAATTTTTAGCAGAATTAAAGCAAGCATATCAGGCAGAAAAATAGACAATTAAAGTTAAAACAAGGACGAGCAGCTTAGTCCTTGTTTTTGACTAAAAAAGTTCATTTGAGGAGAAAGATAATGCAAAAATATATTTTAGACCATAAAAGAGCACTCACAATTTTGAATGGCGGCTTATTGGTAGTGGCAGGGTTGGAGCATTTTTTTCTGAAGCAGGGGAAAGTTGAGCTGCTGGCTTTGATCTTGGCTGGAATGGTGGGGGTCTTACCGATCGCGATTCAGGCATTTCAAGCTTTGAAAATTAAGGTCGTCAGTATTGACGTCTTGGTGACAGTCGCGGTCCTTGGGGCGTTTGTTGTGAAAAGTTATGAAGAAGCGGCAGTGGTCACATTTTTATTTTTGGCGGGTCATTTTTTGGAACAAGCCACACTTAAAAAAACTAGGCAGGCCATCAAAGCTTTAACGGAAATGGCCCCACAGACTAGTTTTAAGCAAAATCAGGCTGGGCAATTTGAAGAAGTACCTATCACTGCGGTCAGTCAGGGCGATTTGTTATTAGTCAAAACTGGCGGAAAAATTCCGGTGGATGGTCAAGTGCTTAGCGGTACCGGGGCTGTAAATGAAGCTAGTATTACGGGTGAGGCGCAGTTTAGTAGCCAAGCAGCCAGAGTCACTGGTATCGGCGGGGACGATTTTGGAAAATGGGACTCTGCAAGTTCAAGCACAGCGAGTTGGGGAAGAGACTACTTTCGGTAAGATTATTGAGTTAGTAGAAGAAGCGCAAGATTCAAAGTCGAACGTTGAACGTTTGATCGACCGTTTCGCTAAGTATTATACGCCGGCGGTGTTATTATTAGCGCTCATTGTCGGAATATTAACCAAAGATGTTGAGTTAGCGGTCACGATGTTAGTTTTAGGGTGTCCCGGAGCTTTAGTGATCGGGATCCCAGTGTCAAATGTTGCCGGAATCGGTAACGGAGCGAAACACGGGATTTTGTTAAAGGGCAGTGAAACCATTCAAAATTTTAGTCGGGTCAACACTTTAGTTTTTGATAAAACAGGGACATTGACCTGGGGCAAACCGCGCGTGACACAAGTTCTGGTGCCGCCGACCGTGAACGAAGACGACGCACTGCAACAATTGGTTAGTGTGGAAGCAGAAAGTGAACATCCTTTGGCACGGGCAATAGTTACGGCCTATCCAGCAGTTCACAAATTGCCTGTAGCTGACACGCAGGTCGTTACGGGGGGCGGAATTTTGGCAACGGTAAGGGGTCACAAAATTATCGTTGGCAACTTACAGTTGTTAAAAAATAATGGCGTTCAAATTACTCAGGCAGCACAAGCACAAGTGCAGGAAGTTACGGCTGCTGGAAACTCAGTCGTTTTACTGGCCAGTGAACAAAAATTAGCTTTGATCGTGGGGATCAAGGACCAATTGCGACCGAATGTTCAAGCAGAACTGACCAAATTAACCAACTTAGGTGTGCAAAATTTGCTCCTATTATCTGGAGACAATCAGAAGACGGTCGAGCAAATTGCCAGCCAGCTGAATTTAACCGATGCCAAAGGAGATTTACTGCCGGAAGATAAAGCAAGTTATCTGCGAGAATTACAAAAGCAGGGGCAAAATGTGGCATTTGTGGGTGATGGGGTGAATGATAGCCCCTCGCTTGCGACTGCTGATACTGGAATCGCGATGGGCGATGGGACTGATGTCGCGATTGAAACGGCGGATATTGTTTTACTGCATTCCGATTTTAGTCGTTTGGCTGTGACGCTCAAATTGGCGCAGGCCACTAGACGGAACATGATGCAAAATATGGCACTTGCTGTTGGTGTGGTGCTATTTTTGCTAGGCAGTCTGTTATTTGGCAGTTGGCTGAATATGGGGATCGGGATGTTTGTGCATGAAGCTAGTATTATCGTGGTGATCTTAAATGCACTACGTTTATTAAATCAGCGGTTAAAATAAAAACACGTGCATTTTTGCACGTGTTTTTCAGTGAAAGTGAATTAGCCGACTAGTTTGATCAAGACTACTCCGCTTAATAAGAGGATCACCCCTAAAATTTGACGGAAGGTCACTTTCTTTTGGACTGCGGCTAGCCAGCCAAAGTTGTCTAGTAACAAGCTGCCGCTGATCATCCCGACTAAAACAATGACAATTGTTAGCCCAGTCCCAAGTAAGGGAACGAGGAAAGCGTTAGTCAGCACATAACAACCGCCAATTAGTCCGCCCAACCAGTTCCACCAGCTGATTTGTGCCGGTTGAACTCGGCTAAAATGATAGCCGTGTTCAAGCAGCGGGACGAGCAGCCATAAGACTATGGTGCCAACCGCAAAAGAGACTAGCGCTGCCTGGGAAGATGAATGTAAGAGGGTCCCTAAATAGCCGTTGATCGCTGTTTGCGTTGCACTTAACATTCCGGCAACTAAGCCGATCAGACGCCAAAAGTTCAGCCCGCGTTCGTTGACAACGGGGGATTTGCGGGGAGTTTGACTGCCAGCGACGGCATAGTAGACTCCGCCAACTACGATGAGCGCACCCAATAACCGCAGCCAGCTTAAGGAATGCTGTTGTGAATGAAACCAGCCGAAATTATCGATCAGCATACTCATGATAATTTGCCCTAAAACTGGCATTAAGACCGTTTGTACACTACCTAAGTGCGGGAATAAAATGATGTTAGCGGTCAGATAACAGACTCCCAAGAAACCGCCTAGCCATAACCACCATGGCTGGTGACTGATAAAGTGCCAAGTTAAAGTCAGGTGCGACGCAGTGAATACGACAAATAGAGCTAAAAAAATGGTGCCAAGCGTAAATGAAATTAGTGATGCTAAAAAAGAAGAGTTAATTTTCTTACCGAGACTGGAATTGATCGCCGTTTGTAAGGGGAGACCAAAGCCAGCCAGTAATCCGATCGTCAGTGGGCCCATCGCTAGTCCTCCTCGTGCACTTCGTCTTCATTAATGTTAAATTTCGGGGTAACTTGAAGTTGCTTGATCCGGTCAGTTCCCCAGGCATACATCTGGTTGATGATCGGCATTAAAGTTTCCCCCAAGTCGGTAATGGCATAAAAGACCTGCACTTGTGAATCAGAAGAAACCGTCCGCGAAATGAGCTGATCTTCTTCCATTTCACGTAATTGGTTTGTTAATACCTTATGGGAAGCTTTGGGTAATAGGCGCATCAGTTGGTTAAACCGGTAGGGGCCATCAGTCCCAAGGTGAAACAAGATCACAATTTTCCACTTGCCGCTAAACATGGAGAGGGTCAATTCTTTCGCACAGCTGAAATCACCGTTTTCGAGTCGTTGCTTGACGTCTTTACGAACTACATCAGTCATAATTAAATCACTGTCCTTATTAATTTTTAGACCTAGGGCACCTTAAAGTGCGTTATTGTATCAAATAGGAACTAGGTTTATTATAGATACTAACATAAAGTTGAAAGGAAGTATTCAAAAATGAGTAAAGTTGCTGTTATTGTAACAAATGATGTAGAAGATGTTGAATTTACTTCACCTGTTGACGCTTTGAAGGCTGCTGGCCATGATGTCACAGTGATCGAAAACGAAGCAGGTAGTAAGATCGCAGGTAAGCATGGTCTTGAATTAACTGCTGACAAAGGTATTGCTGATGTCGCTGTTAATGATTACGATGCTTTGTTGATCCCTGGTGGTTTCTCACCTGACCAATTACGAGTTGACGACCGTTTCGTTAACTTCGTGAAGGACTTCTTGTTGGGTAACAAGCATGTCTTCGCAATTTGCCACGGCCCACAACTATTTGTTCAATCAGGTTTGGCTTCATCCTTGAAGTTAACTGCCTATGAATCAGTTCGTCCTGATTTATTCTATGCTGGTGCACAAGTTCTAGACGAACCAGTTGTGATCGATGAAAAGCACCAATTGATCACTAGCCGGACACCAGATGATTTGGACGATTTTAACCGTGAAATTACTAACGCTTTAGCTTAATAAAACAAGCAGACAGACCGTTGCCAAAGTGGTAACGGTCTGTTTGTGTGTTGGGAAAATTTCGCAGAATCGTTGAGACAACCAGCAAATTAAGTTACACGTGCGTCTTTAGTTGTCAAGGACCTTCCTGGTAACGGTTCTTTTTTTGTGACTAAAATATTATTCCAGCAAGAATAACGAGAAAGACTAATACTACAATCATGCTCATCTCTTAACCGCCTCACTCCACTCTGTGTTTTAAAACATAGCGTGCAATTTACTTTAAATAAGACTAAAATTGAAGGTAAAAATAAATCAAAGGACTCTTATTTATGCAAAATGAATTACGTCAGGCTTTTCGGTTCAAGAATTTGGTGCTCCTCGCTTGTGGGTTAGTTTTTATGGGCGCGGGAGTGCCGCTCGCCAAAATTGCTAGTTTGGGGACTTCTCCTATCGCTAGTATTCCTAACGTTTTAAGCTTGATTTTCCCGCTTTCATTAGGGGTGTGGACGATTCTCTTTATGTTTGTCTGTGTTGGTTTGGAAGCTATCTTTTTACGACGGGACTTCTCGCCAGCTAACTTATTACAAATCATTCCCGGCTTGTTTTTCGGGGTATTTATTGACTTTTTTGTTAAAACCTTTGGCTTTTTAGCGCCAGAGCACTACTGGCAAAAAATCCTCTTAACCTTACTCAGCATTATTGTGTTAGGATTTGGCGTCTTTTTGGAAGTCTCATCCAACTCGATCATTATGCCTGGGGAGGGTTTAGCTAAAGCAGTTTCTGTGGGCTTAAAGAAGCCATTTCCAACTGCCAAAATCGGGGTCGATAGTAGTATGGTCATTTTGGCAGTGGTGATTGCACTGGCAGTTTTCCACTCACTGACTGGAATTCGGGAAGGAACGGTCCTCGCAGCGTTAGTTGTGGGTAAGGTCGTGGCCTTTTTCAAATGGGCGTTAGGCAGATTTTTTGAGTAGGGCGACAGTTTCGTGTTATAACGAAACTGTAGTTGAACGAACTGAGATTTCCAAGTAGGATCACTCCTACGAGAAAGGTTGGTAGTTTAGATGAGAAAAGTTGCTGTCATCGTGACTAACGATGTGGAAGATATTGAATATACGTCACCAGTCGAGGCTTTACAAAAAGCGGGGCACCAAGTTACCGTAATTGAAAAAGAAGCTGGTAGCAAAATTACCGGGAAACATGGCTTAGAATTAACAGCTGGCCAAGGAATTGCTGATGCATCAGTCACAGATTATGATGCCTTATTAATTCCGGGCGGTTTTTCACCCGATCAATTACGAGTCGATGAGCGCTTTGTCGATTTTGTCAAAGACTTCTTATTAAGTAATAAAGATGTGTTCGCTATTTGTCATGGTCCACAGTTATTTATTCAGTCAGGCTTAGCTTCATCTTTGAAGTTAACTGCCTATGAGTCGGTCCGACCAGACCTATTTTACGCAGGTGCGCAGGTCTTGGACGAGCCAGTGGTAATCGATGAAAAACATCAGCTGATTACTAGTCGGACTCCAGATGATTTAGACGACTTTAACCGTGAAATTACTAAAGCACTAGATTAACTTTAAATTGAGGCTCCGAGGTGAAATTCACCTGGGGGCTTTTTTTAATCCAGAGCGGAGTCTACTGGCAATGATGATTAATTGAAATTACCATTTAACAGTAATTGCGAGCGCATTCTTAAATATTGATAAACAAAACGATTCATTTGATATGACATATAAGTTATGTTAACCTAAAAATGAAAGGGAACAAATTAAAATATTTGGACGGAGGAGTAGTTATGATAGAAACACGAGCGCTTGAAGTTTCATACGACCACACTAATTTAGTAGTTGAAAATGTTTCTGTGAAAATCAAGGGTCCCACTATCACAGGTATTATCGGCCCAAACGGTGCAGGTAAATCAACCTTTTTGAAAGCGATTTTAAATGTGCTTGATTTTAGTGGGGAAGTATTGATCAATGGCAACGAAGCTAAACAAGAACTGAGAAATGTGGCTTACGTAGAACAAAAAAGTCAAATCGACTATACATTTCCGATTAAGGTGCGGGAATGTGTTTCTTTAGGAACATACCCTCAGTTAGGACTTTTTCATAAAGTTGGGAAAAAGCAGTGGGGCCAGGTTGATGAGGCTTTGGCAAAGGTCAATCTAAGCGAATACGGTAACCGCCAAATCAGTGAGCTGTCTGGCGGACAGTTTCAGCGCGTGCTAATGGCGCGGTGTCTGGTCCAAGCAGCTGACTATATTTTTTTGGATGAACCTTTTGTCGGAATCGATTCGGTCAGTGAAAAAATCATCATGGAAACGCTAACTGAGTTAAAAAATGCTGGTAAAACGATTTTGATCGTCCATCATGATTTAAGCAAGGTTCATGATTATTTTGACCAACTACTGATTTTGAATAAAAAATTAGTGGCTTTTGGCCAAACAGCTGAAGTTTTTACCCAGGAGAATTTGCGTCAGGCTTACGGTGAGAACCTAGTGATGGGAGGCGTTTGAGGATGTTCACTAATTTTGTACAAGGTTTAAATGAGTTTCATTTTCTACAAAATGCTTTGGTAACAGCTGTCGTGATTGGAATCGTTTCTGGAGTCGTGGGATGCTTCATTATTTTACGCGGAATGTCGTTGATGGGTGACGCAATTTCTCATGCGGTTTTACCCGGTGTCGCAATTTCTTTTATTATGGGCATTAATTTCTTCGTGGGGGCAATCGCATTTGGACTCCTGGCCTCGGTGATTATTACGTATATTAAAGGAAATAGCGTGATCAAAGGCGATACAGCAATTGGAATCACTTTTAGTTCTTTTCTAGCTTTAGGGGTGATTTTGATTGGGGTCGCCAATAGTTCGACGGACCTGTTCCATATTTTGTTTGGGAACATTTTAGCGGTGCAAGATGTCGACAAATGGATTTCTATTGGAGTCGCGGTAGTGGTGTTATTGGTTGTCTTTCTATTTTACAAGGAATTATTGCTGACCTCATTTGACCCAGACATGGCACAGGCAATGGGGATGAAGGTGAATTTTTATCATTATCTGTTGATGATCTTGCTAACGTTGGTGGCAGTGACAGCTATGCAAAGTGTAGGGACGATTTTAATTGTGGCGATGCTGATTACGCCTGCCGCTACGGCTTATCTATACTCGAATAGTTTGAAAGTGATGATTGTAATTTCAGCGACTCTTGGTGCAGTTTCGTCAGTCCTGGGCTTGATGATCGGCTATAGTTTTAATATCGCTGCCGGTTCATGTATTGTCTTGACGGCCGCTGTCTTCTTCGTGGTTAGTTTCTTTATTTCACCGAAGCAAAACTTTTTCAAAAAGAAGGTGGCTAGTTGATGAAACGACTAAAAAATAGTGCGATAATCTGGTGGACCTTGGTTGCACTAGTCACCGTTTTGGTTGGATGTGGGACTAAACAAGGTGATTCAAATTCTCAACCAGATGGACGAATCAAGGTCGTTGCCACCAATTCCATTATTGCTGATATTGTTCAAAACATTGGTAAAGATCGAATTGCTTTGCATAGTATTGTTCCGGTCGGGCAAGATCCGCATGAATATGAGCCATTAGCCGAAGATGTCCGGCAAACGGAGCGAGCTGACGTGATTTTTTATAACGGAATCAACCTGGAGACGGGGGGTAATGCGTGGTTTACCAAACTGGTCAAAAATGCTCACCAAAAGAAAAATCGAGATTATTTTGCAGTTAGCGATGGGGTCGATGTGATTTATTTACAAGGTCAAGGTGACGAAGATCAACAAGATCCCCATGCATGGTTGGATTTGCAAAATGGGATGATTTATGCCAAAAACATTGAAAAGAGACTGGCACAAAAGGATCCAGCTAACCGAGAATTTTATCACAAAAACTTAACGAAGTACTTGGCTAAGTTAACTAAGTTGGATAAACAAGCGCAGGCGAAGTTCACGGAGATTCCAGCTGAAAAGAAGTTGCTGGTCACCAGTGAGGGAGCCTTTAAATATTTCTCAAGGGCATATGACTTACCTTCGACCTATCTCTGGGAAATTAACACGGAAGAAGAAGGGACGCCTGACCAGTCGATCAGGCTTATTCGGAAGCTGCGTAAGACGAAGACACCGACCCTCTTTGTGGAAAGCAGCGTGGATGACCGACCAATGAAAACCGTGGCACAGGACACACGGATTCCAGTTGCTAAAAGTAAGTTATTTACCGATTCGATTGCTAACCAAGGCGAACATGGTGATAGTTACTATTCAATGATGAAGTGGAATTTAGACAAAATCGCTGCGGGCTTAGCGAAATAAGAGCTAGAAATGATCAGGTGTAATTGCACCTGGTCTTTTTTGCTTTTTAGTCGAGCTACTCAAAGCAGCTTCTTCCGTCTATCCAAGCCCAGCCTTCAATGCCAAGAACGCATTAAAGACTATGCTCCGATAGTACTCGGAAGCTAGGCGCTTTGTGATTTTAGTCGAGCTACTTGAAACAGAAAGTTCCGCTTATCGAAACCCAGGAACCAATGCCTAGTACGCATTAGTCCCTAGGTTTCGATAATGCTCGCTTTCTCCCGTTTCACTCCGCTCTGTTATATTTGACCAATCGTTCAATTAAAACTATAATTGCAGTATGGGAAAGAAAAAAACATTTGATTCAAATGAAGTCTTATTACAAGTAGGACAGTTATTTATTACCAATGGTTATAATGGCACGTCAATTGGGGATATTGTGGAAGAAACCGGCTTATTGCGTGGAAGTTTGTACGCAACATTTGGCAGTAAGCAGGGAATGTTTACTTCCGCTTTGAAATTAAGCTTAGAAAGGGATGACGAGCGACTGAAATGGGGACTATTGATCGTCGCCATGCTAGAAGTGACCCCACGCAATCACCAGGTTTTTGAAATCGTGCAAAACTGGTATCGGCATCAATCTTCCACCAATGTTGCGACTAACATTGGTACAGAATTATTAAAGCACAGTGGAATCTTAGGAGGGGAAAAGTAAGATGCAAAACAAAGTTGAACTAACGGAGCGGACACTGGTTGTTTCACCACAAGGCAGTAATAAATTTTTCGCAATGAAAAATAAGCTAGAGTTTTCCTGGCAAGAGGTCGCGGGCGCTTCAATCGACCCCGAAATTTTAAATGAAAATAAAGGTCTCAGAGGCCCGGGGACGCACATTCCCGGCTACTGGGCAGGAGTCTTTACTAAAAATGGTGAAAAAACGTTCTATAATATCAAACGGGGCGCTAAGCCAGTGGTGATCCAGTTGAAAAACGCTGAATTTGCTCGCTTAGTGTTAGGGGTTGAAGAACCAGAAAAATTAGTTGATCAAATCAATAATCAGATTGGTTAAGGGTAAAAGGCGGGAAGAAATTCTGGCCTTTTTTAATTTTTGAAAAAAAGTTTGCTAAAATTGGAGAATGGAGTACAACACAGTCTTATAGATTTTACACAATTTTAAAGTTAACAGGTGAGGGAGAAAATGGAAAATATTCAAAAAGTTAAGGGCTTTTCAACCTTTGATTTAAAAATCATTGGGATCGTTTTGATGGTTGTTGATCATGTGCACGAAATGTTTGCGCCGGTGGGAGCACCGACTTGGCTAGATTGGTTTGGCCGCCCCGTGGCCACAATTTTCTTTTTTACGAGTGTGATTGGCTTTACTTATACTCATGACAAAAAGAAATATATGAGCCGACTTTTTATCTTCATGGTGCTAATGTCACTGATGACTTCAGCGCTAGAAGATGTCGTTGGTTATGAACAAGTAGTCTTGTTCAACAACATCTTCCGTGATTTATTCATTGGAACGATGTTTATGGCTGGAATCGATCAATTTCAGGCAATGAAGCAAGGACATAAATTACAGCATTTCTTGTTGGGACTTTTGTGGGTGATCTTGCCGTTTGTTTTGACCGTGATCACGCTGGCAGTGATGAATAATCAGGCTGCTCCATTATTGTTAAAGCAAATCATTGTGGCTGTCTTCCCAGCGATTTTGTTAGCTGAAAATAATTTTATGGTCTTATTGATCCCATTGCTTTATTTATTTAGAAACAACCGCTTAATTCAGTGCTTATTAATCGCCTTGACTGCTTTAGCATACGGAGTGATGGGTTCGAATCAGTGGATCATGATTTTTGCAATCATTCCAATTTATTTCTATAACGGACAAAAAGGTCCCGGAATGAAGTACTTCTTCTATATTTTTTATCCAGCACATATTGCGCTTCTGTATGTCCTGGCTGCATGGTTACATTAAAATAATCTAAGCTAGTGGCGTAACGAGAAATTGTTACGTCACTTTTTTTGGAAAAAACTGATTCTTTGAATTTTCGAAACTAATTTGATAGAATTCTAATTAGATAAGTATCTAAATTATTTTGCTGAGGAGGGGACAGGATGAGCTTTCAAACAACTTTTAAAGCACTGTCTGATCCAGTCAGACGAGAAATCTTACAATTACTGACGAAGCAACGCTTATCTGCCGGTGAAATTGGGCAGCACTTTACTATGACGGCAGCGACAGTCTCTTATCATTTGAAAGTATTGAAAAAAGCCGATTTGATTGATGAAGAACGTGAGAAAAATTTTATTTACTATTCGTTGAATACGACAGTGCTTGAAGAGGTACTATTATGGCTAACTGACTTGAAGGGAAATGGTGAAGATGAAGAAAACAACTAAAGTAACGCTGGCTTCGTTCGTCGTGATCTTAGTGCCAATTTTGGTAGGGTTATTATTATGGCAGCAATTGCCGGCCCGGATTCCTTCTCACTGGTCAAACGGACAAATCGATGGTTGGAGTAGTAAGAACATGGTGGTTTTTGGCTTACCGTTAATCATGGCAGCAGTTCAACTCTTTTTAGTTGTTGCCACTAAAATTGATGCCTGACATAAGAATCTAACTGCACAGATCTTGACGGTTGTCTACTGGTTGATCCCACTGATTAGTATAATCATGTTTATCCTGATTTACAGCACAGCTTTGGGCCGACCAATTAATGATAATGTTATGATGAATCTTACTTTGGGAATCGTTTTTCTGGTTTTGGGGAATTATATGCCAAAGGTCAAACAAAACAATGTTGTCGGTTTTCGGGTTTCGTGGACGCGTAATAGTCAGGAAAACTGGCGTCGTACTAATCGTCTCGGCGGCTGGTTGATGGTGCTTGGCGGTGTATTTTTGTTGGGTAACATGATTTTCCAGTTTCAGTGGTTATGGATCGCGATTGTAGTGCTTGTTGTGGTTGTACCGCTAACGTACTCTTATCACTTATATCGGCAAGGAATCTAGAAATAAGTTGAGAAAGCTACCAGCTAGCAAAACATTGGTGGACAAGTACGCGGAATCAAACGTAAGTCGAGCGGACTTGTGTCGACAAATGCGGAATCGGACATAAGTCAGCCAGACTTGTGTCGGCAAATGTGAAATCAAACGTAAGTCAGCCAGACTTGTGTTGGAAACTTAAGTCAACAAAAAAATCAGTCAGGTCGTAATGACCCTGGCTGATTTTTTTGTTGGGTTACTAAACTCAGAATTCTCCGCCTATTCAAACCTGGGGTCAATGCCGAAATCGCATTAACTCTCAGGTTCCGATAATGCTCGCTTTCTAACCGTTTCCCTCCACTCTGTTTATTAGTCGAGCTGCGTGAGGCAAAAGATTCCGCCCATTTAAACCTATGAACCAATGCCAAAAGCGCATTAGTCCCTAGGTTCTAATGGTGCTCGTCTCTTAACTACCTCCCTCCGCTCTGTTTTTTTAGGCTTGGACAGTGTCTTTGTGAGTGAGAACTCCATCGGTAATGTCATAAATTTGGTCGGCAAATTCGATCAAGCGTGGATCATGTGTAACTACGATCACAGCTTTATCGTGTTGGTGAGCGAGGTCCGCCAAGAGTTGGCCCACTACTTTAACTTTTTGACTATCTAGGGCGGCGGTTGGCTCATCAGCTAAAATGATTGCTGGGTTCGGGTATAAAGCGCGGGCAATCGCAACTCGTTGTTGTTGACCACCGGAAAGTTCACTGGGGTACTTATTTAACAAATCAGTGATCTCCAGCATGTCTAACACCTCAGCTAGTTTTGCGGCCGACAAGTTGCCGGTTTTTTTAACTTGACTGACTAGCTTAAATTGTTCTTTGACCTTTAAATAGGGTAAGAGATGATAAGCTTGTAAAACAAAGCCGATTGATGACAGGCGTAAAGCATCTTGCTGTTTTTTGGAAAGCGTCGTGTAGTTTTGCCCGGCAATCGTGACTCCCCCAGTTGTCGGTGTTAACAGTCCACCGGCGATGGTTAGAAAAGTCGTCTTTCCTGAACCTGAGGGACCAAGAACTAAGTTTAATGTTCCAGATTGTGCACTAAAATTGAGTTGGTGTAAAGCATGAACTTGAGCAGTATCGCTGCCATAGGTATGGCTAACATTTTGTAATGAAATTGCGTTCACTTTTTTAACCTCCAATTACTGAAATCGGGTCGACCCGTAAAACACTTCTAACGGGGACCAAACTACCAAGTAAGGCCATCAAGACGAGACCCAAACCAACTGCCGCTAACATTGGGACGTCAAAAGCCATTGGGACGGCTGCTGGCATGGCAAATGCGGTCCCGGCTGTCAACAGTGAGCCGATCGCTAGTCCGAAAATCACCAGAAGGACTGATTGCGAAATTGTAGCCCCTACTAGGACTTTGCTAGGAATCCCTTGGGCACGCAAGACAGCGTAATTGGGCATCTTTTGCATGGTCAAAATGTATAAGAAAACGGCAATGATGATCAGTGAAATGACCATCAAAAAGGCGATCATTAAGATGAAGGTCGTATTTTGTGCCTGATAACCTGGTAACTTATTAATAATTTGCTTAGTCGAGTAGGTGGTTATCCCAGCCGTTTGTGCCCGATAACTAGCTTTTTTTGAAACAATTGCACTTGCACTAGGTCCGTGTTCAAAACCGCGCATTGTTTTCCAGGTAGATAACTGGCCGTAAACGATGGGCGCAATGTTGAGTTTGGCATTTTTAGTAAAACCGACGATGGTGTAGCGTTGTTTCTGATCGTTTAAACGTAAATGACTGCCCAAGTGATACCCTTTGTCTTGGAATGAGTCATCAACGACAATTTCGTGAGCGTGACGGACTGGGTGGCCACTCGTGAGCTGTAAGTTTTTGGCGATAAACTGGTTAGATTTCAAACCGACGAAAACCGCTGACAGTTTTTCTTTGCCGGCAGCTTTAGCCACGACTGAGCCTTGTCCAAGGACAGCTTCGTTTTTGGTTAACTGGCCGAGTTGGTCGTCATTTAAAAATGATTGACGCATGTCGGTGTTAGCGTTGGAGTTTAAGGCAAAGCGTTGCACGTGCCAGGACTTAATAGCAGCAGTATTTTGGCGGGCAAGTCCGAGTGACAAACTCGTCAAAATAAAAATTAAGTAACAGATCAGGACGATCATGGTAATGATAGCGCCGGAACGTAATTTTTCTTTTTTAATTTCTTTCAGGGCTAAAAACATTGTTCTCTCTCTTTTCTAAGACGGGATTAATCGGCAAGCGATTGTAAGATCACTTTTAACTGACTGAGTCGTTGTTCTAATGAAGCAGGATCCAAAATTACATCACGAACAGTTTGGTGGTACAGCACTTTGAAAGCCCACTTTTTATCGGCAGTTGGAGTTGTAGGCTGCGCACCTAATAAGTTTTCGTTGTAACGATAGTGCATTTCAACAAGTTTGCGGTAGCCTGATAGTTCGGCACCACAAGCAAAGTGTCTGATTGCGCTGACGTATTCATCAACATTGAGTGCTGTTGGTTGGGCAGGCATTGTCTGGTGGATCGTTTGCAAAGCGGATTTAAATAGATACTGGTAAGCATCATTTAAGTCGGTAAAGTACTTATAAAAAGCACCGCGCGCAATATCAGCTTCTTTCACGATCCGGGCAACCTGGGCTTGCGCCAAAGGATATGTTTCAAATTCATGCAGCAGGGCTTGTTTGACCCGCGCTTGTTTTTCTGGTGAGAGGTTCAAAAATGTAGTTGAGACCAAAGTTGTGCTCCTTTCAGTGACACGGTGTCACTTTTAATGTATGACTCTAATTATAGGCTAAAGTGACACCGTGTCAACAACTGAAAAAAGGGTAGATTTTGGCGAATGAAAAAATTGTAAAAGATTGAAAAAACGGGTTGTTTTTAATGGATATTGAGAGTATATTATGGACTATTGAAATCATTAAAGAAGATCAATGAACTGTCTAATGTCAATAATTCTGACTAGAATTGATGTTTACGGTTAGAGAGTTCATGAATTGATTAAACTTTTTACGGTTTATATTTTAGATAGTAGGAGTGAAATTTTGTGAAAATGATTAGTAATGAATTCAAAATGATTTGGAATCATAAGATGATTTTGGCCACGATTTTAGGGATCATGTTTATTCCATTTTTATATTCAGTCTTCTTCTTGAAGTCAGTCTGGGATCCATATGGTAATGTGGACAAACTGCCAGTTGCTGTGGTAAATAACGACCAGCAAGTCAGTTTCCAGGGCAAGGACTTAGATGTGGGTGATCAACTGGTCGCCAACATGAAGAAACAATCTGGCCTAGAGTGGCATTTTGTGAGTGGGAAAAAGGCCCAAGACGGCATGTCCCATCATAAGTACTATATGGTAGTCACGATTCCTAAGAACTTTTCTAAGAATGCAGCGACCGTTTTAGATGATCAACCACAAAAGATGAAGTTAAATTATCAAACAAATGACTCACTCAACTACATCGGACAAGTGATTACTAAAGAAGCTGCCACACAATTGAACAGCAAGGTCAGCAAGACAGTCTCGACCGCGTACGCGGATACGATGTTTGGCGTTGTCAAGCAGGTTGGTGCCGGCTTTGGTAAAGCAGCGAAGGGTGCAGTTAAGTTAAATGACGGCTCAAAGGCTTTGTCAAACGGGATCACGACTTACACTGCCGGGGTTAAAACTTTGAGCAATGGTGTCATGACGATGCATGCCGGGGTTGAACCTTTGAGTGCCGGAGTCGTTCAATTAGCGGACGGTTCAATGGTTTTGGACCGCGGGTTGCATACCTACACTGGCGCAGTTAACCAGTTGAACGCAGGGGTTCAAACGCTGCAAGCGGGGGCTGCACCATTGGCTAATGGCGTGTCACAATTGCAAAACGGAGCCCAAACCTTAAACGGCGGGGTCAACCAGTACACTGGTGCTGTTAGTCAATTAAATGGCGGCTTACAACAGTTAGCTGGTAGTTCGGATCAATTACAAGGTGTGACTAAACAGTTGGCACAATTACCACAAGGTGTCGCTGCAACTTATGTTTTAGGAAATGCAGTTTCTGATTCAGCTTTACAGTTGGCTAATAGAATGGCAAAACAGTTACCTCAATTAGCAGCAGCCCAAAAAGGACTCAGCAGTTTGATGACTCCCGAAAATCAGAAACAATTGGAACAATTAGGTCAGACAGCCACTGATATGAGTACAAGGGTGAATACCTTTAGCACACAATTAAGTGGGATGACCCAACAATTAACTCAAATTGGTGCTAACGATGAAGATAGTGCTAAACGTGCTGGTAAAGTGTTAGCTACCATTGAAAAGCTGCCAGCAGATCAACAAACACAGTTGAAAGATGCCACAGCTGATTTGAATCAAATTATTAAAAATAGTCAAGACAATGTTTCTAGCGTACAACAACTAGCTACGATTTCAGGCACAGTCAAAGATGCACAGATCAAACTTGGCAATGCTCAAAAATCATTAGCGGCTTTAACTAGTTTGACAGCACAAATTAAAAAATTACAAGCAAGCATGAACCAGAACGCTAATAACGGTCAAGGTTCAACGGACATGAGCCAATTAAGCAGTCAATTAACAGCACTGCAGAAAGCAGCTACACAGTTAAAAGGTGCTTCAGCTCAAGTAAATGAAGGAGTTAATGGTAAAGGTACTAATATTTACAGCTTTACTTCTGATGAAAATCAGCTCAGAGCCCAAATCGCACAGATCACAAACAAGTCACAATTGCCAACCTTGTTGAACGGTTTGACTCAGTATACGAACGGCGTCAAGACGGCGGCTAATGGTGCAGCACAATTGAATCAAAATGGTGCACAATTACGGAGTGGAGCTAGTCAATTAAATGGCGGCTTAACAACGATGGGCGCACAGGTCCCAACCTTAGTTAACGGTGTCAATACCTTGGCTAATGGTAGTGGTCAATTAGCTGCGAACGGCGGTCAATTGGTCAATGGTGCTGATACTTTAGCTGGCGGTGTTAACCAGTTAAACAACCAGGTCCCAACTCTAGTGAATGGTATCAATACTTTGGCAAATGGCGCTTCTCAGTTAGCCGGTAACTCTGACAAATTAACTGATGCTTCTGGTCAAGTTGCTAACGGTACTGGAACTTTAGCTGATAATTTGAAAGACGGAGCTAAGACAGTTAACTCAACTAACTTGGGTCAAAAGAACGCGAAGATGTTTGCGACACCAACTAAGTTAGCACATCACAACTACAGTAAAGTGCCTAACTACGGCTTTGCTTTAGCACCATATATGTTGTCAGTTGCTTTATATGTTGGGGCATTGGTCTTCAACTTAGTTTACCCATTACGTCGAATGGGCGGCGAAGACAGTACAGCGAACGGCTGGTTTGCAAGCAAGGCTGTCCTAGGCGGCGTTGTTGCGATTGCCAATGCATTAGTAGAATTATTACTGATGATGGCAGTCGGTTTGACACCGCAAAACGTGGGCGGGTTCCTAGTGAACGGGATTTTCTTCTCACTAGCTGCAATGTATATCGTGATGTTCTTGTCGTTAGCATTTGATAATCCAGGACGCTTTATCGGGATGATTTTGTTGGTGATCCAGTTGGGTGCCAGCGGCGGTTCCTTCCCAATCGAAATTACGACCGGAATGAATGGCTTCTTCCAAGCCATCAACCCATTTTTGCCAATGACCTGGTCAGTTTACGGTTTCCGTGAAGCTTTGACCGGCGGCTTTGGTAGTGGACAAATCACAGAATCTGTCTTGATCATGTTGGTATTTATCGTGGTCTTTGTCCTCTTGTTATGGTTAGCAACTCAGTTCTTACATGGTAAAGTTGCTTACGAACCAGGACCAAGCGCAGTTGTTCAAGAACGCGAAGAGAACGCAGAATAAAGTAAATAGAATTTAAAAGAGAGTTGCAAAATTACTGTTGTTAAACTGCAGTGATTTTGTAACTCTTTTTTAGCTCCAACTATTTAGGGACTTTGTCAAATAGTGTTGATGGTCCTTGGAACTCTATCTTAAAGGTGGAGTTCTTTTTTTATACTTTGATAGCTAGTTTAAAGTGCTGGGGTGTGTGGCTGGGGCCAGC
>NZ_BQXH01000022.1 GCF_022836475.1 Ligilactobacillus pabuli | reverse complement strand
TTATAACCAGTTGCGCCGAGAGTGGCTAAAAGAAGAGCAAACTTATAACCAGTTGCGTTGAGACTGGCTAAAAGAACAGTGAACTTATAACCAGTTGCGCTGAGACTGGCTAAAAGAATGGCGAACTTATAACCAGTTGCTCCGAGAGTGGCTAGAAGAACGGGAAACTTATAACCAGTTGCGCCGAGAGTGGCTAAAAGAATGGCGAACTTATAACCAGTTGCGCCGAGAGTGGCTAAAAGAAGAGCAAACTTATCACCAGTCTCGACTCAGGGTGCGCTACATTATGTCTGACGTTGACACTAAAAAAAGACCAGCCCATGTGAGCTGATCTTTTTAGTAGAAATGATTAGTCTAATTCGACCTTAGGTGCTGGAGCAAATAGTGAAGCGAAGCGTGTCACAGGACCGCTGAGCAAGCCAACGACTACTGTCCCAGTTAAGAGAGTAAATGGTAGTGATGATAACCAGCCGATAACTGATTCCCAAGAAACTCCACCAAAGACCATAGTTAAGATGAAGACAATGGTGACAACGTTGATCACTACGATCCCGATCATGGTGTCGAAATGACTGTTTGACCCAAGCAAGAACTTACCAACAGCTGTCCCCAATTTTGGCAATGGTAACAGGTAAGCCATCGCTAAAGCAATTAACCAACCGTACAATGTTGGTTTGAACAGAGTAGCAAATTCCTGCGGTGCATCGTGCAAGATGTTGATTGCCATGGAAATGTTAAACGAAACAAGCAGGTTGATGATCAATTGGTCGATTAAAAATGCAAATGATTTTTTTGGTAACATAATTGGTCCCTCCATTTATTAAGTACAAGTTTCACTACGACAATATTGGTGATGGCAACTCACAACTGAAATTAGGTCAATTATTTGTGAAATGAAGATCAATCTTTAGTGGAAACGGAGTCAGCAAAGAAAATGTTTAAAATGATAAAAGCTAAATCTTGCCAAAAGATATTTTAAAACTTGTTGTAAGACAAATAGCGTAATGGCTAAGATGTAAGCGGTTGAAAAATTATGCAAAGTTAAACTAATTCCAAACATTTTGATGCAGCTGAGTTCACTAAAATTGAAAGAAATTGATGTTAAATCTTTTGTGAATAACTTATCAACTAAAGTATAGCGAACAATGCTTAATTTTTGAAATAGTAATTATGTTATTTCATGATAACAAACCTATTATTATTGCAAAGAATTACCGTAAAATAAGGCTTTTTACTGGAAAAAATCTGGGTGAGCGGTACAATAAATTAGCCGCCTAAATGATAAACTGCTGAGAAGGCTCCCAATGAGAAGAAAAATTGGGAGGTAACTCAAGCGCGAGGGGCGCAATAAAATCGAAAATTAAGGAGTATTAAAGAAAAATGACTGTAAAAACAGTACGTTTAGTTAATCAACAATGGCAAGGAGGGATGGACGAAAATTATAGTTTCGGGGCCCGTTTGTTATCGCATATTGTGCCACCGACTTATTCGGACCAGACCGAGACAATTTTTACACCAGTTGGCAGTGCCGCTCACAGCAATAGCCAAATTAAAGGCGCGGAAACTGTCCTCAAGCAACAGGAAGCCACTTTGGAAATCTTGAATGCTAAAGAACCCGCCAACGTCCTAACACTTGGGGGAGATTGCAGTATTTCAGCTGCCCCGTTTGAATACTTACATAGCAAGTATCCAGAAAATTTAGGCCTGATTTGGTTAGATTCACATCCTGATTTAGGGACAGCGACTTCTGCTTCCCATGTCCGGGAACTGGCCTTGGCTAATTTAATGGGTGAGGGTATTCCACAATATCAAACGATGATCAAACACCCATTTCAACCAGAGAATGTGTTATTGGCAGGAATAGATCAAACCGTGGTGACTCCGGTCGAACAAGAACGAATCGAACAATTAGGTTTGCAAGTCGTTACACCACAACAACTCTTGCAAAGTGACGCTGTGACTAAGTGGATCAAACAGCATGGCTTTACCAAAGTGGTAGTCCACACTGACTTTGATATCCTGTCACCGAGTGACTTTCACGCTAACTTTGCGGCGGCACCCGCTGATCGCCGGATTCCTGGAGTCGCAGTAGGGTCAGTACAATTAAACCAGATGTTGCAGCTTTTCAGCGACATTGCAGCCACGACGGAAATCGTGGGCTTGACCTTGGCCGAACACATGCCCTGGGATGCTTTACGCCTCCGTCAGGGTTTGGCCACCTTACCGATTTTTGAATAATTTTTGAGCACTGGGCGTTTTCCCTCAGTGCTTTTTCTGTGAAAATTTTTAAGGAGTTTTGCCAAAAACACGCACTAACTGTAAAAATAGGTGTAAAATTATAGCTAGTATAGTAAAGCGAGGAAATCAGTCATGCACGCCACTAAATTATCCCCATTTTTATCAGGCTTAAACCAGCTGCTTACACTTCAAAAGCGGGTGCTATTTATGGCGCGTCAAGTACTGCTTGACGTACTCCCAGATGCTCCACCTCAGTTTGCAAGCAGAAACTAATTGCTTGTACAAGAGATGAAGGGAGCCAGATTCTCGTGAAAAAACTTAACCGTCGGACCAAGCACCAGCTGGTCACAGAAACTGAAATCAACTTAACCAAATTTTTAGCTTCACCGCTTGGACAACCATTTAAGACAACGATGGACCTAGACTCGGTGCGGTATGTGATCATGTCTTTTACGGCTGCTGCGTATACGACTAGTGGACAGAAGCCGGCAGAGTGGACCAAGCAAACTGTCAGTCACGTCATTGGGTCGTATTTTCCGCGCTTTTTAGATGACAGTGATGAGCTCGTCGGTCAAATTACGCCGTTACTTTCGAATTATTTCAGCTTTTTAGAACGGGAGCTGCATTATATTGATAACAGCGTGCCGTTGATCAAAGCGGTCTGTGACGCCAACGTGGATTTAGTGATGAAGACTGTCGATCAACCGACTCATGCTTTTGTTAAACCTAAGCTCAAAGTTGGTCAACCGCAAATGAAATTACGTAAAAAAAGAAAACAGCATAAAAAATAAGCAGTGCAAGCTACGACAGAAAGCTCTCGTGGGGTGTGCTGCTTTTTTGTCTGGCAGAGTGAAACGGCGGGATATTACCTGACCTGAGCGAGAAAATTTTGTACCAAACTTTCGCGGAGTTAAGTCCGAAAGCAAGGTTTATGTACCAAACTTTCACAGAGCTAAGTCCGAAAGTAAAGTTTTTGTACCAAAGTCTCACCGAACTTGTGGTGCTGGACTAAAAAGTTGCGTGCACCAGTTTTTTTTCTTATGCTTAAAATGAAATGAAAAACATAGTGATGGGAGAAAAATCATGCAGAAAAGATTATTTGCCAGCGTAGCTATTTTAGGGATGTCTATGCTAGTAGTTGGCTGTAGTTCGTCTCAAAGTAAAAATCACCAAACAGAAAGTTCTTCTGCTAAAACAACGCAAAAGAGCCAATCAAGTTCCAAGAAAAAGTCGAGGACGGCTCAGAGCTCCTCTGCTAGTCAGACCGTTAGTTCAAGTAGTGAAAGTTCATCAGCAACCGCTGCTGAGTCGCAGGCACCAAAACAGCATTCAGATATAGACGCAAGTGGGCATAAAAAAATGAATTTTCCTGCGCAAATGCAGGGGACGTGGTATGGCTGGGATAAGTACGAAAATGAAGTGAAATCCGTCAAATTTGTGGGTAACCAGTGGATCACCAGTGGCGAATATGGGGGAAAGACTGAGGCTTACGATGGCTCGGTGCGGACGAAAGAAGACCGAGAGGCGTTGCAAGATCCGCGTAAAGCAGAGAACGCAGAGATGAAAAGTTGGGCAGCACTGTCAACTTTCACTAGAAATGAAGCCCCATTAACTCAAAATGGTCAGCCAATTGAAATTGTGAACTTATTGGGTTGGTATCAAACTGCCGGTGCTGGAACGTATTATTACGTGACAACTGCCGAAATCAACGGTCAAAAGACACAAGTGTTAACACAAGCCAGTGGTGCTGGTATTTGGGTTGATCTACATTATTATCGTTCGGAAAGTTTGGCGCTCAGTCAAAAAGATGCTAGTTTGCCAACGGATGTTCAACAATAACAAGTTATAGAGAAAAATAAAATAATTAAACTAGGACACTAAAAATCATTTTACAGAGCGTATCGTGATTTTTAGTGCTTTTTGTCGTTCGGTAAAACACTTGAATCAGCTGGAATTAAGTCCGAATAGCAGAAAAAGTTTAGCTTTTAAAATAAATAAAACGTTTTACCGATGAAAAAGTTCGTTTTATTTGACGAAAACTTTTTTGCAAGCGTAAAGTTAAATATGTTGTTTCAAATCTATTTTTAGGAGTTAGACAAGATGAATAAAAAAATTAAGGAGAAAAGGTACACTAAAAAAATTTCAGATGAAGAGATTAAAAATTACTAAAAAAAACATACCCGGAAAATATTGATAATACGAGGGGTTAGGTCAATGAAAAGAAAAACTAAAATCGTTTTATTGAGTGTAGTCATAACGATAGCACTAATTGTTAGTTTAATTGGAGGAGGAAAATATTATATGAATCAAAGAGCGGAACACCAACATGAAGAAATGGTAGCTTATGTAAAGCAGTACCAGCGAGTGATCGAAAATGATTTACGAGAATCTGATAAAAATCATTTTATTAAGAGCATAACTATAAACTATAACACAATAAAACATAATCCAATGGGAGGAATTGATGTAACTGGCTATGTAAATGGTGATAAAAAATTAGTCTTTCATTCAGGGATAGATAAATACATTATTGAAAATAAAGAGAAGATTGAAACTGATGGTGTAGGTATAACGTCAAAACTTGCTGAATTGATGGGGGATGAATAGTTTTTGAAATGAGAAAATTTGAGTGAATGGTTAAGGGTTAAACTTGCGGAACTTGAGTATAAAAATCTTTTTGAAAATGAAAAAATTAAAGTTGGATCACATATTTATGGTTATGTAGCAGAAAAAATAAATGATCCAAAAAATGGTGAACAAGCATACATTATTGTTCAAAATGATCCGCTGGCTAAGAATTATGATCGAAAGAAAGTTAAAAACGTCACCGTTCTTTATCGTGGTTCTACCGGAGCAGATAATTTGCTTAAGAAGGGAAAAACTGGTCGTGATGCACGTCAAGATTGGTTGCTAAATGATATACCAGCTGCGTTTGGCATTTTTAATAATGCCACCGCTCCTGTTATACAAAGATTTAGCCAAACAACTAGTGCTGGTTTTCCACTTAGTAGTTACGGCATTGCGCTACAAATGGTAGACCAAGCCACACCCCAAATGCGTGCTAGTGCACAAACTTTACATGATGTGCTCAAATATTATCCCAAAGCTCAAGTAGATGTGTATGGTCATTCCTTAGGTTCGATGAATGGACAATATGCTTTAGCTCATACAACTAAAGAAGAGGCTCAGCGGATTCGGGCTGCTTATCTTTATGAAGGACCTAACGTTTATAGCTTACTGAATTCAACAGAAAAGAAACGAGCTGATCAACTTAAAAATCGAGCTTTTAATTATGTTGATCCGAAAGATCCGGTGCCAATGACTGGGTTAGATTATCGCGATGGACAAAAAAGTGTCGGGACTGTGGTAAAGGTTGATTCTAAGAAAGCGAAAGCTGAAGACTTGATAAAAAGTATCATAGATCAGCATGTGTGGGGTGGCTATCAATTTGATAAACAAGGGAATTTAAAAATTGTTTCTCAAGACGGACAAAAAATAACGATCAGGGCCCAAGGTAGTCAGTTAGCGACATTACAGGCTGGTGAAAAAGTTGCATTAGAAAGAGCATCCGTTGACGCCGCTATTGCATCACTTGAGAGTACCCAAGCCCCCCTGAAAGAAATTAAAAAAATCAACAATTCACTCTATCCCGAAATGCAAAAGAAGTTCGAAAAAATCATTCAGATGGCTAGTGACCTGCCATATATTACCGCCAGTGATGTGGCCAACGTGGTTGCGGAATATCAGTTAGAACCCAAAAATCACATTGACTTAACTGCGGTCGAGGAAGCGAATCAGCTGGTTGATCAGAATCTGGAAAGAGTTGAACAGATCATTAAAGGTTTGAAAACCGCAGCAGAACATATTGAACAAGATGACCAAGAATGGTCGGCAAAGTTTTCTAGCAATTAGCCCAAATTTTTCAAAAACTATGTGTATGTGCTTTAACTCAAGCTGGTCAGCCAATTGAAATTGTGAACTTATTGGGTTGGTATCAAACTGCCGGTGCTGGAACGTATTATTACGTGACAACAGCCGAAATCAACAGTCAAAAGACACAAGTGTTAACACAAGCCAGTGGTGCTGGGATTTGGGTTGATCTACATTATTACCGTTCGGAAAGTTTGGCGCTCAGTCAAAAAGATGCTAGTTTGCCAACGGATGTTCAACAATAACAAGTTATAGAAGTTTAGAGTACAAAAAGTCGTTATCAAAAGTCGATAACGACTTTTTGTATTAATGATATTGTTCGGAAAAAACAGATAATTAAGATACAAGTCAAGAATATTGAAAAAAGTTCTATTTTTACTCTGCATAAAACGTTTTACCAATATAAAAGTTCGTTTTATTTGACGAGAAAGTCTTTGGAGACGTAACATAGAAATGTTGTTTCAAATCTAAATTTTAGAGAGCCGCAATGTTTATCAAAGCTTCAACCACGGAAGAGCGGGACAATGTGTGGCAGAATTATAGTTTCCAAACATAGCGGTTTTGATAATTATGTGGTTTTAAAGAAAAGAAAGGAAGTAAATGATGAAGACACCAGTATTTTTTGACAAAATGCCAGCTGATTTTGATTCAGCGTTGATTTTACAGTTTGTGGGTGAAAATGAACTAGTTTTTGTCCGTAATTCTAAGCGCAAGTGGGAACTGACTGGGGGCAAGCGAGAACCAGGGGAAAACTTAACGCAAAACGTTGTCCGTGAATCATTTGAAGAGTCGGGCGCCATCGTTGATGAAGAAAGTATTCAACCGTTGGTTATTATCAATTACCTAGTGGTCACATCACGGTAATCGTGACCACACAAGTTAAAGAATTCAAGGAAATTCCCCCAGAAACGGAAATTGTTGAACGCCAAATTAGTGCAGTTCCGTTAGCGCCTGAATTACTATCATTTCATGATAATGTTTATCAGGAGATTTTTCAGCATTTAGGCTGGGGAGGGTATTAGTTTGAAAACTGCTGCTCCTAATGTGCACAAAGGAATTTGGTTAAACTTATCATTGGTGGCAGTCATGGCCCTGACCCCGGTTCTCAATAAATTTTCAATTACTTCGTTGACTCCGCTTCAGGCGGCTTTCTTGAATGCTTTCTTTTCGACTATTATGACTTTGATTGCTATTGGCGTAAAAAAAGAACAAATTCCGAATCTGTGGCGTAATAAGTTGGTGCTGTTACTCGGACTAACGAATGCAATTGGCATTATTTTGCAGTATGTAAGTGTCTCCTTATTAGACCCCGTCAGCGTGGAACTGTTTGGTCGCTTTTACATAGTTTTTGCCTTAATTTTATCAGTCATTTTATTGCATGAAAAAATCCAAAAAGCGGATCTTGTCCCGATTATTTTCACTTTATTGGGGACAGCGTTGATCACTAATTGGCACGGAAATTTACATAGTGTTTTGGGGATGGTAGCGGCGATTTCGTATACGTTCTTTTTTGCGTTGACTAATCTGTTAGCTAAAAAGAATATTGAGCATGTTTCTACCAACGTTTTACTACTTTACAATCAGGGAATCTCTGCGCTGATTTTGGGTGGCGGTGTTGTGGTGACTCGGCAGTTTCATTTTGATTTGGTGGGTGGTATCTTGCCAATTTTTGGCTCTGCCTTCTTCAGCGGCTTTTTTGGCTTAGTACTCTTTTATGAAGGTTTAAAGTACATTTCCTTCCGAGATGCCAATCTGATCCGGTCCTTGAATCCAGTTTTCGTCTTCATTTTTTCGATTTTCTTTTTCACGGTGCCAATCACACCAAGTTTTATCGCTGGGGCAGTCTTGATCGTGGCCTCCATCGTTTGGCTAGGTTTAATGAAAAAGGCTTAAGTTGTCCGACTTTCCTGTCAAATTGGCGAAATGAGCCCAGTGTCACTAATTTGCCAACAA
Organism: Ligilactobacillus pabuli; assembly: GCF_022836475.1. GTDB lineage: Bacteria > Bacillota > Bacilli > Lactobacillales > Lactobacillaceae > Ligilactobacillus > Ligilactobacillus pabuli. Next base: position 25,847 of record NZ_BQXH01000022.1, on the reverse strand, counting down.
ATAGGGTATAATAGGAGCTATCAAATCTATGAAGTTGGAGTAAATTTATGACAGAACACCAAACAAAAACGAATGATCGAGTTAATCGCTGGTTAAGTGACCCGAAAACTTTTCTGTTTCTAGGGCTGGTAGTGATCGCAATCATTGTCGGGGCGACATTTTTCACCGGTAATCCGACCCAGCGTTATTTGACTGACCAGGGCTGGCGCTTAGAAATTAATTCGGGCTCACAAAAATACAAGGTCAACGTCTATTTTACAGAAAATCACGCCTATGGTTTTGTGCCGCAGCAAAAAAAGCTGCCCAGAAAGAATCCGTCTAACGTTGAATATGATAAAAAACACCAAACAGTGACAGTGTATAACTCAAAAACGCGCATGAAGTTTATCGTGCCCAAGACGCGCAAAAACTATGTCGAGGGTTCAGTTTCAATTGGGAATAGTTCAGAACAGTATTCCTATCGTTTGACAAAAGATTCTTCAATCCAATTAAAATAAGCAGTACAGCATCTCTCGGAAAATTTCTGGGAGATTTTTTTATTAGTCGAGCTCTGTGAAAGTTAAAAAATTATGTTGACATTAAAAATATTGTTGTTAAAATTAAGCTAACATTAAAAACGTTGAAGAGAAGAGTAGCTGATCCAAGCCAGCCAACAGAGAGCGTACAGGGGTGAAAGTGCGTGCTGGTTTAAGTCAGTGAAGATGAACTCGGAGTTTTAGCGCCTGTGCAAGCAGACGTTACGGAACGGGACCGTTACCACTCGCGACTTTTGGCTGAACAGCAGAAGTTTTGAAGGCAGTTGACGTGAGTGGACTGCGAAAAAAGGTGGTACCGCGTGCAGGCGTCCTTTTCAGAAAGAGAGTTTTCTGAAAGGGGCGCCTTTTTTTGCGTTTCCTGATTTGACCGAGAGAGTCGGCACTTTTTTCTAAGCGTAAACCTAGGAGGGCACAAGATGAACAAGAAGTTGATCACGACAATTGCGGCTGCAACGCTGCTAGTCTTAAGCGCTTGTGGTACAAAAGACGCGCAACAAAAGCAAGATGGAACTGGCAAGTATGCGGCCAAACAGGAATTGCGGTGGACCGAAGCCTCAACGATCGCCACCGGAGATTTATCGCTCGCGACGGATACACTGAGCTTTAACACTCTGATGAATACGCAGGAGGGGTTGTACCGCTTAGATAAAAATGGTAAGCCGCAACCTGCCTTGGCCGTGAAAACGAAAAAATCCGCCGATGGACAGACCTATGACTTTACCTTACGCAAGGGGGCCAAGTGGTCAAATGGCGATCCGGTCACTGCCCATGATTTTGTTTATTCTTGGCAACGAACGGTTGACCCAAAAACGGCGTCACAGGATGCGTTTTATTTCGATGGCGTCAAAAATGCGACCGCGATTTACAATAGCAAGAAAGATAAGTCAACGCTTGGTATTAAGGCGCTAGACGACCACCATTTGCAAGTCAAATTGGCTAAACCAGTCAGCTATTTTGATAAATTACTGGCCTGGCCGCTCTTTTACCCGCTGAATCAAAAAGTAGTTGAGAAATATGGTTCGAAGTATGGGACCCAGTCGAAGTACCTAGTTTCCAACGGACCATTCCAGTTAAAGAAGTGGGATGGGACTGGCAAGTCCTGGACTTTAACCAAAAACAAAACTTATTGGGACCACAAAAATGTTCATTTGAAAGAAATCAAAGAATTAGTCACGGAAAGTACGACCACCAGCTATAACCTCTATAGTTCGAAGAAGGCTGATGAAACTTTATTGAACGGCCAACAGGTCAAAGCGAACCGCAACAACGCAGCTTTTGTCAAACGCCTCCCAACGGCCACGACGCGCTTGGAATTAAATCAACATCAGGTGCCAGCTTTTAGAAACAAGCAGATCCGGCAGGCATTTTCTCTGGCAATCGACCGCAAACAGCTCACAGACAAAGTGCTAGAAGATGGTTCGGTGCCTTTGAAAGGCTTTGTTCCTAGCAATATGGGCACCAACCCGCAGACGGGGGAAGCCTTCAATGATGAAGCCTACGTGAAATCGGCAGTCAGCTATGATCTGAAGAAGGCGAAGCAGTTGTTTAAGGCGGGGATGAAAGCTGAAGGTCTGACTAGTTTGAAAGTCAACTTAATTACTTCTGATACAGATAGTAGTAAGCAGGCCGCAGAGTTCTTACAAAGTAAATTAGAGGCTCTACCGGGGGTGCGCGTCTCGGTCTCCAAGCTGCCATTTGTGCAAATGCTTGCCCGTCAATCAGCACAAGATTATGATATGACCGTTAAAACTTGGCAGTCAGTTTTCGCTGATCCTATCAATTTCTTAGACGTCTATGAATCTGGTTCCAGCCATAATTCAGCCGGCTTCAAGAATGCTGAATTTGACCGTTTGCTAACTCAATCAGAAAATGACTACGGTAATCAGCCAGACAAGCGTTGGGCTAACCTAGTAGAAGCGGAGAAAATTTTGATGAACGACCAGGGAACGATCCCGTTGTACCAGGTCGCCAAATCCCAGTTGGTCCGCGAAAACGTGAAAGGCATTGTTTACAATCCAGCCGGAGTCCCTTATGACTGGAAAGAAGCTTACATTAGCCAGAAATAATGAGACTGAATAGGAGTTAGGGAGAGAATCAGCCAGAGCAGGATCGTCTGGAGCAAAGTTTGGCAAAGAATGAGCCAGAGTAAGACCGTCTGGAGCAAAGTTTGGCAAAGAATGAGCCAGAGTAAGACCGTCTGGAGCAAAGTTTGGCAAAGAATGCACCAGAGCAGGACAGTCTGGAGCAAAGTTTGGGGAAGAATGCACCAGAGCAGGACAGTCTGGAGCAAAGTCTGGCAAAGAATGGGCCAGAGCAGGCCCGCCTGGAGCAAAGTTGGGCAAAGAATGGGCCAGAGCAGGCCCGTCTGGAGCAAAGTTTGGCAAAGAATGAGCCAGAGCAGGACAGTCTGGAGCAAAGTTGGGTAAAGAATGCGCCAGAGTAAGAGTCTGGTCCTAAGATTGCGAAAGAAGGGGCCAAACAGGGTGAGTCTGGCCCTAAGATTGGGAAAGAAGGGGCCAAACAGAATGAGTCTGGCCCTAAGATTAAGAAAGAAGGGACCAAACATGATGGGTCTGGCCCTAAGATTGGGAAAAGGAGGGCCAAACAGAGCGTAACTGGCTAAAAGAATGGCAAAGTTGTATCCAGTTGGCCCGAGACTGGCTACAAGTCAGACAAAGTTGCCCCAGTCTCTGTTGCTGCTCGAGTCTACCCGTTTTGCTCCGCTCGTTAGATTTGAATTTTTTGTTCCAGTATGCCTATAATTAACAGTATAAAAAGGCTTTCATGCTGCTGCGCTCACACCAACCAAACTAACGGGCACTAACGCGTGAAAGAGTAGGGGAGAAAAGATGAACACTGTAAGTCAAGAATTTTGGACAGAATTTTGTCAAAAACACCAGTTAGCTCCGGAGACCAAAGTGTCTGCTTGGAGTTTTGGGACCGACGCCGACCACTTAGCCGATTTAGTCAAAAAAGGAATCAAAACCGCGACGACTTCGGGGTTTGAACTCTATGTTTTTGATCAGGAGCCTTTGCCGCAAGTTGGTGAGTATAACCTGATTTTAGATAGTCACGACCAACCTGTTTGCGTGACCCAAACCGAAGTCGTTGAAGTTGTCCCGTTCAAGTATATTTCAGCGGAGCACGCTTACCACGAAGGAGAAGGTGACCGTTCGTATGATTACTGGCACCGCGTCCACGTGGACTTTTTCACCCAGGAATATGCTGACTATCGGGCGACGTTTACGCCTGAATCAAAGTGTGTCTGCGAAGTCTTTACAGTGATCGATTAGAAAAAAATTACATGATCAAAATAGGTCGAACCTGACCGCTGGAGGCATGAAAAATGGACTTTTATACGAGTGATAATGTACGACTAGAATATGATGATCAAGGTAGCGGCCAAGCAGTGATCATGTTGTGCGGCATGGGTGGCAACCGCGTGATTTGGCACGACCAAGTGACCGCCTTATTAGCGGCTGGTTACCGAGTAATCAACATCGATTGCCGGAATCAAGGAGCTTCCGAGCACACGACTAAGGGCTTGCGAATCTTTCGTCATGCGATGGACTTACGGGAAATTTTGGAAGCCTTAGAAATTAAACGACCAGTCCTGTTGGGAAATTCAATGGGAGCGGCCACCATGTTTGCCTACGCTTCTTTATTTGGAACGAAAGATGTGGCAGCCTTGATCGACGTGGATCAAAGTCCGAAGATGATCGGGGACATTAGCTGGCCTTATAACTATATGAACTACTTGACCTGGGAAAATTTCCACGAAAGTTTTGCGCACCTCGCTCAGTCACCCACTTATAAAAATTTAGGTGACGAAACCTACCGTTTGAATAAGGAAGCGCGGCAAAAGTATCCCTATGATGCCCAGCTCAACTTGCCATTTGTCAAAGACCATGCCTTTCAAGATTGGCGTGATGTGATCAGTGAACTGACCTGTCCGTTCCTAGTGGTCGTGGGAAAACAATCCCCTTACTTCAACTATCGCTTCGCTCCGGGTGTGGCTGCTTTAGCACCGCACGGGGATTACAAAGTGATTGAAGAATGCGGGCACATCGTGATGGCAGAGCAACCCGCTGCCTTTAATGAAGTCTTGTTTGAATTTTTGCACACTAATGAATTGTAAGACGCAGAGAAGCCGAGTTTGATTGTCATGATCATGCTGGGCTTTTTCCATGTTAATGGAGGGAATTAAAATGCAGACAACAGAAACGTTCACGGTCTACCAAGCAAAAGGCCGCCAAGTCTTCTTGCTCTTTTTGGATAGTTTGTTAGTGTCGTTGAACTTGTTCGTGATTTATCTGGGCTGGCTGGGTGAGTCCTTGTCATACCGGATCGTGGGCGGTTGCGGGACAGTTTTGTTTGTCGTGTGGGGCGGCTTGTTAATGCGCTATTTTTTTAAAGGCAAGATCTTGGTTCAATTGACGACGGAGGGCTTTTATGATTATTCTAGCTTAGCGGCTACTGGCCAGCTGCTGATCAGGTGGGAGGACGTCAGCGACATCCAAGAAATAACCTTTGGCGGGCAAACTTTTGTCAGCGTGAAGTTGGTCAATGAAGCGGACTACCTGGCACATTTGTCGGCATACAAGCGCTGGTTAGGGCAAGCAAATACCAAACTGACTGGAACACCAGTGAATTTAGTCCTGCAGACAGCGCGTTTTATGACTGCCGGGGAGTTGCTGGAACGGATGACTGCTGATTGGAAACAAGCAGTTGGGTCCCCTGAAAAAGATGGGTTCGCGGAGTCAAAAGATGAATAAATTTTATGTGGTGATGAACAAAATTCTCTTTGACCGCCAGATTTTTATGGTATACTTAAGGTTCAAATAAATCTGGAGGTGTTCAACCTATGAAAATCGTAGTTTTATCAGGTGGACGCAGTACCGAACGGAACGTTTCAATTTCAAGTGGCTACCGCATTACCAATACTTTGCGGGAGAAAGGCCACCAAGCAACATATATCGACCTATTTTTGGGGTATGACTTACCTGCAGGTGCGAATGTCGACTCAGTTTTTGAGGATGCTAATACGAGTAAGGATTTAGTGATCTCAGATGCGATCCTGACTGATGCCGATGTGAATGCCCTGCGTGAAGATGGTTCAACTCAGTTATTTGGACCAAATGTGTTAGAGATTTGTCGGGCTTGCGACATTGTTTTCTTGGCATTGCATGGCGGCGATGGAGAAAATGGGAAGGTCCAAGCAGTCTTAGATCTCAACAACATTAAATATACCGGCAGTGGCGTGATCGCCAGCGGTAATTGTATGAACAAGGCCTACAGTAAGAAGTTAATGCTGCAAGACCAGATTCCAACAGCTGCTTATGTTGAAATCAAACGCGAAGACGGTGTGAAAGACCACCAGCTTCCATTTGACTATCCAGTTGTTGTGAAACCAACTTCTGGCGGCTCATCAGTCGGCACACATATCGTCCATGACGCAGCTGAACTAGAAGCTAGTTTGGTGGATGTTTTCCGGTTTGACGTGAGTGCGATGGTCGAAGAATTTATCGAAGGCCGTGAGTTCTCCTTGGGAGTTGTGAATGGTTATACTTATCCAGCAATTGAAATCAAAGTCAACGATGGTTGGTATGATTTCGAACATAAATTCCAAGATGGTTATACTGAATTTATCACTCCGCCAACAGATTTGGAACCTGGAGTGCACGATAAAATGAAGCAGATGGCCCTGGCCACCATGGATTCGCTTGGCTTACAAAACTACGGACGCATCGACTTTTTGGTCAATGGTCAGGATGTCTGGGTCATTGAAGGCAATAATTTACCAGGGATGACACCACATTCCTTGTTACCGCAAGAAGCTGAAAACGATGGTGTTTCATACGGCGATTTAGTCGAAGACATTATTGAAGGCAAGCTGAAGCTGTATGCGGAAGGCTTAAACAATTAAAATAGTAGATTGAACGCGTCATTTTCTCAGCTGAGAGGATGGCGTGTTTTTTTAAAATGAAAGCAGGTCAGTCCTCGTGCATCTAGCTTGAAATCACCGGAGATTTGGACAATAATGAAAACTAGCGAAAAAAGGAGAGAAAGTAAATGCCGATTTTGTACATTGTCAGACACGGCCAAAGTCAGGCCAACGCCCACCAGATCATGCAGGGTGCCCAGGTTAATACCCCGTTGAGCACCAAAGGGCAAAACCAGGCCCGCCAAACTGCCGCTAAGTTGAGTGAAGTGGAGTTCACGGCAATTTTTGCCAGTCCTTTAGCACGGGCAGCCCAAACGGCACAAATCATTCGACCAGACCAAACAGTGACTTATGACTGGCGTTTGCGGGAATTTGATTACGGTCAGTGGGATGGCCAGCTGACCTGGAAATTACGGCAGGACCATCCGCAATTTTTTGACGAAAATCAGAATTTACTGCCAGGTTCTCAAGTCTTATCAGGCGGAGAGACTCACGCCCAGGCGCTGGCCCGCTTACGGTCATTTTTCCAGACGACGGTTAGCAGCTTGCCAAGCGATGCCCGGGTGCTGATTGTGAGTCACGGCTATACGATCAAACTGATCGTAGCACTGCTTTTAGGCCTAGACGACCAGCACGTGGCGACGCTCAATGAACCGGATAATGCGGGTGTCACGAAAATTAGCTGGTCAACTAAAACACAAACTCTGCTGGCCTATAATCAATAGTTAGTGCATCTAACTAGCTATTTAGGCAGGATTTGTGGTAAATTAACAAGAAGCATGACCTAACCTGGCTAAGGACAGTGGCGTTTTTAGCAGAGGTCAGTGGTGGTTTTACGATCGAAGGAGAGAAACGAACCATGATGCCAGAGAGATTACTAATCAAAAATGGAGTAAACTTTAGAGAATTAGGCGGTTATCAGACGACGACCGGCCAACAGATCCGGAAACGAAAATTGTTACGGTCCGCGGCTTTAAGTCAGCTGTCTACAGAAGATTTAAATTACTTGGGCGAGTACGGATTGAAGTATGATATTGATTTCCGTTCGCCGCAAGAACGACAAAAACAGCCTGACCGTTTACCAGACCAAGCCAATTATTATTTTGCGCCAGTCTTTACGGTCGATCAAACTAGAAGTCAAGACGATGCGCGGCAACACGATCAACGCTTATTAAATGAAGAAAATGCCGGCTTTAAACAAATGTTAGATGCGTACAATGATATTGTTTTATCGGCTAATGCAAAGAAGGCCTACCGTCAATTCTTCGATTTGCTGCTGGCAAATGACGCACCAGACCAGTCAGTGATTTTTCACTGTTCTGCAGGTAAGGACCGGACGGGGATGGGAGCAGTCTATGCTTTGACGGCGTTAGGAGTAGACCAAGCAACGATCAGGGCTGATTACCTGGCGTCAAACGTCTTTTTAAAAGAACGGTTTAAACCGATGGCTGACCGGGTACCAGTTGCCCAGCAAAATCCGATCTATCAGGAAAATATTCAAGCGTTAAGTACAGTTTCTGAAGAATACTTGGATTGTGCGTTAGGAACGATCCAGCGGGAAGCCGGATCATTAGAACATTATTTGGCAACAGAATTAGGGGTCACACCCGCACAACAGCGGGATTTGAAAAAAATATATCTGACAGATTAGGGGCCTGCGAAAGCGCGCCTCTTTTTTCAAAAACTGAGAATGGCACAGCTTCAAGTTTAGGGGGACTGAAATTGACGAGGATGATCAGCAAGCAATAGTCGCAGCCCAATTTGGAGGTGGCCGCATGAAAGTTTTATTTTGTTTAGAAAACTTACAGATGGATGGTGCACACCGTGCCACGATCGTCGTGGGCAATTACTTGTCGCGAATTTACGATGTGGCCTTTTATTCTTTGTCGACGATCGATTCTTATTTTGAACTGGAGGCGCCGTTACTGACGGCAAAGCGGCCTTATGATACCGGCCGCAGCTACCGGGGAGTCGACCCATTAACTGAATTTGCCCCTCAGATCCAAGATTTAATTGAGGTGATCCAGGCGGAACGGTTTGATGTGGTCGTTTTAACAGCGGGGACCCTGACTAGCTTTGCGCCAGTGATCAAAGAGGCATGTCCAACGGTCAGTTTGATTGCCTGGATGCATAATAATTTTCAGACTTACCTGAACCAGTATTACAAACAGATGCAAAGCGAATTTGTGGGTGGACTACGTGCAGTCGATACGATTTTAGCATTAACGCAGGTCGATGCTGACCAGTTTGTCCGCTATAACGCTAATACCGTTCGGTTGTATAATCCGCTAACACTGACGGCTGAGCAACCAGCTGACTTAGACCAGCAGGTGATCGCGATGGTTTGCCGCTTAGATATTGCGCATAAGGGCTTAGATCTATTGGTCAAGGTCGCGGCTTTATTACCAGATAACTGGCAGATCCGGGTCGCAGGGACTGGTCCGGATGAAGCTAAAGTCAAGGAACTGATCGCCGAAAACGGAGTGGAACAACAGCTGATTTTACGTGGGTCGTTGACCGACCAGGAGTTACAGCATCATTACCAACAAGCTTCGATTTTCTTGTTGACGTCGCGCTGGGAAGGCTTGCCATTGGTGGTGGGTGAAGCAATGACATTTGGTTTGCCGATCGTGGCAACCATTAATTCGGGGACCCAGGAGTATTTACAAGACAGTCGCTATGGAAAACTGGCCCAATTTGACGAACACGCTGTCTATCACGCCTTACGACCACTCTTGTTTAGCCGCACCCAACGGCAGTTGTGGGGGCAAACGGCCTTAAACCGCAGTGAAGAATTTAGCGGGGCTAAAATTATTGAGCAGTGGGTCCGGTTGTTAGAGAGCTTAATGGGCCGGAAAAAGTGAAAAATATGCTAGGATAATGAGTGAAGGAGACAAATCTTAGTTAAAGGAAGGTGACCCAATCTAATGTGGCAGAGTGCTGATTGGACGGTACGCCTGTTGGTGGCAGCGTTATGTGGCGGATTGATCGGCTTTGAACGATCCAAGCTCCGTAAAAGTGCGGGAATCCGGACGCATATGGTGGTCGCAGTGGCGGCTGCACTGATCATGTTGGTTTCAAAGTATGGCTTTGCTGATGTGGTTTCGACTAATGGAATCGACCTTGACCCCTCGCGGATCGCCGCTCAGATCGTGAGTGGGATCAGTTTTATCGGTGCTGGAACGATCCTGGTCCGGCGCTCACAAATTAGCGGCTTGACCACGGCCGCCGGTGTCTGGGCAGTGGCTGCGATCGGGATGGCAGTCGGAGCTGGTTTGTACGCTATCAGTCTGATCGCGACTTTAATGATCGTCTTAGTGCAACGCTATTTCCATGATGATTCGCTGATCAACGCCTTAATGCGCACGGTCCGGATGCGGCTGCACATTGAACTAAGCCCCGACCAAAAAACTGTGAATTTATTAAAGGATTATTTTGAGCAGCAAGGTGTCAAGGGTGTTTCGTTTAATTTATTGGCTATCAATGATAAAATGATCGTACTTGAATCTGACGCACTGGTAAACTATCGCTTTGATACCAACCGCTTCTTGTTTGAGCTCAAGCAGTTGCCAGGCGTTTTTATGGTGCAAGTTACAAATATGAAAGAATAGCTAGATTGAAAGACTTGGAGGAATATTTATAGATGTTAGAAAAGACAATTTATCGGAAACTTTTAAGTAACGCCTTCGATATTCCAGTGGCGGTAACTTATTGGGACGGCAAAAAGGAAATTTATGGCCAGGGAGCGCCGGAAGTCCAAGTTGAAATTCACCAGGCTTTTCCCTTAAAGGAATTGACTGCTGCTCCGACCTTGATCTTAGGTGAAGCATATATGAATGGAGACCTTGTCATTACTGGCGAGCACGGCATTCAGAAGTTGGTTGCGGCTGCTTTTCGGCAGTCCAACAGCTTTTTGCAGAAAAACTCATTTTTAAAGCATTTGCCTAAAATTTCTCATTCTAAATTAGCGTCAAGAGAAGACATTCAGAGTCATTACGACATTGGCAATGAGTTTTACCGGCTATGGCTCGACAAAACTATGACATATTCCTGCGCATACTTTGCCAATGAAGATGATAGTTTGGAACAAGCCCAGCTCAATAAAGTCCATCATATACTGAACAAATTGCAGCCCAAGCCAGGCGGTCGCCTCTTGGATATTGGTTCAGGCTGGGGCACAGTCTTATACATTGCTGCGGAAGAATATGGTGTCCACGCGACAGGTGTCACCTTGAGTCAGGAACAGTATAATTACACCAAACAACAAATTAAAGAACGTCATTTGGAAGATAAAGTTGAGGTTTATCTCCGCGATTACCGGGATTTAAGCGGTCAATATGACTACGTGACCTCGGTCGGGATGTTTGAACATGTCGGTAAAGAAAATTTGGGCGAGTACTTCGCAACGGTTAAAAAAATGCTGACACCAAATGGGCGAGCATTGATTCACGGCATTACTGGGCAACACCGGGGTGCCGGAGTTGATCCTTTTATTATCAAATATATTTTCCCAGGCGGCTACATTCCGAACGTGGCCGAAAACTTGGAACATATCATGGATGCCGGTTTGCAGCTGACAGATCTTGAACCGCTGCGCCGACACTACCAAAAGACACTGGAATGTTGGCAGGCTAACTTTCAAGCCAACTACACTATGATCCAAGGACGTTACGGGCAAAAATTTGCGCGGATGTGGGATCTATATTTGCAGGCCTGTGCGGCATCGTTTGAGGCGGGCAACATTGATGTGATCCAGTATCTGCTAGTCAACGGAACGAGTGGGACCGGGACACCAATGACTCGGCAATATATGTATGACGCCGACCAAAAAAATGTTAAGTAAATTATCAGCATAAGCGCAACAAAGAATTGCACCAGCAAGAGACTAAAAAAGGTCCTTTGCTGGTGCAATTTTTTGTTTAAAAATAGCATAAAAATCTAGTTATCCGCATAAAAACTGGACTTATCACACTTTATCAAGGTCAAAACCACTCAATTTACTACTAATTTACTACTTATGAATGAGCTTTGATACGACGATTTATCCTTGAAAAGTGAAGATATAAAGATACTTCCAATAAAATTTGAATATTTAATAGGTAGACACTTCAAAAAATGAGGTGTCTATTTTTTTACCCGATTTTGAAAGGAAGTGAACTTATGAAAACAAAAAATCAAGAATCAAAAGGTCGTTCCCCACTCTTTAAGACCATCAAACATTCATTCAGCCAATAAAAAAGAAAGGATAGGTAAAAATATGGAACTTAAATTTGTGATTCCCAACATGGAAAAAACATTCGGCAATTTAGAATTTGCTGGCGAGGATAAAGTCGTTCAGCGAAGAATCAACGGACGGCTAACTGTCTTATCAAGAAGCTATAATCTCTATTCTGATGTTCAAAGAGCAGATGATATTGTGGTGGTGCTTCCTGCTGAAGCTGGCGAAAAACATTTCGGCTTTGAGGAACGTGTGAAGTTAGTCAATCCACGTATTACCGCAGAGGGCTACAAAATCGGCACTCGTGGTTTTACAAATTACCTTTTACATGCTGACGACATGATAAAAGAATAAAGAAAGAGAGGAAAAATGATGAGATTAGCAAATGGCATTGTATTAGATAAAGACACGACTTTTGGAGAATTGAAATTCTCTGCTCTACGTCGTGAAGTGAGAATCCAAAATGAAGACGGGTCGGTTTCAGATGAAATCAAGGAACGTACCTATGACTTAAAATCCAAAGGACAAGGACGCATGATTCAAGTAAGTATTCCTGCCAGCGTGCCTTTGAAAGAGTTTGATTATAACGCACGGGTGGAACTTATCAATCCCATTGCGGACACCGTTGCTACTGCCACCTATCAAGGAGCAGATGTTGACTGGTATATCAAGGCAGACGATATTGTGCTGACAAAGGATTCTAGTTCATTCAAAGCTCAACCACAAGCAAAGAAAGAACCGACACAAGACAAATAGTCGCTAGGTAGAAAGGAGACTTTTTCGCATGAAACAGCGTGGTAAAAGGATTCGCCCATCTGGTAAAGATTTAGTCTTTCATTTTACGATAGCGTCACTCCTGCCTGTTTTCCTGCTGGTTGTCGGACTGTTTCATGTGAAGACAATCCAGCAGATCAACTGGCAGGATTTTAACCTATCACAAGCAGATAAGATTGACATTCCCTATTTAATTATCAGTTTCAGTGTCGCAATTCTTATCTGCTTGCTGGTAGCGTTTGTATTCAAACGGGTTCGCTATGATACGGTTAAACAACTTTACCACCGTCAAAAACTGGCAAAGATGATACTTGAAAACAAGTGGTATGAATCTGAACAGGTCAAAACAGAGGGTTTCTTTAAAGATAGTGCTGGTCGTACAAAGGAAAAGATAACCTACTTCCCTAAAATGTATTATCGACTTAAAAATGGCTTGATACAGATACGGGTGGAAATCACGCTGGGAAAATATCAAGACCAACTCTTACACTTGGAAAAGAAATTAGAGAGTGGCTTGTACTGTGAGCTGACGGATAAAGAGTTAAAGGATTCCTATGTGGAATATACTTTGCTCTATGACACCATAGCCAGTCGTATTTCTATTGATGAAGTAGAAGCTAAAGATGGTAAACTTCGCTTAATGAAAAACGTATGGTGGGAATATGATAAGCTCCCTCATATGTTGATTGCTGGTGGTACAGGTGGCGGTAAAACTTACTTTATACTGACACTGATTGAAGCCTTGCTTCATACAGATTCAAAACTGTATATTCTTGACCCGAAAAATGCTGACCTTGCGGACTTAGGTTCTGTGATGGCAAATGTCTACTATAGAAGAGAAGACTTGCTTTCTTGCATTGAAACATTCTATGAAGAAATGATGAAACGTAGTGAGGAAATGAAGCAGATGAAGAACTATAAGACTGGCAAAAATTATGCTTACTTAGGTCTCCCGGCACACTTCTTAATCTTTGATGAATACGTCGCTTTCATGGAAATGCTGGGAACAAAAGAAAACACCGCAGTTATGAATAAGCTGAAACAGATTGTCATGTTAGGTCGTCAAGCTGGCTTCTTTCTAATACTGGCTTGTCAACGTCCAGACGCAAAATATTTAGGCGACGGAATCCGTGATCAGTTTAATTTCAGAGTGGCTTTAGGTCGTATGTCTGAAATGGGCTATGGCATGATGTTTGGCAGTGACGTACAAAAGGATTTCTTCTTAAAGCGAATCAAAGGTCGTGGCTATGTTGATGTAGGAACAAGTGTCATATCAGAGTTTTATACTCCCCTTGTACCAAAAGGATATGATTTCTTGGAGGAAATTAAAAAGTTATCCAACAGCAGACAGTCCACGCAGGCGACGTGCGAAGCGGAAGTCGCAGGTGTGGACTGATCTTGCTGGCTGGTGTGGCAATAGCCACGCCAGCACTTAACCCCCCGTATCTAACAGGGGGGTACAAATCGACAGGAAACAGTCAAAAAAACATTAGAAAATCCTTTGGTTACAAGGGATTTACAAAATTTCAGCGTATGTCAAATGGGCTTTAAAAGTTGACATACGCCTTTTTGATTGGAGGGATTTTTACTGAATGAACAAACTTGGTTACAGCATTTAAAAGAAAAACGCTTGGCTTATGGACTATCTCAAAACCGTTTAGCTGTTGCGACTGGTATTACAAGGCAGTATCTAAGCGATATTGAAACAGGAAAAGTCAAGCCATCAGAGGATTTACAGCAGTCCCTTTGGGAAGCTCTGGAACGCTTCAATCCCGACGCTCCCCTTGAAATGCTGTTTGATTATGTAAGGATTCGCTTTCCGACAACAGACGTACAGCAGGTGGTCGAAAACATCTTACAACTGAAACTGTCCTATTTTCTTCATGAGGACTATGGTTTCTATTCTTATTCAGAGCATTATGCTTTAGGCGACATATTCGTCCTTTGCTCCCATGAACTGGACAAAGGAGTTCTGGTGGAATTGAAAGGTCGTGGGTGCAGACAATTTGAAAGCTATCTTCTGGCACAACAAAGAAGCTGGTATGAGTTCTTTATGGACGTTTTGGTGGCTGGCGGTGTGATGAAACGCCTTGACCTTGCCATTAACGATAAGACAGGGATTTTGAATATCCCTGTACTCACTGAAAAGTGCCAACAGGAAGAATGTATCTCCGTCTTCCGCAGTTTTAAAAGCTATCGCAGTGGCGAACTGGTACGCAAAGAGGAAAAGGAATGTATGGGAAACACCCTCTATATCGGTTCATTACAAAGTGAAGTTTATTTCTGTATCTATGAAAAGGACTACGAGCAGTACAAGAAAAATGATATTCCCATTGAAGACGCAGAAGTAAAAAACCGTTTTGAGATTCGATTGAAAAATGAGCGTGCCTATTATGCAGTCCGTGATTTACTCGTCTATGACAATCCAGAGCATACCGCCTTTAAAATTATCAATCGGTATATCCGTTTTGTAGATAAAGACGATTCCAAACCTCGTTCTGATTGGAAACTGAATGAAGAATGGGCTTGGTTTATTGGGAACAATCGTGAACGATTAAAACTAACCACAAAACCAGAGCCTTACTCCTTCCAAAGGACGCTGAACTGGCTATCTCATCAAGTTGCCCCGACCTTAAAGGTTGCGATTAAACTTGATGAAATCAACCAGACGCAGGTTGTAAAAGACATTCTCGACCATGCGAAACTGACAGACCGACACAAGCAGATTTTGAAGCAACAGTCAGTAAAAGAACAGGACGTGATAACAACAAAAAAATAACTCAAATACAAATTCATTGAATATAGAGAGGAGAACATTTTTATGAATTTTGGACAAAACCTTTATAACTGGTTTCTATCAAACGCTCAATCACTGGTGCTTTTAGCAATCGTTGTGATTGGCTTGTATCTTGGCTTCAAGCGTGAGTTTAGCAAACTGATTGGCTTTTTAATTATTGCGATTATTGCGGTTGGCTTAGTCTTCAACGCTGCTGGAGTAAAAGACATTTTACTAGAGCTATTCAATCGCATTATTGGTGCTTAAATAAAACCGTTCTTTTGTGGAATATAAGTGGTTTTCTTATGTTCCGCAAAGGAATGGTACACCAAACGAAGTGCGGTAGGGATTTTTGAATCTCTACAAAGAAAGGACGTGAATATATGGACGATATGCAAGTCTATATTGCGAATTTAGGCAAATACAATGAGGGCGAATTGGTCGGTGCGTGGTTTACCTTTCCCATTGACTTTGAGGAAGTCAAAGAGAAAATCGGCTTGAATGATGAATATGAGGAATACGCCATTCATGACTACGAGTTACCCTTTACGGTTGACGAATACACTTCCATTGGCGAACTCAATCGACTATGGGAAATGGTATCGGAATTACCCGAAGAATTACAATCGGAGCTATCTGCTCTGCTCACTCATTTTTCAAGCATTGAAGAACTAAGCGAACATCAAGAGGATATTATCATTCATTCCGATTGTGATGATATGTATGACGTGGCACGCTACTACATTGAAGAAACGGGTGCTTTAGGCGAAGTACCAGCTAGTCTTCAAAACTATATTGATTATCAAGCCTATGGTCGGGATTTAGACCTTTCAGGAACGTTTATCTCAACCAATCATGGGATTTTTGAAATCGTCTATTAAATCTGTCGGTACATTACTACTGGCAGATTTTCTATTTTACGGGGTGGCTCAATCAGCTACCCCTATTTTTTATGAAAGGATTGATTACATGAAGAAAATACGAAGCTATACCAGTATCTGGTCTGTGGAAAAGGTACTGTATTCTATCAATGATTTTAGACTTCCGTTTCCCATAACCTTTACGCAAATGACATGGTTTGTCGTGTCACTCTTTGCAGTGATGATACTTGGCAACTTGCCCCCTCTTTCCATGATAGAGGGAGCATTTCTCAAATACTTTGGGATTCCTGTGGCTTTCACATGGTTTATGTCTACAAAAACTTTTGATGGTAAAAAGCCTTATGGATTTTTGAAGTCTGTCATTGCTTATGCACTGCGACCAAAGCTGACCTATGCAGGAAAAAAAGTAACGCTTGGCAGAAACCAGCCACAAGAAGCCATTACAGCAGTTAGGAGTGAATTTTATGGCATATCCAATTAAATACATTGAAAACAATCTCGTCTGGAATAAAGACGGGGAATGTTATGCTTACTATGAGCTTGTTCCTTACAATTACTCATTTCTAAGTCCAGAACAGAAAATACAAGTGCATGATTCTTTCAGACAGCTTATCGCACAAAATCGTGATGGCAAAATTCATGCTTTACAAATCAGTACAGAATCCAGCATACGTTCTGCACAAGAGCGTTCCAAAAATGAAGTCACTGGCAAGCTCAAAGCGGTTGCCTATGACAAAATCGACCAACAGACAGACGCTTTAATATCCATGATTGGCGAAAATCAAGTGAACTACCGTTTCTTTATCGGCTTTAAGTTGCTTCTCAACGATCAGGAGTTTTCTATGAAAAGTCTTACCGTTGAAGCAAAAAATGCTTTGTCTGATTTTGTCTATGATGTGAACCATAAGCTGATGGGCGATTTTGTTAGTATGAGTAATGATGAAATCCTGCGTTTTCAGAAGATGGAAAAGCTCTTAGAAAATAAAATCTCTCGTCGTTTCAAAATCCGCAGGTTAGATAAGGACGACTTCGGCTATCTGATTGAACACCTTTACGGACAGACAGGCACTGCCTATGAAGAGTATGAGTACCATCTATCAAAGAAAAAGCTGGATAATGAAACGCTGATTAAATACTATGACTTGATTAAGCCTACTCGCTGTTTGGTGGAAGAAAAACAGCGATATTTGAAAATCCAGCAGGAAGATGAAACCGTCTATGTAGCTTACTTTACCATTAACAGCATTGTCGGAGAACTGGACTTCCCGTCCTCTGAAATCTTCTACTACCAGCAACAGCAATTTACATTCCCGATTGATACGTCAATGAATGTGGAAATTGTAGCGAATCGTAAAGCCCTATCTACTGTCCGCAATAAAAAGAAAGAACTGAAAGACTTGGATAACCACGCTTGGCAAAGTGATAATGAAACCAGCTCCAATGTGGCGGAAGCTCTGGAAAGTGTGAATGAGCTGGAAACCAATTTAGACCAAAGCAAGGAATCTATGTACAAGCTGTCTTATGTGGTAAGGGTATCAGCAAATGATCTTGACGAACTCAAACGTCGTTGTAATGAAGTGAAAGATTTTTATGACGATTTAAGCGTAAAACTGGTACGACCATTTGGGGATATGCTCGGCTTACATGAAGAATTTTTACCTGCCAGCAAGCGTTATATGAATGATTATATTCAATACGTGACCTCTGATTTCCTCGCTGGTTTAGGTTTTGGTGCTACTCAAATGCTGGGGGAAAATGAGGGGATTTATGTTGGCTACAGCTTAGATACTGGACGCAATGTCTATCTGAAACCTGCTCTTGCCAGTCAAGGGGTTAAGGGTTCAGTAACCAATGCGTTAGCGTCGGCTTTTGTTGGTTCGCTGGGTGGTGGTAAATCCTTTGCGAATAACCTTATCGTCTATTATGCGGTGCTTTATGGGGCACAAGCAGTGATTGTAGACCCAAAAGCAGAACGTGGCAGATGGAAAGAAACCTTGCCAGAGATTTCCCATGAAATCAATATCGTCACTCTGACTTCTGATGAGAAAAACAAAGGCTTACTTGACCCTTATGTGATTATGAAAAATCCCAAAGATTCTGAATCACTGGCTATTGATATTCTGACATTCCTTATGGGGATTTCCTCTCGTGATGGGGAACGCTTCCCAATCCTTAGAAAAGCCATTCGTGCAGTAACCAATAGTGAAGTACGAGGGTTGATGAAAGTGATTGAGGAATTACGGGTTGAGAATACGCCACTAAGTACCAGTATAGCCGACCATATCGAAAGTTTTACAGACTATGACTTTGCACATTTATTATTCAGTAATGGTTATGTGGAGCAGTCTATCAGCTTAGAAAAACAACTGAACATTATACAGGTTGCGGACTTGGTACTTCCCGACAAGGAAACTTCCTTTGAGGAATATACCACTATGGAGCTTTTATCCGTTGCTATGCTGATTGTCATTAGTACCTTTGCTTTAGACTTTATCCATACAGACCGAAGCATTTTCAAGATTGTAGATTTAGACGAAGCATGGAGCTTTTTACAGGTAGCACAAGGAAAAACACTATCTATGAAGCTGGTTCGGGCTGGTCGTGCTATGAACGCTGGGGTATATTTCGTGACCCAAAATACAGACGACCTCTTAGATGAAAAACTGAAAAATAACCTCGGCTTAAAATTTGCATTTCGTTCCACTGACCTTAACGAGATTAAAAAGACCTTAGCCTTTTTTGGTGTAGACCCAGAGGACGAAAACAATCAGAAGCGATTGCGTGATTTGGAAAACGGGCAATGCCTTATCAGTGATTTATATGGTTGTGTCGGTGTGATACAGTTCCACCCTGTATTTGAAGAACTGCTCCATGCCTTTGATACCAGACCACCTGTGCGAAAAGAGGTGTAAATGTGAAACCATCAATAGTAAACAGAATAAAATCAAACTGGACGCTGAAACGTCTAGGTAAAGTGGCAATGACAGTGGCTTTCACACTTGTGATTGCCATTTTTCTTTTAGCCATGCTGGGAACGGTGGTTCAAGCTGCGGGCTTGGTAGATGATACGGTCAATGTGGCAAATGAATACAGCCGATACCCACTTGAAAACTATCAACTGGATTTTTATGTGGATAATAGCTGGGGCTGGCTTCCGTGGAACTGGTCGGACGGGATTGGAAAACAGGTCATGTATGGACTATATGCCATTACCAATTTTATTTGGACAATCAGTTTGTATGTTTCCAATGCGACAGGTTACTTAGTACAGGAAGCCTATTCCTTAGACTTCATTTCCGCTACAGCAGATTCCATTGGTAAGAATATGCAGACCTTAGCTGGTGTGAGTGCAAACGGATTTTCAACAGAGGGTTTCTATGTTGGATTCCTCTTACTCTTGATTTTGGTTCTTGGGGTTTATGTTGCCTATACGGGACTGATAAAGAGAGAAACCACAAAGGCAATTCATGCCATTATGAATTTTGTGCTGGTGTTTATCCTATCGGCTTCCTTTATTGCCTACGCTCCCGACTACATTAAAAAAATCAATGACTTTTCATCAGACATCAGTAATGCCAGTTTATCACTTGGCACGAAGATTGTCATGCCCCATTCCGATAGTCAAGGCAAGGACAGCGTGGACTTAATCAGAGATAGCCTGTTTTCCATACAGGTTCAGCAACCGTGGCTACTGCTTCAATACAACAGTTCAGACATTGAAAGTATCGGTATTGACCGTGTGGAAAGCCTGCTCTCCACCAGCCCAGATTCCAACAATGGCGAAGACAGAGAAAAAATTGTTGCGGAAGAAATTGAAGACAGAAGCAATACCAATCTAACCATTACAAAGACCATTAACCGTTTAGGTACAGTCTTCTTCCTATTTGTCTTCAATATTGGGATTTCCATATTTGTATTCCTATTAACAGGAATCATGATTTTCTCGCAGGTACTTTTTATCATCTATGCTATGTTTCTGCCTGTGAGCTTTATTTTAAGCATGATTCCATCATTTGATGGTATGTCAAAACGAGCCATAACAAAGCTCTTTAATACCATTTTGACACGAGCTGGAATCACATTGATTATTACGACAGCATTTAGTATTTCAACCATGCTCTATACCTTATCGGCTGGTTATCCGTTCTTTTTGATTGCTTTTCTACAGATTGTGACCTTTGCAGGAATCTACTTCAAGCTGGGCGATTTAATGAGTATGTTTTCTCTACAGAGTAACGATTCTCAAAGTGTGGGAAGTCGTGTGATGAGAAAACCTCGTATGCTTATGCACGCTCACATGCACCGTCTACAGCGGAAACTTGGACGTTCCATGACTACTCTAGGGGCTGGGTCTGCCATTGTTACAGGTAAAAAAGGACAGTCGGGTTCGGGGAGTTCTGCAAGGACACAAGCAGATCACTCCCGACCAGACGGAAAGGAAAAATCAACACTTGGAAAACGTATCGGTCAAACCATCGGTACAGTAGCTGATACCAAAGACAGAATGGTAGACACTGCTAGTGGTTTGAAAGAACAGGTTAAAGATTTGCCGACCAATGCAAGATATGCAGTATATCAAGGAAAATCCAAAGTAAAAGAGAATGTCCGTGATTTAACCAGTAGTATTTCTCAAACCAAAGCGGACAGAGCCAGTGGACGCAAGGAACAGCAGGAACAAAGGCGAAAAACCATTGCGAAGCGTCGCTCTGAAATGGAACAGGTCAAACAGAAAAAACAGCCTGCTTCTTCTGTTCATGAAAGACCGACTACAAGACAAGAACAATATCATGATGAACAGACCTCAAAACAGTCTAATATTCAGACTTCATATAAGGAATCTCAACAAGCCAAACAAGAGCGTCCAGCAGTTAAGTCCGATTTTTCAAGTCCAAAAGTGGAACGCCAAGGCAATACCGTTCAAGAAAAAACCGTTCAAAAGCCAGCAACTTCAACCACTACAGCAGATAGAACTTCACAACGTCCAATCACAAAAGAACGTCCGTCTACTGTTCAAAGAGTACCACTACAAAATACAAGAAGTAGACCACCAATCAAAACCGCCACCATTAAGAAAGTCGGTAAGAAACCATGAAGTTGAAAACTTTAGTGATTGGTGGTTCTGGATTATTCTTGATGGTCTTCTCACTGCTTCTGTTTGTTGCCATTTTATTTTCAGATGAACAGGACAGCGGAATTTCCAATATTCATTATGGAGGTGTGAATGTTTCCGCAGAAGTGCTGGCTCATAAGCCTATGGTAGAAAAATATGCCAAAGAATATGGCGTTGAAGAATATGTCAACATACTTCTTGCGATTATACAGGTGGAATCGGGCGGTACTGCGGAAGATGTTATGCAGTCCTCGGAATCCCTCGGTCTTCCACCTAATTCATTGAGTACAGAAGAATCCATTAAGCAAGGTGTGAAGTATTTCAGTGAATTATTAGCCAGTAGCGAAAGGCTCAGTGTAGATTTAGAATCGGTTATCCAGTCCTACAATTATGGTGGTGGTTTCTTAGGGTATGTGGCTAATCGTGGAAATAAATATACCTTTGAACTGGCTCAAAGTTTCTCAAAAGAGTATTCAGGTGGCGAAAAAGTGTCTTACCCCAATCCCATAGCCATACCTATCAATGGGGGCTGGCGATACAACTATGGCAATATGTTTTATGTGCAACTGGTAACGCAGTATCTTGTCACAACAGAGTTTGATGATGATACGGTACAAGCCATCATGGACGAAGCACTGAAATATGAGGGCTGGCGATACGTTTACGGTGGAGCTTCCCCGACTACTTCTTTTGATTGTAGCGGACTGACACAATGGACGTATGGAAAAGCTGGAATTAACTTACCACGAACCGCACAACAGCAATATGATGTGACCCAGCATATCCCACTATCGGAAGCACAAGCTGGCGATTTGGTTTTCTTTCATTCTACCTATAACGCTGGCTCTTATATTACTCATGTTGGGATATACCTTGGCAATAACCGTATGTTTCATGCAGGCGACCCAATCGGTTATGCCGACTTAACAAGCCCCTACTGGCAACAGCATTTAGTGGGAGCAGGACGAATCAAACAATGAGAAAGGAAGATTTAATGATGAAATTTAGAAAAAATCAGAATAAAGAAAAACAGATACCAAAGGAAAAGAAACCTCGTGTCTATAAGGTCAATCCTCATAAAAAGGTTGTGATTGCCTTGTGGGTACTTTTAGGGCTTAGTTTCAGCTTTGCGATATTCAAGCACTTTACAGCTATAGATACTCATACTATTCACGAAACAACTATCATAGAAAAGGAATACGTTGATACTCATCATGTAGAAAATTTTGTAGAGAACTTTGCGAAAGTCTACTATTCATGGGAGCAATCCGATAAGTCCATTGATAATCGAATGGAAAGTCTAAAAGGCTATCTGACAGATGAACTTCAAGCTCTCAATGTTGATACAGTACGCAAAGATATTCCTGTATCGTCTTCTGTAAGAGGATTTCAGATATGGACGGTAGAGCCAACTGGCGACAATGAGTTTAATGTAACCTACAGTGTAGACCAGCTCATTACAGAGGGAGAAAATACAAAGACCGTCCACTCTGCTTATATAGTGAGTGTCTATGTAGATGGTTCTGGAAATATGGTACTGGTTAAGAATCCGACCATTACCAACATACCTAAGAAATCAAGTTATAAACCAAAAGCCATTGAAAGTGAGGGGACGGTTGATTCCATTACAACCAATGAAATCAATGAGTTTTTAACGACGTTCTTCAAGCTCTATCCTACAGCGACAGCCAGTGAACTTTCCTACTATGTGAATGACGGGATATTAAAACCAATCGGAAAAGAGTACATCTTTCAAGAACTGGTAAATCCTATTCACAATCGTAAGGATAATCAAGTCACGGTATCGCTGACAGTGGAGTATATCGACCAGCAGACCAAAGCAACGCAGGTATCTCAATTTGATTTGGTACTTGAAAAGAACGGGAGTAATTGGAAGATTATAGAATAACAAATATTGGTACATTATTACAGCTATTTTGTAATCACGTACTCTCTTTGATAAAAAATTGGAGATTCCTTTACAAATATGCTCTTACGTGCTATTATTTAAGTATCTATTTAAAAGGAGTTAATAAATATGCGGCAAGGTATTATTAAATAAACTGTCAATTTGATAGCGGGAACAAATAATTGGATGTCCTTTTTTAGGAGGGCTTAGTTTTTTGTACCCAGTTTAAGAATACCTTTATCATGTGATTCTAAAGTATCCGGAGAATATCTGTATGCTTTGTATGCCTATGGTTATGCATAAAAATCCCAGTGATAAGAGTATTTATCACTGGGATTTTTATGCCCTTTTGGGCTTTTGAATGGAGGAAAATCACATGAAAATTATTAATATTGGAGTTTTAGCTCATGTTGATGCAGGAAAAACTACCTTAACAGAAAGCTTATTATATAACAGTGGAGCGATTACAGAATTAGGAAGCGTGGACAAAGGTACAACGAGGACGGATAATACGCTTTTAGAACGTCAGAGAGGAATTACAATTCAGACAGGAATAACCTCTTTTCAGTGGGAAAATACGAAGGTGAACATCATAGACACGCCAGGACATATGGATTTCTTAGCAGAAGTATATCGTTCATTATCAGTTTTAGATGGGGCAATTCTACTGATTTCTGCAAAAGATGGCGTACAAGCACAAACTCGTATATTATTTCATGCACTTAGGAAAATGGGGATTCCCACAATCTTTTTTATCAATAAGATTGACCAAAATGGAATTGATTTATCAACGGTTTATCAGGATATTAAAGAGAAACTTTCTGCCGAAATTGTAATCAAACAGAAGGTAGAACTGTATCCTAATGTGTGTGTGACGAACTTTACCGAATCTGAACAATGGGATACGGTAATAGAGGGAAACGATGACCTTTTAGAGAAATATATGTCCGGTAAATCATTAGAAGCATTGGAACTCGAACAAGAGGAAAGCATAAGATTTCAGAATTGTTCTCTGTTCCCTCTTTATCATGGAAGTGCAAAAAGTAATATAGGGATTGATAACCTTATAGAAGTTATTACTAATAAATTTTATTCATCAACACATCGAGGTCCGTCTGAACTTTGCGGAAATGTTTTCAAAATTGAATATACAAAAAAAAGACAACGTCTTGCATATATACGCCTTTATAGTGGAGTACTACATTTACGAGATTCGGTTAGAGTATCAGAAAAAGAAAAAATAAAAGTTACAGAAATGTATACTTCAATAAATGGTGAATTATGTAAGATTGATAGAGCTTATTCTGGAGAAATTGTTATTTTGCAAAATGAGTTTTTGAAGTTAAATAGTGTTCTTGGAGATACAAAACTATTGCCACAGAGAAAAAAGATTGAAAATCCGCACCCTCTACTACAAACAACTGTTGAACCGAGTAAACCTGAACAGAGAGAAATGTTGCTTGATGCCCTTTTGGAAATCTCAGATAGTGATCCGCTTCTACGATATTACGTGGATTCTACGACACATGAAATTATACTTTCTTTCTTAGGGAAAGTACAAATGGAAGTGATTAGTGCACTGTTGCAAGAAAAGTATCATGTGGAGATAGAACTAAAAGAGCCTACAGTCATTTATATGGAGAGACCGTTAAAAAATGCAGAATATACCATTCACATCGAAGTGCCGCCAAATCCTTTCTGGGCTTCCATTGGTTTATCTGTATCACCGCTTCCGTTGGGAAGTGGAATGCAGTATGAGAGCTCGGTTTCTCTTGGATACTTAAATCAATCATTTCAAAATGCAGTTATGGAAGGGATACGCTATGGTTGTGAACAAGGATTGTATGGTTGGAATGTGACGGACTGTAAAATCTGTTTTAAGTATGGCTTATACTATAGCCCTGTTAGTACCCCAGCAGATTTTCGGATGCTTGCTCCTATTGTATTGGAACAAGTCTTAAAAAAAGCTGGAACAGAATTGTTAGAGCCATATCTTAGTTTTAAAATTTATGCGCCACAGGAATATCTTTCACGAGCATACAACGATGCTCCTAAATATTGTGCGAACATCGTAGACACTCAATTGAAAAATAATGAGGTCATTCTTAGTGGAGAAATCCCTGCTCGGTGTATTCAAGAATATCGTAGTGATTTAACTTTCTTTACAAATGGACGTAGTGTTTGTTTAACAGAGTTAAAAGGGTACCATGTTACTACCGGTGAACCTGTTTGCCAGCCCCGTCGTCCAAATAGTCGGATAGATAAAGTACGATATATGTTCAATAAAATAACTTAGTGTATTTTATGTTGTTATATAAATATGGTTTCTTGTTAAATAAGATGAAATATTTTTTAATAAAGATTTGAATTAAAGTGTAAAGGAGGAGATAGTTATTATAAACTACAAGTGGATATTGTGTCCTGTATGTGGAAATAAAACACGATTAAAGATAAGGGAAGATACTGAATTAAAAAAATTCCCCCTCTATTGTCCGAAATGCAGACAAGAAAATTTAATTGAAATAAAGCAGTTCAAAGTAACTGTGATTACAGAGCCAGACGCAAAGACGCAGAGCCGATAAAATGGGGACTTTGTCAAATAGTGTTGATGGTCCTTGGAACTCTATCTTAAAGGTGGAGTTCTTTTTTTATACTTTGATAGCTAGTTTAAAGTGCTGGGGTGTGTGGCTGGGGCCAGC
>NZ_BQXH01000021.1:643-35429 GCF_022836475.1 Ligilactobacillus pabuli | reverse complement strand
TGATTTTAATTAGACACTTTAATCGTAGCACACGAGGACAAATGATGTCCTTTTTGCGTAGAAAAAAAGTGCTGATGATCAACTCATCAACACTAAAAAGTTTAGACCCCAAAGAAACGGCCTCACTCCAGATGAATACTGGAATGAAGCCGCTTAGAAATAGATTCAATTTTATATTATTTCATTTGTTAACTTGACAGGGCGTAGTACATTTTGACTAATGGAAGACTTTTTTGCTTAACGCGGTGTTTTTAATTTCAAATTAAAGAAGTATGAACCGCCAAAAACGACTAATGCATAAACAACTCCGGCAAATAGCGGCTGGAATGGATTGTACGTTCCTAAGTCAGTTGCCTTATTTTCTCCAGCGATCCAATAAACGATATTACCGATCCATGTCATTCTGACTGGTCCGTCAACGTTTAAACCACTAACAACAGTCGCAGCAATGAAGAAAACGATTGGCACACCAATCACTAGCGCAACTTGAATTCGACGATCAAACAAGCTTAAAATACTGCCGGCCAAAGTCCAGCTAGCTGCCATACAGATCGTAAATAAGACCCACACGATAAAGGAAACCATGTTTCCAACTAGTGCATTGGAGAAGAAGTGCGCGTACATTTCACGCATTCCAAACAAGTCGTTACTTAACGCTTCAGAATTAAATGGCGAAATAGCGAAATTATAAATGACACTTACGATACAACCAAAGAGAGCTAAGACACATGTCGTCAGCGTCCGGGCGTAAAAGTAAGTCTTACGTCCGACCCCGTTTTGGATCATAAATTGAAAGCCGTCATATGGCAAGACACTATAGAAAATCAGGAAGAGTAAAATCGCAAATTCTAAAATACCTGACGGTAAAAAGTCGCTGACTTGAATCGTACTGATTCGTCCCATTAACGTCGTGATTAGCAAGGGCACAATGGTCACGGCAATTAACACGCACAAGTAAGTCCAGCCGAGTAAGCTAAGTCCTCTTTTTAATTGGTACTGAAAAGCCTGCTTAAATTTCACCTTAGTGCACCTCACTTTCGCGGTTAGTTAAGTTAATAAAGAGTTTCTTTAAATCAATTCCATCGACACTGACCGTATCCGGTAAGATCCGCTCATCATCGAGTTTGCCAAAGACATAGTCCGAGCGCAATTTGCCCAAACTATCATGACCGATCACGTTGAGACCTTTCGTGTATTCTTGAACCTGTTTTTCTGGTCCAGTGACCGCATAACTGCGAGCCAATAAGTTCTCAGTCGAGTCATTCAAAACTAAATTACCATCTTTGATCAACAAGACATTTTCGATCAAGCCCGCGATTTCTTCGATCAAATGCGTCGAGATCACGAAGGTCCGTGGTCTGTCTGCATAAGTTTCCATCAGTTCCTGGTAAAACAGTTCCCGGTGGTTGGCATCAAGTCCCAGTGTGGGTTCATCCAATAAAACCACGTCCGCATCAACACTCAAAGCAATAATATCTTTTAAAATTGAGTGATAACCGGTCGATAAACGGCTAAAACGTAAATTTTCGTTCAAGCCAAATTTGGCCGTGAGTTGGTGGGCTAATTCAAAATCAAAGCCTGGATAAAAGAGCGCCGTTTGTCGAAAGATCTGAAAGACCTTCATCCGACTCGGATACAGATTTTGTTCACTCATTAAATAGATTTTTCCGAGTGCTGCATCATTGTTAATATTACTTTGTCCATCGATTTGAACCTCGCCAGAACTGGCTGGGATCCGGTTCGTTAGGATATTCAGCAACGTACTTTTACCTGCCCCATTTCGTCCTAACAAACCATAGATCGTGTTTGGCTTTAACTGAAAGCTAATTTCTTTGAGCACAGTTTGTTTGCCGAAGGTTTTACTGATCTGGTTTAAAGTTACCTCTGTCATTCTTGTGTGAATCCCCTTTCTACCAAGGATTGGATCGTTGCTTGATCTAGACCCAAGTTCCGCGCTTCAACCACCATCTTAACGATATAATCTTGAAAGAACTGGTCTTTACGCTTGGTTCTAATTTTTTCTTGTGCATCCTCTAGGACAAACATTCCCAGACCACGCTTTTTTTGAATCAAACCGTTAGCGACTAAAATATTCATTCCCTTTAAGACTGTTGCTGGATTGATCTGAAAGTCACGCGAAATTTCGGTAGTGGATGGGATCTGTTCTTTAGCCGCAAAACTGCCTAAAAAAATGGCATTTTCAATTTGTTCAGCTACTTGCAGGTACAATGGTTCTGCACTGTTAAAATTAAATTGCATTATCATCACCAAATTTCATTACTGGCACTCCTTGCTTACTCTAGCTCTTTATTATTTATCAATTTCTACTGCTGGTAAGACGATTTTTTGGTACAACTTAACTGTGATCCAGTAGTAAATCAAGTATAGTACTACGAAAATCAAGAATGGCAGCCAAATTCCCTGATATGGTGCGATCAAGAGGGTCTTAAACAGTTGTAAGCCGAATAAAACGTGGATCGTTCCTAAAATTCCAGGGAGAGCGTACAAAATAATTATTTCCCGGGAAATAGACCGACGTAAGACTTGCTTGCGCACTCCCAGTTTGTTCAACATTTCGTACCGGTGTTTATCACTATTAGCACCGCTTAAGATCTTAAACATTAAGCAGCTGGCTAACATTGCTAAAAAGGCAATTCCTAAGAAGAAGCCCATGAATTCAAAGCCGCCAAAGGCCTCTAAGCCGCTCAAATAACTAGAATAGCCGCCAGGAATGTTGGCACGTTGTTGCTGGAACGTCTTCGGATAAATCGTCTTAACAATTTGATCCAATTTTTCCTTGCTTTGTTTGATATCTTTAACTCGGAAAACAAAGAGTTCTTGTTGTGGTGCTTGGATCTCAGCGTATTTTTGAGCAGAAACTACCTTAATTTCTTGCTCAAAATCGCCCTGCAAGTAATAGAGCGACCCAGGATTTTTCTGTAAGGTCTTCCCATCCCGGCTATCATAAGATGCAACTGGTTTTTTGCCTTTAGAGATAGCCTTCATCCATTTGTCGCTGACATCCTGGAGTGGTTGGCGGTCAAACTCATCTTTTTCATAGTAGACTGCTTTTTTAGTTGCTTTAAATGAATAGCTAGACTTTCTGGCCAGCTTCAAGTCGTTGGTTTGCTTTTTAACTGCTTGACTAGGATTCTTTAATGCCATCGTATAGCCACTTGAACCTTGAGTAAACAAATCTGCTTCATTACCAAAACCCATCCCAACTGTAATTGCCCCTAAAGCTAAGGCAAATAAAATAGAAACTGTCGCTAAGATCTTGGTATAGTTACGAATTCTAAAACTTAACTGTGACAGGGTAAAATTATTGATTCCCTGTTGTGCCCAGCGGGTCTTTTTTAGTAACACTACTAACCAGACAAACACAGCGTTAAATAAGAAATATGAGCCGAAAACGATTGTCACTAAGGCAATCGGAATACTTGCCAACTGAAAATCAACAAAGTGTTTCATCACATAGTAACCAAATGCTAACAAACCGAGGCCTAAAACAATTTGAATAGTTTGGTTCACTGGTTTTAACTTGGGACGGTTTGGTTGACTGTCACCTTTTAAGAGTTCCAAAACTGGTGTTTTGATCAGTTTCCGCCGGTTGATTAGACCCGCAACAACAAACAAGATCAAGTATAAAGCGAGTGTCAATACAACAGCCTTCACTGATAGTGCCTGGAAGTTAGGTAAATCCATTTGGACAATTTTCTCCATCAAGTAGTTACCTAAGGAAGCTGTTAAAATGCCCCCAAAGATAATCCCGACCATGCTAGAAAGAAAACCGATCACTAACGTTTCTGTTAAAATCAGGCGGCCGATCTTAGCGGGTTTAGCTCCTAACATCATAAAGATGCCGTAATCATGTTGCCGCATACTGAGTAAAAACGAGTTAGCGTAAAAAATATAGACTAACGAGATAATGGTTAATAAGACTGAACCAAACTGAAAGATAAATGAGGCAGAGTCCATTCCATTGGTACTGCTGCTCAAAAAGCTAGAGTTGGTTGCCAATGTTTCAAACATATAGAAGACCGCGCTTGAGATGATCAAGCCGGTAAATAGGACTAAGTAGTCACGTAAGCGGCTCTTGATCCCTGTAAAAGCTAACTTCCCTAACATTTATACTTAGCCTCCTGACCCTGAAATGCACCTAAGTCATCGATAATTTGTTGGTAGAATTCTTGTCGGCTTTGGTTGCCGCGCTTTAATTCTTGCCCGATCTGACCATCTTGAATAAACAAGATTCGCTGGCAGTAACTAGCTGATAATGGATCATGAGTTACCATCAAGATCGGCACATTTTGCTCCTGGTTAACGGTTGTTAACATTTCCAATAAATCGGTCGTGCTAGAAGAATCCAAAGCACCAGTCGGTTCGTCACCGAACAAAATAGCTGGTTGACTGATCAAAGCCCGTGCTGCGGCAACCCGTTGTTTTTGTCCACCAGAGATTTCATTAGGATACTTGTCCAAAATTCCAGTGATCGATAACTGTTCAGCTAAGCGTTTGATCTGTGGTTGAACTTTTGCCATTGGAACATTTTGCAGCGACATTGGCAAGGCAATGTTTTCGCTGTTAGTTAGGTTCTCTAACAAGTTAAAGTCCTGGAAGATAAACCCAATTTTTTTCGCCCGAAAATCAGCGACATCATTTCCCTTTAAGCCAGTGATATTTTGTCCATCGATTTCGACAGTTCCTTCACTCGGTTGGTCTAAAGTCGTTAAGATGTTCAAGAGCGTCGTTTTCCCAGAACCTGAAGCTCCCATGATCCCGACAAATTCGCCGGCGTGCACGTCAAAACTAACCCCTTTTAAAGCTTCATATTGTTTTTCGCCTTTACGGCCATATATTTTTTTAATGTTTTTTGCTGAAACAATTGCTTGATTATCCATA
The DNA here is from genome assembly GCF_022836475.1 of Ligilactobacillus pabuli. Lineage (GTDB taxonomy): Bacteria > Bacillota > Bacilli > Lactobacillales > Lactobacillaceae > Ligilactobacillus > Ligilactobacillus pabuli. The sequence continues at coordinate 30,527 of NZ_BQXH01000021.1, read as the reverse complement.
ATTGCATTCTCCTGTTTCTAGATTAGTTAATTAGTTGGTTAATTACTTGTGTAACTAACTATAATGGTTCGGATTGCCCCTGTCAACTATTTCAGCCTAAATTAATTACAATTTTTTTCAAATGTGCCAAGCTAGTAACCAAGCTAACACCTTATATTGACGTTACAAAATGTAATTAGATCATGCACCATAGACATCACCAGCATTAGTAAATTGCTAACCTTCACAATCAAAATGACTATAAAGAAAAAGCCCTAATCTATCGTAAGTAGACTAGTGCTTTGTGTTATCTTGCTACAGATCTTATTTCGTTTCGCAAGCTCAGTATTTTTTAAATTCTGCCTTTTCGCTGCCTTCCTTGCTCTTTACCTGCAAAACACTCTATGTTTCACGTGAAACATTATTGACTAGTAAAAAACACTAGCCAACTTCGCTAGTGTCCCAGCAACTAATTAATTTTTTTCACCCGCCAGTATTACCTGAGTAAACTGCTGGTAGTGCGCCAGAATATCTGCGGGTAACTGTGGATTCGTGATCAATCGGTCGACGTCATACAAATTATAGAACTGGTAAAAATCGTCCCGGTTAATTTTAAACTGGTCAGCCAAAACAATCTTTTCTTTCGCATTGTTAAGCGCCACACTCTGTGAGGTTCCTTCTTCGGTATTGGCCGTCATCATACTTTCATTATGAATACCATTCACACCTACAAAAGCTTTATTAAACTTCAATTCTGCCAAGGTGTCATTTGCCAAACCGCCAATAAACGCCCCTGAACGATGCCGATAATTACCGCCAACTAGAATTAAGTCGATATTCTTCTTCGATTTCCAACTCTGAAAAATCGGTAAACTGTTAGTGACAACACGCAAACTAGACATGGTCGGCAAATAGCGTTCGATCAGTTCCTGGGTCGTCCCCGGACCAATATAGATCGTATCGCCTTCTTCGATCAGTTTTGCCGCTCTTTTTGCGATCTGCTGCTTTTCTATCAAGTGGATCTCTTTTTTCTCCAAATGAGTCAGCTCATTATTCTCACTACTGTCGATGCTTTGCGCGCCCCCATGGACTCGCACCAGTTTACCGCTAGCTGCTAGTTCATCTAAATCACGGCGAATCGTCATATCTGAAACATCCAACTGATCGATCAAGTCTTTCACGGTAATAATACCGTGCTTTTGTACTAATTCCTGAATTGTTTGTAATCTTTCTCGTTTTAACATCTTTATTTCACCTGCCGTATCTCTCAAGCTAATACTATCATTTAATCCGCTAATAGTATTTTATCCTTATCATACGCTAAAATGTACGGCTAAAACAGTCTAAAAGTAACAAAAAAGCACCGGCATCAAACTAATGACACTCGCTGCTTTTCAAGCTGATTCATCGCTATTTTTAATGTTGTGAGCTTATCGTTGATAAACTTGCTGACCGGCTAAATAAGTCGCCTGCAGTTCGATTTCAGGATCAACTACAATGTAGTCAGCCGTTCGTCCTGCAGCAATCAAGCCGCATTCATCATCGATTCCCACACTGCGGGCTGGAACGTAGCTGGCCATCTTAAAGGCATCATACAAACCAACCTGGCCCCATTGGACTAAGTTTTGTACGGCTTGGATCAGCTTTAGGACACTGCCGGCTAAGCTGCCGCCGTCTTTCAAACGAGCCGCACCGTCCTTGACGATGACTGGAAATTCTCCCAACTGGTAATCGCCTTCGGGCATTCCGCCAGCACTCATACAGTCGGTCACCAGGGCAATCTTATCGCTACCTTTTTCAGCAATCAATAGGTTCGCAGCCCCTGGCTCAACGTGGTGACCATCGCAGATCAGTTCCGCAAAAGTATTCGGGGTACTCATTGCCGCGCCCACTAATCCGGGCGCATGGTGGCTTAAGCCACTCATCCCGTTAAAAGTATGCACAAAGATACTAGCACCCTCATAAACGGCTGCCAGCCCCTGCTCATAGGTCGCAGAGCTATGGCCCAAGCCGACCTTGACTCCTGACTGGCTCACTTTTTCAATAAACTCGGCGGTTCCCGCGCGCTCCGGTGCCACAGCGATCTTCTTTAACATTCCCTGAGCCGCAGTTTGCCAGCGGTCAAAGGTCTCTAGGTCTGGGTCGCCCATATATTCCGGATTCTGGGCGCCTTTATGCTCCGTCGTGAAAAATGGTCCTTCAAAGAAAATTCCTTTGATCCGGGCACCAGTCACATCCTGGTAACGGCTGCTGATCAACTGACAGGTTTCCGTTAAAGTTTCAGTGCCAGCTGTTAAGGTAGTGGGTAAAAATGAAGTTACCCCACAAGACAAGAGTCCTTGAGAAATCGCATTTAAGCCGGCAAAATCATGGTCCATCACGTCATGGTCGTCATAACCATGAATGTGCGTATCCACCAGTCCCGGCGCAACGATCTGCTGACCTAAATCGACGATCTGACCTTCAGCCGGCCGGTCCGGAGTGTAGCGGCCAAACTTGCCATCCTTGACTTCCAAATAACCATTCTCAGCTAAACCTGAGGCCAAAATAAACTTAGCTGCGTGCAGATAATAATGCATAGCTTATCCCTCCCCGTCTTATGCTAATGGATGGATCGTTACACCTTTGACCACCCGGTTAACTGTGCCTGTTGGTGAAGGAGTATCTGGTTTATTCTTGATCTTGACCGAGGTCAATAACGCTAAGGTTTGCGCAAACATCACGTCAGCTAAGGCCAAGTAGCCGTCTGGTAATAACTGTCCGCCGCTAAATTCGAACTTATCACCACTAAAGTTTCGTTTGCCTGCCTGACCAACCGTAACGGTCTGTAAGGCAATTTGGTCACCTTTGATCTCTTCCATCACATCTAAGTCATAGTCGCGGGTATATTCGTCATTATTTACAAAATCAAAGACCAGGGTGCTTTCATTGACGAATGATTTTGGTCCATGCCGGAATCCCATCGAGGAGTCAAAGACAGTCGCAATTTTACCAGCGGTCAATTCTAGAACTTTCAACTGTGCCTCACGGGTTAAGCCTGCTAAACTACCAGATCCCAGATAAATGAGCCGACTAAAGTCCTGATCAACGATCGTTTGAATTTCTGCTTCCCGTTTAACGACCTCACGTCCTAAGTCGCTGACCTGAGCGACATACTGTGCTTTGGTCTCTAAATCAGTCTGGTCAAACGTCAATAAAGCCGCTAAGGTCATACATGAAAAACTACCAGTCATCGCAAAACCGCCATCGTTGGATAATTCTGGCATCAATAATACGAAAGTATTTTCTGCTTGTTTCCCATCAACTGCCAGGGCACCATCTGCTGCACAAGTGATCATCAAATGGTGGATGTTTTTCACCTTTTGTTCAGCTAATTTGACGGCAGCCACACTTTCAGGACTATTTCCGCTACGAGCAAAGGACACTAGCAAAGTTGGTTCGTCTGACAGTAAAGTTTCTTCTGGAGCAGACACGATATCTGTACTGCCAAGACTTTCAAACCGGTATTCACTGCTGGCACTATTTCGACGTAAATATGGCACCACTGTATCCCCGACATACTGAGAAGTCCCCGCGCCGGTGAAGACGACCCGGACTGGGCCATTAGCCTGGGCTTTAACTGCAGTTAAGAAATCCGTCAAAGCCGACAAATGGTCCCGATAAATTTGGAGTGTTTCTTCCCACAGTTGTGGTTCCTGTTTAATTTCTCTGGTCGTAATACTTGCACCTAATTTTTCCAATTCTGCTTGAGCTAGTTGATACATTTTCAGTGTCCTCCTTCTTAATCGTCGTCAGTCAACTGTTGCAACTGAGCATTCACATCACAAATTCCATTCGTTCCGCCGCTAACTGGATTAGGGTCTTGTCCCAACATGGCGGCATTTAAATAATCAATGACCATCGCCATATTCATTCCGGCGTACAGCTTGAAGGTCGCTCCGCCTAATAATAATTTGGCTGCCACATTGCACGGTGTCCCGCCATATAAGTCGGCAAAAACCACAAAGTCCTCCAAGTCTTCTGTCGCTTGGGTAAACTCAGCTAAAAATTCTGCTGGGCCTGCTTTTGGCTCTAACGCAACCGTCCGAATGTCTGGTTGTGGTCCCATGATAAGTTCCACACTTTTCTTTAGTTCAACGCATAAGTTTCCGTGACTGATCAATACTAATGGTGCTGCCATTACTTTTCACCCTCATTTTTATTTTTGAATGCAAAACAAGACAGAAGTATGTCCACATCTGTCCTGTTTTTGACGTCAACGTTCAAACCTGAGCTGCACTTATTTGGCAATGATACCCAAGGCTGACAAGGCAATCGAAACAATTAACACAATGAAAATTGCCCGGGTCGACGTCATATTCTTTTTACCTAACATCCAGTAGATCACTCCAGCAATCCCAGCTGGCAAGATCTTTGGCATTAACATATCCAAGGTGTTCTGGATATCCAACGGAACTTTTCCAAGCATTGGCTGCCAGCCGATATGGACGTTGATCATAGTAGCAACTAAGGCTCCAACCATGAAGACCCCTAAGATCGTGGCGGCATCTGTCAACGCACTCATCTGGTTTTGCATGGTGGTCACTAAGTTGACCCCTTCTTTATAGGCAAACTTCAGTTGTTTCCAACGGAAGACCATAATAAAGATATTAGCTAAGACCCAGATGAAGACCCCCGTTGGGTTACCGTTGATCGCCATGTTAGCGGCAATCGTCCCAAAAATCGTTGGAACCAAGGCGGCAAACAATGAATCACCGATTGCAGCGAAAGGTCCTAACAAACCTGCTTTGATCCCGGCTACAGCGTCCAAGGATTCGGCTCCTTGTTTTTCTTCCAGAGCTAAGTCGATCCCGGTAATGATCGTGTTAAAGAAGTTTGACGTATTAAAGAACTGGACGTGCGTCTTCATCGCTTGCTTCAATTCAGGTGTATCATCACCGTAGATTTTACGCAATTGCGGCAAAATCAGGTAGAGATACCCGGTATTTTGCATTCTTTCGTAGTTCCAACCTGATTGAAACAGGAACAAACTCCGACGGTTAATTTGTTTAAAATCCGCATCTGTTAGTTGATAATTTTGCTTTTCATTAGAGTTCGTCATCTTCGATTTCCCCCTCATCATTATTTGCTGAGCTTGAGTCTTGACTAGGTCCGCTTGGTCGATTATTGTTGGCCAAACTATTCTTGTAACTGATTGCTGCCAAACCAAAACCAATCAAAGCGATCGCAAGCATTGGTAGTGAGTTAAAGGCACCTGTGAAGCCTTTAGCGACACCTTGTAAACCAGTTCCCAAAGTTTGCACGTTGGTGAAGATGGTCGACAGTAAAGCTGTCAAAGTAAAACCTAAGACCAAGTATGGGAAGTGTTTCTTGACTGGCAAGTAACGAAGCAAAATAGCAAAACCAACTGCTGGCAAGATCGCACCAGCGACTGCAAGGCCATCGCCCAGCCACTTCAGGTCTGTGTTCAAATAATTAACTACTCGTGTAACTAAACCGCCACCGAAAGCTAAGGCTAAGAAGACTGGCAACATCCGTGACAGTGCCCACGGCAAGTTCCCCAATAAGAAATTACGATTAATTGCAGAATAATTAAAGTCTTCAATATTCTTATCAATTCGATGAGCAAAATACGTGTTAGCGAAGCGAGCTAAAATATCCGTTTGAATCATTAGTGATGCCACTGGAACCGCAATTGCAGCAATAGCTTGTTCCGGCTTCATTCCGATCGCAACAGAGAAAGCTGTCGCTAAAACAGTTCCGGAGTTCGCATCAATTCTGGAAGCGCCGCCAAAAGTTCCGACACCTAAGATCGTTAATTGCATACTACCACCAATTAACAAACCGGCCTTGACGTCACCCATGATCACACCAGTAATAAACCCAGCAAAAACAGCTGACCCAGCACTAGAGTTGATTTCCAGTTCGTCTAAGATCTGGTAACCTGCATAGAGGGTCAAAAGTAAGATCTGCCACCATGAAATGTCCATTAGAAATTCCTCCTTTTTAACTTTGCAATAGTTTCATAAAATCTTCAGCTTTAACACTTGGATTAAGTTGGGCAAATAAGTGGACGCCCTTTTCATCTAACTGCTTAAAATCAGCAATATCTTCGGCGGTGACTGAAATTTGATGTGTCACTGTCTTTTGGGCATTGCCTCGTGCCAAAGTCCCCACGTTCACATCAGCCAGTTGAACCCCAGCTTCCACTAACTGCACTAAATATTTCGGTTCTTTGACCACGATCAACAAACGTTGACTGTCGTATTTGCCCGCTAAGATATGGTCAGCGGCTTTAGCGACAGGTAAGACACTCAAGCGAACGCCCGCTGGTGTTGCGAGTTTTAAGCCGCTCTTTTCGATCTGACTTTCTGCCACATCGTCATCGATCACCATGATACGTGAGATCTGTAATTTAGTGACCCACAAGTTCGCCACCTGACCATGGATCAAACGTCCATCTACTCTAGTTCCAATAATACTCATTTGTATAACCTCCTTATTTAATTGGTTCTTTGACTAAGTTTAGTTGTTCTTTAGCGCGTCCTTCGGTTTCAAAAACGATGATCTCATTGTGTCCGTGTCGTAAGATGCCGTGCGGCAAATATAATGACTGACGCGGTCCAATTTCCCAAAAACGCCCTAAGTTAAAGCCATTAACAATGACAACTCCCTTTCCAAATCCGCTTAGATCAATATTAGTATCTTGAACTTGTTCGAGTTCAAAAGAAAATTGATAAAAAGCGGGAACTCCTTTTTCCCAGCGCCGGGTAAAATCAAGCTCTGCGACTCGAGAAAAGTCTAAGGAGTATTGTTCCCAATCCAACAAATAGTGCAAGTCACTCATAACTCCGCCGCGAATCCCTTTTTGTTGCGTTTCGGCCACTAGTTTGTGTCCATAATTGACCCGCCCCATATTTTCTAGCAAGAGATCGAGCTGGTTGGTTTCTTGCGGTTGTTTGACTAAAATATCTGTCCCAATTTCTTCTTGGTACTGGGTAGCTTGCAATTCTTGATTTAAGAAGAATTGAGCCCGGTCACGTCCACTGATAATGCGGTAACGTTCATCCACTGCATCACGTTTAGTAATTGTCCGGTACAACAGATAACCATAATTTTGTCCCAGTTTTTCCATCGACTGGGGGTACTTCGTGACGGTCTTGGTACTAATCTGGTCCAAGACTTCAAACAAGCTGACCTTGGCTTGCAAAGGGATCTGACTCAAGCTAAAGCTGTCTTTGATCCACGGGTCAGTCTGTGAAACGTCAGGTCGCAGTTCTTTAAGCATTCGTTTAATTTTGTAGTAACCAGGAGTAGGATTCCCTTGCTCATTAAGCGGTGCGCCGTAGTCATAGGAAGTCACTTGCGGCAAATCGTGGTCTTGTCTGGCAGAACAGCCATTCATAAAGCCGAAGTTGGTCCCGCCGTGGAACATATAGAGATTGACACTGCCAAGTTCCAGCACTTCTTTTAAGGCCTGAACCATCTCATCTTGGTCCCTGACATGCAGTGGTTCACCCCAGCGGTCAAACCAGCCATCCCAAAACTCCATGTTCATGAGCGGCTGCTCGCAGTCATGTTCTTGCTGGAAAGCACGTAAATTGGCAAAATTTTCTTTGGCATGAGAGCCAAAATTACCAGTTTCCAGGATTCCTTCTTCCAGCATACTTCCTGCTGCTAAGGTCGCGTGCCATGCTCCATCTGCAGTAAAGAGCGGCACATCGACCCCATTAGCCAACATCAATTCACGTAAACGAGCTAGATACTCATGGTCTTCACTATAGGAACCATACTCATTTTCCACCTGCATCATTAAAATCGGACCGCCGTGTGTCAGTTGAAGCGGCACCAAAATTTGAAATAATTGCTGATAATAATTTGCCACTAGCCGTAAAAATTCTGGATCAGCGGAACGCAAGCGGCAATCTTTAGTCAATAACCAGGCAGGTAAGCCCCCAAACTCCCACTCAGCGCAAATGTATGGCGATGGTCTAACGATGACGTAGAGGCCTTCTGTTTGCGCTAATTCAATAAACTTCTGTAAATCAGCTCCACCGCTGAATTCAAACTGTCCCTCATGCGGTTCATGCACATTCCACGGAATATAAGTTTCGACTGTGTTGAAACCAAGGGCCTTTAAATTATGCAGCGAGTGTTGCCAATCGCTGGGATGGACCCGAAAATAGTGGATCGCCCCCGACAGGATCTGAAACTTCTGATCGTTCAAATAAAAATCGTGTTGCCCCACACTAAATTTTTCCACTTGATCCATCCTTTCTGCTTTATCTTTTCCACTTAGTATATTAACATAATAAGTAGTTAGTGTAAACGTTTCCATTTTATTAAATTAAATAAATCTATCTAGCATAGATAACGTCATTTTCCCTGACTAAATAGTTTGGTTAATTCTATTCAATTGTAACTTTTAGATAAAATTTCACTTATACCAATTCATCAGTTAAACTTAAGGTACTAAGTGGCAAGAAAGAGATGAGAACTTTGAAAACCCCTAAATATCTGACGATCAAAGAAGATTTAAAAAAACAAATTCTGAGTGGTAAATACTCCAGCGGTGATAAATTTTTTAGTGAATCAGAACTAGTTGAAATTTATGATGCTAGTTCGATCACTGTGATCCGTGCAATCAAAGAACTAGTAAAGGAAGGTTACTTGGTCCGTTTTCAGGGAAAAGGGACTTTTATTTCCCGCAAACGAGTCAACAAGTTAGTTCGTTTTACTGATAAAGAAATTTTTTCTTCTGATGACGATCAAGTTCAGGTACTTTCGATTACTAAAGAAAATAATCCACAGATCCTCCAGGAATTAAACTTATCCACAAGTGGACAATATTATAAAATCGTCCGGTTACGCACAGCGGATGGCGTTCCCTATATTTATCACCATTCTTACATCCCTGAGCAGTTTATTTTAAAGCCCCAACAATTAAGCTACTATAATTCGATCTATCATCGTTTTCGGAGTGATTTTTCGTTGAACCTCAACGACATGCCTTCAAGAGAAATCAATAAAATTTGTTTTCCAACGCCGAAAGAAATCGCTGATGTACTGCAAATTTCGCCGGAGCAGCCAACAGTTTTTCAGGAGAAAAAAACTTGGTTGTCTTTAAAAAAAATCGTGGCGGAATATGTGATCACCTATAAGCGTTGGGATTATTATCAAATTGAAATTGTCAATGACTAAAGAAACAGAGCGGAGTGAAACGGTTAGAAAGTGAGCATTATCGGAGCCCAGTCTTTAATGCGTTTTTGGCATTGAAGGCTGGGCTTGGATAAGCGGAACTTTCTGTTTCACGCAGCTTGACTACAATCACAGAGCGGAGGGCAACGGGCGTTGAGTATCAATAAATTGATGTAAGAAAACTAAGATTCAAACACAAATGTCCCTGCTATTAATCAATCAGCGCAAAAAAAAGGCTCCAAGAATGAAGTTTTCATTCCTGGAGCCTTTTTCTTTCACTTTAACGTGATTAATCTTCTGATACGAAAGGCAATAAGCCCATGATGCGCGCACGCTTGATAGCGATTGTCAACTTACGTTGGTTTTTAGCGCTTGTACCTGAAACACGACGTGGCAAGATCTTACCGCGTTCTGAGATAAATCTTCTCAACAAGTCAGTATCTTTATAATCGATATATTCGATATGGTTTGCTGCGATAAAGTCAACTTTACGACGACGACGGCCGCCTCTACGTTGTTGTGCCATGTTTTTCCCTCCTCTAATTACTAGAATGGCAAATCATCATCAGAGATATCGATCTGTTGGCCATTGTCTGCAAACGGATCATTTGAGCTATCAGGCTTGTTTTGGCTTTGATAGCCACCCTGATTGTTGTTAGCAGGATTGCCATACGGATTACTATTACTCTGTTGTGATGAATATTGCGAAGAAGGAGCAGAATTACCCTGAGAACTAGGATGTTGTTGACGATATTGCTCTGATTGAGCTTTAGACTCAAGCAGTGAAAAATTGTCAGCAACAACTTCTGTTACGTACACGCGATTTCCTTGTTGATTTTCATATGAACGAGTTTGAATTCGTCCATCAATTCCAACCATCGAACCCTTATGCGTAAAATTAGCAAAGTTCTCGGCTGCTTTCCGCCACATTGTACAATTGATAAAATCGGCTTCTCGTTCACCTGAACGGTTAGTAAATGGCCGATCAACAGCAACTGTAAATGAAGCAACGGCAGCTCCGGAAGATGTGTAGCGCAAATCAGGATCACGGGTCAGTCGTCCGACTAATACGGCTCTATTGATCAAAATTCGTTCCCCCTTCTGATTTCAAAAAAATTAAGCTTCTCGTTTAACGATCATATGACGCAAGATTCCGTCATTGAACTTTGCAAGACGGTCAAATTCGTTGATTGCTTCGGCGTTGTCTGCTTTGGCGTTTACAATATGGTAGATACCTTCTGTAAAACCACCAATTTCGTAAGCAAAACGACGCTTAGACCAGTCTTTTGAATCTACGATTTCAGCACCGTTATCTGTTAAGACGCTATCAAAACGTTCTACCAAGGCACTCTTGGCAGCTTCGTCGATTGCTGGGCTGATAATGTAGGTAATTTCATAATTTGTCATGACTGTTTACACCTCCTTATGGACTTTTGGCCCCCTATCCTGAATAGAGGACAAGGAGAGTAATCTAATAATGCTTAGATACTCACGATTTAGAATTATATCACGATTATTGCCCTATTGCAATAACTGCTGGCAAAAAACGCACAGCACCGCTGAATAACCCTAAAACCCTTTAGTTAAATCCATCTCTCTTGTTAAAACACCATAATCTTAATTTGCTCTACATAGAGTAGATACGTAAAAAATCGCGATTTGTGTTTTTTTTTGCAAAATTAATTTAAATTATTTGGATCTTCTGTTTCACTTTCAGTTGCGGCAGGTTCTTCAGCTGCGGAATCTGCTTCTGCAGTTGCTTGCTCTGTTACAACTGGAGCTGTTTCTTCAGTTTCAGAGTCTGCGTCTTCGGTCTCATCTTCATCAGGAGCAACTTTGGCCATAGTTGAAACAAAGGAATCTTCTTCCAAGTTGATCAAGTGGACCCCTAAGGTTGCACGACCAGTTGTAGAAACGTTCGCAATATCAAATCTGATCAAGACACCCTTATTGGTGATCACCATAATATCTTCATCACCATTTACGGTCGTTAAGCCAACTAACGGACCATTTTTGGCGGTGATATTAACGGTCTTCACACCTTTGACGCCCCGGCCGCGAATCGCGTATTCACTAGCTGGTGTCTGTTTACCATAACCTTTTTCGGAAATGACAAAGACTTTACTGTCTGGACGTAAAACATCGGCTCCGATAACATAATCGTTTTCGTTCAAGCGAACTCCACGAACACCGGCAGCAGAACGACCCATCGACCGTACTTTTTCTTCAGCAAATGAAACTGCATATCCTTGGTGAGTCCCAATGATCATGTTAGTTTGACCATCAGTTTGCGAAACACCGATCAGTTCATCACCTTCACGTAGAGTAATGGCCTTCAAACCATTCTTACGGATGTTCAAGAATTCTGAAACAGCCGTCCGTTTAACGACCCCATTTTTCGTCGTAAAGAACAAGAAGACATGATCTACATCAATATTTTCTTTATCTTCACGCGGAACAGCAATCATTGTCGCAACCTTTTCTTCCGGATCAATATTTAACATATTGATGACTGGGATTCCCTTAGCGGAACGACCGTATTCAGGGATCTGGTAACCTTTAGAACTATAAACTTTCCCAGTATTGGTAAAGAATAATAGTTCATCATGAGTCGAAGTTGATAATAGCTGTTCAATAAAGTCGCCTTCATGAACACCCATTCCTTGGACTCCACGACCACCACGGTTTTGTGCCTTAAATTCACTGGTTGGCATCCGCTTGATGTAGCCGTTATGAGTCAAAGTGATCACAACAGACTCTTCTTCGATCAAGTCTTCGTCTTCGATACTTGTCACGTCACCCACGAGGAGTTCTGTCCGACGATCATCACCAAATTTTTCTTGAATTTGTAATAATTCTTCGTAAATGATCTGGTTGATCCGTTCAGTATGTGCCAAGATATCTTCGTAATCAGCAATGGCAGCCATAGTCTTGTTATAATCGTTTTCGACCTTATCGCGTTCCAAACCGGTCAAACGAACCAAGCGCATGTCCAAAATTGCTTGGGCTTGTTTATCACTTAAGTTGTATTCTTTCATCAACCGGTCTTTAGCGACGTCCCCGCTTTGAGAGCTGCGGATAATATCAATAATTGCTTGGATATGATCCAAAGCAATCCGCAAACCTTCCAAGATATGAGCCCGGGCCTTGGCTTTCTTCAAGTCAAATTGAGTCCGACGACGAATAACTTCTTCTTGGTGTTTCAAGTAGTACTGCAAGATCTGCTTTAAGCTGAGTAATTTTGGCGTACCACCAACGATTGCCAGCATGTTAAAGCCAAATGACGTCTGCATTAACGTTAACTTGTACAGATTATTCAAAACTACTGAGGCACTCATGTCACGACGAATATCAATTGTGATCCGCATTCCTTCACGGTCAGATTCATCTTTAATGTCTGTAATTCCTTCGATCTTACGTTCACGTGCTAATTCTGCGATCCGTTCAATCAAACGAGCTTTGTTGACCATATATGGCAACTCGTTAACAATAATTTGTTCTTTACCGTTCTTTTGCTCGGTAATATCGACTTTAGCCCGCAACACAATGTGACCATGTCCGGTTTCATAGGCTTTCCGAATGCCGGACTTGCCCATTACGATCCCGCCAGTTGGAAAATCTGGTCCTGGGATGGCTTCCATCAAGTCAGCCACAGTTGCATCTGGGTTATCCATTAAAATATGGAGTCCTGAAATAACTTCTGCCAAGTTATGCGGCGGAATATTGGTGGTCATCCCGACCGCGATCCCTGTCGCCCCGTTGACTAAGAGGTTTGGGAAACGAGCTGGCAGCACTTTTGGTTCTCTTTCAGTTCCATCATAGTTCGGTGCAAAATCGATTGTATCCTTGTTGATGTCACGGAGCATTTCTAGCGTGATCTTAGACATCCGGGCTTCAGTATAACGCATGGCAGCTGCGCCATCGCCATCGACTGAGCCGAAGTTTCCGTGTCCATCAACTAACATGTAGCGGTAACTAAAGTCCTGAGCCATCCGAACCATTGATTCATAAATTGCTGAATCACCGTGCGGATGGAATTTCCCCATAACTTCACCGACGATTCTGGCCGATTTTTTATAAGGCTTTTCAGGTGTAACACCCAGTTCATTCATTCCGTATAAGATCCGGCGGTGAACTGGCTTTAACCCATCGCGGACGTCTGGTAAAGCACGCGCCACGATCACACTCATCGCATAATCAAGGAAAGATGTCCGCATCACCTTAGATAAATCGACATTTTTAATTCGATCTGGTATATCTACCAACTTTCTGACCTCCTAAAATAACTTCCACTACTAATTATTTCCCGGGAAATAATTAGGCATCCAAATTTTCAACGTAAGTGGCATTATCTTCAATAAATTGCCGACGTGGCGCAACATGGTCACCCATCAACATTTCAAAGACTTCATTGGCCTCTTCTGCGTCAGAAAGTGCGACCCGCATCATCCGACGATTATCTGGATTCATTGTCGTATCCCACAATTGTTCTGCATCCATTTCACCTAGCCCTTTGTAACGCTGAATTGCAGGTTTTGGTGACGGTGGCAATTGTGATAAGACTTCTTGTAATTCTTCATCCGAGTCGATATATTGGATCATCTTTCCCTGCCGGACCTGATACAATGGCGGCTGCGCAATATAAACGTAACCTGCATCGATCATTGGCTTCATGAAGCGATAGAACAAGGTCAATAAGAGGGTCCGAATATGGGCACCATCGACATCGGCATCGGTCATGATGATCAGTTTATGGTATTTAGCCTTAGAAACATCGAATTCTTCGCCGAAACCAGTCCCTAGCGCCGTAAAGAGTGAGCGAATTTCTTCGTTCGCCAAGATCCGGTCTAAGGTAGCTTTTTCAACGTTCAAGATTTTCCCACGAATTGGCAAAATTGCTTGAGTTAAGCGAGAACGACCCTGCTTAGCTGAACCACCCGCGGAATCCCCTTCGACGATAAACAATTCAGAAATTTCTGGATCTTTACTGGTGTTATCCGCCAGTTTACCTGGTAAGTTAGAAATTTCCAAACCATTCTTTTTCCGAGTAACTTCACGAGCACGTTTAGCAGCGACCCGTGCTTTAGCAGCCAGTGAACCCTTGTCGACGATTTTCTTCGCTACACCAGGATTTTCAAACATAAACTGCGTAAATGTCTCACTAAACAGCTTATCAGTGGCTGTTCTTGCATCTGAGTTACCTAATTTAGTCTTAGTCTGTCCTTCAAACTGTGGATCTGGATGTTTGACAGAAACTACGGCTGTTAGTCCTTCACGGACGTCTTCACCCGACAAATTATCATCATTATCTTTTAAGATTCCCTGTTTTCTCGCATAGTCGTTGACGACCCGAGTCAAGGCTGTCTTAAAGCCGGCCTCATGCGTTCCACCTTCATAAGTGTGGATATTGTTAGTAAAGGTCAACAGGTTGGAATGGAAATCATCGGTATACTGCAGTGAAACTTCAACTGTGATCCCGTTCATTTCGCCTTCAACGTAAACTGGTTCAGGGAAAATCACATCTTTGCCCTTGTTTAAGAATTCAACGTAATGTTTGATCCCGCCAGCGTAGTGGAATTCTTCAAAAGTTGGTTTTTCTGGACGTTGGTCTGCAATCGTGAGTTTCAAACCTTTGTTCAAGAAAGCCAGTTCTCTGATCCGGGTCGTTAAGACCTTAATGTCATAAACATGAGTTTCCGTAAAAATGTCGGTATCCGGTTTAAAGTGAACTTTAGTCCCATGAGTATGTTCACTAGTTTCACCAATCACGTGTAACGGTGTCCGGACCTTACCTAGGGCAAAATCCATCGCGTGGATCTCAGGATCACCGGCACGGGTAACTTGGACTTCTAGTTCAGATGACAAGGCGTTCACAACTGAGGCACCAACACCGTGCAATCCACCAGAAACCTTGTATCCGCCACCGCCGAATTTACCGCCGGCATGCAAAATCGTATAAACCGTTTCAACCGCTGGACGACCAGTCTTCTTCTGGATATCGATTGGGATCCCACGACCATTATCAGTCACAGTAATACTATTATCTTTTTCAACTACCACATTGATCTCATTACAAAAACCAGCTAGGGCTTCATCGATCCCATTATCAATGATTTCCCACACCAAATGGTGGAGTCCTTGGGAGCTAGTGGAGCCGATATACATTCCGGGGCGTTTCCGAACTGCTTCTAAGCCTTCAAGCACTTGGATCTGACTGGCATCATATTCATTAGCTCGTTTTTCTTTGGCTTCTACAGCTTCTTTTTCTTCTTCAGTCAATTGATTTCCTCCTTGACTTAATTGATCCAATTAACAAAAAAGTGTCAGTCATGCTTAACGCCCTAACTGCACTATCTTAATTAACTTTTGTTCTTAAACTAACTACGACACTGGTGGATAAAAAGTGACTGTTTCTAGCACAGTCTTTCCGCCAGCAGTGGTTTCTTTAATATTGCCGTTTTCGATCATGAAAATTTTAGGCTCTTTGATCAGGTTTTGCGCGACATCATTCATCGCTGGTGCCGTTAAAAAAGTCTGGACCTTATTTTGGATGGTCTGCAACAGGTGTGTTTGCCGCTGACCGTCTAATTCAGATAAGACATCATCCAGCAAGAGAAGCGGATACTCGCCCGTTTGTGCTTTCATGACGTCGATCTCAGCTAACTTCACTGATAAGGCCGTTGTCCGTTGTTGACCTTGTGAGCCATAAATTTGGACGTTTTTTCCATTAATCAAAAACTTCAGATCGTCACGATGCGGGCCAACTAAAGTCGTTCCCTGAAAAATTTCTTTTTCAGCCTGTTCAGTCAGTTGTTGATACATTAGCTGCTGCAATTCTGTTTCAGAACGCCCGCTAATGTTTTTTAGCTTTGACTCATACTCAAACGACAAAGTTTCTTGCCCTTGTGTGATAGACAAGTGTAATTCTTGGGCATATTTTTCCAGTTCACCTAAAAAATCCTGCCGTTGTGCAATAATACTGCCGCCAAAACCCGCCAGCTGTTCGGATAAAACATCGAGATAAACGCGGTCAGACGCTTTTCTGGCACTCAACAGTTTTAAATAGCGGTTGCGCTGTTTTAAAACATCACGGTAAGCCGTTAAATTATGCAAATACCGTGGTGCGATCTGCCCAAATTCCATATCAATAAAGCGGCGCCGACCATTAGGACTGCCTTTAACTAAGGACAGATCTTCTGGTGCAAATAAAATGACATTAAGCTGGCCAATATACTGGGAAAGTTTTGCCTGTTCCAGGTGATTGACCCGAGCTTTTTTGCCGCGTTTACCTAAGTTTAACTCGAGTGGTACATCATCTGCCCGACGGTGGACCAGCCCTTGGATCACTGCATCGCTTTGATTGAACCGAATCAGTTCCCGGTCATTGGCGGTTCGGTGACTCCGAGCTGTCGCTAAAACGTAGATCGATTCCAACAGATTAGTTTTTCCCTGAGCATTTTGTCCAAGTAAGACGTTGATCTCTGGGGAAAATTCTAGTGTGGTCTCTGCGTAATTGCGAAAATTCTTAAGGTGTAGTTTCTGTAAAAACATTGTTATTTGCCAGCTTTAATTTGAACCATATCATCAGAAATTTGAACAACGTCTTTCGGATAAAGCTTTTTGCCGCGCCTTGAATCAAGTTCTCCATTCACATAAACATCGTGTTCCGCTAAAAACATTTTTGCCTGACCACCAGATGAGATGAAATCAGCAATTTTCAGCAGTTGTCCGAGAGTTATGTATGGTGTTTTTAAAAATATTTCTTTTTTCAAAAAACAACCCTCACTTTCAATTAGTTACCTTCTAATTATACCTTTTTTTCAAGCGTAAAACAATTGTATTTGGCTCAGATATGCATTCTAAGCAATTTTACCTAGCTTTGGATAAAATCCCTAACATTATGCTAAAAGCTCAAATTAAGTTTTTTAAGCGTAAAAATGGACCCTAACGAATTAGAGTCCATTTTCTACAGTAATTTTTAATGCTGAATTTTTAAAAGGTTCTGACTGGTGTGATCAACTGAACGAAATTAGTTCCATCTTCAGTTGGTACCAAGATAAATGGTCGTAATGGTAAGGTCAATGACATTTTGACATCAGTTTGACCAAAGGATGCCAAAGCATCTTTCATATAATCCGGATTAAAGGAAATTTCCAGGTCATTACCTTCGAGTTGTTTGAACGATAAATCTTCTTCAACGTTCCCAATTTCAGGTGATGTTCCTGAAATGATCGCTTGTTGTTCACTGGTCTTTAAAGTGAGTTTAACCACGTTGCTGCGGCCAGCATGTGATAACAATGAAGCTCGTTCAATCGAGTGCAAGAGTTCAACCGCATTAAATTCAATCGTTGTTTCAGAGTTTTGTGGGATCAAACGGTCTGTATCTGGGTAATTACCTTCTAACAAACGTGAGTAAAACGATGTATTAGCGAAAGTAAAGAGAATTTGGTTTTCTGCGATCCGAATTTCGACATTTTCGGCTGAATCACCCAACATCTTAGCGAGTTCATTTAATGATTTTCCGGGCACGATAATATCGTAGTCCTGTGAACTGGCATCGTTTAAGGTAATTCTGCGTTGACTAAGTCGATGGGAGTCAGTCGCTACGGCTAGTAATTCTCCGTTACTATATGCCAAATGGATCCCAGTTAAAATCGGCCGACTTTCCTGGGTTGAAACAGCGATCACTGTTTGGTTAATGATCCGTTTTAAAATATCAGCTGCGATCACTAACTTGTTTTCAGCCTCAATTTCTGGCAAATGTGGGTAAGTTTCAGCGTCGATCCCATTGATCGTAAATTCAGCTTGACCTGAAGTAATGGTTGCTTGGAATCTAGCATCGATTGCAATTGTCATGGTATCTTCTGGTAACTTTTTAACAATTTCATTAAAGAAACGGGCTGGTAAAACAACACTGCCGGGTTCTTCAATTTCTAAAGCTGCTTTTTCATCTTCTTGTGAAATGACTGTTTCAATGGAAATGTCTGCATCACTCCCAGTTAGGGTCAACTTGCTGGCAGAGACCTCGATTTTGATCCCGGTTAAAATGTCAATTGCTGTTTTAGATGAGATTGCTCGTTGTGCATCGTTCAGTGCTGCAATGAATGCACTTCTGCGGATACTAAATTTCATAACGTGATATCCTCCTGTTTTTTATATTATTAATTAATAATAAAAATAGTCGTAGTAGTAGGGCCTGTTAATTATGTGAATAAGTGAGAACAAGGCAAGCAGACAACAAAAGAGCCTGTGAATAAGGTGTGGATAAAAACCACAAGTTGTTCACAGTTGTCCACAAGTGGATAGTTCTAAACCTGAACCGCTCTATTTAATAGATACGCAAAAAAAGCTGTTTTTGGTTTTTTAATTCACTAAATTTGTAGTTCAGCCTTTAAAGTTTCAATGTCATGTTCCAATTCGGCATCATTTTCCAGCCGTTTGGTGATTTTTTCATAAGCATGCAAAACTGTTGTATGGTCTTTCCCACCAAATTCTTGACCGATCCGCGGCAAAGAAGCATCAGTTAGTTTGCGGGAAAGATACATAGCAACTTGGCGTGGAGTAACAATTGCTTTCACTCGCTTGCGTCCTTTAATTTCTGTGACAGTTACATTATAGTAGTTAGCCACTTTGGTTTGAATGATCGGAATCGTCATTTTGTTGTTATGTTCTTTACCGTTTAAACTTTTGAGTGCTTCAGCGGCCAGACTAGTGGTGATCTTGGTGTGGCCCATGGCTGAATAAGCTTGGACGCGCATCAAAGCGCCTTCTAGTTCACGAATATTAGAATCGAACTGACCAGCAATGTAACTAAAAGTTTCATTGGGGATCTCTAAGTGTTCGGCTTCGGCTTTGTTCCGCAAAATTGCGATCCGGGTTTCGAAATCAGGCGGAGTAATATCGACTGATAACCCCCATTTAAACCGGGAAACTAAACGTTGCTGCAACTTAGGAATTTCATTTGGCAAACGATCTGATGAAAGAACAATTTGTTTTTTATCATCATATAAGGCATTAAAAGTATGGAAGAATTCTTCCTGGGTCCCAACTTTATCGGCAAAGAACTGAATGTCATCGACTAATAAGAGATCAACGCTGCGATACTCTTGTCGAAATTCTTCTTGGCGTTTAGTTTGGATCGAATTAATAAAATCATTTGCAAAAGATTCACTAGTGACATATTTAACTTTGGCGTTGGGACGATTTTCTAGCATTTGGTGGCCAATAGCATGCATCAAATGAGTTTTTCCGAGACCAACACCACCGTAGAAGAATAAGGGGTTGTAAAAAACGCCTGGTTCTTCGGCCACGGCTAAGGCTGCCGCATGGGCAAGCTGATTTCCCTTACCGACGACAAATGTTTCGAAGGTATAGCGCTCATTGAGCTGGGAATTTTTGACAAATGTTTTTGTAGCAGATTTTTGCGAAGAATCGGTCACAAGCTCACGACTAGCCGTTTTTTCCACCGGATCATAAGCCTCTAATGGGTTCGGCTCATCGGGAGTTTTCGGCAGGATCGTTATTTTATAACCTAAAGGTTCCTGCAACATCTCTACAATTTGCGGGGTGACACTTTGAGTCCAGTAATCACGGTGAAGTTTAGATGGAACTTCGACTACCAGGGTCTGATCTGCAAATTGAATTGGTTTAGCAGTTTCGATCCATGTTTTGTAAGTGATTGTGGAGAAAGATTCATTGAACTTTTCGCAAATAAATTGCCATAAAGTTTCAAGATCTGGCACTGGACATTCCTCCTTTGTTTGATTTACACGGTCTCCATTGTAGCATGTAATAAAACAGTTTTCCACAATGTGCATAACTAAAGTAAAAATAAAAACAGGCTGTTCATATTGTTATCCACAGGCTGTGCGTAACTTGTGGATGTAAACTAGTGTTTTTAAGTTATCCACAGAAAATTAGGCGGTTATCTCCCTTGACAACTATAGTTTTCTATGAGTTATCCACAATCTAATTCACAAGCACACACCCATTTAATGACAGCCTGTGAATTGTGCAAAAAGCTGGTTACAAGCTTGTGAACTCTTCCACGAGAAATCACAGGAGCAGGGGACAAAAAAAGGGTTTTTAACTCACAATTGTGGATAAGTTTTGTCAGTAAAATTAGCTGCTCAGACGCTCTGATTTTGACGGCTATTCGTTTTAAAGCATATTTATGCAAGTACAAAAAAGGCTCAAATGGGCATGAAAAAAGAAACTGAAAATCAACAGAAACTTTCCATTAATTTTGGGATTCAAGCAGTTTTTAGCAAAAAAATCGCCTAAAATCGCGCTAAATTTGAAAAAATTATTGCAATTAAAGTGAGATATGGTAACATTAACAAGTAAGTCTGAACTCGAAGTAGCTATCAAGCTTGATAGCGATGAATCCAGAAGTTCAAACTAAGGAGGTGTCATAACCAATGAAGAGAACTTATCAACCAAAAAAACGCCATCGTCAACGCGTCCATGGTTTCCGTAAACGCATGAGTACAAGTAACGGTCGTAATGTGTTAGCACGTAGACGCCGTAAAGGCAGAAAATCATTGTCTGCATAGATCACTGAGACCGTCAGTGGTCTTTTTATTTTATAATCGAGGTTTTTTAGAAATGTTAGCAACAAGAAAGTTAAGTCTTTCTTGGGATTAAGCGAGTGGGGCTGGTTTTTTGAACTGGCAGAACTCTATTATTTTGGAGATGTATTATGCGTAAATCTTACCGCGTCAAGAAAGAAGCGGAATTTCAAAAAGTTTTTACTCAAGGCAAATCTTGTGCTAATCGCCAGTTCGTGGTTTATATGTTAGAAAAACCCAATCAGCCGCATTTTCGCGTCGGACTTTCGGTTGGGAAACGAATTGGTAATTCTGTGGCCAGAAACTGGGTCAAACGCCGAATTCGGCAGAGTTTGACAGAACTCAAGCCGCAGCTAAAGCAAGATTGTGACTTTCTAGTGATCGCACGGCCTAATGCTGCTGGAATGTCGACTGCTGAGATCAAACAACATTTGATCCATGTTCTTTCTTTAGCAAACATCATTAATAAATAGGCGAGAATTTCAATTAAGAGAGGTAAAACACGTTGAAAAAGGGTAAAAAGGCTCTTGCTTTATTCGGAGCTTTGTCTTTAGTACTCGTGCTTAGTGCATGTAGTACCGATCCCGTTACTTCTAGCAGTACAGGAATTTGGGATCATTACATCATTTGGAATTTCGTACGGGCCATTAAGGCTTTAAGTCACTTCTTTGGCAATAGTTATGGTTGGGGGATCGTGGTCTTCACGATTATCGTCCGGATCATTATCTTACCTCTGATGTTCTATCAGATGAAATCGTCACGGAAGACAATGGACCTGCAACCGCAACTTAAGGCGTTACAGGCAAAATATCCAGATCGTGATCAGGATTCGATGCGTGCAATGCAAGAAGAACAACGGAAATTATACGCGGAAGCTGGAGTTAATCCAGTTGCGGGCTGTTTACCGTTGCTTGTTCAGATGCCAGTCTTAATTGCTTTGTATCAAGCTATTTTTAGAGCACAAGAATTGAAAACTGGGTCATTTTTATGGATGCAGTTAGGGGATAAAGATCCATACTTTATCTTACCGATTTTAGCCGCCTTATTTACGTTTGCAACTTCGAAGTTAACGACCATGTCTCAACCAGATACTGGGCAAAAGGGTATGATGGCAATCATGACATATGGGATGCCATTGATGATTTTTGTGACAGCGTTGAGTGTGCCGTCTGCTTTGTCACTGTACTGGGTGATCACCAACGCCTTTTCAGTGGGTCAGACATTGTTGATCAACAACCCATATAAGATCAACCGTGAACGAGCTGAAAAAGAACAAAGCATCAAAGATCGTGAACGTAATTTGAAGAAAGCTAAGAAAAAGGCTTTGAAGAACCGTAAAAAGTAAAACAGAGCGGAGTGAGCCGCTAGTGTTAATGAGTAAAATCGTTAACACTATTTTTTTGGCCGAAAATTAGGGAAAAATCGTGGTTAAAAGTAATAGCGACAAAATGGCAGCTGTAAAACACCATTTTGTCGCTATTTTTCTGTGGGACATCATAGAGTTCGTTCATTGGTCAAATTGACTCTAATCTTCATCTGTGGATTCTACAACTTGCTCATCAAAATATGCTGACGGATCAACTGGTCGTGAACCACCGCGAATTCTAATGAGCCTTCTTTAGCTCGGCATGCGCGTTCTAACCAGTCGAGCTTTTCTTGTGAAATCACCGCTACCACACGATTATTCGGCCGTGCTACATAGACCGTTTCATCATCATCGTTAACTCGATCTAAATAGTCGTTAATGTGAGCTCTAAAATTACTTTGAGTGGTTGTAACTGTCATAGCAAGTTATCTCCTTGGTGTACATTTGAAAATTCAAGTCTTAGTTGTTAAGCAAGAACTTTCCTCAATCGAAGCATGTCCTTTAAGACTAGGTGATTCTCTACAATTTCATCAGCATAATGCAGGGTGAAGAAATCCTGGTCTACACTAAATACTCGAAAGCCACACTTTTGATAAAGATAGAGCTGGCCAAAACTGGTTGTTCCAGTTCCAATTTCAAGACATTTGTAATTGTGAGTGCCTGCATATTTTTCGGCAAAGGCCAAGAGTTGTCGACCAATTCCTTGATTTCTTTGGGGTGAAATAACAGCAATGTTAACAATTTCTAGAGTTTCAGGATGAGTTGGCAAAAGCACCAAGATTCCTACTAAGTGATCGTGATAGATTGCTTCAAAACAAAGAGCACGTGGTAAGTAGTTATCTACTAGTTCTTGATTAGGGTCCGCTGAAAGTAACAGGTTATAATGTTGTTTGGTGAAGGCTGTACAGGTTTTAATGTTAATTTCCATGTTTTCTCCTTAATATAGGATAGTTGTACTAATAAAAGTACTAACAAATCGTACTATGTTCAATGACAGTAATGTAGATTGAGTAATCTTTGCTTGCTTAGCCAGCTTTTTTCTTTTGTGAAAATTTCGTATATTCGGCACACGAAGCACGTTGAATCCTTTTTAGTGAATTTGTTACTGATATCATAGCAGATTTGCTTACATAATTCTGGCAAAGATGTGTTTAGTTCGGCCAGAGGGGGAGACGTCGTTTCTTTCAAAGTGTTTAAAATGCCAGTTGAGTTATGTGTAATAAGTTGTATACAATTTGAAAACGTTCTCTTTAAAATGTATGTTAGAAAAGTAATTGAATATTTTAGAGGAGGAGACAAACAAAGATGGAAAAATTATTGATCATTAATTCAGGCAGTTCAAGCTTGAAGTTTAAATTGTTAGTGATGCCGGAGGAAAAAGAATTGGCCGATGGTTTGGTTGACCGGATCGGGATCGCTGGTTCGAAAATTAAAATTAAGTACGGTGACGGCAAAAAGTATGAACAAGCAGAAGAAATTCCAGATCATCAGGTTGCTGTTGACCGGTTGACTTTCTTGTTAAAAGACTTGGGAATCGTGCAAGAGTTGACGGAAATCACAGGAGTTGGTCATCGCGTGGTGGCTGGTGGCGAGTACTTTAAGGGTTCAGTCGTTGTTGATGATGAAGTTATCAAGCACATTGATGAGATCGCTGATATGGCACCACTGCATAATCCAGCTAATTTAATGGGAATCAAAGCCTTCAAGAAAATTTTACCAGATGCCTTTGCAGTTGCTTCGTTTGACACAGCCTTCCACCAAACAATGCCGGCAGTAAACTACATGTACAGCACACCATACGAATGGTATCAAGACTACAGTGTTCGTCGTTATGGTGCGCACGGAATTAGTCACCAGTATGTTTCACAATTAGCTGCTGACAAACTAGGAAAGCCAGTCACTGACTTGAAATTGATCACGTGTCATCTGGGTGCCGGGTCGTCGATCTGTGCCGTGAAGGGCGGCAAATCCTTTGATATTTCGATGGGCTTTACACCGTTGACTGGGTTAACGATGGCCACTCGCTCAGGGGATGTTGATCCGTCATTATTGGGTTATATTATGGAGAAGCTAAACATCAACTCGATGGATGAAATGCTGGATATTTTGAATCATAAGTCTGGTCTGTTAGGGGTATCGGGCATTTCGTCTGATATGCGAGATCTGTTGGAAGCTAAGGAATCCGGCGACAAACGGGCCAGTTTAGCCGTTGATATTTTTGTTAAAAATGTGGTCAAATATATCGGTGAATACATTGCCGAAATGGGCGGCGTTGACGGCATCGTCTTTACTGCAGGAATTGGTGAAAACTCTAGCCCAGTGCGCCAGTTGATCATGGATCGTTTGGCATATTTAGGAATTAAATATGACGCTGCTAAAAACGATGAGAACTTCGATGGGGTTATTTCAACGCCAGAATCACAGGTCGCTGTTTTGCGCTTAGCAACCAACGAAGAGCTGATGATTGCCCGAGATATTATGAAACTAAAGGCTGAAGCCTAAGGAAAATTATTGTTTTGTCAGATGATATCACAATTGATAAATAATATCTTTAATTTTACACGTCGATGGGTAGACAACAGTTGCGAGGTGATAGTTGTGGCAAAAATTGAAGTTAGGATTGACAGTGATACTAAGGAAAGAGCCAAAGATGTTTTAGCGATTCATGGACTAACAATAGCAGGTTTTGTGCGCTTGGTTTTAACTATGGTTGCTAATGAAGGCTTGTCTGATTCTTTTCCTAACCGAGATTTAAAGGATTCCTTTCGGGAAATAATAGCAGATTTGTCAGGTGAAAAAGAACTACCTGAAGCAACTAGCTTTGAAGAATTAGAACAATTGCTGGGCTTGGATGCAGGATTGGAATCAAATATAACGCATGACTAAAGTAATTAAAGTGATAAAATAAAACTGACAAAAGACAAATTGAACACGCGATTACGCTATTAGAAAACTGGTTAGAAGGGAAGGAGAAAGAATCATGCGATTAGCAGATTTAGAAACAAGCTTTTCTTCCATTCCAACAGATGAAAAATTCATGATTGATATGATGGCTGAATTGTATGCTGAACGTGTTAGGAAGAATGTGTCACAACAAGAACTAGCCGAGCGAATTGGCATGAAACAATCGCAAGTCGCTAAGCTTGAAATGTTGGAATCTGTACCAACATTAAAGACCTTGAACAGGTATGCTAAAGGATTAAAATTAAAAATAGGCTTGGTTCCGGTTTAAAAATAAAGAAACGCGGCTAAAATTTTTAGCTGCGTTTCTTTATTTTTTGAGTTCCAAGGTATTGGTTTTATCCATTTCTCTGTGTCAATGTTTCACGTGAAACATTGACACTTAAAAAGCCTCATTAGTGGAGTTGTTTCTCACTAATGAGGCTTTTTTTGCTTAGTCGAACTGCGTGAGGCAAGAGATCCTGCTTATCCCCCTCCCGACCTTCAATGCCAAGAACGCATTAAAGGTCAGGTTACGATAATGTTCGCCTCTTAAACGCCTCACTCCGCCCTGTAATCTTAGTCGAGCTACTCAAAGCAGTTCCTTCCGCTTATCCAAGTCCACCTTCAATGCCGAATGCGCATTAAAGGTGGAATCCGATATGCTTGGGAACTAAACGCTTTGCTCCGCTCTGTAATCTTATGATGCCAGGCCATCGCCATAGACGATCACGGGCATTCCCTGTGGACTACGAGCGAAAAGTTTCTCCATCGCAGCGGGTGCCACGTTGATGCAACCATTAGAACCCTGTTGATAGCGAACTTTAGGATTACCAAAAGTAGTTTTAGGAACCCAAGGAGCCGAGTGGATGAAAATTCCGTCATCCGTCAGGTCCATCGCTTGGGGTACGTAAGAACTGTATTTACTGCCGTCATTTGATGTTCCGCGCATGGTCATCGGAGCCTTGCGCCACTTAATGTAGTAGTAACCAGTTGGTGTCGCAATATTGACCTTAGGTGAGCCAGTATTGACCGGCGTTTGTTGGACAATTTTGTTATTTTCAACTAAATAAAGTTGCTCGTTGGTCAAGTCGATTTCAATATGATTGACCTTCTTGACCGCATCTAGGTTAGTTTTATCGAATTTTTGATCCGTATTGTTAATGTTTTTGGCGGTTATTTCAAGTTTGTCAGCTAGCAATTCCTTTTGTAAATGCTGACCTTCATTATATTCCTGGAGCTGCCAGCCAAGTGTACCTTGGGTATTCTCAAAAGAAACTTTTTGCCCCTGCACAGTGGTGAAGTTAGCGGTCGACGCACCGGCTAAGGCATATTTTTCATTAATTTGATGAATATAGTTTAAGCTCGGAGTCAAATCGAACTTGTTGCCGGCTGCAGTGACCTGACCGCTTTTTAAGACGTCCTTGACGGGGGTCGTTTCAGTTTTTCCCATGACAGTGTACTTAAATTTTTGGTCGAGCTTTTTTTGTAAGTCAGCGTAGGCAGACTTGCCGGTCCAAGCTGGCTTTTTCAAGACAACGCTGATTTTTTGCTGGGGCGTTGTATTTGGATCCAGTTGTTGGGCTAGTTTGGCCGTGGTAGCGGCGGTATCGATTTGGTTGCCAGCGACAGCCTTTTTCAAACTAGCAGTTCCGTCCGTGACCGTAATTTGTGCATTTTGTGGGGCAGTTCGACTTTGATTGAGCTGCTCGATGGTTTGATCAATTTGGTCAGTTTGTTTCTTTAGACTAGCCATGGCAGTCTTTTTATCATAAATGCTGGCCTTTTTCGCGGGAGCAGCGTGATTAGCAAAAGGATGCAGCCAGCGCTGATGGAGCAAGTCCTTTAATTCACTCCGATACGCATGACTAGCAGCGATTTTTAAAGTTCCATGGTAAAGAACCTGCTTAGTTTTCGGGTCAGTTAATGAGTAAGTCGGCTCTTTTAGATTAGCGCTAATTTTAGCGTCGGCTTTTTTATAGCTGAGCTTGCCAATCTGAACACCCTGAACGACGGTTTGTTTGGCAAAGTGAGTTGCGTGCCAGCCGTAGTAGCTGCCGCCGATGACGAGGACTAGTAAGACAAGAACTAGCCATAGTTTTTTATTTTTCAAATGTAAAACACCTTTCTGAGCATTGAATTAAGCAGCTTTTGAGCCGCTGCTGCTCGGTCAAGCAGATTTAAGCAATTTAAAAGTGCAGTTAATAGGAATGATGGGGGACGTTAGCCAGGGTGGCAGAAAACAATCCCCTATCTTAAGGATACAGCAAGTTCGCGTGACTTAATAGCGAGAAGCGCTGAGCTAACCAAAAAATTAAGAAAATCACCGCGAGCTGGTTATTTTTCCGGACTACCTTACTATACCAATTATGTTATTGAATTGTAACCTTCGTGCAAATAATTCCGTTAGACCAGTTTTTCATCTTTTTTTCTGAGCAAGTGCGGATAGTAAACGGTTGAAAAGGCTTATTATAAGTAATATCATAGTTGTATTGACTTTTAAACGAAAAAACTAGGGGAAATTTGTGAGGTAATTAGGATGGCAAAGGGCGTTAAAAAGCTAAACCAATTTAGAGACGAAGAACCAACGAATGAACAGAAGTATTTACGGGATTTAATGGAAGAAAGATTCCCCACTAAAGAAGCTGTGATCACTGAAATTATGAACTTAGAAGCAATTTTGCATTTGCCGAAAGCCACAGAACATTTTGTCAGTGATCTGCATGGAGAATACGCAGCGTTTGACCATATTTTACGTAATGGGTCAGGGAATATTAAGAATAAAATTACCGCAATTTTTGGCGGTCGATTAACACCGAAGCGGCTGCAAAATTTTGCCAGCTTAATTTATTATCCAGAAGACAAACTGGAGTATAAGAAACACCAGTTAGAACAAGATGAAGATGGGGCATTAGAACAATGGTATTTAGACACGATTCAACGACTACTAGAGTTGTTGCAGTTTGTGTCGACTAAATACACGCGCTCTAAGGTCAGAAAGGCGCTGGAGCCTAATTTCGCCTATATCACCGAAGAATTACTGTATACTGACCCACAAGTCTTTGATAAGCGCAGCTACTTGGACCAACTGATGAAAAATTTGGTTTCGATGGGCGTGACCGATGAGTTTATTATTGCAACTTGTTACACGATCCAGCAGTTAGTGGTCGATCATTTGCACGTTTTGGGTGATATTTATGACCGAGGTGAACATCCGGAATTGATCATGGACCGTTTAATGTCGTACCATTCAGTGGATATCCAGTGGGGTAACCATGATATGTTGTGGATCGGGGCTTCGGCCGGGTCAGCGCTCTGTATGTTAAATCTCTTGCGAATCAGTGCGCGTTATAACAACTTAGCCACGATCGAAGATGCTTATGGCATTAGCTTACGTCATCTCACGCGTTTTGCGGAAGAAAACTATGGTGACAACCCGGCTTTCCGCCCCAAGTTAGTGGAAGGTGATTCCTTTAATTTTGACGGCGAGGGCCTACAATTAACGCAAATTCAGCAGGCAGTGGCGATCATGCAGTTTAAGCTGGAAATTCGGACGATTGCGCGTGAACCTGATTTTAACATGGCAGACCGGGCGCTATTAACGAAGGTCGACTATGATAAAAAAACGATCCAGTTGGCGGGAAAGACTTATCAGCTGACTAATACCTGTTTTGATTTGATCGATCCAAAAGACCCAGGCAAACTAACGGCCGAAGAAGAAGAGCTGATCAGCGGATTGCTGCGGTCATTTATTGATTCCAAGAGTTTACAACGCCACCTGAAGTTCTTGGTCAACAAGGGCAGTATGTACCTGTGCTATAACAATAATTTGTTGTTGCACGGTTGTATGCCAGTCACTGCGAAGGGCGAATTTTTGCCGTTTAAATACCATGGCAAGGAATATCGCGGGAAGCAACTGGTCGACTTATTTGATCAACAGGTTCGACACGCATATAACGACCCGTGTGGTGATGACCATAGTGCGGCAGATTTGATTTGGTACTTGTGGCAAGGACCAATTTCACCATTATTTGGTAAAGAAGCCATGACGACTTTTGAACGGTACTTTATCAAGGATAAGGCCACCCATGAAGAAGTCCGGAATCCATACTTTAAGTTGCGGCATGATGAAGGATTTGTCGATATTTTGTTGAAAGAATTTGGCCTAGATCCAAGCGACGGACACGTGGTCAATGGTCATACCCCTGTCAAACGAGGACATGATGCCATTATGGCCAATGGCAAGATGTTAGTGATTGATGGCGGCTACTCCAAGGCTTATCAGCCAACGACTGGGTTTGGGGGCTATACGCTGCTGTATAATTCATATGGCTTACAATTAGTTGAACATCATCCGTTTACTTCGAAGGAAGACTCGATCGTAAATGGAACGGACATTGTGTCGGCCAGACGGGTCGTGAACCATGAAGTTCACCGTAAATCGGTGGCGGATACTGATATTGGTGCTCGTTTGAAAGAAAATGTCAAAATGTTGCGGAGCTTACTAGCAGAATATTAATAGAAAAAGACCTGAACTCTGTACTACGCCCTGTCAAGTTAACAAATGAAATAATATAAAATTGAATCTATTTCTAAGCGGCTTCATTCCAGTATTCATCTGGAGTGAGGCCGTTTCTTTGTGCTGAGCGATTGTGGTGATTGAAGTATTCAATCCCTTCTTCAACCAGCTTTACAAGCTCTTCAAAGGTTTTAGGCATCGGATGACGATCCATCCAGCGCAACTTGAACTCATTCCACCAACGTTCCATTGGCGCATTATCATATGGTGTCCCTGGACGAGACATGCTACGAGTTACATCGTAACGCCCAA
>NZ_BQXH01000021.1:0-592 GCF_022836475.1 Ligilactobacillus pabuli | reverse complement strand
AGAAAGTTGTTGAAGGCGCCAGATGTATAAGCTGATCCACGATCTGTGTGAATTAGTGGGTGAACATCACCAACACTATCAAATGCGCGTTGAAACACCTCTATTTCCGCAGCTGAGGTTTCGGTAATGCTGAGATGGTGTGACAAAAGACGACGTCCATAAAGATCGAGAACACCACTGAGTCGAATCTTATGTTCACTATTGGGACCAAATCTCAATTCGGTTGAATCCGACAACCAAACCTTATTAGGTGCGTCTGTCTCAAAGTCTTGGTTCAAGACATTGTCTTGAATATATTGTTCACTTACTTCCTGACGGTTGTGTTTCTTAACCCGAATCTGACATCTCAGGCCGAGTTCACGCATTACACGTCGGACCATCTTATGTGTCACTTGAAAAGTGATCGACTCATCGTGTTTAAGATTCACTAAAAGATTTCCAGCACCGATGCCTTGGTGGTGAAAATTAAACCAGTATTTTGTTCGTTCCTTGAGTTGACGATTGCGAGTTTCCCACGCAGTTTCTTCTCGTTTTAAGCCTTTGTAATAAGCCTGTCGGCTTACGCCGACAACGGCCAATAATTTGGTGAGTG
>NZ_BQXH01000020.1 GCF_022836475.1 Ligilactobacillus pabuli | reverse complement strand
CAAAGCCAATGACAATTAGAGGTTATCATGTAGTGTCCAACAAAGAAAGTAATAATAATCACTAAAACTTGATTTAAAAGATAATGTTTAATTTTAATAATACGAGGAGGTTTCACTTTGACAAAACAAACAGGGATGCCAGCTAAATGGCTGTTTGCCGGTTCATTTCTAGCCAACACCGGTACCAGCTTCATCTGGCCTCTAACTACAATTTATTTGCATGATACCCTAGGAAAATCGCTAATTGTTGCTGGTTTAGTCTTACTCTGCAACTCATTATGTGTCGTTTTAGGAAATACCATTGGCGGTTTTTTATATGACAGGTGGTCCCATTTTTACACGATCCTAGTCGGCAGTATCATTGTTATTTTTGGCAGTACCTTTTTAATGTTTAATAATGGCTGGCCTGCCTTTCCACTGGGGTTAATGCTGCTCGGTTTTGGGAACGGCTTAAATTTGACGTCGATCAACTCATTTGCGACTGAAGTTAAAAATAAACGGACCTCATACATCTTTAACGTTCTATACTTTATGAGTAACTTAGGGATGGTCATTGGAACGCTTTTAGTCGGCTATATTTTGCCATATGGCATTAGTAAAGTTTTCGCAATTTCATTGGTCTTATTTATTATTTTCGGGATCATCGTTGTTTTATTCTACCGTAATCATGAAGGCACACGTACAATTAGTCGTGGAGCTGCCTTACCACCAGCAGAAAAATTAACGGCCGACAAACTTCGTCCATTACTAGCATTGCTGTTTAACATTATCGTCTTATGGATTTTTTATGAGCAATGGCAAAGTAATATTGCCACTTTCATGGTCGAAAATGGGCTCAGCATCAAACATTATAGTTCTGTTTGGACCTTAAACGGAATCATGATCGTGTTAATTCAGCCCTTTATGACTTATTTCGATGAATGGTTGATGAGTCATTTGCACATGCGCTTATATGGCGGGCTTTGCCTGATTGGGGCATCATTTATCGTCTTGCTCTTCGCTGGTGCTCATTACTACTTATTTATGGCTTCAATGGCAATTTTGACGATTGGTGAAATTTTGGTTAACCCTGCTGCTTCCACTTTCGTTGATAACCTTAGCCCAGCTGGTCAAAAAGGAAGATTCCAGGGCTCATTAGCCAGTGCCACCTCCCTCGGTCGGGCACTCGGACCGGTGATTGGTGCCATGATCATCGACTATATTTCTTATACTAGTCTCTTTATTTTAGCAACACTCTGCATTTGGTTGGCAGTTTTCGGCTTTAGTCTCATTAACCGCCATTATCTGCGCCAATAATCACAGGGCGGAGCTTGATGCTTCACGGAGCTCAACTAGCAAACTTCACATCAAACTACAATCATAACCCGTAGTTTGATGTTTTTTTAGTTCACAACTGTTCAAGCCAACCAATTGACTAGATGAGTTGGATGGGCTAAGTTAGAAGTGCACGTATTTACCACCCAAATTTGGGTCGGATAGAAAAGTAGGCAATTACATGGGAAAACTAGCAATTATATCAGACTTACACGTTGATATTAACAAATTTACTTTAGCGGATGTCGCCGAAATCGCGAGCTATCTAAAAGACGAGGGAGCAACTAGATTGCACATAGCAGGTGACATTACCAATCACTTCATTCGCGATGGCAAAGAGATCATTGCCACCCTTAACTCCGTCTTACCAACAACCTTCAATTTCGGTAATCACGATATGCTAAATACGAATAGTATTGAAAACAACCAGGCAGCAGGTTTTTTAAACTTTACCCCTCTTCAGCTCAATCATGACACCGTCCTCTTGCCCTTTAACGGCTGGTATGACTACGGTTTCGCTCGCGGAGAAACGGATCAGCAACCCGCTGATGACATCGTGGCGAGTTATAAAAACAAGTATTGGATCGATAAATACATTCAGCGCTCAGAACCAGATCCAACTATCAGTCGCCAACAAGCTGCTCATTTAGCGACCATGTTGGCCGATTTTCAGCACCAAGGGCAGCGTGTGATCATTGCAACTCACTTTGTCCCACGCCAAGAATTTATTTCTTACCCGACACCATTTAATCGTAAGGCTGTGATTTGGCGCGCCTTGGGTGGCGTCTTAGGCAGTAAAGTCATTGGTGATGTCATTTCGAATTACCAAGGAACAGTCACTGACGTTGTTTTTGGCCATATCCATGCACGTGACGGTGTCAAGGTGATCAATAACATCAATTGGCACTGCCGCCCGATCGGTTATCGGTACGAGTGGGACTACACCAAGCGTTGGTTGAGTGAACGCGGTGAACCATTGAACTTTCATTTTGCCAAACACCCCACTGTCCAAAATGCTTTTATCCAAGATATGCACCACGATTGGGATCAAGTTTTATCCAATGCCTTTACTCTGTTTGATTATTAGGCAACCACTTATTTTTAAGATTAATAAAGAGACGACAAAAGCTAGTTTGCTGACTGTCGTCTCTTTTGTTTAACTATTTTTCATTCAATACTAACTATTTCAACTTTAATGCGATCAGGATCTTCAAAATATAATACATAACTATCCTGTCCTCCAGCGTACAGATACCGGTCTGCATATAATTCTGTATATCCAGCAACTCGTAATTGTGAACGAATTTCATCAACCTGCTTGTTTGTCTCTACTGTAAAGGCCAAGTGATTTAGCCCGACTCTTGTCCGGTTGTATTGGGGAGTAACCTTCAGAGACTGCACAAAAACTAGATAAGTTTCATCTAACCAATAGCTGATTCCTGACTCCCACTCTTGATAAACTTGATACCCAAAATTTTGTACTAACAATCTTTCCCAAAATAAGCGAGTCTCCATTAAATTACTCACGTAAATTTCAAGATGATTAATCATTCCTGTTCGTCTCATACTCTCCTCCACTAAACTTACCCAGTTAGCCTTCATTCTCCAAAATCAGCTCGAAAAATTCCTGAACATCTCCGCTAAATCGAAGGACATTATCTAAAAAATAAAACGTACTTGTTTCAGCAAAGTCTTCGATCTCGTTGGTACAATCAAAAATATAAATTGGCTTTTTCAAAGCAGTCGCAATACCAAACTCGATATTAGCGCCTTTCCCAGCTGGAAAAAGAAAGACAAAGAAATCACTCTCGACTACTCCCTGATATTCTTCCTGACCAATTTTATTCAAGTCAGCAAAACTAGCTGCTCTTTGATTCTTGGTCCAATCATAGGTCTGTTGCCACCCATTTTCTCGTAGTCTTGTCGCAATTAGGTTCACTAAGGGACTATTTTTGAAGCTAGATGCAAGATAAAATTTTTTGGTCATTTATTCTACTCCTTTTTCACTTACCAAATCTTGCTTAATTAAATCAAAAAAGACCACCGCATTTCTACGGCAGTCTCATAAGTAAATTATTTACCTTCGCGTTCAGGCTTGCTTTCGTCCAGTAAATCGCCAGATTCAGCAGATGCTTTGAGTTGGTAAATGCGTTCAACGTCAATCACAACGATTGCAATTCCGTCGCCAAATTCACCTTTTTCCTTAGCTTCAGCGTATTCTGGAGTTTCAGGGTAATAAATATGTGCTGTACCTTCAAAACGGAAACCAGCATTTTTTGGCTTGCTTGCAACTGCAACTGCTGCTTTTCCAGTAGCTTTTAAGTTAGCAAAGGCTTCCTTGCCTGTCCATTCAACGTAACCTAAATGTTCATCATCGTAAACCTTCAATGAACCTTTAGGACCGATCTTGGGATTGCCTTCCTTGTCAGCAGTAGCTAGAAAAGGAAATTCGCTTGCAAATAATTCTTTCATTTCAGCAGTTAATT
Organism: Ligilactobacillus pabuli; assembly: GCF_022836475.1. Classification (GTDB taxonomy): domain Bacteria; phylum Bacillota; class Bacilli; order Lactobacillales; family Lactobacillaceae; genus Ligilactobacillus; species Ligilactobacillus pabuli. Next base: position 34,865 of record NZ_BQXH01000020.1, on the reverse strand, counting down.
TTGCCATGAAACATGACCTCCAAAAAATTTATTTTTTAATACATCATTAAAACTATACCAGTATCCCATTCTAATAGCAAATGAAACGGTTGCTTTTTTAGAAAATACCGTACTAAATAGCTAAATTTTTCAATGAATTGTGTCCGTTATATTGAAATAAAAATATCATAAAAAGTAGTCTTTAATACTCGTCAGTATTAGTATTTACTGCTTAAATAGATTATTTTTTATGTGCTCTAAGAACAAAAAATTATTGGAAAAATTTAGGTTAGTCCCCTTAGTCTCATCCCTACTCACTTGAATAATCAGCTTATTTCTACTTGTGGGCCTTTTTTGAAGTCTTAATAGCTTCATGAGTATAAAGTCCCAATCACACCCTCTGGCCCGACTAGCGCCACATGCAAAGTCGTTTCTTTACCAAACAAAGTTGAAAGTGACAACAACACCATAATCATTACCAAAAAATTCAAGGCTCTAAACCATTGAGAATATTGCTTGAGCTTATTTTTTCTGTCCACAACACCTCACTTACAAACTGAAAAAGCACCCCCAATACCTGCTGTTTTGCTACTCTTTTCTTGGCTATTTTAGGGGGAGCAATTGTTAATTGCCCCCCTAGCACATTTCAATTGCCCCCTGGCAACTCGCTGTTTTAGGCAATAAATAGCCTATGTCCCGGGAAATAATTTTGCTGGGATCCAACCGACATCATTTAAAAGAATCTTGCCATTTCTCAACATTATCCCGCTAGGTTTCCTAATGTAACACGACAATTGCGTTACTTTTTCTATCTCATGGGGGATAATCAACTTCATAAAGGAGGTTTCTTTGAATGGAATTTGCTAATATCCTACGCGAAAAAAGAAAAGCATTACACTTAACACAGCAAAGCTTGGCAGATCAACTCCATGTCACTCGCCAAACTTTATCTCGGTGGGAGAACGAAACTTCTTTCCCTAACCTGGATACTTTAGTTGAACTTAGTGAGCTCCTAAATATTCCCCTAGACACTCTACTCAAAGGAGAGAACAATCTGATGGTTGAAAAAATTAGTGCTGATGTCCGTGAGAAAAAACATCTTAAACGTCTTTTCATTGCCTTAATCACTCTTATTATTTTATTTTTACTCTGGCTGTGTCTCCTCGGCTTCGGTCGGGCGCACCAAGTTGGCACAATTGATCGCTTTAACCCCTTTTTGAGAACTACCTATGGTTATGCTATTCTCCCTCAAAAAGCTCCTTCCAAAAATAAGCTAGTCACTGTCACCAACAACAAAGGCACAGACAAACACAAAGAATGGATCAAAGATACTCGCCCCGTTGATGCCTTTGTTTCCGATGATCCTTTTGGTCAAGGGGAATGGCTAAAGTTTGACACCGGTTATTACACTAAAAAGAATCGTTGGGCTCTTGTTCGACACAAAGGCTCCTATTTTTTCGGTACCCGTTTAGTTAGGAAAAACCAAATTCTCCTCCAGATGCGCGAACAGGCTGGTGCTGATTATTTACCATACTCATCTAAAGCAGATGGTCCACGAGTCAACAAAGGAATTCCTTGGTGGCCTTTTAATTAAGAAAAAATCACTAAATCAGGAACAACAAACACTGAAATATCAATGTTTGCTGTTCCTTTTTCTAGATAAAAATTTTTAACTTCAAATTAAAGGTTAGTAAGTTATTTAAATTACTATAAACATTTATGTATTGACTAGCAAAGATAAAAAGGACTACAGTTTATCTATTAAGTTAAACGCTTACATAAAATCAATAAATCTAATGATTTATATAAGCAATCAAGTCATAATAATCATTTGAAAGGATGTTGTTAAATTATGGAAACTAGCATTAATAATGCCACTGGTACTTATACAGAACATGTCCCCCGCTTTCTAAAAAAGCCTGCTCCGATCACTAATATTAGTGAAACCAAAGAGTTTGATTTAGTTGTTGTTGGTGCAGGTCCCTCAGGAGTGCCTGCTGCGATGGCGGCGGCCGAAAATGGTGCCCATGTAGCTTTAGTGCAAAAAGAAGCAACAGCTGCAGCTAATGGTAACGTTGGCGCCGGAATCAATGTTGCTAACAGCAACCCAGCAGACTTAGCCCACTTAGCAACCCGTTTGGATAATGATTCAGATAATCGGCCTAACCGTGAATTGATCGATCTCTGGATCAACAACTCAGGCGAAGCGCTCACTTGGTTGCTTGCTAAAGGAAAAGAGGCTGGTGCTCAAATTACCGATTTGGGTAATGGCGCTCAAGCTCAATTGATCAAAGATAATGATTATCAGATTGATTTCATAACTTCATTTTTTGGTCCTAAGCCTTATGATACTGGCGCAGGCATGAAAGACCTGGCTAAACTGGCTGCTAAAGAAGGAGTCGAAATTTTCTATAGTACTCCTGCCAAACAACTAGTGAAAGATGGCGACAGAGTAACTGGCGTCATTGGTGAAAAAGATGGTCAATACATCCAATTTAACGCTAAAAAAGCCGTCATTATTGCGACAGGTGACTATCAAAACGACCTGGAAATGAAAAAGTATTATTTGCCAGACACGATCAACTTAGAAAATAAGCGAACCGGACGGACTGGTGACGGTCATAAAATGATCGTGTGGGCCGGCGGAAAAATTGAGAACATCGGACATACTAAAATGTGTCATGATATGGACTCAGGTCCAATGTGGGATCTACCATTTTTACGCGTGAAAATGAACGGTCGTCGTTTTTGCAATGAAACCTTAGAAATGGCCGTAATGTGTAACTACCTTTTGTCCAAAGAAGATACAGGCTTTTACTGTCAAGTTTTTGATTCAGAATATATGGAAAAAGCCAAAGATTTCCCATGGGCACTAACAGACCCAGAAAGTTTGAAGAACTTCATGCCGCAAGAGAAGATCGACCATCAAGGCGTAAATCCTGAATTAATTGCGACCTTCAAAGCTGATTCACTGGAAGAATTAGCGGACTTATTAGAAATCAAGGACAAAGATACCTTCCTCAAAACGGTGGAACACTATAACGAAATGGTTAAAGCTGGAGAGGACACAGAATTTGGTGTGCCGGCTAAATATTTAACTACCATCGACAAGCCACCTTACTACGGCATTCATAAACATATTAGACTGACCCATGCCGACTCAGGCGTAGAAGTTAACGGTCAGCTGCAATGTTTAACACCAGATGGTGACGTAATTCCTGGTCTGTATGCTGCAGGAAATGTCGCAGGTAATTTTTACGGTGGCAACGATTATCCATTGACGATTGGTGGTTTAAACCTGGGACACAATTATACTGAAGGGTATTACTTAGGGAAAAACTGGAATACTCTTTAAAATGAATCATCTTTTTCAACCAAAAACACCAAGGAGTCGCAACTTAGGCTCCTTGGTGTTTTTGCGAATTAAGTTTGACTTATTCTTGCGGTTCTACTCGCGTATAATGTTCAAAATGATACGGATAGTGGTTCTTTTCGTCCACTTCTCCTTCAACAAAGTCACTTAAGATAAAATGAGAGTAATCAACTTCTGGCATATAGGTGTCAATTTCAAACTCATGCTCGATCGTCGTGCGATATAAATCTGTGGCATATGGCAAAAAGTCTCTGAACAACTGGGCCCCGCCAAGAATAAACATCTTCTGGTCTGGGTTTTGTTTGTATTGAGCTAAAACTTCTTCGACACTATGACACACGATTACGTCTGCCGGAAAATTCTGTGCATCCTGTGAAGTTAACACGATATTTTTACGTTTGGGTAATGGACGTTTAAAGGTTGCAAAAGTTTTACTTCCTGCCACGATCGTATTGCCCATCGTGGTCTCCTTAAAGAATTTCATATCCGCTGGCATGTGCCATGGTAGTTGTCCCTGATAACCGATGCCATGCTGACTGTCTTCAGCCCAAATAAAAGCTAACATTGAACCATTCCCTTCCCTGTTTCTATATCTCTCATCATACACGTTGTTGTCCGTTTCAGCATTAGATATCCTCAAAATGTTCCACGTGAAACATTTTAAAATACGCTGATGTTTCTACAATAATTGCTTCCGTTCATTATAGAACGACTTATAAGCTAGGTAAGTCGCAATTAACGAAGCAATTCCCGTCGTTGACAACAACATAAAAGTCACCATAATTTGATACTTGATTGCACGTACCGGGTCAACTCCCGCAAAAATCAAGCCTGACATCATTCCTGGCAAGCTCACGATTCCCACTGTTTTAGCCGAATCAATTGTTGGTTGGATCCCGATTTTAATAGTTTCCCGTAAAATTGGCAGTGAAGCCTCTTTCAAATCTGCCCCTAATGCCAACCGCTCTAAAATCTGTTGTCGTTGGTCTCGAAAAGCTTGGTTCAAGTTCCGGTAACAAATCCCAATCGCCACCATCGCATTCGATGCGATCATTCCTGTGATTGGAATCAACTGCGACGGTACCATTTTAATCGTCCCAACCGCAATTAAGACCGTCAGTGTCACCCCCGTACTAACAAAAATTGCTAAAAACGAATTTCTAAAAGCATGCGTGATTCCCTGGCTTCTCTTCATCGCATTGTAGCTGGCATTGAATACAATGATCAACGCTAAAACTATCGTCAGCAAATAGTTATTCACCCGAAAAACATACTTCAATAAGTAACCCACTAAAAATAATTGTACAATTGCCCGGAACACACTGACAATAATGTCACGATTGACCTGTAATTTTTCCCGGTAGGCGATCCCCATCGTGACTAACACTAAAATAAATGCTAACGCCAATCCCTGATTACTAACGACTAAATTCACTTGCTTGACCCCCTGTCATGATTTGTCCCTGTTTTATTTCTACTAACCGACTCGCCCGCGCGATTTCTTGCTCGTCATGCGTCACAATGATGATCGTGACTCCTTCTTGTTGGAGTTGTGCCACCAGCTGAGCGATGATTTCACGATTATTGGCATCTAACCCTGCTGTCACCTCATCCATGATCAAAACTTCCGGTAAAATTAAAATATTCCGCAAAAGTGCAACGCGTTGACGTTCTCCGCCAGAGAGATTTTTAACTTCTCGGTCCAGGTAGACGGCAGTTAAGCCAACTGCCTGTAATCCAGCTAACGCACGCTGTTCATCAAAATCCAGTTGTCGCAACTCGTAAGGAAATTGCAAATTTTCACGGACGGTCTTGCCAAATAAGGTCGGCTGTTGCATTGCATAGGAGACTTTGCGCCGGTAAGCCACTGGTTCTTCTTGGGTAATGTCTCTGCCTTGATACCAAATTTGGCCAGCTGTTGGTGTTAACAAGGACGCTAATAATTTCACTAGTGTACTCTTTCCGCTCCCAGAAGGTCCCGCAATCGTGACGACCTCTCCTTGGTCAATTTGCAGCGAAATGTTATGTAAAATCTGCTGCTGACCAACTTGATAAGCAACCTTTTCAAAAACGATCTGTTTCATCTATTTCTCCTTTAATTTAATATTTTTTTAGTTTTATAATAAACATAAATCATTTCCATGAATGCTATCTTAATAGGATATAACAACATAAAATTTATTGCAAGCACCAAAAAATCCTCCAAGCCACCCGCCATTTCTACCGGGTAACTTGAAGGATCTGCATCAAGCTTAAGCTTCTTTTTGAGCTAAGGCTGCTTCAATTTCAGCCACCATTTTTTCTGGTTTAGTTGTTGGTGCGTAACGGTGGATTAACTGACCATCGCGCCCGACTAAAAACTTCGTATAGTTCCATTTGACAGCGCCGTGCCCTGATTCATCTTTCAAGTGTTCAAATAATGGATCAGCATCATCACCATTGACCTGTACCCGCTGAGTCATCGGGAATGTTACCCCATAATGCAGTTGGCAATAATCACTGGCTTCTTCATCCGTGTCTAATTCTTGGTGAAATTGGTTTGACGGCAAGCCTAAAACTTCTAAGCCTTGGTCATGATATTGCTGATACAACTGCTCTAAGCCTTTTAATTGCGGCGCTAAACCACACTTGCTGGCTGTATTAACGATCACAACAACTTTTCCTTGGTAGTCTGCCAAATTTAACGGCTGCCCGCTCATTTCTGTTTCTGTAAAATCATAGATCGTACTCATTTTACCAACTTCCCTTCAATTTTAAATTCCGTTCTTAGTGTCCCACTTTTAACTAAAGCTCTTCAAGAAATTACACTTTTTTTAGGTAAATCTTAGTGTCTTTCCTGCTCAGCTTTCAAATAGTGGTGCAAAACATCTGTTCCTGTGCTATCGTAGAAACAGCAGCTCGACTTGCGAAAAATGATCCAACTCAAAAAAAATAAAGGAGTAAGCACAGTATGACAACCGTGATTTTAGCGGAAAAGCCCAGCCAGGCCCGCGCCTACGTTGACGCTTTTCAAAGCAGTACTAAAAAGACAGGCTATTATGAAGTCAGCGATCCGGTATTACCCGCCCAGACTAAAGTCACCTTTGGCTTTGGCCATTTAGTTGAAATGGCAACTCCAGATAAATATGATCCTAAATATAAACGCTGGTCTTTAAAAAATTTGCCGATTTTTCCCGACAAATACAAGTTCATCGTCCCGGCCAAAAAGCGGGCGCAATTTAAGGTCGTTAAGGACCTTTTGAAACAAGCCGACACCATCATTATTGCGACTGACAGTGACCGTGAAGGCGAAAACATTGCCTGGTCCATCCTGGAACATGCCCGCATTGGACTCAAGCAAAAAAAGATTCAACGCCTCTGGATCAATTCACTGGAAACTGCAGCAATTTTAGCTGGTTTTCAAAATCTACGTGATGGTTGGGATTATTACTCGGCCTACAAAGAAGCGCAAACACGCCAAATCAGTGACTGGCTCGTGGGGATGAACGGTAGTCCGCTTTATACCTTATTGTTACGAAAAGCGGGAGTCAAAGGCGTCTATTCGATTGGCCGCGTTCAAACACCGACCCTCTACATGGTCTACCAACGTGAACAGGCCATCAAAAACTTTCAGCCTGAACCGTACTTAGAACTCAATGCCCAAATTATGACTGCCAACAAAGAACAATTCACTGCAGCGCTCGAACCGCACCAACGCTTTAAAGACGAGCCTCAACTCCAGCAGTTTCTCGCCAAACAGCAGGTCCAGTTCGGCCCTCAGTCAGCAGTCATAAAAGACGTTCGCAAACAGGCCAAAAGGACCAGTAGTCCACGTCTTTTTTCACTGTCTAGTTTGCAAAGTGCGATCAACCAACGCTACCATGCCAGCGCGAGCCAGACTTTAAAAGCCGCCCAAGCGTTATACGAGGCGAAGCTTTTGACTTACCCTAGAACCGACTGCAATTATTTGACTAACCAAGAATTTAATTACTTAGCTGCCAACTTGCAGAAATATGCTCGTTTAACCAAACAAGAAGTGCCCTTTCCTGACACCAAGCCGCAAGCTCGCTACGTTAACGGTGCCAAGGTCCAAGAACATCATGCGATCATCATGACTAAAACTGTCCCGACACTCGCTCGCCTGCAGAAGTTGCCCCGCCTGCAACAACAGGTCTACAACCTCGTCTTGCGGACCACTTTAGGCATGTTTGCCGGACCGTATCAATACGAAGAAACGACCGTCCACACCCAGGTCGGACACGCACTCTTTAAGGCTGTTGGTAAAGTACCCACTGTTCTTGGCTGGAAAGCTCTCTTTCCTCAGCGCAAGGCCGCTGGAAAAGAGACGCCGATCTTGCCAGCAGTTCAGTCTGGTCAGGCGGTCACAGCGACGGTCAAATCAGAACAAAAAATGACGCAACCGCCCGCAGCCTTTACTGAAGGGACCCTGATCACTGCCATGAAAACTGCCGGCAAAACTTTAGACGACCAAGAAGCGCAGGCCATTTTAAAGGATACCGAGGGCATTGGAACCGAAGCGACGCGCGCTAATATCTTGGAAGTCTTGAAAAAACGCGGCTATTTAATTGCGCAAAAAAACCAGCTCCATGTTAGCCCAGCTGGTAATACCCTATGTACTGCGGTTGAGTTAGAACCGCTCTTAACTAGCCCGGCAATGACCGCCAAGTGGGAAGTCGCCTTAAAACAAATTGGACAAAAACAGCGTACACCGGAAAACTTCCTCAGCCAGATTCAAAAGTTTATTCAAAAATTACTGACTGAAGTTCCCGAGCAGTTACAAAACAGCACCAGTTTAAGCCAACAGGTCGCTCAGCAAAAAGAAACGACCCCGGCCGCTCCAAAAGAAACTTCTTTTGGGACCTGTCCTTTGTGTCGGCAAGGCAAAATCGTGGATAAGGGTAAAGTTTACGGCTGTACTAATTACCATCAAACTCCAGCCTGCAAATTTATTTTACCCAAGCGTTGGAGTTCGAAGCTCTTACCCAAAACCGCTGTTAAAGCACTCGTTGCGACCGGCGAAACGGCTCAATTACAAGGCTTTAAGTCCAAAAAAACTGGCCATAAGTTTGCCGCAAAATTAAAACTCGTCGATGGAAAGCTCCAATTTATCTTCAAGCAGTAACTATCAGCATCCAAAACTAAAGCTTGCAGTATCAGAAATCATTTTCTGGTATTACAAGCTTTTTTTGCGCTATTTTTTGTTTGCTGGTCGTACTTTCCAAAACTAAGACCGGCTATCCCGATTGACGGCACTACTTTTTCAAACTTGGGACGGCTATCCCGATTGATGGTGCTACTTCTCCAAACTTGGGACGGCTATCTTGCCAGCATCCACAGAACCCATCCTCGTCAACGCTTTGTTTCACTCTGTTTTAGTCGAGTTACTCAAAGCAGTTCCTTCCGCCTATCCAAGCCCAACCTCCAATGCCAAGCCCACATTAAAGGTTAAGCTCCGATATGCTCGGGAACTACCGCTTTGTTTCACTCTGTGATTTTTAGTCGAGTTACATGAGACAAAAAGTTCCGCCCATCCCAACCCAGGAACCAATGCCTAAATCGCATTAGTCCCTAGGTTCCGATGGTGCTCGCTTTTTCCCGTCTCACTTCACTCTGTGATCTTAGTCGAGTTACTCAAACCAAGACTTTCCGCCTATCTCAGCCTAGCTTTCAATGCCAAAAACGCATTAAAAACTAGGCTATGATAGTGCTCGAGTCTTAACCGGCTTATTTCACTCTGTGATTTGTGCATTGACAAACGTTACCACCTGTTCCCCACTGGCCGGTGGTAACTCTAATTTCATCTCCGGTAAAGCTGCAGTCATACTATAATTAGTGATGAACTTGGCTGCCACCCTGAGTGCTCCCAAAATACTATTGGCCTGACAATAAGCGCCAAAATCTGGGAGAAATACTAAGTAATCGTAATACTCATTGTTTTTTTCTGGTGTGATCACCACTGGATAAGCCACAAATTTTGTTGCCATGTCTTTACCTCTCTCTTTTAGCTGAATAAATAAATTCTAACGGAAAGTCGATCAACTCCGCAAGTGAACGCTTACACTTATTATAAAATAAGACTTTTTTTATCTTTTTGTCTAGTTTATTGGTCTTGCAAAACCTATCTTCGTGTTTTTTAATGATTTCATCGCTAAACTTTTACTAATTAATATCAAATAATTTAGTTTTAGCTAATAGCTAGCCCACCATTCCAGCCTTATCTCCGCCCTCAGCATATCAGTGAAAATCAGTGGTACTAAGGAAGAATCTAGGCTAAAGACTCCTATTTGTCCCACTTTCTATTGTCTTTTCTTTCACATATTTGTAAAATTTTAATTTATTTTAAGGGCTTTTTTGTTGTCCAGCAATCATTCAAAACTTTTAAAGAATGTGCATAGTTTGTTTATGTTTACATTTTTACCAAAACGTATTAGCATTAACCATGAAAGCGCTCTGGTAAGGCTTTTCATCAAGTAATCAAACCAGTTTTTGAGGAGGGAAATTTACCAATGAAAAAAATAGATTTCGAACAGCTCAAACACACCCCTGAGACTGAGACACTCAGTATCTTGGATGAAACCGGCACGATCGTCAACGAGGATCTAGTTCCAGAACTCACTGACGAGCAACTCACAGAACTTTTTAAACAGATGGTCTGGTCCCGTGTTCTAAATGAACGCTCCACCAAGTTAAACCGTCAAGGACGACTAGGATTCTTCGCACCAACTTCTGGTGAAGAAGCTAGTCAGATCGGTTCTAATTTTGCGATGACCCCTGACGACTTTATTCTCCCTGCTTACCGTGATGTACCTCAATTAGTTCAACACGGACTGCCATTGTACCAAGCTTTCTTATGGTCCCGCGGTCACGTTGACGGTAATAAGTACCCTGACGATTTCCAAGCATTGCCGCCCCAGATTATTATTGGTGCGCAATATGTTCAAACAGCTGGGGTCGCTTTAGGGATCAAGAAAAACGCTAAAAAAACAGTTGCTTACACTTACACTGGTGATGGCGGAACTTCTCAAGGCGACTTCTACGAAGGGATCAACTTCGCGGGTGCCTTCCAAGCTCCAGCAGTCTTTATCGTGCAAAATAACGGCTATGCAATTTCCGTTCCGCGTGACAAACAAACTGCCGCTCCCGCTTTAGCACAAAAAGCAGTTGCCGCCGGAATCCCTGGGATCCAAGTTGATGGGATGGACGCCCTCGCCGTTTACGCAGCAACCAAGGCCGCACGTGACTGGGCAGCCGCTGGTAACGGACCTGTATTGATTGAAACCTTAACTTACCGTTATGGTCCACATACACTTTCAGGTGACGATCCTAAACGTTACAGAACTTCAGCTGAAGTTGATGACTGGCAACGTAAAGACCCATTGATCAGAATGCGGAAGTATCTGACCGATAAAGGTCTCTGGACGACTGAAAAAGAACAAGCTTGGGAAGAAGAAGTTAACCAAGAAATTAATGACGCAATTAAGAAAACAGAAAGTATCGCACCACAAAAGGTCAGCGACTTCTTAAAGAATACCTTTGTTGACACCCCACCGACAATTCAGGCAGAAATTGCTGCTTATACTGCAAAGGAGAGTGACTAAGAATGGCTAAATTATCAATGGTCAAGGCCATTACCCAGAGTCTAGATCAAGAAATCAAACGCGACGAAAAAGTATTAGTTTTTGGTGAAGATGTTGGCCGTAATGGTGGTGTGTTCCGTGCCACTGACGGACTACAAGATGCCAACGGTGCCGACCGCGTTTTTGATACTCCCCTGGCAGAATCAGGCATTAGCGGTTTAGCGATGGGACTCGCCCTTGAAGGCTTCCGTCCTGTTCCTGAAATTCAGTTCTTTGGTTTCGTCTTTGAAACAATGGACGAAATTGCTGGGCAAATTTCCCGGACTGGTCACCGCATGGGCGGCTCACGTAAAATGCCGATCACCATTCGTGCCCCATTTGGCGGCGGTGTGCATACACCAGAGCTACACGCTGATAGTTTGGAAGGCTTAATGGCCCAAACTCCTGGACTGCGGGTAGTTATTCCTAGCGGCCCATATGACGCTAAAGGCTTATTGGCTTCTGCAATTCGTTCCGATGACCCAGTTGTCTTCTTAGAACATATGAAACTCTACCGTTCCTTTAAAGAGGAAGTTCCAGAAGAGTCTTATACTGTTCCGTTAGACACTGCGGATGTCAAACGTGCCGGCAAAGACCTGTCGATCATCACTTATGGTTACATGGTCCGCGAAAGCTTAAAGGCCGCAGAAGAATTGGCCAAAGAAGGCATCGATGTTGAAGTACTCGACTTACGGACAGTTTCACCACTTGATGAAGAGGCAATTACTGCCACCGTTAAAAAGACTGGCCGAGCTGTCTTGGTCCAAGAGGCTCAAAATCAGGCTGGTGTCATGGGACAAGTTGCTTCAGTGATCGCTGAAAAAGCTATCTTATCCCTTGAAGCACCAATTGGCCGTGTTTCCGCACCAGATACTCCTTACCCATTCAGTGAAGCTGAAGAGACCTGGTTGCCAAACAAAGCTGATATCGTAACTAAAGTTAAAGAAATTATCAACTACTGATCAAGCTGCTGAGGAACTGTCAGCACGTCTGACTAAGCGCTCATATTGCATGCTTTTGACTGCGATATGAGTTTTTACGTCAAACCTGCTGCCGCCTCACTGGCATCAAACATTTACGGGGGTATATAACACATGGAGAAATATCAATTTAACCTACCTGATATTGGCGAAGGAATCGCTGAAGGTACAATTGGCGAATGGCATGTTCAGGTTGGTGATGAAGTGGCAGAAGACGGCGATTTAGTTCAAATTGAAAATGACAAATCAGTCGAAGAACTGCCTTCACCTGTTGCTGGTAAAGTCACTACGATCTTAGTACCAGAAGGCGAAACCGCAGAAGTTGGCCAAGCCTTAGTTGAATTAGAAGTTGCTGACGGCAAAGGGAATGTTGCTGCCACAGAAACTGCTACAACTCCAGCAGCACCTGCACCAGCTGCTTCAGCCAGTGACCAAGCAACTTATCAATTTGTCTTACCTGACATTGGCGAAGGAATTGCTGAAGGAACTGTCGGCGAATGGCATGTTCAAGTTGGCGATGAAGTCGCTGAAGATGGCGACTTAGTTCAAATTGAAAATGACAAATCAGTTGAAGAATTACCTTCACCTGTTGCTGGTAAGATCACTGCGATCTTGGTACCTGAAGGCGAAACCGCAGAAGTTGGCCAACCTTTAGTTGAACTAGCTGTCGCAGCGGGTCAAGGAAACGTCAGCGGCTCAAGTGCCCCAGCACAACCGGCTGCAGCACCTGCTGAAGCTAGTGCACCCGCACCAGCCACGGCTCAAGCTCCATCTGGTCAACCAGCAGACCATTCTCTGCCAGTTCTAGCAATGCCTGGTGTTCGTGCCTATGCTCGCGACAAAGGTGCTGATCTAACACAAATTACTGGCACAGGAAATCACGGTCAAATCCTGAAAGCAGACATTGACAGCTTCTTAGCTAATGGTCCAGCAAAAGCTCCGGCTGAAACTAGCGCACCTGCTGCAACAGAAACAACTCCAGCTAAGCCAAAAGCAGCTGCAGCTCCAGTGTCAACTTCAGCTGACTGGCCAGAACACGCAGAAAAAATGTCTGGGATCCGGGTTGCCACAGCCAAAGCCATGGAACGCTCGAATGACAATGTTCCTCACGTGCACATTTTTGACGATGTGGTTGTCGATGCAATGTGGGATCACCGTAAGAAGTACAAGGAATTGGCAGCTTCTAGGGGTGTCCATTTGACATTCTTAGCCTATGTCACAAAAGCACTGGCAGTGGTTTTGAAAGAATTCCCAATTTTCAACTCTCAAGTTGATTTAGCTAACAAACAAAGTATTTTCAAGGATTATATCAATATCGGCATTGCCACTGATACAGACCGCGGTTTATTCGTGCCAAATGTGAAACATGCAGATCAGCTCAGCCTGTTTGACATTGCTCGTGCAATTAGTGCGAACACCGAAAAAGCTAAGGACGGCAAGTTAAGTGCTGGTGATATGAGCCATAGCGGAATTTCAATTACCAATATCGGTTCTGTTGGCGGCGGCTTCTTCACCCCAATTATCAACTTCCCTGAAGTTGCGATCTTAGGAATTGGTAAGATCAGTCCAGAACCAGTGATCGTGGACGGTGAAGTTCAGTCTGCACGCGTCTTGAAGATGACCTTAGCCTTTGATCATCGTGTAATCGATGGTGCTACCGCACAACGCGCAATGAACCGCTTGAAAGAATTACTTGGCGACCCAGAATTACTTTTGATGGAGGGATAAATAGATGGTAGTTGGAGATTTTGCAGAAGATTTAGATACAGTTGTGATTGGTGCCGGCCCTGGCGGCTATGTGGCAGCCATTCACGCTGCTGAACTCGGCCAAAAAGTGACCGTGATCGAACGAGAATTTATCGGCGGTGTTTGTTTAAACGTTGGTTGTATTCCTTCTAAGGCCTTGATTGAAGCGGCTCATCGCTATCAATCTGCCTTAGGTTCAGCTCCACTCGGTCTTTCAACCGAAAATGTTCAGTTAGATTTCACCAAAACCCAGGAATGGAAGAGTTCTGTAGTCACAAAATTAACTAGCGGTGTGGCTGGTCTCTTCAAGAAACATCATATCGATGTTTTATGGGGTGAAGCTTTCTTAAAAGACGGTCATAGTTTACGAGTGATCGGCAAAGACGACTCTGCCCAGACCTATAACTTTAATAACTTGATCGTCGCAACGGGCAGCCATCCAATTGAGATCCCTAACTTCAAATTTAATGGTCGGGTCGTTGATTCTACCGGGGCTTTAGCTTTGAAAGAAGTTCCTAAAGAACTCGTTGTGATCGGTGGCGGTTATATCGGTAGTGAATTAGCCTCAGCCTACGCTGAATTAGGTTCCCATGTCACAATTTTAGAAGGAATGGATTCGATCCTTGCCAACTATGAAGCTGACATGGTCAAAGTTGTTCAAAAAAATATGGCAGCTAAAAATATCGACATTCATACTAAGGCAATGGCTCAAAAAGCGGAACAAGACGCAGATTCTGTCACGATCACAGCCGAAGTTAATGGTGAAACTAAAGAATTCAAAGCTGATTACTGCATTGTTTCAGTCGGCCGTAAAGCTAATACCGCTGAAATGGGCTTGGAACAAGCAGGCGTTAACTTAACTGATCGTGGTTTGATTGCCGTTGATAACCAAGGTCGGACGAACGTTTCCCATATCTTCGCGATCGGCGATGTTGTCGCTGGTGCCGCCTTAGCGCACAAAGCCTCTTATGAAGGTAAAGTCGCTGCAGAAGCAATCTCAGGTAAGCCAAGCGTGATCGATTATCGGGCCATGCCAGCAGTTTGTTATACCAGTGAACAAATTGCCACGACTGGTTTAACAGTGGCTCAGGCCAAGGAACAAGGGCTCGACGTCAAAAAAGCCCAGTTCCCATTTGCCGCTAATGGTCGGGCGATCTCAATGAATGCCACTGATGGCTTCATTCGTCTCGTCTTTATCAAGGACTCCGAACAATTAGTTGGTGCCCAAATCGTTGGTGCAAACGCAGCGGACCTGATCACTGAATTAACTCTAGCAATTGAAGCTGGAGCTACTCTAGATGACGTCGCATTAACTATTCATCCACATCCATCGCTCGCCGAAGGAATCATGGATGCTGCCGACGTTGGTCTCGGGTTCCCTACAAATATCTAAATGTAATCATAAAAAAGACATGTATTTGGCAGTAAGTTACTGCTAAAATACATGTCTTTTTTTGCTGAAGTTTGTAAGCAGGTTGTCTCTTCACTAGCTGCTAAGCTCATCTCTCTTAGTCTTCTGGCTCTCCTTCATCATCGTCTTCTTGAATATCAAGACCTTCAAATAAAGAAGATAACTCGTTTGCCGTCAACAATTCTCCTTTTTTGATAGCTAGCGCCAGTGGCAAATCCGTAGTTCCCAAAACGTTCACTATTTGCTGCACTTTGCTATTTTCAGGACTTACGATTCCTTGAGAATTGACCTTAAACAAATATAGCGTACGGTTCTCATTGCGTTTTCCTAACATCCCATTATTTTCTTGTAAGAACTCAAAAGTATCTACTCGATTATCGCTATAATCGTCAGCAATAATATAAATAATATCTGTCATTTTCCTAACGTCGTCCCTCCTGCTGTACAATAAGCTTCTAGTAACCATACTTTGCGACTTACTTGTCATATAGTAGTCGCTATCTCATTTAAGTCACTCAGGTTAATGATCCGATCTGTTTGGTTTGCCTCTGTCATATTATGTGTAACTAACACAATTGTTTTATGATACTCGTCTCGTAATCGACCAATCTCCTCAAAAGCAATTTTAGCATTAACTGGATCTAAGGCCCCAGTTGGTTCGTCTGCCAACACTAATTCCCCTGGCTTAAGAATTGCTCGTGCCAAAGAAACTCGTTGTTGTTCACCACCAGATAAAGTCCCGACCTCTGCTTTTTCTAAGTGTCCTAAGTCTAAGCGCGCTAGGATCTGGTGAATAGCTTGCTTCTTATCAGCTGAGCTTTGCTTGACAAAATTCATTGCCAACCATAAATTTTGAAAAACAGTTTCACTAGAAATTAGTGCAAACGACTGGAATAAGTAATTGATCTGATTCCTTCTCATCAAGGTGGCTTGCTTACTATTAATTTTCGGCAACTGTTTGCCAGCCAGCACAATTTCTCCGCTAGTCGGTTCCTCTAACAGTCCCAAAATATTGAGAAGTGTTGATTTGCCAGAACCCGACGGCCCAACGATTGCCACAAATTCCCCCTGGTTTACTTGAAAATTTAGTCCATCTAAAATTGTTCGTTGTCCGTATGATTTGGTCAGCTGTTTAACTATTATTTCTTCCAAGTTATTTAGCCCCTTTTGAATAATTTGATAATTTGTTTAAATTCACTTCTAGTCATATACACCCAAAAGATTCCTAGCTGAATGAATAAACTAATTACAACTAACAAAATTCCCATCTTACTGCTTAACACAATCGTGACTAGTAACTCAAGCAAGTGCACGCCTAAAATTCCCACTAACGGTACGCGATAAAGCTGTAAGAAAGAAAAACCCAGGAATTTTTTGACAGCTAATCGTTCTTCATTAACGGTTTTAAAAATCGTCGCGATCACTAGTAGACACAAAACTAACAAGAGCAGCGCAATTAAAGCAATGCCACCAAACCAGCGAATCGTTAGCGCGAGTGTTTTTTGAATGCCATCAACATACCTGTTGACCGTTAAGAAACGGACGTGATTATCTTTTAACCCATTTCTGCTGATTCGTTGCGGTGTCACCAACTGTCGTGCAACTTTTTCGTTAGCAAATTTTAAATAACCATCTAAACCTGCGGCACGTAATCCGCCAGTCGTCACATAAGTCATGTTTTCCGGGGTTGCAATATAGACCACCGGATTTTTAGCATACGTTGGCTTTTTAGTTGAATCAGTCCAAGTAAAAATTGGCTGACTAAAATGATAATTCATAAATTTAAACTTCTTTTTCTGCACAAATTTAGTGGGAACATCACCTTCACTAACTCCTTCTAGTGCGCTCTCTTTTAGATATGCTGCCACCTGTTTTTGTTGCTGATGCGAAAGAGAATCAGGTAACAAAAATAGCTGTGTTCCAGCTTCAGCGGTTGCTAAATCAGCTTGCTTCAACTTAATCCCATTTTTAGCAGCATAATTTGGTGAAAACGTAAACTGCCAATAAGCTTTAGGCGGCAAATTATGATAGACACCCGAATTTTGCATCTCCTTAAGCCACTTTTGAGAAGTATAATCCGTATGAATCAAATAGACACCCTTTTTATGACTAATTTCTCGGTACATTGACCAAAGATCATGGTCTAACCTCGAAGAGCTTCCTGCAGCAGAGGCAGTATCGTCACCAATACTTAAATCACCCATAACCGCCATCTGTGATACCGTCTGCCATTGTTGCTTGAGATGCTGATTATCTTGAATCTGTTGAAATGGTTGATCTATTCCTAATCCAAGAATAACTATTCCCAGACTTAATAATAAATAAATTGTGACTGAGAAAGCATAGACTGCTTTATGTGGAAACCTTCCTCGAATCAATTCAATGTTTTTCAATAACAAGATCACTAAAGAAGCCAAATAGTAGGCAATTATAGTTAATAAGACATTAGCTATGATTGCCAATAGGAAAATGCCCATAAATAGTGTAAAGTACGTCATTTGGCCAAATCCAGCTGCACAACCCACTGCCAAAACTGTACTGCTAAACAGACACCAGATTAAGAACGGAGCTAAGTTTTGAAAAAGAATTCCTTTTTTAGTCCACCCTAACAAGACTAACGTTCCAAATTTCTGCAACGAACGAACAAAAAAGATGATAAAAAAAGCAATCAAAACAATGAACGTTACCGCAAAGAAAATACATAATTGCAGCAATAAAAAGTTATCGTTACCCAGTCCGCCAATTTGACTATTTTTCAGTTTCTGAGGCGTCTGGCCTGTCAGGCTCGCTAACTGGTTCAGAATTTTCTGATATTCTTGGTCATTCTTAACACCAACTAATTCATAGTGACCATTAATGGTGCCACTCATTTTAACTAACTGATTCAGTTGATAAATTGTTGTCTGACCAGCAAATGGCGGGCGAAAAAGCTTTTTTAACTGATGAACTGAGCCATCCCCCAAGCCTAAGCTAGCAGATGAGTCAGTTGAGTTAAGTAATTGGTTTAAATCTTGGCTCGTAATAATTTTTTGATCAAAAAAGGAAAAATCAACTTGCTTATGTTTAGTTCGCCCAACGATCCCGATATTCAGGGTTTCATCCCCAGCTACCATTTTTCCTTTTTCTTTTCTAATTATCAATAGATTCTTTTGCTCCGACTGCCCTGTTAGATAGTCTTCGACTTGTGTCGCCCGTTGATCAGCAACATCATTTAAATATACATCATATGTAGCAGAATTAGTTAAGTATTGCTGCCATGACGTTTGATACGTTTTTCCAAGATAAAAAGCAAAGAGCGTAATTAACAAGATTCCCTGAGCTAAAATCAAAGCGTACCCGCCCCAACGAATACGCTTTGAAAAAAATGATTTCTTCATCATCTAGGATTTTCACTTCCCGAGTAAGAATATTTTTATTTGCATGACCAATATGCTTGTACTGCCTTACTTCCAATTGTTTTGGTAGCCTTAGCTAATGTCCCTGGTTTCTTCTAGCCAGAAAATCTAAAAATCTGACCACAATTCGAAAAATTATTTCTCAATATCTTTAAATCCCCCACATTGAATAAATTCCTGTATTTTCATCCACAACTAAGTAGCTCTTCTTTGAATTACCCATTTCTTGATTAGTAAGCGCTATTCCTTTCAAAACTACTATACACCATGCTTTGATGCTAGGGGGAGCAATTATTGCTTGCCCCTCTATAAATAGCATTTATTTCCTTAAAATTAATAGTCCATAACTTGCTAATCAATGTACCTAAATACCTGATTAAGTTATTAGCTTTTAAAGCAACATCAACCGAGCCAGCTTAGACAAAACGCTACTATGCTTTTTCAGTTATTTATTTTCCGGGAACAATCGCGCATTTCGCGCCCGTCCCGTGGTATCACCGTTTCTAGCACCACCGATTTTACGGTGGCACAGTTTTGACCCTTTCCAAATTATTTTGGCTCATCGGGCACCTCTTTGGAGAATATCCCGTTGAGCTTTTTTGCGACTTCAAAGTTACTGTTTGGGTAGAGATGACCGTAAGTGCCGAGTGTCGTTTCGATATCCTCATGCCCCAGACGTTCTTTAATCTGGAGTGGATTTTCACCAAGGCTGATCAACAGCGACACATGCGAGTGGCGGAGGCCGTGCACGGTAATTCGCTGAACTTTGGCGAGTGTACTGTACGCGTCCACAATGTCTAAAAATTGTCCGTCAGAGCACGGAATCCCATCGCGTGAGAATACCCACTCGGAATTCACCATCGCCGCTTGTGCGACCTGCCACGCGCCTAAACACGCTACGGTATCATCATCAAGCGCCACGGTACGACGGCTAGCGGCAGTCTTTGGCGCAGGCGTTTCAAACCAGTTGCGGTTGTGATAGTCCATCGTCTTATTGACACTCACGGTCTTAGCTTCGAGATCAACGTCTGTCCACTTTAACGCCCGTGCTTCACCGCTACGCAAGCCTGACATGAACATGAACCACAACATCGTGTAATCAAATCGGCCCGTGTACGTGTCGGTATTTGTCTTAGTAAGCACCTTTTGAAAGTCGGCTTGCGTCCAGAACTGAATTTTTGCTTTCTTCTTCTTGATGAGGCCAACGATCCGCACAGGATTTTCAGTGATGATACCCAGTGCCTTAGCACGTTCAAGCACTTGGCCTAACATAATGTTGATGGTACGCGCATAGGATTGCTTACAGTCCTTGAGCAGGCTGACTTGCCAATGTTGCACATCAATCGGCCGAATTTGGTCAATGATGATGTCGTTGAACCTAGTCAGATAATCGGTGTTCATCAAAACCAGTCGTTGGCGGTAGGTGCGTGGCTTCACTTGGGTTTTGTACCAAGGCTTGAACACATCCTCCATAAACTCGCCAAACTTCGTCTTCTTGATGTCCTCATCATCGGCGACCCCAGCTGCCAACATTGCAACTCTTGCTTTTTTCGCCTCCGTTTTCGTTTTGAAGCCGCTGGCGCGTTTTTGAATTCGCTTGCCAGTCCGTTTGTCAGTTCCTAAGCTCACGCGGAAGCTAAAAGTGCCGTCCGCTTGTTTTGCAATTGGGTCTTTCGTAGTCAAGATAGTTCCTCCTTAACTGCGGAAAGGCCACTTGGTGCACCCTCAAGTTGGCTTAGTTTCAAGCCTAATACTGCGTCTACTGCTTCCACTGGAACACGGTCTACGCCTTTCTTACCGTACCATCCAAGGCCACGTTTGAGCAACAACTCTTTTGCCATTTTGATGATGCGGCTTGCTTGCGATTGACTGTATCCTAGGTTAATAAGATCAGCTCTAGTCATCGTCAGGAAGACTGGCTGTGCTGGTACGTTAATATTCAATCAAATCACTTCCTAAAGTTTAGCGGGAGTGAGATAATCAAACCAGATAGAACCCATATTTTATCTGTGAAGGGTGACTACTTGCTTTGGTCGGCGTAGTCGCTCTTTTTTGATTCCTCACTTGGGATAATCATTTCTTCGGTTGATGCGAGCATTGCTTGTAGAACACTCATCTCCTTTTGCGTGATAGTAGCGTTGGCAATCATCGTCATCAAAATGTCTTGGGCGGTAGCTGAATCGTAGGCGAGTAACATCTTCAAGGTCGGCGCAACTTGCTTCTCAATCCACTTGTAGGTGCGTTTGATAGAGAATGGCTCTGGTTGGGTTGTTAGCCGAAGCTTCTCACCGTATTTGCCGATAAAATTCGCCCAGAGGTCGTCCAGCGGCCAACTTTCTCTAGCCTTGCCGTTGGGCTTTAAAAAACGTATATAGCGATTGATGATACCAAATATCACCTTGGCAGGCTTACGCTCGTTTAACAACGCCTCAATCGCTTTTGTTGCCCGTTCATCAGCTAAGCGTAGCTCAAAGCGGTTTTTGATTGGTGTCTGATCTAGCGGCGTGCCATATTTGAAAAACTGTTCGGCGTCTTTCTGGTATAGGCACATGTAGAATTGGCTTTTTCTCGAACCAATATACAGCGTGCGGCCAATAACACCGTGTTCTTTATTAGCGTCTTTATGAATACGCCGGAAAATTGAGGTGAATTCGTCGCGATCACACTTATCAATGAAGTATTGCACCGGTAGCATGTCCACATAATCATTGATAGCAAGATCAATCCGGTTGTAATGACCACCGAGTTCATTGGCCTTTTCAAAGAAGTCATACCAGCTTCGATGTTGAGAAAGTAGCAGACACTCAAATTCGCGACAGCCTTCACCTTTCAGTTCCAGTAGC
This sequence comes from Ligilactobacillus pabuli, assembly GCF_022836475.1. GTDB lineage: Bacteria > Bacillota > Bacilli > Lactobacillales > Lactobacillaceae > Ligilactobacillus > Ligilactobacillus pabuli. The sequence continues at coordinate 13,522 of NZ_BQXH01000020.1, read as the reverse complement.
GTCCCGCGATCGTCATCTTCTGGTGAAGTGAAGATTTGCATCGCGCCGTGTTCAAACTTACCGGTATAGCCGTAGAAGCCCCAGTTGTCCGGCGCGAAGAATATTGGCTTAATCTGCAACAACTCGGTCATGATGGGGATAGCATCGTGGGTGGGGAAGCGAATGCGGACATAGTCGATCCACATGGTCAGTGCTTCGTCACCGGATAGCTCACGATAAGCACACATCAGCTGGCGTCGCATATTGTCGTTTAGCGGTTTTTTGCCGCCGAGTAGCTGATTCAGGTAACCACGGGTGATCCCGACCTTATCGGCCACTTGTTGTTGCGTCAACTTCTGCTCGGTCATCAAGTCCCAGAACTTACCTAGCCAATCAGTGACCACGATTCCCGCAGTCAAATCATTTTGCATTAGCGTCTCTCCTTTGTTTTCTGGTGTTTACAGCTTTTTTAGCCTGTTGACACTCTGTCTCTACGGGGAATGCCTTGCCTTCGGCATTTCTACCCTGTGTTTTGTTAATACGTTCCTATCTCTGCCCCCCTATTAGATACTGGGGGCTTGAGGCGGCCGGCTAACGCCGACCGCCGCCGCTCGCGCTAGCGGCTTTCGCGCTGCACGCCGCGCACGGCGGCGATGCGTTGCAATACCCTTCCGGAAGGTCTGTGAGAACTTTCGCTCTCAACATATACAGACTGTTTGTAGGACGTATTTTGAAACTGAAAGTTGAACTGTAACAGGATCTTAACATGAACCTGATTTATTCATAGGTTTGTGAAATACAACCATAGGCTCAATAGCGACACTAACTTCGCCATGCCGAATCAATACACCTTGATTTTGGCCAACTTATTCAGAGTCGGCGTCGCCAAATAGACCGAACGTATTTCAACACTTCGGCCAGGCCCGACCATTTAGTTGCTTTGGTCACATTTGCAAAATATCGTTCAACACATTGCCTATAAAGCCACTAAAAACTTGGCTTGAAGCTAAATGTAGGACGATTCGGTGCGCATGATGCGTGATCTTACCCGTAAAATGGAGCAATTCAAAGCGCAAGGTTGCGATTGTCTTTCGTGCGTCAAAAGGTATCAAAATGAGTTTGAATAGTTGAACGATGTTGTAAGCAACAGCACTGATCAAGGCCCTAGCAGCGTTCATCGTAAACGAGTGACTGTCAGTCTTGTCGAAAGCAAAACCGGCTTTCAATTCTTTGATCAGATCTTCGACTCTTCCGCGTTGACGATAGCGGGTGATCAATGTTTCACACGGAATCTTCGTATCATTGGTGACCAATAAAGTATGATCGTCCCAAAGAAAAGACTCAGCCTTACTTTCAGAATGCACGATCACGCGATAATTATCCGCCCAAATTTTAACTTGATAGTCCAGTTCGTGGTCTTCACTTTGAAAATCAGTCGTCATCTCAGTGGCTTGAGTTGCCGTTGTGGTGAGTTCGTTAATGCGGTTATTCTTCTTCAGCCGGACAATAAATTTAACACTGCGCTTGGCACAGGCTGCATAAAACTCTGGCTTGGCAAAGCCTGAATCACCGCGGACTGTGATGTTCATATCAGGGCGTAAGGCTTTAAGATGATCAAGGATCGGGGCGATGAACGTATCAGCATCGCTACTGGTATAGACGTTACCCGGGCGCAACTGCGCACCTAGTAAAAGCCCGGTGGCATCATCAAAAACCAGCAGAGGGTGATAGCCATTAGCTGAATAATGACCATTATAGGTTGCGTGTTCTTGATGGCCGAAGGTATCCAAGTGTGTGGAGTCGATATCAAGGATCATTTCAGTGCGTGAAGGATCTTTAAGGACCACATCAGCCAGTTTCAGTAACAGGTTTTGGGTTTCAACCAGATTATCTTGAGTCAGGCTTGCGATGAAACGTGAAATAGAAGCTTGAGAGGCCACACCATACTCACCTAAAGCAATCCTAATAGCAGGATCCTGACGCCAAGTATTTGCCGCAGAGTCAGTGCAATAACCGGCAATCCGGAGCATAAGCGTAAATTCAAATAGATATACGAAAGAGATCTTGGCAAATTTTCGCTCATCATTAAAGAAAATCGTATTACGAATCAAGTTTTTGAGGTGGATCCGATTGGTAAATTCAATTGGTAGTATCATTCCAGCATCATTGGATAATTGTCCGGCGTCGTTGATAACAGATAAATGAGGATTGCATTGAAGTGAAGTTGCGCGTAGTCTAAGCATTGTGTTATGGCCTTCATATTGTTGGTTTTCAGCGACTCTACAATATCACAAGACCGCACCCAGTGGGTGAAAAACACAAAGCAGCGCAACTTCATGCCAGTCATGAGGTTGCGCTGTATTTTGTCGTGTTTAAGAATAATCCAGGCTAAATGTTCTCCCGCTCCGAAGTCTGTTATACTATGCTTTATCGTATAAATTTTAAATTTTAATGAATTTCTTTAGGGGGAATAGGTAATGCTATTTGTAAAGGATATGTTCGTGCTACTAGTCGCCGTTGAGGCATTGCTGATAATGCTTCTCGAGATGTTTGGCACCCAAACAAAAATGGCCCGTAAGGCTTTTGACTTGTCAAAAGGATATCTTGCCACCAAAGAAGCCAAATCATCGATGGCAAACCAAGGACTATATAATGGATTTATCGGTGTAGGCTTGTTATATGCTCGATATGGGCTCAGTGGTGGTGCCTCCTACCACGTTCAGATTTTATTCGTGGGTTTTGTCGTGCTTGCTGCCGCTTTTGGATCACTGACAGCTAACAAGAAAATCATATTTACACAGGGTAGTCCCGCAATCGTAGCGCTTTTTATGCTTATATTTGTACACTGATGTGCTCCTCATAGTAAGATAAACTTTGGCTCCTAGAGAAACGGTAAGAATCGTTAGATATGCCAGTTAATTCTGATGAGGATAAGCTATTGAAAGTATTATTGGCCTGCCATCCGGCGGGCTTTTTGATTGCAAAAAAATAAGCCCCATATAGGGACTAGGGTGTACTAATTGGTATGCACATGGTTGGTACACGTGACTACTCTGTGGTCTTTCATGACGTGCAAGTTATATGGGCCTCGCCTCTAGAATGAGTTATTATTGAGTGCCACGGGTGCTCAAAATATCGGTATAAAAGCATTTCTAGTTTTGGGCTTGTCACTGATTTGCACTGATTTTCAAACCTAGGTGATTATCTAAATAGCTAGGCAGACGCCAGCCAATTCATTATGAGGCGCTATTTTTAATTTTCAGAACGTCCCCACTCTGCTATACTTCTTTTCGTAACATAAAATTTGGAGGCATTCAAAATGATTAAAGAATTTAGAGACTTCATTATGCGTGGCAACGTTCTAGATCTTGCTGTAGGTGTCATTATTGGCGGTGCGTTCACCGCTGTTGTAACTTCCCTGACCAAAAACTTGATCAACCCAATTATTTCTATGTTTGTAGGTAAGGCTGATTTAAGTAAGCTATATTTTACAATTTTGAACGCAAAATTTACGTATGGCAGCTTTCTTAACGACGTCATTAACTTCTTGATCACTGCTTTTGTAGTCTTTATTATTGTCAAGACGGTTAATCGTATTATGCCGTCTAAAAAACCTGATGCTCCTGTTGTTTCGAAGGAAGAACTCTTACTTACACAGATTCGCGATTTACTGCGCAATTCACAATGAGCTATCGTAAGTAGTAAGAGGGAATAGATATCTTCGGCTTTCTTTTTGGCCTTAACTCCTGTATACTTATAATTAGTAACAAAGAATATATTTAATGGGAGGGATTTACATGCACTTCATTTGGTCACTAATTGTTGGCGCAATAATCGGTGCTATTGCTGGCGCTATTACAAGCAAAGGAAAATCGATGGGTTGGATTGCAAATATTATTGCTGGGCTCATCGGATCATCTATTGGTGAAGCACTACTCGGCCATTGGGGTCCTAAACTTGCTGGTATGGCAATGATTCCATCGATAGTTGGCGCAGTGATTGTCGTAGCGGTTGTATCATTCTTTGTTGGTAGATCTAAAGATTGATTGGATGTCATATGCATGGATGCTTTAAAATCAATTTTTACATTTATGGTAGCCAGCACTTTGCTGGTTGGAGGAGCTCTGGTAGCTGGTACAATTTTGGCAGCCAAGGAAATAGATAAGGCTGGGGATAAATTGCAGGATTCGATTCATGACTAATGATATACGGGCCGTCTGTGATAGACACACGTTCGCAAAATCCTGCTGAAAGCGTAACTTTCAGCAGGATACGGTACGGTTGAGGTACGAGAAGACTTGATGCTACACACGGAAAAGGGTATCGTGGTTTAAGATGCATCGAAATTAACCCCAGCTCGGCATGTCAATTGGCATGCCGAGTTTTTTTACTCCCTCAATTGTCAAATCAAGTGCAACACTTTATAACCAATTCTTGTTAGTGGTATAGCTTATGCCATATTGGGGTAATAGTCGCAAGGACGAAACCAGCCCAGTGAGCGCCTTGGGCGATGATTCAACGCCGACTGTGCTGGCTGGATCTCATCAAGGGTTACGTTCTTGAATGACTTTCCTTTTGGGAAATACTCACGTAGAAGGCCATTAGCATTCTCATTTGATCCACGCTCCCAGGGTGAGTACGGATGAGCAAAGTAAATCTTCGTGCCAGTCACGCGAGCCAAAGCCGAGAACTCTGAACCATTGTCGAACGTAATGGTATCTAACTCCCTGGCCCCATAAGAATCGATTGTCTCCTGAAGCGCCCGACGGCAGGTCTCAGCGTGGTAGTCAGGTAGCTTAACGATTATCTCAGTACGGGAGTACCGCTCTGTCAACGTCATCAGTGCTGGGTCACTTTCAACTCGCTTTCCCTTGACCAGGTCGCCCTCCCAGTGGCCGACTCCTAGACGGTCGTCAACGGCCTTTGGCCGATTCTCAATCGACTCACCGAGCTTATGCTTGTTAGTGCGAGCGTGGCGCAATCCTGGTCGCTTGATGCGACGCCGTAACTTGACGGGTAAATCTAGGTTGGTGATTGGGAGCAGACCTGCGTCAACCCTTGCTACAAGCGGACTATCACAAATGCAAGCTCGACAAAAACATAACTAAATATCTATTGCCCTTATGATGATATTTTAGCAAACGAGAAAAACTAGTCCGAAATCTCATCATAAGAGCAAGTGTGTTAATCAGTCCGTATTAGATAGTTTTCCGTCGACAATTTTGTAGACATTATCAGAAAACTCTCGCAGACGATCATCGTGCGTGACGATGACGACTGCTTTTTCCTCGTCATGCGCAATATTGGCAAAAAGTTGGCCAACTTCTTTGACACGTGCCGTATCTAAGGCTGCCGTAGGTTCATCGGCTAGGATGATCGCCGGGTCTGTATAAAACGCACGGGCAATTGCAACGCGCTGTTGTTGACCGCCAGACAATTCGCCAGGGTATTTGTTTAATAATTTTTGAATGCCTAGCGTTTCAATAATTTTGTCAAATCCATCTTGACTGAGGTTATTGTTAGGCTTTACCTGGTCAACAAGTTTGAATTGGTCTGCTACGGTTAAATATGGCACAAGATTGTACGCCTGCAAGACGAAACCGATTTGTTCAAGTCGTCTTTTTTCGGCTTCTTTGGTACTCAAATCACTGATATCGTGGCCATTCAAACGAACTGAGCCGTCTGTTGGTGTTTGTAACCCGCCTAAAATGGTTAGCAAGGTACTTTTACCAGATCCTGAAGGCCCAATGATAAGCGACACCTCACCAGCTTTAAACGCTAAACTGACGTCTTCTAGTGCCGTAACTAAATTGGTTTTCTGACCAAATTGTTTCGTCACGTGTTCAAGGGCTAGTTTTTCTTCACGCATCTTTTTAACCTCCAATTACTGATACCGGATCAATCTTACTAATCACACGAATCGGAATGATTGCACCCAGTAACCCGGTTACCATCAATCCGACCGCAATGAGTACCATCAATCCCCAATCAAATGCCATTGGTACGCTATCTGGAATCCCAAATTCAGTTAATGCCGATAGTACGGCACCAACGACGATACCAGTTGCCATGATAAAGAACGTCTCAAATAACGTATTTTGGGCCAAAAAAAGATTTGGAATGCCTTGTGCACGCAAAACTGCCAAGTTAGGCAATTTTTGAACCGTTAGAATGTAGAGGAAGATGGTAATCACAATCAATGAAATGACAATCAGGAATCCAATCATGAGACCAAACGTCGCTTTTTGCGGTGTATAACCTGGCAATTTATTGATAAAGGCTTGGTATGAATAAGTCTTTAATGCTTTATCATCGACCGATTGTGACGTTTTTGAAGCAACGACGCTACCCTGGAATTGATCTGACACGCCCTTAATGATACGCCATTGCGCTAACTCGCCATAAATAACAGGTGCGGTGTTATACGTGGCATTTTTCGCATAACCCACGATTTTATATTTCGTATCAGATAACCCAATCGAAATTTTATCCCCCATACCGTAAATATCCTTATCAACTGAGTCAGCGAGGACGACTTCGTTAGCTGCCTTTGGCAAGTTCCCCTTGGTTAATTGTAGGTTTTTAGCGATGTACTCGTCGTTATTCATCCCAACGAATTGTGCGGATTCACGTTTTCCGCCAATTTTCATATTAACTGGTGTAATGCCAAGTGTTGCGGTTTTGTCGTCGCTTAACTGATCAACCTGTTTCGTTGTCAGTAATGACTGTCCGGCATTACCATTAGCGTCTTTGGTCATTACAAACGACTTAGACTGCCAGCTGTCCACCGCTGCGGTGTTAGCTGTTGCCAGACCGAGCGCCAGGGCACTTAAAATGAAAATCAAATAACTGATTAAGACGACGACTGTTAGAATCAAGCCGTACCGTAGTTTTTCTTTTTTAATCTCTCTAATTGCTAAAAACATTTGTTCCTCCTGTATTTGTTGAAGTTCAACAAACTTACTATACACAAGCATACATGATATTATGATGAGATTACAAAATGATTTTTCTAGGATGTGTCTTCAAACTATCTAGTCATTAACACTATTGACGCAGCGTAAACAAATGTTCGGAACACATATGACGTCTTATCGTAGCAAGTAGCTACCCGTCTAACATGTTTAAGCCGATTAAAGAAACACTCAATTGAATGTCTTTCTTTATATATCCACCAGTCTACTGACCATGGTTCTCGATTATTCTCTTTTGGTGGGATTGTATACTTTCCGCCTTGGCTCGTGATGAATTCTCGAATTGCTTTACCACCGTATGCTTTATCGGCAACGACATTAACCCCAGTCAACTGAATGGTTTTCAATAATTCAAGCGCTACGGGACCGTCATGACGATTGCCTTCTGTTAACATAAATTTAACCGGGTTTCCCAATGCATCGACCAGCGCATGTATCTTAGTTGAATTACCACCAACGGAACAGCCAATATTATTGCTTTCAAGTTTAGGACCGCTTTGTTTAGCACCGGCACTATGCTGATGCGCAATAACAGCCGTCGAATCAATATGCAGGTATTCCATATCCGCGTCCTAGCGAAGCTCGCGGAAGATACATTCCAATACACCATCGCGGCCCCAGCGGGAAAGCCGTGTATAAACCGACTTTCATGGTCCAAATCGTGCAGGTAAATCACGCCAAGGCGCACCAGTCCGATTGATCCACAGAATCGCATTTAACATGGTCCGATTATCTCGTAATATTGGACGACCTGTACTTTATGGTGGAAATAATGACTCGATCTGGGTCCATTGCTCATCAGCGATCTCATAGCGATGAGTAAGCATCACAATCAGCCCTTTACTCCAACATATCAGATTCAGGCCGTTTCGTACAACTAGTAGGCAATTCGCGAATATTTTTGAGTTTGAAGACACATCTTAATTTATATTGTTAACTTGATGTGGCTTTGATTACGGTTACACAGTTTAATCATACCAAACTTCCACCGTTTATTCCACTTGTATAACAATGTGTTCAAACGTAACCTAAAAACAGACGCTCCATGTGTTCGACTGAAAAACTGGTTATTCAGTATAAGTCCAAAAGGCGCAACAGCACCCACGACTTGAACGGCATCGATTGAAAGCCGCAAACCAAACACGCTTGCGGCCATCTAACAATTTAAGGACCTGCTTCAAAAAATCAAAACTATAGACATTCACAAAGGATAAAGAACTGGAAGCTTGTTTGCCACGAAATTTAATTCACAAAGAGTAGCCATGTTACGGATAGCGTATACAAAAATGCCGCAAAGCATCCGAAAGGTTTGGCTCCATCCTAATTTTGGAAAATGATGGGTGGCTTCATCGGTAGATCACCGTTAAGCACCTCTAATAGGCTCTTGTCGATGTCGCGCTAACCCGGCATGGCAGTTCTGAATGTACCCGCTTATATCTGTGCACAAAGCTACCAACGCTGCGGATTCGAGGAGACACTATGAGCACCACCATAAGCTCTGCGTAGGATTCTGAGCACTGCTCTAAGTGTGTGCCTGGACAACACACAGCACGGTTCTTCTCGTATACGGCAACACCGGTTTCGGCAAAGTAACGCTGGTAGTGTCTGCCAGCACCACGGATCTGTTCGGTATTGCCACGCCTGAGTTCACTGCTAACTGTAAACTTGTTGCGATAAATCTGCTCGGCGGTTTGAGCGATGACGAAAGCAGCTTGATGGAGTGCTTGAAGCTTCCCCCGTTCGTCTAAACTGAGTTATTGATGTTGTCCTGTCGTGCTAATCTGAGAGTGGGCCATGATGGCTCCTTTCTTATATGCATAAGGTGCTTATAAGAAAGGAGTCATCATGACCTTTTTGGTCTAGTCTATAAGCTTTTGCACTTCAAGTTAAAATCGGAGTTACAAGAAGCCTGAACTCAGTATAACGTTTTGCTAGTTAAAAAAAGAAGCCAACAACGCTTCTCTTTTTTCGTGGGGTGGCACGTTTGTGGCACATTCCATCAGCACATTATATAATATTGATTTAGCAAAGTGTCCTAAAGGGCGGTTTACACCGCGATTCTAAATTTCATTCGTTTGAGACGTTTATTTCCCGGGAAATAACGTTCTCAAACGGATAATTGCCGGTTCTAGCATCATCCTATTTTGTGTATTAAGGTCAACACGTTGTAATCTTTTTGATTTGATACATTTACTGGCTTCTTAGGTCCAAAGTGCTATAATTAATTTAAAAATAGTAGGTGTTTAATGTTGTCTCTTGGTAATTTTCTTAAGGAATCTCGTAAAAAGAATCATCTTTCACAAAAAGCAGTCTCACTACAATTACATGTTTCCCGCCAGACAGTTTCAGCTTGGGAAAATAACAGAAATTGTCCTGATATTGAAACCTTAACAACGTTGAGTAAGCTCTACAAATTTGATCTCAATCAAATTTTACAAACAGATGAACAAGTAAACGTGCAAGCAACGTCCATAAAAAAGACGACAGCCAAACAAAAAACAGCCACAGTCCACTCAACAATTACAAAAGTAACTGTCCAAAAAGATGAAGGCCTCCTTCTTTTTTTGGCTGCTTGCTTATCTTTTGTGATTGCTCCCTTTGGAATTGTCACTGCACCTGCTATTATCCGATACAATAAAAAAACGAATACATTTTACAAGTTCATTTACCTAATTTGCGGTTGTGTTATAATTTACAATTTATTTGTGATAGTTGCTTTTATTGCCAATTCATTTAACTGGGGAATCACCAGTTATCATTAACTAACAACTAATTTTTTACCATTAACTATGGCATTACAAGAAACCACTCGAGTAACTCCCAATTTATATTTTGCCTTCCACTGTGCTTTTTTATTGCTTAGCTTAGTTAACTTTGAGTTTTTAAAACTACCCTCAGTCGCAACTGCTTTTAAACTAAAAGCCTGTTCTATCTTATTACTTACTATCTTGATTTTATATGATACATACCATCCAATTCCTTTTTTCGTAATTGTGTATGTCTTATTCGCCATTCTACTCCAGCTAGGCCCTTCTTCACTAATCTCATATTTAATTGGTGTCCCCTCTATACCGTTTGTCCGCCTTGAGCTAAATCATAAGTGACACTAGTCTCACTTACTGTGTCCGCCTCAACATTTTTATTAAAAAAGCCCAGCCACGCGCCAAAACAAAGTGCTACAAAGAATATATAAAGTTTCTTCATCAACTATTTCCCCTAACTAATTATTTTTACATAAATTTTTGTGATCATCAATTTAATTTCGCGGATAACACACCAAACAAAAGAATGTTTTTCAAACTGACTATCCTTAACTTAACAAATATAAAAGACATACTTTCTCAAGGTTAATTTCGTTAATAAAATTAACTGAATATATAATGTTGCTACCTAATTAACTGCGCCCTTTTCTATCCTGGAAAAGCTTTTTCAAAAACAAAACCATATTTACTATTGGCACTTCTAACAATATAGCAACTAAAATTACCTGCTGGCAAAATCAAATAGTATACAAACGTTACAGCCACTAAAGAAACATAATTCAACAAAATATCTTTTAGTTGCATGGCGTACCTCCTGGCTTTTATTACTACCAAAAACAGTTTACCCAGAAAATAACCGTTTTCCCGGTTAGTGAGCGTCCTCTCTTTTGCTATTAATATTACTCCTTAAACTACATTTAGGGGAGCAATTATTACTTGCCCCCTAAGAATAGCATTTGCCCACTTGATAAACTCAGTCACCAGTTGAAGCCAATTATCTAACACTCGCTCCAGCTAAACCATTGATTTACAAGCCTTTTCCAGGGTATTTCCCGGGAAATACCCTGGAAAAATTCCTTCAAACACGAAAACGAGCGTCAGAAATCACTCTTCAGATTTCTGACGCTCATTTAGTTTTTCTTAGTGGCACCTAACTATGGTTTGAGTTCCTTTATTAGAACCTCCGTGGCCTCATGACTCATTTGCCCAACATCAGCTTCATGCTGCCCAGGACTAAAAATAATTGGTACTATATAGCTGCCAACTATCCCGACAATATAACGTACAATGCGCATGAAATCCCATTCAACTATCTGACCTTTTTGCTGATAATCAGCAAAAAAATCTTTTAATCTATCAAACGGCAATTTTACTATTCTTGCTTGCAGTTGCTGTTGTACCTTTTTATTCACCATTGTTTCTCGAACTAAAACCCGAATCTGCGGTAAATTATCAACCGCAAACTGCATTCGGTCTTGAATAATATTCTGCAAAAATTCTCCAAATTCAGTCTCTTGAGTCACCTTAACACCAGCCACAAACTCATTAGCGACTTTGGGAATAACTTCATCGATTAATGACTCAATTACTACTTGTAGCAGCTGGTCCTTACTTTTAAATTGCTGATAAACTGTGCCCACTGCTACATTAGCCAGACTCGCAATCTCATTAGTACTAGTATTTTCAAATCCCTTTTCAGAAAATAGCTGCAGACTCGCTTGCAAGACTGCCTTTTGTTTGGCAGAAATGTTCATTTCATTCAGCGTTTCGTTAAATAGTTTCGAAACTTTATGTGCCACAAATTTTCACTCCTTTAAACCTCACGATACCGTCGCATTGTTACTAGATTTAATACTAAAAATAGTCCTGCGAAACACAGCAACGCCGATAGGTTTGGCCAAATTTTACTTAGTCCAAAACCTTTTGCGACTACATCACTCATTGCATTCGCGCCATAATACAGCGGCATGACATGTCCAATTGCCTGTAACCATCCAGCCATTTGATCAACTGGAATAATTCCTGAGAAAAACACCTGGGGAATCACAACAATTGGAATAAACTGGACCATTTGGAACTCTGAAGCTGCAAAGGTTGAAATAAATAAGCCCATAGTCAAAGCTACAAATGCCATTAAAACATTAATCAGCAGTACATTCCAAATACTCCCTAAAATTTGGATTTTAAACACATAGGTGCTATACAGCACAATTATCAAGGTCTGAATCAGTGCCAGAATTCCATAGCCACTGAGGTACCCTGTAATAATTTCGCCTCGTTTAACAGGTGTGGCCAATAGCCGTTTTAACGTTCCCGTGGTGCGCTCACGCAGTAACGCAATTCCTGAAATAATAAACACAAAGAAGAACACCACAAAGCCCATCATGACTGGCAAAAAGGTATCAAAGAAACTCGTGTCTTTGTCACCATAAATATAGTGAGTGTTAACCGAATAGTTCTTAGCTTGCTGCTGGGGCGGTTGTGGCAGCGTCATTGACCCATTTGTTGGAACCCCAACTTGGTGCGCATCTTGCTGCCTCCCTGCCTTCAAAAAGACTTCTTCCGCATCTTCCATCACATGTGTCGTTAACAGGATCGTTTTTCCTGCCTGACTCAAGCGGTGTAGTTCCTGCTAAATCTGCTTCCTTAACTCTGGATCAATTCCGACAGTTGGTTCGTCTAAAATCAGGATTTCTGGATCTGCCACTAAGGCAATTGCTAATGACAGTCGTCTTTTCATTCCACCTGAATAATCACTGACGTGTTTATCTAAATCTTCATTCAAATTAACGACTTTTGTTGCATAGTCAATTTGAGCAGGCAAATCTTCTTTATCCATGCCTTGCATTTGACCAAAAAAGGTTAAATTCTCACGTGCCGTCAAAGTTTCATTTGAACTACCATCCTTTAAAAAGGATGGATTCTGGGAACACAGCAAACTTATCGGTTAGATCACTCTAACTAAATAGACAGCGGTCACTGCTATTTACCACGGTACGTTCCATACCTTAGTTTCAATACTCGCCTAAATGAGTACTTTTTCTTTTTCAATTTGGGCTAGTCCACGGTGCAAAATATTTTGACTAGCATTAATATCACGGTTTAAGTGCGTTCCACATGTCGGGCAATCCCACTCTCGGACAGCTAACCACTCATGCTGATTTAAACTATCAAATTGATAGTTCTTTTGTCCACAATGATGGCAAATTCGACTGGTATTACTTGGATCAACAAAAATTAGTTGCTTTCCATACCAGTCACACTTATATTTCAGCATGGTAACTAACTTACCCCAACCAGCGTTGGATATTGCCCGGGCCAGATGATGATTTTTCAGCATCCCTTGTGTGTTGAGTTTTTCCACCACGATCACATCATAATTTTGCACTAACTGGGTCGTCAGCTTTTGCAGTCGGTCATAACGACGGTCACTGACTTGACGTTTGAGTTTAGCAGCTGTACGACGAGCCTGTTGGTAGCGCGGAAACTGTTTTAAACTAGTCCGTGGCAACAAGAACTTTTCGTGCTTATCAAAAGCCATTTCTTTCTGAGCATTTCGTCTACGACGGGCCATTTTGCGTTCCCAGATTCTGACTTGGGATTTAGCTTCAAGATCAAAATGCATCATATTGATCTTTTGTCCATTCGACAAAATCATCAGGTCATCTAGTCCTAGGTCAATCCCCACTACTTGATTAGTTTTAGTCTTGGGTTTGAAAGCTTGTTTTTCACTTTCAAGTAAGATGGTCGCATAATATTGACCTTGGGCATTGATCCGAATGGTTGCACGTTTAATTTTGCCATTTA
>NZ_BQXH01000019.1 GCF_022836475.1 Ligilactobacillus pabuli | reverse complement strand
AGTGCGGCGATTATTGCACAAAGGCTACACCTGTTCCCATGCCGAACACAGAAGTTAAGCTTTGTCACGCCGATAGTAGTTGGGGGATCGCCCCCTGTGAGGGTAGGTCGTTGTCGCGCTTTGTTAAGATACCAGGTGTTCCTGGTATCTTTTTTGCGGAAGTAGTTCAGTGGTAGAACATCACCTTGCCATGGTGGGGGTCGCGGGTTCGAATCCCGTCTTCCGCTTCATTAGATTCATCAGCTTAGCTGTTTTAAATTTGCACCCATAGCGCAACTGGATAGAGTGTCTGACTACGAATCAGAAGGTTGTAGGTTCGACTCCTACTGGGTGCATTCTAGTTTTACAAATTAGGTTACAGCTAAAAAAGGCCGTGTACACAGCAATGTGTAGGCGGTCTTTTTTTGCGGTCATAAAAATTTTGCCGAATAACTGGGAGTTATTTGAATTTAAACGTAAGCAGTGCATAAGCGGACGGTAAGCAGTGCATAGGCGGACGTATAGATCATTGAAAATAATTTGAATTAATCAATTAATCCACAAAGAACCAAAATTTATTTTGAACAGCACAAATAGGACTGAAGTAATTAATGACTTCAATCCTATTTTCAATTGTGGCTATTTTCTGGCCGCTGTTGATTTTGATTGTAAGCAGTGCACAGATTGACGTACAGTCTCTAAAAAGCAATAGAGAAGTAATGACTGCCGCCATTACCTCTCTACTATGATTATTCGTCTATGTCGCCAAGTTCTGGACAGTCCTCGAACAGTAATCTCCTAAGCTTCTTCTTACAGCGATTAGCCGCATTGTAAAAGCGGGTATACGACATTCCTAAGCGTCTTGCAATAATTCTACGAGAAATCGGATTAGAGTTACAAAAGGATTCCATCACTTGCCATTCTAAGCTGGAAAGCATTAGCGGCAATTTAGCTAACCGTTCTTGAATTTGCAGGTGGACATCCGCAGCAATTTCTGACTTATCTGGGCCCAGATAAGCGGTGCCATTTTCCTCTATCAAACTATCAAGTGAATTGATTAAATAATCGACTTTTCGTTTTTTGGCTGCCTGATTACGCAAAAGGGTCATGAAATAGTTGGTTAAGTTCGCTTTATAAAATGATCCAAAAGTATTATGGCGTTCCGGTTTAAAATCTAAGGCACTTTGGTAACAGATCAGCATGGCCTCGACTTTTAAATCGTCAAGGTCATAATAATGAAAATGAAAGGCACCAATCGCAGTATAAAATACCGGACAGTATTTTTGATATAAAATCAAAAAGGAACTGCTTTCAGGATCAAGCAGAATATCTGAAATTAACTCTAAATCATTAGCGACTAAAAATTTGCGATGTGACATTAACTGAGACCTCTTTTTATATTTTTTTATTCTATACATCTTATTGTGCCACTAAATGCCAAAAACAAAAATAAAGCACTTTCATAAGTATTGCAAAATTTATAAAAAAAGTTCCAAAATAACCACTATTTTGGTAAAAAAAGCTAATATTTGTCATCAATGAAGAAGTTTAAAGGCTGCACCTTAACATGAAAATGGATTTGAAGCGGCAAAATATTTTGTAATGGTAGATATCACAAAGAATTAATGTCCAAGTTAGTCTAGTATTACAGCTCTTCACTTTGAAGTGGTACTAAAAAAATGATAAAAGTTGAATTAAAAGCTATTTAGTAGGCAGGTCGGGAATAAGATGAACCATGATTTTATACCAAGCGCTGCAAAGTATACTGTTAATAGTTTCAATTATTATTTGGATCCAAAAATATGGAGTATCAGCAAAATAGCTGAAACAGGGCGATGGTAAGTTGACTAAAAGCTATAGAAAGGTCAAAGCCAACGAGACAGGCAAATATTCAACTAATCCTTAAGATCAAGATTTCAAGGATGCTAAAGCGGTCCATAAACTGGATGGAAAACACTCTAAGAGTCAGCGTGCTAAAAAATTAGCTGAATCTGGAAAAACAGCAGAAAAACTTGATGATAATTTTGATGAGTTATTGCTGAGCCGATATCGCAATTAGCTTGGTCGAGAAACTTAAAAAGGCTGTAATAAAATATTATTATAATTTTGGGACTTCACTCCATTGTGAGGTCTTTTTTGTGTAGTGATGATGTACGTCCACTTGCTTGGAATGGAAGTTGAAAGAGACACAAAAAAACCTGATAAAAGCTGAATTAACAGCTATTTATCAGGTAGCTAAGCCATTTACCGGATTTGAACCGGTGACCTCCACCTTACCATGGTGGCGCTCTACCTACTGAGCTAAAATGGCATGCAATTATTGGTACCTAAATAGTATATGATATATATTTAATAATTGCAATAGAGTTCTAGAAAAAGGTTAAATTCTTTGCGGAATTAATTAGTAAGCTATATTTTTATTTAACTGGTAAAGTCCGTTCTAGCGCGTACAAAGCAGGGTCAAGCTGGGTGATCAGGGGACTTGGTTCACCCGCACTGATCATCACTAGCTCGTGCATGGCTCGAGAACAAATTGTGTATAAGATACCACGTTCACTAGTTAACGGATATTCTGCGGCTGAAACGTCATTCACAACGACACAGTCGAATTCTAATCCCTTGGCCAGGTAAATGGGTAGAATGGCGATTCCGCTTGGGAGAGTCCGGTCTTGTTCTTCTAAGACGGTCACAGGCAGCTCGTGATGCAGCTCTTCGTATAAGCGCTGGCTTTCGGGCATGTTTTTGGTGATCAAAGCCACCGAATTATACTGACCTAAAGCTCGCTTTAAATGATGACGTAAAGCGGCTAAAGCTTGGTCCTTAGTAGCGACTTGGCAGACTAAAGGACGTTTGCCTGGACGAGTAAAGGCTTCGATCTCATTGCCCTCTGGCAGCATTGCCTTCATGAAGTTCGTGATTTCTTTAGTAGACCGATAACTTTTATTGAGCAGTTTTAAATTACTGTGGCGGGCTTTGACCGTTTTGGCTAAAGACTGCAGTAATTCTTGTGGACGTTGGCCTTTAGAATACAAGGCTTGTTCACTGTCACCTAAAAGCGTTAATTTGGCAGCACCGAAGACGTGTCGTAAATACACCATTTGAGCCAGGCTGTAATCTTGCATTTCATCGATAAAGAGATGTTCAATACTGCGACTTTGACCGCTATCAGTCAGTAAATCGCGTAAATATAACAATGGAGCACAGTCGTTTAAATCGATCCGGTGGTACTCGATATTTTTAGAATATTGAGCAAAAGCTTCAGGCAGTTCTGCTTGTAAAAAGTCACCATATTGTTTGTAGGCATCAAAGAAGAAATCATCATAAATTGCGTTATAGATCGTGTCATACTGTTTTTGTGCCAGCTGTAAGCCGAAATAAGCTTGTTCTTCATCATAAGAAGAAAATTCCATTTCATGTTCGCCGAGTAACTCATGGTATTGTTCGTCACTGAGATTTTCTAATTGGTCTTGAATCACCGGGCTAGTCGCTTCTTTTGCGACAATTTGATCGAGTTGTTTGATTAACTTTTTCTTCAAATTATTAAACCGATGACCTAGAGTTAAATTCCCGGCAAAACTGTCATAGAGCTTGGTAATGTCTTCTTTCGCAAAGACGATTTCACCATTAAAGGTCACATCTGTGAATTCAAAGTTAGTGCTGGGCAAATTTTTGGCATAATTTTTGACCCGTTTCATGAAAGCGACAGAGCTTTTATAGCGGTCTAATTGTTTTTGTGTCTCGCTTAGCTCATCTTGTCGTTCGTAGTGGTCGAAAAGCGACTCGACGTTTAAGCCTTGTAACCGCCGGGAGAAAAACTCATACAAAGTGACTTGACGCATGTTCTTTTCGCCTAGACTAGGTAAAACGTCAGAAATATAACGGCTAAACAAGAGATTGGGTGAGAACAACACGATTTGGTCGGCATTTAACTTATCACGGCTATGATATAACAGAAAAGCGATCCGCTGTAAAATAGCCGAAGTTTTTCCGCTGCCAGCGACTCCTTGGACTAATAATAAGTCGCTTTTCGTATCGCGAATAATGTCGTTTTGTTCCTTTTGGATCGTGGCAACGATATTTTTCATGTATTCGTCACTATGTTCATCGAGAACATCTTGCAAGATCTCATCACCAACGGTTTCATTGGTATCAAACATGTTTTGAATTTGTCCGGCCTTAATTTTAAACTGACGCTTTTTTAACAGTTTAGTTTCTTGGGTGCCGGCAGGTGTTTCGTATTCTACCTTGCCTAAAGTTCCGTTGTAGTAAACGGAGGAAATTGGGGCCCGCCAATCATAAATTAAGAAGTTTTGGTGGTCGTCATTTAGTGACGCTGTCCCGATATATAGACTTTCTTGTTCAGGATCACCCGGATCTTGAATGTCAATGCGGCCAAAATAGGGTGTATCTTGTAAGTCGGTTAAAGTTGTCAACTGATCTTTCAAAATTTGTTCGGTCTGAATGTTTTTAGCCACCAGTTGTTTTTGTTGCTGGATCTCGGCGTTGGTTTCCATGCGGTCATCGACTTCAGTGGTGTTGACCTTGGCGTTTTGGACATAGTTTTTTTCCACGGAAGAAGTTTCCTCGTGGGCTTTTTGGTATTCTTTTTCAGTTTGTTTAAGTTGAACTTGGATCTCATCGATCACTTGGTCAACTCGTTGTTGTTCTAGTTCGCGTTCATTTTCCATCAATGTAGATCCTTTCTGTTAAGTCATGATCATGCTGCTAACTGCTGGTTTAAGCTAGAAAGCAAGGCATTAATTATGCTAGTTTCTGGTCAAATAGTCAACACTCACGATACCACAAAATGGTAGAGTTGTCAGAACTTTAAGTTTTTGCTAGTTAAGTCTTTACAAGCTTGACTGGTTTGGTAAAATTAAGGTAATTCGTTGAGCAGAAATAAGTAGAAAATTTACCAGACAGAGAGACATCCGCGGCTGAAAGATGTTAGTAATTTTCGAAATGGAACTGGGAGAAGAAATTAACTAATTAAATGAGTGGCGGAGTGATCCGCAATTTAGGTGGCACCGCGAGAAATCGTCCTATTGTTCTAGTAACAATAGGGCCTTTTTTTATTTCGAGCAAAGTATTACCACTAAACAGCAGCATTTAGACAAAGGAGAAAATTTTACTATGAGTAAACATGTTATTTTAACTGGTGACCGTCCAACAGGTAAGCTGCACATCGGACACTATATTGGCTCGTTACGACAAAGAGTAGCCATGCAAGAAACTGGCGAGTATGATTCATTTATTATGATTGCCGACCAACAGGCCTTAACAGATAATGCCCGCGATCCAGAAAAAATCAGAAAATCACTGATTGAAGTGGCGTTGGATTATTTGGCAGTCGGACTTGATCCCAAAAAATCGACAATTTTTGTTCAATCAGCCATTCCGGCTTTAGCAGAGTTGAACTTGTATTACCTGAATCTTGTGACAGTTTCACGCTTGGAACGGAACCCAACGGTTAAAGCGGAGATCCAACAGAAAAATTTTGAACGCTCAATTCCAGCAGGCTTTTTTACGTATCCAGTCAGTCAAACTGCTGATATCACTGCTTTTAAAGCAGACACTGTCCCAGTGGGCGATGACCAAGAACCAATGCTAGAGCAGGCCAGAGAAATTGTGCGCAGTTTCAATTCAATTTACGGTCAAGAAGTGTTAGTTGAACCAGAAGGGGTCTTTCCACCTAAGGGTTCTGGACGTTTACCTGGCTTGGATGGCAACGCCAAGATGAGTAAGTCGCTGAATAACTGCATTTATTTGTCAGATGATGCTGAAACAGTGAAAAAGAAAGTCATGTCAATGTACACCGATCCAAATCATATCCATGTGGAAGATCCTGGTCAAATTGAAGGCAACACCGTCTTTACTTACTTGGATGTTTTTGCCACAGACCAGCAGAAAGTTGCTGATTTAAAGGCCCAGTATCAAGCTGGCGGCTTAGGCGACGTGAAGCTAAAACGTTATTTGAATGAAGTCTTAGAAGAGGTTTTGGCACCGATCAGAGAACGTCGCTTAGAATATGCCAAAGATATTCCAGCCGTTTATGCCATGTTAAAAGAAGGCAGTGCGCGGGCCAATGAAGTTGCTAACCAAACTTTACAAGAAGTTCGTGCAGCTATTGGTGTGAATTACTTTGATCAAATCTAATTAGTGATCATCAACAAGCTAGATAATGAGGAGGGCGTACTATGGCTAAAATTGCGTTACTTGATTTAGGTTCAAATTCAACCCGGATGGGCATTTACCAAATTAACGCGGACCACTCTTTTGCGGAAATCAAGCGGTATAAGGAAATGACTCGTTTGGCAGAAGGAATGGGCGATGGCAGTCACGAGTTAAAATTAACTCCCGCTGCGATCAAACGGACCTTGCAAGCCTTAAAAAACTTTCAGGCTGAATATGAGCAGATCCCAGATATTACGGTGCGAGGAGTTGCCACAGCGGCGGTGCGCAATGCTGCCAATAGTGCTGAATTTTTAGCAGCGGTCAAAGACTTAGTGGGCGTGGACATTGAGATCTTATCTGGCGATGCAGAAGCTTACTATGATTATGCCGGAGTCATGCATGCCTTTGATTTACAGGACTGCTTGATCTGTGACATGGGCGGCGGCAGCTTTGAGTTAATTTTAGTCCACCAGCGCAAAGCTGTGAGTTATATTAGTATTCCTTATGGTGCAGTGACGTTAAGTGAGAAGTATCGCGCAACTGACAAGATCTCGGCGGCTGACTTTTTTGCCTTGCAGCGTTTTATCCTCTATAAATTTGAACAATTACCATGGTTAAAACAAGGACGCGGTTATCCGCTAGTCTTACTTGGCGGTGCTAACCGGACAGTGGCACGAAAAGGCAACAACGGTCAGTCGCTCCTCCAACAAAAAAGTTTACATGGAGCGAAGATGTCTGCCTTTGATTTTGTTGAGATCTTCCAAGACTGGTTAGGCCAAGATCGAGCAGAGCGTGCCCGTTCTTTGGGTGAAGAACATGACCGGGCCGACATTATCATTGCGGGGTTAACACCCGTGGTGCTGTTGATTCAACAGTATGAGGTGCCGGAAATTATTTTCTCAGAAAGCGGCGTGCGTGAAGGGATTATCGCTGAATTACAGAAGTAAGAAAAAAGACTTACATCTCAGAGTCCGCCTGGCTAAACAGCTTGGTGGGCTGGTAATGAGAAGTAAGTCTTTTTACTATTCTAATGTGAGGTCTTTACCGAAAAAGCGGCGTGAGATCTGGTTTAACTCCCCAGACTGTTTAAGCTGTTTTAAGGCTCGAGAAACTTGGCGGGTTAAGCGACGGTGATCATAAGAGACCACGCGGACTGTTTGCCCAGTGAGTTGGGGATCACTGATCCGCTTGAGGACCTGCTTGGTTTGGCGCGGGTCGGTGTGGTCTTTAGCCTGGACAAATTCAGGATGTTGCTGCAGGTAGGTGGCATATTGCGGACCAGTTAAAACGGCTGCACGGATTTGTTTCTTTTTCAAAGCGGCGACCATTGTATCCGGTGAAGCATAGTTTTTTTCTTTGAGGGCTAGTTTCTTTAAAATGGCAGTTTGTGGACCAGTCGTTAATTTTCCCACCTTTTTACCAGTTAGCTTAACTAAAGACTTTTGTTTGCCGTCGGCGCGCCGAAAAAGCACATTATCAAGGTAAAAAATGGGTTGAGAGGTCTGCCATGAATACTGCTTCTTTGTTGGTGAAAAATAACCTAGACCCAGGTCGACTTGTCCTTGACGGAGCTGACTTTTGAGTTCGGTTTGGTTTTTGACCGTCACGATCTGGACAGAACGGTTTAACTTTTGCGCGAGCTTTTTAGCAACAACCACATTCGCACCCGTTGGTTTGTGGGAGCTGGTTTTGGAGCTAAGGGGAGCATCGTTGCTCACAACTCCAACTTTTAGCGGAGAGTTAGCGGCATGAATGCGGTGAACGAAAAAGAACCCCACAAACAATATCAGCAGAGTCAAAAAAAGACTAACTAATTTTAAATTTAAATGATGTTTAGTATGTGACAAGAGAACCTCCTAAAAATAACAGAGCGAAGCCAGTCGGGAGAACTTGAGCACTATCAAGGCTGGAACTTTAATGCGTTTTAGGCATTGAAGCCCAAGACAGGATAGGCGGAGCTTTCTGGTTTAGGCCGCTTTAATAATCAACGAGTATCTCACCGAAATTCTTCTAAACGAAAAACTTGCAGTGGACCTTACTCGTTATTATATAATAGTGAGTGAGTTAGTGGAGCAAGGATTTGAAATTTTAAAAAAATAAAATAGTAAGGTAGAGGACACATATGCAAGGATTTGAAAAATTTTACCGTAAAAGCTGGGCTCAGCGGTTAGCTGTTTTGCAAGAAGAACACAAGCTGACGGAGTCTCAGGTGGAGACATTGAAAAAAAATGCCGTTTCTCCTGAAATTGGTGAAACTCAGATTGAAAATTTCATTACTCAATTTCAGCTGCCAGAAGGGTTGGCCTTAAACTTTGTGATCAATGACCAAGAATATCTCGTGCCGCTCGTCACAGAAGAGCCATCCGTGATTGCTGGGGCAAGTCATGGTGCGGCAATCGTCAAAAAAGCGGGCGGCTTTCAAGCCCAGAGCTTAAAACGCGCGATGCGGGGCCAAATTTTACTGGAAAATGTCACAGATGCAGCCTCATTAAAGACTGCTTTGGAAGGACAACGTCAGGAATTATTAGCCGTTGCTGGGGCAGCACATCCTTCGATCATCCGTCGTGGTGGTGGACCGGTGGACTTGCAGGTCCGAAATTTGGCAGATGATTTGTTATCAGTCGACTTAGTCATTGATACCCAAGAAGCGATGGGGGCAAATATGATTAACACCATGTTAGAAGCCGTTGCACAACAACTTCGAACCAAAGAACACTTAGACGTGTTGATGGCAATTTTATCCAACTATACTACTGAATGTTTGGTTACAGCACGTTGTCAAATTCCTGTCGTGAACTTGGCTAAAAATGGCGTGGATGGTGCGGAAATTGCTGCCAAACTAGCACAGGCTTCACGTGTGGCCCAACTAGATCCATATCGAGCTGCAACCCACAATAAAGGGATCATGAATGGAATTGATGCGGCAGTCATCGCCAGTGGAAATGATTGGCGGGCAGTGGAGGCAGCGGCCCAGGCCTATGCCGCAAAAGATGGTCAATATCGGGGACTAAGCACATGGCAAGTTCAAGATGAGCAGTTAGTTGGAGAACTGACACTGCCAATGCCAGTCGGTTCCGTTGGCGGCTCGATCAACATTGTACCTGTGGTTCAAGTCAACTCAGATTTGCGGCAGGAAAAAAATGCGGCCGACCTAGCGCAAATTATTGTGAGTGTCGGCTTAGGACAAAATCTGGCTGCTCTCTATGCTTTAGTCACAGATGGGATTCAAAAGGGACATATGAACTTACAAATTAAGTCGTTAGCTGCTGCAACGGGAGCGACGGGGACAGAATTAGCCCAAATCGTTGCCGCATTACGACAGTTGGACCGGCCAGATTCGGCGGCTGCAGTTCAGATCTTGGCAAAAATTAGAAATGAGGAAAAATAGCGATGGATGCACCAGTTTTACAACAAGAAGTCTTAGACTTGAAAGAACAGGTCAACCAAGTTTTAAAGACAACAGTTAATATTGCTTTTAAAGAAGAAAAAAAGGGGTGGCTGGCAAGTGACCAGGCGCAGATGTACTTGCACGATGGCCAAATGCAGCTGGATGTTTATGATGTGACTGCGCCTAATTATACAGTTTCACATGAATTATTACATGTTTTAGCGCTGGCCGGGCAAACTCCCCAGATCAACTTTCAGATGACAACGGGTGATCAGGACCGGGATACTAAAATTATGACAGTCGGCATGGAATTATATGATAGTGTCTTACATTTAGAGATCTACCCTAAACAAGCAGAGTTAGGTCTGCTGGATGAAAAAATTATGGAACTATTTTACCAGGGCTTATTAGCACAACTGACTCCTGAAGAAGCCGGCAAAGTTGACGACTGGATGGTTTTAAGAACAGTGAAGTTAGTGGACGCTTTGGTGTTATTTGCTGGCACTCAAGCTGAGGCTGAACAAGAATTAGCGAAGTTATATCCGCAAAGTATGCAGGCGGCACAAAAACTGTATCAAAAATTAACTGAAAAACCACTTAACGGACCACAAAAAATTCGGGCGGCCATCGTGAAATTGTGGCGAGGCTTTGACGAACAACTATCTCAATGGGGCCTAGCACCGCTTGGCTTGAATGACTTTATCAGTTTGGAACCAGTGTTAAGCGAGCGTCAAACACGGTTGAATGTGGCACAGTTATTTGAAGTCTACCATTCTTCTTTACAGGACAATTTAAAGTTTAAATCGGCCTATATCGTCCGGTATCGTTCTGATCGCCAAAATTCGTTTGTTTTGCCTGAACCCGATAAAAATCAGGAAGAAATTTTCCGGAATTTTTACGCTGCGCCAATTGGAGAGATCTTGCAACAAATGCACATTGAGTATTTGATCAGATAAGAAAGTGAGAAATTTGCATGACACAATTAAATGATTTATTAAATTCAGCGAACCACATTGTTTTTATGACCGGAGCGGGAGTTTCAACGGCATCTGGCATTCCTGATTACCGGTCGAAAAACGGTTTATATTCTGGCATGGAAGCACCTGAATATTTGTTAAGCGACGAATGCTTACAAAGAGAACCGCAAAAGCACTATGACTTTGTGACGTCAAGCATGTTGTATCCGGATGCCAAGCCAAACGTGATCCACGAAAAAATGGCGGAATTTGCTCAGAAAAAAGGTGCCCAGATCATTACCCAAAATATCGATGGCTTGCACACTAAGGCTGGGACTCCGGCAGAAAATTTGGTGGAATTTCACGGCAACTTATCGCGAGTGTACTGTCAAAAATGCGGCAAAAAAGCGACCTTAGCTGAATATCAAGCTGATATGCACCACCAAAATTGTGGCGGCATCCTACGGACGGATATCGTCTTATACGGTGAGCCGATCAATGAAGATAATTTACGCCGCTCGTTGGCCGCCATTGCTGCAGCTGATTTGTTAGTGGTAGTGGGGACTTCATTTGTAGTCTATCCTTTTGCAGGGTTAATTTCTTACCGACAACCACAAGCAAAGTTAGCGGCAGTCAACAAGCAACAGATCGCGTTGCCTGAAAATGGTGTGATGATCCAAGCGGACGCTGTGGATGAGTTTCAAGCGGTCAGCGTGGACTAAACAGACAAATTTCACAAATTAGCTCACAGCTAGTGAGGAAACTGGGCCGAGTATGCTATAATGAAAAGAATTGAAATTAAAATTAAGCAAGTAAAAAAATTCTAACTGGTACTTATGAAGGGGACGAAACTTAATGGCTGATAAACCAACATTTTATATTACAACACCGATTTATTATCCATCTGGCAAATTGCATATTGGTAATGCCTATACAACAATTGCGTGTGATGTTTTGGCACGTTACAAGAGACTCCAGGATTTTGAAGTCTTTTTCCTAACAGGAACAGATGAGCACGGTCAAAAAATTGAAGAAAAAGCGGAAGAACTAGGGATGCAACCCCAAGCTTACGTGGATGAAATGGCTGCTGGAATTAAGGAACTCTGGAAGACGTTGGAAATTTCCAATGACAAGTTTATCCGGACAACTGATGATTACCATGAAAAAGCCATCCAAAAGATTTTCCAAAAATTATTGGATCAAGGTGACATTTACTTAGGTAAGTATAAGGGCTGGTATTCTGTTTCAGATGAAGAATTCTTTACAGAATCACAGTTAGCTGAAGTTTACCGCGATGACCAGGGCAACATGACCGGTGGTAAAGCACCATCTGGGCATGAAGTTACTTTAGTCGAAGAAGAAAGTTACTTCTTCAAGATGAGCAAGTATGCTGACCGCTTGGTTAAATACTATGATGAACATCCTGATTTCATCATTCCACAAACACGGAAAAACGAAATGTTGAATAACTTTATCAAACCAGGTTTGGAAGATCTAGCAATCACCCGGACCAGTTTTACTTGGGGCGTGAAAGTGCCAAATGATCCAAAACACGTGGTGTACGTGTGGATCGATGCTTTGTGCAACTATATCACTGCCTTAGGTTATGGCTCTGATGATCAGACCTTGTTTAACAAGTTCTGGCCAGCCAATGTCCATATGGTTGGGAAAGAAATCGTACGCTTCCATACGATCTACTGGCCAATTATCTTGATGGCCTTAGATTTGCCATTGCCAGAACATATTGTAGGACATGGCTGGTTATTGATGAAAGACGGCAAGATGTCGAAGTCGAAGGGGAACGTCGTTTATCCTGAAATGTTAGTGGAACGTTACGGTTTGGACGCATTGCGTTATTACTTAATGCGCGCTGTTCCATTTGGCAACGATGGTGTCTTCACTCCAGAAGACTTTATCAATAAAGTGAACTATGACTTAGCGAATGACTTGGGGAACTTATTGAACCGGACAGTCGCTATGATCAACAAGTATCGTGGCGGCCAAGTTCCAGCGTTAGTGAGCGGTGTGACTGAATTTGATACTGATTTGGAAGAAACTGCCCAAACAGCAATCGAGGAATATACTGATGAAATGGACCACATGCACTTCTCCAATGCTTTATCTGCATTATGGAAGCTGATTGCCCGGACCAATAAGTATATTGATCAAACAGAACCATGGGCACTGGCTAAAGACGAAGCAAAAGCTGCTGAATTGGATAGCGTTTTAGCTCATTTGGCTGCTTCATTACGTTTGAGTGCGATCTTGTTACAACCAGTACTAACTCATGCACCAAAAGAAATTTATGCTCAGTTAGGACTGGAACCAACGAACATGGAAATTGCGGGTGCTTCTTTCTTCGACTTGCAGGCTAATAGCCAAGTTGTCGCTAAGGGGACCCCGGTCTTTCCACGGTTGGACACAGAAGCTGAAGTAGAATTTATCAAGTCTAAGATGACTAAAAACGAAAAGGCAAAGGGTAGAAAAGCGATGGCTGAAAAAGCTGCAGCTGCTGCTGAAGAACCAGCAACGACTTTAACTCTGAACAAAAAAGAGATCCGTTTCGATAAATTCGATAAGGTTGAATTACGAGTAGCTTTAATTAAAGCTGTGAGCCGAGTTGAAGGCGCCGACAAACTCTTGAAGTTTAGTTTGGATGCCGGTGATGAAGGTGACCGTCAGATCTTGTCTGGAATCGCTCAATGGTATCCAGAACCAGAAAAACTGGTGGGCAAAAAGGTGATCGCAGTGGCTAACTTACAACCGCGGAAGATGCGTGGTGAAGTGAGTCAAGGAATGTTGTTGTCAGCAGAATATGGCGACGAGGTTCAATTGATCACAGTTCCAGATAACATTCCAGCTGGTTCATTGATCAGCTAAGATTAACACTAGGGGTTCGAGGAGAAAAACTTCTCGAACCTTTTTAAAAACAGGGCGGAGCAAAGCGGTTAGCTCCCGAGCGTATCGGAGCTTGACCTTTAATGCGTTTTTGGCATTGAAGGTTAGGCTTGGATGAGCGGAACTTTCTGTTTCACGGAGCCCGACTAAAAAAACAGGGCGGAGTGAGGCGTTTAAGAGACGAGCATGATTGGACTAAGCCTGAAGATCACGTTTCTCAGCGATGTGCTGGCTTAGTTGAATCAGCGGAATCTCTTGCCTCACGGAGCCCGACTAAGCAAACCGTTGAAGACTAGACTATGAGTTTCGAGTGATTTCTATACCCAAATCTCTTGAAGTTGGGTACAGAAAAAAGTTTGGGTACCCAAGTCATTCGAAGTTTGACTAAGAAGCTAAAATTAACCAACCATTTGAGAAAGGAAGGTTCAGATGGAAATTTTTGATTCGCACACGCACATCAATTCGGCAGAATTTGCTAATGACCGTGCTGACGTCGTTGCACGTGCACAGGCGTTAGATGTGACAGCAATGCTGGTAATTGGCTATGATGAACCAAGTGCGCTTGAACTGGAAAAGTTGTTACAACAATATCCCCAGATCTATGGAGCACTGGGGTGTCATCCGGAAGATAGTGCTAAATATACTGCTGTACTTGCAAAACAATTGGAAGAACAGCTGCAGCGGCCTAAGATGGTTGCGGTCGGTGAAATCGGCTTAGATTATCATTGTGATGTTGACCATGAGTTGCAAAAGACAGTTTTCAAGCAACAAATCGCACTGGCACAACGGCTGCATTTGCCCGTCAGCATTCATAATCGAGATGCCTTTACAGATTGCTATGAGATCTTAAAAGACAGCGAGATCGGTCGCTATGGCGGAATTATGCATAGTTTTAATGGTGACTGGGAGTGGGCACAGAAATTTTTAGATTTAGGGATGGAACTTTCCTATAGCGGCGTGGTAACATTTAGTAGCGCAAAGGAAGTTCAAGATGCTGCAGCAAAGACCCCAGCTGAACATTTGCTGGTGGAGACTGATGCGCCATATTTGACCCCGCTGCCGTACCGCGGACAACAAAATGAACCAGGTTTTACCCGCTACACCCTAGAATTTTTAGCTGATTTGCGGGGATGCTCAGTGAGTGAGTTGGCTGAACAGACCTATCAAAATACAAAGAGGATTTTAAAGATCAATGAGTAAAAAAATGAAGATCCAAGAAGTGATCGTGGTTGAAGGCCGCGATGATACGAAACGTATTAATTTAGCAGTCAATGCTGATACGTTAGAAACCCAAGGCTCAGCTATTAGTGATGAAGTCTTGGAACAAATCGATGAATTAAATGAAATTCGGGGAGTGATCGTCTTTACTGACCCTGACTTTTCCGGTGAAAAAATTAGAAAGACGATCCAGGCTGCCGTTCCAGGAGTGAAACATGCATTTTTGAATAAAAAAGATGCAGTTCCGAATGGCAAAGGCAGTTTAGGTGTTGAGCACGCAACGCCAGCCGCCATTAGAGCGGCGTTGTCGCATTTATACACGGAAGCGCCTGAAGCGGAACCACTCATCACTCAAGCTGATCTACTGGCTGCTAACTTGATCTCAGGACCGCATGCTAGACAACGGCGGGAGCGCCTATGTGAAGACTTACGGATCGGCTATGTGAATGGCAAACAATTGTATAAGCGCCTGAATCTATTTCAGGTGACTCCAGCAGAATTTAAGGAAGCACTATTACGGCTTCAAGAAACGGAGGAAAAAAATGACTGAAAATCATAATCCTGAAATTGGTTCTGGGACTCGGACACGAGCCATCATGGAAGCCTATGGATTAACTTTCAAAAAAAGTTTAGGCCAGAATTTCTTAACAGATTTAAATATCTTAAATAAAATCGTGACCGCCGCTGAAGTTAGCGACGCCGACGATGTGATCGAAATTGGCCCTGGGATCGGGGCTTTGACTGAGCAATTGGCCAAAGCAGCCCACCAGGTCGTGGCCTTGGAAATTGATGAACGGTTGATTCCCGTTTTAGGCGAGACTTTAGCCGACTATCATAATATTACCGTTTTGCACGGGGATATTTTAGCGACAGACCTCTCGGCTTTGATCGCCGAACACTTCGATGGTCAGCATCCAGTGAAGATCGTAGCTAACTTGCCATATTACATTACGACACCGATCGTCTTGCATTTGTTAGATGAAGAGGCAGACTTTGCTTCGATTACAGTTATGATGCAAAAAGAAGTTGCTGAACGTTTGACGGCTCATCCCGGCACGAAGGACTATGGTTCTTTGACGGTTGGGGTGGCCTATTCAACGGATAGTGAAATTGCATTTACTGTTCCGAAGACGGTTTTTGTGCCTAGTCCGAAGGTCGATTCTGCCATTGTATCGATGAAAAAGAAGGCAGCGAATGCATATCAGCCTAAAAATGAAGTTAACTTTAAACGACTAGTTCGTGGAAGCTTTATGCACAAACGTAAGAGCCTGTGGAACAATTTATTAGGCTTTTATGGTAAGGATGAAAACATTAAAAGTAAATTAACTTTAGCGTTAAAAGCTGCTGAAATCGAACCAGGGATCCGGGCAGAACGGTTGACAGTTGGGGATTTTGTCCGCCTCAGTGATTGCCTGGAAGATCAGGGCCTCAGTCCTAAATAAAACGTGAAAAAATCATTATTTTTATTGATGTAGAATAATCAGTGTGGTATAATTGCAGTTTTTCTGAAAAAGTGGTATAGTGGTTCATTAGAAGGAGTGAATCTAATGGCTGTTACTTTAACTGCAATTAAGACTAAGTTGGATGATCGTATTGGCAACAATTTGACGGTCACAACGCAAGTTGGTCGGAAAAAGGTTACTTCTAGACACGGAATTTTGCGTGAAACATTTCCGGCAGTCTTTGTAGTAGATCTTGACCAGGATGAAAATGCTGTGAAGCGTGTTTCTTACAGCTATACTGATGTTCTAACTAGAAATATTGAATTAGCTTTTGATAATGAATAAGATTGCACCTAGATGCTCTTTATCATAGAGCTTTTTTCTCAGGAACAATTAGTGTGGAGTACTGCTAGTCTAAATTGATAGACGAGAGTGCTTTTTTTTTGCTCTTTTTTAGGGAAAACAAAAAGTGCTGACAGTGGTCTGTCAACACTTGAATGCTAGGTTATGGTTCGAGTGAAAATGGGTTAGCTAAGTAAACTTCTTCGCAAAAACCGCGTAAGCTATTGTAGACGCGGACAGCCCGCGAATATTTCTGACAAACACCGTAGACAGTCGGACCAGTCCCGCTCATTAGGGCGGTCGTTGTCCCAAATTGCAGCATTTTGTTTTTAATTTTGGAAATTTCTGGGTAACGTCTAGCAGAGATCGGTTCTAAGACGTTAGCCATCTGAGAGGTGATTGCCAGATAATCTTGGTTGTGTATCGCCGCGACTAGCTGGTCGACGTCTAAGTGGTCTAAGTGGTGATAGTTGACTTGACGTAAAATGAAAGGCGTTGAGACACTAGCTGGCGGTTTGGCGATCACAAACCACATTGGAGGTAAACTTTCCAGTGGGGTCACGATCTCACCACGACCAGTCACGAGTGCTGGTCGACTATAGACGCAAAAAGGAACGTCAGAGTCGATCGAGAGCCCAATTTTAGCTAATTGCTCGTTGGTTAGCTCTAAGTTCCAGAGCTTGTTTAACGCACGTAAAACGGCGGCAGCGTCAGCTGAGCCGCCACCCATTCCAGCAGCAACTGGGATGTTTTTTTGAATTGAAATTTTTAAGCCCGTCTTAATGTGAAATAAACTTTTGATCTTTTTAGCAGCCTGATAGGTTAAGTTCCGTTGATCGCACGGTAAAAAACCACTATCAGTTTGAACAATAATTTGCTCAGAGTGCGGCAAAGTGGTGATTTGCACGTAATCTGCTAAATCGATCGCAGTCATTACCATCTTCCACTCAAAGTGGCCATCTCGGTGTTGAAATGGGGTATCTAGACACAAATTTAATTTGGCCGGGGCCTTTTCTGTGATCTCCAAGGTCTCACCTTATTTCTAAACGATTATTAAAGTTTATTATATCCATATTGGGGAAGTTTTAAAAGTCTAAAGGCTGGATCAGGGTCATTTTGCCGGAAACAAATGGAACTAAATTTGAAAAAAGCGTACTAATTCAAGGTCACACTCGAAAAAAGTTTGACGAAAACTAAAAAAAGTGATAGCCTTATCCTTGCTGTTTAATAATAAACGAACGTTAATTTGTGCTGAATTTGCTAGTTAAAAGCCGCATGATTTGCTAAGAAATTTTTATAAATGCGAACATTCTGAGCAAAATTGCGGAAAAAACTACTATGTTTGTTAAAATTAGCGTATAATAACGAAGAGAATTTTAAAATGAAAACAAATTGCTAGTGGAGGTTGTAATTTGAAAACAAGAAGAAGCGATCGCTTGATCGACATGACTAACTATTTAATGGAAAGGCCACATACGTTAATTTCTTTGACGTTTTTTGCCGAACGCTACGAATCAGCTAAATCTTCGATCTCAGAAGATCTGGCAATCGTGAAACGGACCTTTAAGGCTCGTGGAATTGGTGTGTTAGAGACTATTCCTGGCGCTGCTGGTGGTGCGCGGTTTATCCCTTCGATCGGTGAAGCCGAAGCGCGCGATTTTATTAACGACATGGTGACAGAATTATCAGCTGAAAGTCGTTTACTGCCTGGTGGTTACGTCTACTTGTCTGACCTCTTGGGCCGTCCTGATGTTTTACGCCAAGTTGGCCGGGTGATCGCCCGTCAGTATATCGACAAGCAAATTGACGCTGTGATGACCGTGGCTACTAAAGGTGTTCCAATTGCACAAAGTGTGTCAGAATACTTAAATGTTCCATTTGTGATCGTGCGTCGTGATTCCAAAATTACTGAAGGTGCGACAGTTTCAGTGAACTATGTTTCTGGTTCAAGTGAACGAATTGAAAAAATGGAATTGTCCAAACGCAGCTTAAAACAAGGCTCACATGTCTTGGTAGTCGATGACTTTATGAAGGGCGGCGGAACTGTCAACGGAATGAAGTCCATGATCGAAGAATTCGATTCTGAATTAGTCGGGATCACGGTCTTTGCCGAAGGTTCCTTTACGGGTCAACGCTTAGTCGATGACTATACTTCTTTGTTGCGCGTTGATGAAGTTAATTCTGAAGATAAAACGATCCACGTTAACGCGGGAAATTACCTTGCCAAAGTTTTTGGCGACCAACCAAATAATTAATGAATTAAAGCAAAGTTCGTAACTTTCCCTGAGTGGTGGTTAGGAACTTTTTTGCTAACTGCCAAACTAACTAGCAGCTCGGAAATATATTGTGGGCATTAATAGCCAAAAAATATTCGGATTCCAAGGTTGTAATTTTATCTCTATTAAATTTGGAATGTTTTACTTGACAATTACCTGATATTTACAGACAATTGTTATAGTACCAAACTGATCCGTACTACTTCTGATAATAGCAAATTATTTGCAAAATAACCGCTGAACTGATAAAAACTTTTGCTTTGCGTGTTATTAGAAAAATGTTTAAACTTTTGGAGTATAGTAGTTAAACTGTAAATCAATAGCATTTAGTTGGTTAGTTAATCAAACAGCAGCAGACTATAATTTTTAATTCGAAATTATCTTAGAATTAATAATTTTAGAAAATGCGTCTAGTTAGAGGAGAAATCGGTATGATAGATGGTCAAAAAATTAAAGATACACGTAAAAAATTAGGCATCTCACAACAAGAACTGGCTCAGGGCATTACGACCCAGGGAACGGTCAGCTTACTAGAACGAAATTCAACTTCACCACGTGGGGATATTTTAGCCAAAATTATCGCTCGCCTGAACTTGAAGTTAGAAGACGTAGTAGTTGATAACGAAGTCTTGACTGCGCAACGTTATTTAGACGAAGCAGATAAACTGAGTATGAACAATCAATACGAGCAGGCTTTGGCTTCCTTGAAAAAAATCGAAAAACTAACTGATAAAGAACAAGAAGCTCATTACTTGTTCATTAAGACAAATGCCATTATGTGGCAGACACGTGATTTTGAAGATGCTTTATTCGGCTTCAACCGCATCTTACAAATGCGTAACAAACAAGATGATGTGTTTACTGTACTCGCAACTTGTGAATTAGGTGTAGTTTACTTAGAACGAGGCGAATTGGACAAGGCAAGTTTTTACTTTGAACAAGTTCCTAACTTGCTGACAAACATTAACTTAGATGATAACGTCTTTTGGAGTCTCTTTATTTGGAAGAGTTTAACGACTTATTACTACCGAATGAAAGACTTTGACAAGTGTGCTGAAATTCTGACTAAAGCAGAAGAGTTTTCAAACCGCCATTTGACACCAGTTTTTGTGGATTCGCTGTACTACACCAATGCTTTAGTTTTACATGATAAGAGCGGTAAGTGGACAAAAGAAGCAATTGGTTACTTACTGAAGTCCTGGTCGTTTGCTACTTTTAGTGATAATAAGAGAAATATCAAAAAAACAAGTGACATTTTAACAGAAATTGGTTATTTGCCAAAATAAGCAGTTTCATCCCAGTGATCATCTGGGGCTGACTGTTGCTCGTCTTAGGTCCCGCAGAGTAGTTTAGCGGGACTTTTTGTATGTTTTTAGGGCGGAGTTAGTTGCATGCAAGCAAAAACTGGGTTATTATTCAAAAGTAAGGTCAGTCTAGTGGATATTTGCTAGAGGTGAACCGCTAGTTTAGCTCTCTGTTAAAGCACTGACCATCATAGAATTATGAAGCTAAAGTTGAGCCATAAATTGGCTAGATGATTAACTCTGTAACTTAATAATAGAGGAGTAAGTATAAATGACTGCAAAATACGCTGTAATTTTGGCTGCTGGACAAGGCACACGGATGAAATCTAAATTGTATAAGGTTTTGCATCCGGTTTGTGGCAAACCAATGGTCGACCATGTGTTGACTCAAATTGAACAAAATGAAATGGACCAAATCGTGACAGTGATCGGTCACGGCGCTGAAATGGTCAAAAGTACCTTAAAGGACCGGA
This sequence comes from Ligilactobacillus pabuli, assembly GCF_022836475.1. Lineage (GTDB taxonomy): Bacteria > Bacillota > Bacilli > Lactobacillales > Lactobacillaceae > Ligilactobacillus > Ligilactobacillus pabuli. The sequence continues at coordinate 21,114 of NZ_BQXH01000019.1, read as the reverse complement.
CAGACTACGTGGTCCAAGCCGAACAATTAGGAACTGGGCATGCTGTAATGCAAGCTGAAAGTTTGTTAGGCGATAAAGACGGGATGACTTTGATTGCCTGTGGTGATACGCCATTGTTCACTGCGGAAACTTTTAAAGAATTATTCCAGTACCACCAATCAAAAGGGGCAGTGGGGACTGTTTTGACAGCTCAGACTGCTGAACCATTCGGCTACGGTCGGATCATTCGTAATGATCTAGGAATCGTGGAACGGATCGTCGAACAAAAGGATGCGACTAAAGAAGAAGCAGCAGTGACAGAAATTAACACTGGTGTTTACTGCTTTAACAACCGTGAATTGTTTGATGCTTTGCATAAAATCAATAATGATAATGCGCAAGGTGAATACTACTTAACTGATGTCATGGAAGTCTTCCAAAAAGAAGGCAAGGTTGTTGCAGCTTACAAGATGAAAGATTTTGAAGAATCGATGGGTGTTAATGACCGAGTTGCCTTGTCGAAGGCTGCTCAAGTCATGCGCAACCGGATCAACGAAAAACACATGCGTAATGGTGTAACGATCATTGACCCTGCAAGTACTTATATTGATGCTGATGTTGAGATTGGCTCTGACACAGTGATCGAACCAGGAGTAATTTTGAAGGGACAGACTAAGATCGGTTCCGATTGTGTGATCGGTGCTCATTCTGAAATTAGAAACTCAGTCTTGGGTAACGAAATTACGGTGACATCTTCTCTGATCGAAGACTCCGTGATGCATGACCAATCAGATATTGGACCATACAGTCACTTGCGTCCACAAGCAGAAATTGGCCAGGGTGCTCATATTGGGAACTTTGTCGAAGTCAAGAAGGCCTCAATTGGTGAAAATACCAAAGTTGGTCATTTAACTTATGTTGGCGACGCAACTTTAGGACAAGAAATTAATGTGGGCTGCGGGACAATTTTCGTCAACTATGATGGCATTAACAAACACCACACCAACGTCGGCGACTATTCATTTATCGGCAGCGGCAGTAACGTGATCGCTCCAGTAGAGATCGGCGACCATGCCTATATCGCAGCTGGATCAACAGTCACAGCGGACGTTAAACCGCATGACATGGCGATCGCACGCGGACGTCAGGTCAATAAAGCCGGCTACTATGACAAATATCCAGTTGCTCAAGCAGCTCAGAAAACTGAAGCCGCTAAGAAAAATAATTAAGAGTTTGTGATTGAAAGCTTGATTTTAGCGCTAGTTATGCATTAAGATTAATGAGAAGAACAAGAAATTAGGACTGATGGAGGCTGTTATGTCTGAACATTATAGTGATTCAAAGCTTAAAATCTTTGCTTTGAACTCAAATAAACCCCTAGCACAAAAAATCGCTGATGCTGTTGGGGTACCGTTGGGAAAAACATCGGTGGACCGTTTTAGCGATGGTGAAATTCGGATCAACATTGAAGAAAGTATTCGTGGTTGTGACATTTTTATCGTGCAATCAACATCTGCACCTGTGAATGATAACCTGATGGAACTTTTGATTATGATTGATGCTTTACGTCGTGCTAGTGCACATACGATCAATGCGGTCATTCCTTATTATGGTTATGCTCGGCAAGACCGAAAAGCTCGTTCCCGTGAACCAATTACGGCGAAGTTAGTGGCTGATATGTTAGAAAAAGCTGGTTGTGACCGTGTGATCGCACTTGATCTGCACGCTGCACAAATTCAAGGCTTCTTTGATATTCCAGTTGACCACTTGATGGGTGCACCATTGTTGGCTGATTACTTTATGACACAAGGCGTCGATAAAGATGCTGTGGTTGTTTCACCAGATCATGGTGGAGTTACACGTGCCCGGAAATTAGCTGAATTTTTGAAGGCCCCAATTGCGATCATCGATAAGCGTCGTCCTAAGGCTAATGTTGCTGAAATTATGAACATTATTGGTTCAGTTGAAGGCAAAAAATGTATCTTAGTTGATGATATGATCGATACTGCAGGGACGATCACCTTGGCTGCGCAAGCCCTGATGGATGCCGGTGCAACTGAAGTTTATGCTTCAGCAACACACCCAGTTTTGTCTGGCCCAGCTATCGAACGAATCGAAAAATCACCAATTAAAGAATTGGTAGTTACAGACTCGATCAACTTACCAAAAGAAAAACGCATTGATAAATTAGTGCAGATTTCTGTTGGTCCATTGATTGGTGACGCAATTATGCGGATCCATGAAAACAAACCAGTTAGTCCTTTGTTTAAGAACCGTTTCCACCAAGAATAAGTTCTCAAACTCATTAATTAAAAAGCAACGTTCAAGTTCACCCGTGGGTGAAGTGAACGTTGCTTTTTTGGTTTAATGTAATTTTGACAAAGGTGTGTCTGCAATTTGATTTGTGGACCAAAGTCTTTCAAAGTATGGTCCAGAAACGAATTTGTGGACCAACGATTCTGAAAGTATGGTCCAGAAAAAGATTTGTGGACCAAAGAAATTAAAAATAATATCTAGAAAATTTGCTAAACCTCGGTCCGTTTAATCTACCCCCAAAAAACCTCCCAGACATACGTGCCTGAAAGGTTTGATATTAATCGTTAATTCGTTTAACTACGTTATATTTCGCGGTAGATTCTGTTGGCGTAGCTTGATCGGTTTGTTCTTCAAAAATTAAATAGGGCTGGCCATCTTTTTCTTGGACAACTACGACTGGTTTCTTAGACTTATGATGGTAAATTTGGGCCGAAACATAGGCCTTATTAAAGTCATAATCGCTCGATACTGATTGTCCCGGGTTAAAAAATACATCTTCACTCATCTTGAACACCTCACAATTTTCTAGTGGTATCTCACCTATATTTTAGCATGGCTGACAGCGAAGCAAAAGAATTTAGCACGATGTGTTCGAACCAGGTGCGCGACTAGGCAGCTTAACTTCGGAGTTTAGTAATTTCTCCGGAAGAAAAGATCCGCCCATCTTCTAACACTAATTCGCCATGGTCGGTGATACTAGCGACACGGCCAGTCGTGAGATGACTGCCTTGTGTTAAAGTGACTTCTTGGCCGATCGTTGTGCAGTATTGGCGATAATCAGCAATAAAGTCTGCACTGTTAAAAGTCGGATAAAGTTTGAAAAACTCGTTTAAAAAGGCTGCAATCAAGGAGTTGCGAGAAACACCTGAAGCAAGGACTGCACTTTTTAGTGAACCAGCTCTTTCTTGCAGTTCCGGGCTAAATGTGGTGGGGTCGGTCAAATAGTCGATCCCAACGCCAACAACGATTTGCTTCAAATTACCAGTTTCAAAATCAGTAATTCCTTCGGTCAGGATTCCACTGATCTTTTTACCTTGCCATAAGACATCGTTGACCCACTTAATGGACGGTTCGATTTTTAATTGACTTGCGAGAGCGCGACACAAGGCAGTTGCAGTCGCGGTCGTTAGCAAACCAGCATCAAAGTTTTTCTGGTGATTTTGTAAAAGTAAACTTAGATAAATACCAGTTCCTTTGGGTGAGGCAAAGGTTCGCCCATAACGGCCGTAGCCGCCGGTTTGCTGGTCGCTAATGATCACCTGGGGGTCGATGGTCTGTGGTAAGGCACCAAGCTCTTTAGCGCGAGTATTAGTTGAACTTAGACTGTCATGGATTTCAAACTGGAGCGGTTGGGTAGTGGTTAAGTTACGGCGGATAAACGTTTCTGATAGCCGACCGCTATCTTGTAAGCGATAGCCGCGATGAGGTTGACTGTCGATTGCATACCCGTTGGCTTGTAAAGTCTGAATGGCCTTCCAAATGGCGGTTCGGGAGAGCCCCAGTTTTTCGGCTAGCTCTTGGCCGGAAAGGTAGTCAGTTTGCTGAGTTAATAGCTGCAAAATTTTTTCGGTGGTTTTCATCAAATAATTCGAGCCTCTTTTCCTAGATTCTGTTGGTTAACTAAATTTTACGGCCAAGTTAACATTTTGGCAATAAAAAACACAGAGCGAAGTGAGGCGTTTAAGAGACGAGCATGATCGTGGCATGACCTTTAATGCGTTCTTGGCATTGAAGGTCAGGACGGGATAAGCGGAATCTCTTGCCTCATGTAGCTCGACTAAAAAACACAGAGCGAAACAAACCGGTTAGCTTCCGAGCATATCGGAGACCAGCCTTTAATGTGGTCTAGGCATTGAAGGATGGTCTTGGATAGGCGGAAGAAGCTGGTTTGAGTAGCTCGACTAAAAAGTAAACCTGTTAGAAATCAGCTAATACCCAAAGTTCCTAACTGTTAATTGTGCGAAAGTCGTGCTAAGGTAGGATAATTGAAGGGATTTGATAGAATGAGCCGTAAAAATATTTTGCGCTTCTTAGCAGTTTTAGTGTCAGGCTTATGTTTGTATCTTTTCACGACCCATGATGCTTTTTTATACCAGCAGCCTGTTGGGCAAATCGTTCAGGTGAGTGAAGGAACTAGTCAGAAAACAACTGATGAATTTGAAAATCATGATCAGACTCATCAGCAAAAATTAACGGTCTTGATCAAAAATGGGCATTTTAAAGGCAAAAAGGTCAAGGTAAAAAATACTTGGTCTAACTCTGGTGCGCTAGACCAGAAGTTCCATCTCAGACAACAGGTCTTTTTAGATCTAAGTCACAAGACAGGGCAGCCTACCGGAGAGATTTCTGGTTTTAAACGGGATACTTACTTAGTCTTACTAGTATGGTTAGTGGTTGCCCTACTATTTTTAACCATGAAAATGACTGGTTTGAAAACATTATTGAGTGTGACATTGAATTTTGTTATTTTTTTGATTTTTGTGAATTTAGATGTGCAATTAAACCTCACCCATTTCTTTTGGCTGTTTGCGCTGAGTGCCGTACTGTTTACTGCGTTGTCGCTGGTCTTGGTGATTGGTTTTAACCGGCAGTGTCTAGTAACTTTTGGGGCCATTTTCAGTGGAACAGTAGTTGCTTTAGGAATTGGCGTTTTAGTCTTGAATTATGGCGGGGATGATCTACATTACGAGGCCTTAGACTTTGCGACCCAAGCGCCAAAGCAGCTGTTTTTATCGGCGACGGTGATCGGCTTGCTTGGAGCGGTGATGGATGCGGCTACAGATATTGTTTCAACGGTCTTTGAAATTAAACGGGAGAACCCTCAAGTAGGGCAGAAACAGTTATTTAAGTCAGGGATGGAAGTTGGCCGTTCAATTTTAGGTCCCTTGATCAACGTGTTGTTACTGATCTTTTTTGCGGAGACTTTTGCGATGGCAGTCTTATTTTTCCGGACCGGGAATAGTATTAGCTATACCTTTGAATGGACGATGTCTTTGGGGATAGTGCAGTCCTTGATCAGTGGAATCGGGATCGCCCTGGTCGTACCAGCTGCGAGTTGTTTGGCAGCGCTAGTGTTAAAGGGGGAAAAGACAGATGCAAGTCATTAGTATCTTAACCTTGATCTTAGCCGTATTAATGCTGCTGATCGGTGGCAAACGCGGCTTAGTGGCCTTTACATCAGTATTGTTAAACTGTGGGCTGTTATTTTTAACGATCACTTTGATCGCGGCAGGTTTTCCGCCACTATGGACGACACTTTTTAGCGGGATCTGCTTGTTAGCTCTCACGATCTATATGGGGACAACAGATGACAAGGTCGCCAATATTGCTTTTGGTGCAACCCTATGTGTGATGTTTTTGATGCTCTTGCTAATTATTCCAGTTGACCACTTGGTTCAAATCAAGGGTTTTGCAAATGAGCAGTCGGAAGAAATTGAAGCTTTTAATTTGTTGATCGGTGTTAATTTTGAACAATTAGCGATTTCGACCGCAATTTTAAGTACATTAGGAGCAATTGCTGAAGCTGCGATCGCAATTGCCAGTGGACTGGCAGAAGTAGTCGAGCAAGATCCGCTGATCAAACGAGAAGACTTGTACCAAAGTGGTCGAAACATTGGTTTTCAGATCATGGGAATGACCTTTAACACACTGTTTTTTGGAATGTTCGGTGGGAACCTAGCTTTGTTTATTTTATTAAACAAGCTGCAAAATAATTTTAGCTATTATCTGAATTCCAAAATTTTTGTCAGTGAATGTTTATTAGTCTTATATTCGGCAGTGGCTGTGATTTTAGTGATCCTAGTCACGACTTGGCTAGTGGTACGACAGGTCAGTCGAAAACAGTTCCGATAAATTAACCGTAAAGAAGTAAGGGTTCGTGTTATAATGCAAAGAGGGCTGATCAGCTAACCAGAAGCAGTTGGCTCAAAATTAAAAAATGTGGTGTAAATTAAGAATGGAAAATTTTAAAAAAAATCTCTTAGTCAAATTTGATCTGTACGCTTTGGTGATCACGTCTGTTCTAGCCTTGCTAGGCTTTCTGTTCAAAAAGCAGGTCTTGTTCTCCGATGGTTTCTTTATGCTAGGCTTATTAGTTATCTGTGTGGCAATTTTCGATATTTTGTTACACGCCAGCATGATGTCAGGCTGGTTTCAGCATAAACACCGGGGAGAAACTGATGATGAATATCAGGAACGGAAGATCAATGTACGAGATGTAGCGCAACGGAAAAATCAACCAATTCACTGGGATCGCCTCGCTGTGAACGGGCTTTTACTTGGTGGCTGGCTAATTATCTGTGCAGTCTTACTGACGCTTTAACAATCAAAAACAGCTGACCTTGGATTAAATTATCTAAGGTCAGCTGTTTTTATTTGTGTGGAGATTGTAAATTAGCAGGTTAGGGCCGCTCTGCTATTAGTCGAGCTCCGTGAAACAGAAAGCTCCGCCCATCCAAATCCAGGAACCAATGCCGAAAACGCATTAGTCCCTGGGTTCCGATGGTGCTCACTTTCTAACCGTTTCACTCCGCTCTGTTATTATAGTCGAGCTCCGTGAGGCAAGAGATTCCGCTTATCCCGTCCCAACCTTCAATGCCGGAAACGCATTAAAGGTCAGGCCACGATCATGCTCGTCTCTTAAGCACCTCACTCCGCTCTGTTATTAGTTGAGCTCCTCAAAGCAGCTTCTTCCGCATATCCAAGACCAGCCTTCAATGCCTAGACCACATTAAAGGTCACTCCGCTCTGTTATTAGTCGAGCTCCGTGAAACAGAAAGTTCCGCCCATCCAAACCCAGGAACCAATGCCGAAAACGCATTAAAGGTCAGGCCACGATATGCTCGTCTCTTAAACGCCTCACTCCGCTCTGTTATTAGTCGAGCTCCGTGAAACAGAAAGCTCCGCCCATCCAAATCCAGGAACCAATGCCGAAAACGCATTAGTCCCTGGGTTCCGATGGTACTCACTTTCTAACCGTTTCACTCCGCTCTGTTATTATTTGGATCAATTAAGTGGTCGTTATGAATGTAGCGGTTGAATTCTGCATAGACTGGAGAAAAGAGGTCCGCTTGGTCACTCTTAGCTAACATTTCTCGTGGGAAGAAAAGCCGTTCGTCCCCCGAAACTCGGCCCGTGATCGATTTGACCAGCGCACTGATTGCCGATAGTTCCACTAGGCTGTGGTCCTTTTGCATTAACTCGATTTGGGTGCGCGGCTTTTTCGAACTTGGGTCATAGGCATCATAAGGCAAATCATAACTGTCATTGGTATCTAAATAATATTCAGGTGAGTAGCCCGCTTCACTGACCAGCTTTTTTAACGTTGGCAGATATTTTTTAGTGTTAGCGGCTAGGCGCACGGATTTGAGCGGGTGGCGGTCTAAGAAACGACTGGCCAAGTCACTCAAGATCTCATCACTAGAATTGCGCCACACTGCAAAACAAGTATTCAGCACACCATCGTCTAAATTCAAGTAGTCATTTAACGTGAAGTTGCCAGTCAAAAACGGGACTAACAGATCCGTGGCACCGTTAAGCTGTAACTGATTTTCCCGGTACAAGTATTTGGCTCGTTTTAAGAGGTGACTTAAAATGACCTCCATTGAGCGCGAAACTGGGTGGAAGTAAACTTGCTGGTACATTTGAAAACGACTAACAATATAATCTTCCACAGCATGCATTCCTGAAATATCAAAGGTGATCCCATCTTGATAAGGGCGCATGACCCGTAGGATCCGGGTCAAATCAAAATTACCGTAGTTAGTCCCTGTGAAATAAGAATCACGCAACAAGTAATCCATGCGGTCCGCGTCGATTTGACTGGAGATCATTTGTACGACTTGCGGATTTTTGTAGGCCTTTTGAATGACACTGGCGACCTTTGCCGGGAAATCCGGACTGACTTGTCGTAGGACCTGGTTGACTTCTGTTTCAGGTGAAGTAATGATGTCAGTGGTCATTTGCTCGTGATCAGTTTTGAAAATATGTTCAAATGTGTGTGAATATGGCCCGTGTCCTAAGTCATGCAACAGGGCAGCACATAAGGCAACGATCCGTTCATCATCATCCCAGAGACCATCGTCTGGTGATTGACTCGGATAATTTCTCGCAAAAAGATCACAAATTTGGCGGGTGATCTCGTAAACACCAACTGAATGAGAAAAACGGGAATGTTCTGCCCCATGGAAGGTGTAACTGGTCGTACCTAACTGTTTAATGCGGCGTAACCGCTGAAACTCCCTGGTATTGATCAAATCTAAGACAACTTGGTGCTGAACATAAATATGGTTGTGGATCGGGTCTCGTAGGACCTTTTCCATCGGAAGTTTGGTAAGATAATAATGTGTAATGGGATGACCCTCCTTTATCTTAAATTAATTTTTTTTTCGTAAAATGTGTTAACAAGGAGCTGGCTTGAGCCCCTTGTGGTCAAGCCGACACCTATTTCAAATAAATTATACCATAACCGCAGAGAAAGGCTTTTGTCTGGTGAACGAAAAATATATAATGGGTATTGAAACTAACAGAAGTTGATGAGCTGAAGACAATAAACCTGGCCTCCAGCAGTAGAAATAACAGTAATGAGAGAAAGGAAATGATGACAACGGCAGCAGATAAGTCTGAGGTGATGATCCACCTAGAAACCAGAAATGTTCAGGATGGCCAAGTTAATCAGCTGGTCCAAGACGTTCCTGGTCAATTTTTTAACATGGGCAAGACGATTTATTTAAGGTATCAAGAAAAAGCGACGGATGGTCAAACAGCAGCAGTTACCTTCAAGGTCAATGCGGCTGGCGATGAAGTCCAGTTGAGTCGCCACCAAGGAGATAATCGTTCCCGCATGATTTTTGCGGTCAATCAGCAGGTAGAAGCGAAATATCAAACGGCCTACGGTAATCTACCGTTAACCATTTTGACCCCCAAGTTAAATGTCAGTCTAAGTAATTATCCGATCAGTGGTAAAGTTTCAGTCGACTATACTTTATTTTCAAACGGGCAAGAACTAGGACAGTACAAAATTCGATTGCAATTTACAGCCTAGTATTGTATGATGAAGAGTAAACTGTGGAAAGGGCGTGTACCAGTTTGGAGCTAGAACAATTCAAAGGTGCTAATAAAACAGAATTATCAATGATCGAAGTTGCACGGGCTATCTTAAACCAAAAAGGTGATGTAGTGGCTTTTGCAGATTTGACAAACGAAATACAACAATTTCTTGGTAAAAGCGATGAAGAGATCCGTGATCGTTTACCACAATTTTATACGGATTTAAACATTGACGGCAGCTTTATTTCATTAGGAGATAATCTGTGGGGACTACGTTCGTGGTATCCATATGAATCAATCGACGAAGCACTTGTGCATTCGGAAGACGAAGATGAAGAACGTCCTAAGCGTAAAAAGCGTAAGAAAGTTAATGCTTTCTTGGATGACGCATCTGACGATGATGATGTGATCGATTATGACGATGATGATCCAGAAGACCAAGATTTCGATGATGACGAAGACGCTGAAGATGATGAAGAGTCTGCTGAATTAAAGGAATATGGTCAAGATTTGAGTGACATCGATGACTCAGCCGCCGATGACGAGGACGAAGATGAATTGCCTGACGGAATTGAAGGACAATTATCTGAACTTGATGAAGACGAAGATGACGAAGACGACGAGTAATTTTTCGAGCCGCTTTTGGGCGACTTTTGAAATTTAGACTTGACGTGAACTGAATTATTCTGTATTATACTGTCTGGGCGCTTCAGTTAGACTGAAGTCAAATGAACGGTAAAATAAGCTCTCTATTCATACTTATGGATAGGGAGCTTATTTCTTTTTTAAATCTTCCCCATAAAAATTACCGAAAAAAGGAGAGGCATTTGTAATGACCAAATATATTTTTGTAACTGGTGGAGTTGTATCATCTTTAGGAAAGGGAATTGTTGCTGCTTCATTGGGACGCTTATTGAAAAACCGCGGCCTAAAAATCACAATTCAAAAATTCGATCCATATATTAACGTGGACCCAGGAACCATGAGTCCTTATCAACATGGCGAAGTCTTTGTCACAGATGATGGTACTGAAACTGACCTAGACCTTGGACACTACGAACGCTTCATCGATATTCGTTTAAATAAGTATTCCAATGTCACAACTGGGAAGATTTATTCAGAAGTTATCAAGAAAGAACGTCGTGGTGATTACTTGGGTGGAACTGTACAAGTTATCCCACATATTACTAACATGATCAAAGAAAAAATCATGCGGGCTGCCACAGCGTCAGATGCTGATGTTGTGATTACTGAAGTTGGGGGAACAGTTGGCGATATTGAATCCCTGCCATTCTTGGAAGCTTTACGCCAAATGCGTTCTGAAGTCGGTGCCGATAACGTGGTTTATATTCACACGACCTTAGTACCATACTTGAATGCTGCGGGTGAAATGAAGACCAAGCCAACTCAGCACAGTGTTAAAGAATTACGCGGCTTAGGAATTCAGCCAAATATCTTGGTTTTACGGACAGAAAAACCAATCTCACAAGAAATGCGTAACAAGATCTCCAACTTCTGTGACGTTGAACCAGAAGCTGTGATCGAATCCTTGGATGTACCTACTTTGTACCAGATCCCAATGAACTTGAAAGCTCAGCACATGGACGATATCGTCTGCGAAAAATTGCACTTAGATACACCGGCTGCTGATATGACAGAATGGTCTAAGTTATTAGACACAGTTGAGCACTTGGAAGGCCAAGTGAAGATTGCGTTGATCGGGAAGTATACTTCCTTGCCTGATGCTTATATTTCAGTGAATGAAGCCTTGAAACATGCCGGTTACAAGATCAATAAAGATGTTAAGATCGACTACTTTGATGCTGAAAAGCTGGACGAAAACAATGTTGCTGAAAAATTAGCTGCTTACGATGGAATTATCGTTCCTGGCGGTTTTGGCGATCGTGGTTTGGAAGGTATGATCCAAGCAATCAAGTATGCCCGTGAAAATGACGTCCCATTCTTTGGCATTTGTTTGGGAATGCAGTTGGCATGTATTGAATTTGCCCGTGACGTTGCTGGCTTAGAAGACTGCAACTCCACAGAAGTTGACCCACACTGCAAGAACAACATCATCGATTTGATGTCTGATCAAGAAAACATCGAAGAAATGGGTGGAACTCAACGTTTGGGCTTGTACCCATGCAAGTTGCGTAAAAATACTAAAGCAGCGGCTGCTTATGACAATCAAGATGTGATTCAAGAACGTCATCGTCACCGTTATGAATTTAACAATGCTTACCGTGATTTGTTGACAGAAAAAGGTTTGACTTTTGCTGGAACATCTCCTGATAATCATTTGGTAGAAGTGGTAGAAATTACGGACCACAAATTCTTCGTGGCTGCTCAGTATCACCCAGAATTTTTGTCACGTCCACAACGTCCAGAAGGCTTGTTTGCCAGCTTCGTTGCGGCTAGTGCCAAATAAGGAAAACTAACAAATAGAATTAGTAGTTCGGGAAGTCTCTGTTTGGTCGTTGATGCGGCCGGCAGAGACTTCTTTTTGCTAAAAAGGCTTTTAGTTGAGAAAAATAATTTGAATGTGCTATTCTAAAAGTAGAAAAGTTTAACTACTGCTAGGAGGATGATCACTATGGAACAAAGCGTAACTGATGCAAATATTGCCCTGGAAATTATTGACTATCAAGAAAAACATCACTTAACTGATGCGGAATTTGCTTTAGCTAGTCATTTTACCGTGGAAAAAATTCATGGCTTTAAGTCGCTGACCGGTAATGCACCAACTGCAGAAGAAAAACACGATTTAAAAAATTTCATGAAAAGTTGAATGATTTGCCGAAAAGTAGCAGAAATTTGTGAAATTTTCAAGAAAATTTACTAGAAACCCCCAAAAGCAATTGAAACAATTATTAGTATCTTGTATTATGAAATAAGGCACTTTTTGTGTCTCTGCATGCTGAAACTAACAAGTGATTAAGCGTGCTGTTGATAATACAAAACTAGTAATTGTTTTTATTTTGGTGAGGACTTTATAATAATGAAAAAAATGATTGTAAAAGGCGGACAAAAATTAAGTGGCGAGGTCACGATCGGCGGCGCTAAAAATAGTACAGTTGCCTTGATTCCGGCAGCAATTTTGGCTGATACCCCCGTTACTTTTGATTCTGTTCCAGATATTTTAGACGTACACAACTTAATGTTAATTTTAAAATCTATGAACGTTACTTCACAGTTTGGTCACGGAGTACTGCAGATCGATCCAACCCAGATCGAAGCCAACCCCTTACCGGGCGACGCGATCCGCAGTCTTCGGGCCTCTTATTACTTTATGGGAGCTTTATTGGGCCGTTTTGGCCACGCTGAAGTCGGTTTTCCCGGCGGCGACAACATTGGACCACGACCAATTGACCAGCATATCAAGGGCTTTGAAGCCTTAGGTGCACGCGTCGAAGCAAAACAAAATTCCGTTGAAATTACAACTGGTCCAGAAGGCTTGCACGGAGCACGGATCTTTTTTGACCTCGTCTCAGTTGGCGCAACGATCAATGTTTTGTTGGCAGCTGTGAAAGCCAAGGGAACGACGGTCATGGAAAATGTTGCACGGGAACCAGAAATTATTGATTTGGCAACTTTCTTAAATAATATGGGTGCTCATATTCGGGGTGCCGGAACTAACGAAATTCGGGTCGAAGGTGTTGAACACCTTGAAGCCCGTAATACACATACGATCATTCCTGACCGGATCGAAGCCGGAACCTATATTGCCTTTGCGGCAGCTAATGGTGATGGGGTCTTGGTTAAAAACGTGATCACTGAACATTTGGATCCTTTCTTGGCTAAACTGCAAGAAATGGGTGTGACCTTAGAAATTGACGAGGATAGTGTCTACATTCCAGGCAACGATCAACTCGCACCGATTGCTATTAAAACCTCGCCATTCCCTGGCTTTGCGACTGATCTGCAACAGCCGATCACGCCGTTATTGATGAAGGCGCGGGGCAAATCGACCATTATCGATACCTTGTATCCCAAACGAATCAAGCATATCCCCGAAATGAATCGGATGGGCGGCGACATTAAGAGTGAAGACGGTGTGATCACAGTGGGACCAGCTGGCAAACTAGCTGGGACGACGGTCGAAGCCGATGAAATTCGGGCCGGCGTTTCACTGGTAGGTCTGGCATTAATGGCCGAGGGAACAACGACGATCTTAAAGGCTGATAACATTTTGCGTGGTTATGACCGGATCGTTGAAAAATTCCGCGGTTTGAACGTTGAACTAAAAGTAGTAACCAGCCCCGACCAGTTGGAAACCAAATAAAGGAGTGCATCTCATGCCAGAAAATATCACTTTAGCTGATTTAGAGGGGAAGACCTTAAAAGAAATTTACAGCTTAGCTAGTAAGTTCAAAATTCCCTACTACAGTAAAATGAATAAAAAAGAACTATCAGTGGCTATTATTCGCGCTCAGGCTCAAAAAGAGGGCTTTTATTATATGAGCGGGGTGCTGGATATTGTCTCGCATGAAGAAGGTTATGGCTTTTTACGACCAATCAACTACGGGCATTCACAAGAAGATATTTATGTCTCAGCTTCGCAGATCAGACGCTTTGGTTTGCGGAGCGGGGATTTAGTTGCTGGGAAAGTGCGCGCTCCTAAACCTAGCGAACGCTATTATGGAATGATGCACGTTGATTCTGTGAACGGGAAAGATCCTGAGGGTGCCAAAGCTCGGCCGCATTTTCCAGCGTTAACGCCCTTATTTCCCCATGAACAAATGCACCTTGAAACTAGCAGTTCCTTATTAGCGACGCGAGTGATCGATGCGTTTGCTCCAATTGGGTTTGGCCAACGCGGCTTGATCGTCGCTCCGCCTAAAACAGGGAAGACCAATTTGTTGGCAAAAATTGCTCAGGGAATCTCACAGAACTATCCTAAAGTTAAGTTGATCATGTTGCTGATCGATGAACGCCCAGAAGAAGTGACTGAGATGGAACGGACGATTGACGGAGAAGTAGTTTATTCAACTTTTGACCAGAAACCGGAAAACCATGTCAGAGTCGCTGAATTAGTGTTACAGCGTGCCAAACGCTTAGTTGAAGAAAAAGAAGATGTTGTGATCTTACTTGATTCATTGACCCGTTTGACTCGTTCATATAACTTGGTTGAACCGCCGAGTGGTCGGACACTATCAGGTGGGATCGATCCCGCTGCCTTATTTAAACCGAAGCGTTTCTTTGGCGCAGCGCGAAATATTGAAGAAGGCGGCAGTTTGACTATTCTGGCGACCGCCTTAGTTGATACTGGAAGCCGCATGGATGACTTTATTTTCGAAGAGTTTAAGGGGACCGGGAACCAAGAGTTGCAGCTAGACCGTAACTTAGCGCAACGACGGTTCTTCCCGGCAGTTGATTTAAAACGTTCAGGGACCCGAAAAGAGGAATTACTCTTGGGTTCTGAGGCCTTAAATAATATCTGGAAGCTGCGTAAATTCATGAGTGGGGAACCTGAAAATGATACACCGCAAGTCTTGTCAATGATGCGTCAGACAAAAAATAACGCAGAGTTTTATCAAGCAGCGGGTAAATTGGAGTTAACTACTAAAAAACATAAAAAGTATTAAATTAGACAAAATAGCAGGTAAACAACCAGATTAAGCGGTGAAGTCGGACAGAATCAATGACTTTTTGCCAGAAACAATTGCGTGTGGTCTGGATTCATGTTACTATGTTAGTTGTTGTCATAATATGTACAATATCATAAATATCAACTCTGTCTCAGCAAATGACTCAGGGCAAAGGAGAGTATTACTAATGAAAAAAGGAATTCATCCAGAATATCATCAAGTAGTGTTCATGGACTCATCTACAGGCTACAAGTTTGTATCTGGTTCTACTAAGAACTCTAGCGAAACTGTTGAATTTGAAGGCGAAACATACCCATTGATCCGGGTTGAAATTACTAGCGACTCACATCCTTTCTACACAGGACGTCAAAAGTTCAACCAAGTCGATGGTCGGATCGACCGTTTCAACAAGAAATACGGTTTTACACAAGAATAATTGTGTTTCTAAAACGACACCTAGTCCTTTGCGGATCAGGTGTTTTTTTATATTTTTAAAGATTTTCTTGAAAGTGAGACCTTTTTCTTGCAGTCTTGGTGAAAATACCGCACAATCAGTGCAGACTAGTGAGAAATTTTAAAATTTAAAAAAGGATCGGTGTTTGCGAAAAGAATGGCACAAGCAAAAGAAAATAGTAAAAATCCAGTGGGATTGTTGTTTTTAGGAGTTTATGAGTTTTTAATGACCATCGCTTTGGTCTTTAGCGTGAAAGACTTGTTGGATGGTGCCTCGCGAGGACAAACGTTTTTAGTGATCGTTGAAATTTTAGCCGGAATGTTAGTTGCCTACCTGCCCGTGTTTGTCGCCCGTAGATATGCCATTGAATTACCCCAGCAGCTTTTTACCCTTTTTGTCGTCTTCTTGTTTGGGGCGGTTTATCTGGGCACTTTACGCCACTTTTACCGCATCCCATGGTGGGATAAGATGCTGCACCTCGTCAGTTCCAGTTTAGAAGTCTTTTTAGGTTTAGCTTTGTTTGGCTTTTTGGTGACACCTGAGGTGCAACGGAAAATTTCCCGAACCTTTGTGACCTTGTACGCCTTTTGTTTTGCAGCGTTTTGTGGGGTCCTCTGGGAGTTTTATGAATTTACCTGTGACAGTTTTGGGATGAACTTGCAGCGCTATTTGGCTGCCGGACAACCTAAAGTCGGGCGGGCAGCCTTGATGGATACGATGACGGACTTGATCATGGATGTGATCGGAGCGTTGCTGATTTGTTGCTATCTATATTTCCGTTTACGTAAAAAACCGCAAGTTTTAAACACTTTTTTCTTTCACAAAAAGAGAAATCATCCTGCCAAACAAAATAATTAGTTGGTAAATATTGCCGCGAAGCAATACGCACAATAAAAATGAGTGCTAAAAATCAATTTGACTTAAACGTTAATTGATTTTTAGCACTCATTTTTTGTCTGGTAACTACTCACTTAGTTTTCTTAGTCGGGCTGCTCGCGGAAGGATAATGCTTACCCCTTAAGCGCCACGTTCTGTTCTGTGATTTTTCCAGAATTCTTCAAGTTGCTCGGCCAACTGTTCAGGTTGATAAACTGCCCGGTAATTGGACCAGTGGGGCGGATAAAAGCGGGTGTAACGACTTTGATTAAAGCGGGCATCAACTAGTAAAACCACGCCCTGGTCGTTTTCGCCACGAATGACTCGACCAGCTGCTTGAAAGACATTGTTGATCCCTGGTAACTGGTAAGCATATTGGAATCCGGCTTGTTCTTGCTGGTCATAGTAATCTTTAAGAGCGTCTAGTTCCGGGGTTGCTGGCGGTAAGCCAACGCTTATGATCGCCACACCGCTTAAACGCTCACCTTTTAAGTCTATTCCTTCACTGAAGATCCCGCCTAGGACCGCAAAACCTACGACGGGCTCATCCAAGTCGGCGCTGAAATTAGCGAGAAATTCACTCCGGCTGACGGCGTCCATTTCCCCAGTCTGACAAATTGTTTTTTGCGCGGGATAAGCCGTTTGATAAGCAGTCGCAATTTGGTCCAGGTAAGAATACGAGGGCAGGAAAACCAGGTAGTTTCCGGTTTTAGCGGCGACCATGAGATGAATGGCATTCACGATCCCAGCCTGGTTAGCGGCGCGCTGTTTGTAAGTTGTTTGCAGGTAGGCGGGAATCAGGAGTGCCAGATTATTTGGTGAAAACGGCGAAGGCAAACGGTAAGCTAAACTATTCTCTGTTCCACCCAAAATTTCTTGATAGTAGGGGAGTGGAGATAAGGTAGCTGAAAACAAGATACTGCCGCCCCCTAGGTTTAACTGCTGATCAATTAATTCACTAGGGTCCAGACAAAAAATTTTAATTGTCAGGTCAGAACTTGAACGGTCAAAGGTGAGCTTGGTCCGGAACTGTGGACCATAAAACTCGCTGATTTTTAAATAGCTGCGACACTTGAAAAAGAAGTCCAGGACCTCAGTGCGAAAGTCTGCTTCAGGATTTTCAGTTAACCATTCTAGCAAGAAATCACAGAGCCGCATGAGTTGATTTTTAAAGCCTTCAAATTCTTCGGCAATCACTAAGTTGTCTTGTTGAAAGTTTTGCATGGGTCCTTTTAAAGTCGTGAATTCTGCCTGCAAATGAGCTAACTGTTCTAATAACCGATTCCCCGCACTTAAATGACTGGCACATAGTTGCTCGAGGTCAGCTAAGTCCTTCGACGAGATTTCTTTCGTGTACATGGAGCGCGAACGTGAGACAAGATTGTGAGCTTCATCGATCAAAAAGACGTTGCTGGGATCTTTGTCAGAAAAGAAGCGTTGCAAGTAGACCTGAGGATCGAACAGGTAATTGTAATCGCAAATGATCGTGTCACAAAATAGGCTGACATCTAAGGAAAATTCAAAGGGATCAACTTGATGCTTTTCAGCGTACTTTTCAATGACCGGACGGGTGAGCAGTGTTTCATTAGTCAAAATATCCTTAATGGCTGGCTTGATCCGATCATAGTAGCCTAACAGGTACGGATTTTCGGTTTCTGCCAGGTCTTTTTCAGCAGCGAAAGTAATTTGATCTTTGGCGGTCAGGGTGATCGAATGCATCACTAAACCGTGTTTCTCCAATAAAGCACAGCTTTCTTCTGCCACCATCCGGGTACTTTGTTTGGCAGTTAAATAAAAGATGCGCTCGGTTAGTTCTGTTCCAAAAGCTTTAATGGCTGGAAACAGGGTAGAGATCGTTTTACCAGTCCCAGTTGGTGCTTCGACAAATAGTCGCTTGTGTGCATAGATAGTTTTATAGACAGCGGCTGAGAGTTCATGCTGATTTTTGCGATAAGCTGCAAAAGGAAATTGCAGGTCCTGACTGCTAACATTGCGTTTGTGAGCCAGCTCGTCTTTAAAATCAACCCACCAGCTAAATTCATCCAGCAGAGAGTCAAAAAAATCGGCGGCTTCTAAGCGGGAGTAATCAATACTTTTGATCGTGAGTTTCTCGGTGGTTGTTTGAAAGTAATAAAGTGAGACCTGCAGATGGTCTAACCCGAGTTGGTCCATTAATAAGTGAGCGTAAACTTTAGCCTGCCCAAAATAGAGGGTCAGCGTATTTTGACTAAGTTCTTCAAAAGGGACGGCCGAAGTCTTGATTTCCCGGACTTCATCATAACTGTCGCCAGAAAGGTGCAGGGCATCAGCTCGTCCGTGTAAGAGCCAAGTACTATGAGCGGTCTGAAATTCATGTTTCAAATAGACTTCATTTTTAGTAGTTTTTCCCCAGTCACGTTGAAGCTTGCGATGGATTCTTGCTCCTTCTTGGGCGGTATTTTGCGAACCAGTTGAGCTTGAGACCATGTCACCGGAGCGAAGGACAAATTCAACCATTTGTCTGATCCCGACTGATTTTTTTGTCATAAGAGTTGCTAGCCTTCCTTGAAATAGTTTCTACCTTAATAGGTTAGCATTTTTTAGTGTCGAGTGCAGGAAAATTATCTTTCAAAAAACGAACATTATATTTCGATGAATCGGATATTTACAATTAATTGCCAGTGCTGTATAGTAGACAGTGTTTGTAAAACGACTTGTTGCTAATAATGTTCGTGATTAACTACAATTTAGGGACTAATGGATGATTTTAACGACTTGGTTGAGCGACCGCTGCCAAGCAAGGTCCCGGACATCAGTGGCAATTAGTCGATGTAAGCTGTTAGTAGTTTGTAGTCGAGCTCCGTGAAACAGAAAGTTCCGCCTATCCAAACCCAGGAACCAACGCCTAAAACGCATTAGCTCCTAGGTTCCGATAGTGCTCGCTTTCTAACCGTTTCACTCCGCTCTGTGATGTAGTCGAGCTCCGCAAAGCAACTTCTTCCGCTTATCTCAACCCAGCCTTCAATGCTAAAAGCGCATTAAAGGCCAGGTTATGATCATGCCCGGGAGTTGACCGCTTTGCTTTGCTCTGTGATGTAGTTGAGCTCCGTGAAACAGAAAGTTCCGCCTATCTCAACCCAGGAACCAATGCCTAAACCGCATTAGCTCCTGGGTTCCGATAGTGCTCGCTTTCTAACCGTTTCACTTCGCTCTGTGATATAGTCGAGCTCCGTGAGGCAAGAGATTCCGCTTATCCCAGCCTGACCTTTCATGCCAAATGCGCATTAAAGGTCAGGCCACGATCATGCTCGTCTCTTAAACGCCTCACTTCGCTCTGTGTTTAGATAAGGAGTTTTGAGATGAAAAATTCAATTGAATCTTTTTTTGGTATCGATGAATTACATACTTCGATCAAAAGAGAAGTTTTAGCTGGTTTTACGACTTTTATTTCCATGGCATACATATTATTTGTTAATCCTTCCATCTTAGGGGATGCAGGAATGGATAAGGGTGCTGTTTTTACAGCCACTGCCTTGGCAAGTGCTTTAGGGTGTGTTTTAATGGGTGTCTTAGCCAAATATCCGATCGCAACTGCACCTAGTTTGGGAATCAATGCTTTCTTTGCTTATTCAGTTTGTATCGGGATGAAGATCCCGTGGCAAACAACTCTAGCCGGGGTATTTGTTGCTTCATTGCTCTTTATTTTGATTACGATCTTTAAATTACGTGAAAAGATCATTGATTCGATCCCTGCTGACTTAAAAGCAGCGATTTCAGCCGGAATTGGCTTGTTTATTGCTTTTATTGGTTTGCAAGGCGGCGGAATTGTGGCTGGGGATAAGTCGACCTTAGTCACTTTGGGTTCACTTTCTGGGACGACTTGGGTCACAATTTTTGGACTCGTAGTGACGGTGATCTTGATGGTCTTAAACGTTCCTGGTGCAATTTTTATCGGGATGTTGCTTTCATCGGTCTTCGGTGTTTCTGCCGGCTACATTGCAATGCCGCATGGAATCGTCTCCGGTGTTCCTAGTATGGCACCAACCTTTATGGTCGCTTTAAAGCACGTGACAGATATTAATTCCTTACAGCTGATCGTGGTGGTCTTGACCTTCTTATTGGTAACTTTCTTTGATACAGCCGGAACATTGATTGGTTTAGCTCAACAAGGCGGTTTCATGAAGGATAACAAGATGCCCCGAGTTGGGAAAGCGTTAGTTTCTGATTCAACCGCCATGTTGGCTGGTTCTTTATTCGGAACTTCACCAGTTGGTGCCTACGTTGAATCATCAGCTGGGATCGCTGTTGGTGGTCGTTCAGGGCTGACTGCTGTTGTAACTGGCTGCATGTTTATTATCGGGATGTTCTTCTCACCGCTATTAGGAGTGGTGACTTCGCAAGTGACAGCACCTGCGTTGATTATTGTCGGAGTTTTGATGGCACAGAACATGGCAAGAATTAGTTGGTCACAATTAGAAATTGCGATCCCATCTTTCTTGATCATTGCGGGGATGCCTTTGACTTATAGTATTGCTGATGGCTTGGCATTAGGCTTTATTGCTTACCCAATTACAATGATTGCAGCTAAACGCGGTAAGGAAGTACCAGCATTGATGTATGTGATGTTCTTTGTTTTCTTACTCTTCTTGTGGATCTTAAACGTTGAATAATTAACTGAGAAATAAATCAAGATATTTTATAAACTAAATAAGTTAATGGAAGCGGCTGTGAATGCAGTTGCTTCTTTTTTGGCATTAAATGCGGGACTTTGTCAAATAGTGTTGATGGTCCTTGGAACTCTATCTTAAAGGTAGGGTTCTTTTTTATACTCTAGTAGCTAGTTTAAAGTGCCGGTTTTGTGTGGTTGGGGCTGGC
>NZ_BQXH01000018.1 GCF_022836475.1 Ligilactobacillus pabuli | reverse complement strand
TCGACTAAGAATAACAGAACGGAACAAAGCGGTTAGCTCCCGAGTACTATCGGAGCCTGACCTTTAATGCGTTTTAGGAATTGAAGGTTGGGCTTGGATAGGCAAAAGGAGCTGCTTTGAGAAGCTCGACTAATAATAGAGCACAGCAATTAACTTGCTGGCTTTTATCCCACTCTTTAACCTACCTTATATTTTGCACTACTCTTTTACGAATGAAAAGAATTTTTTGCCAAATCAACTATATTTATAATAAATACCTCAGACCAAACATATTTGCTTGACTTCACCTGGTAAAACCAGTACATTAGATTTATCAATTAACTAACTAAAAGTAAGTAATTTCAAAAACAACACTTTCTCACTCAAACGGAGGTCTTAACATGACACAAAATAATGAACTGATTTTTGGCTTAGATACCTTTGGCGATGTGCCAGATGATGCCAGTACTGAGCAACCTGTCTCATATGATGTTGCGCTCCAACAAATTATTCAAGAAGCCAAGCTGGCTGATGAACTAGGTGTCGATGTCATTGCACTAGGTGAACACCATCGCCCAGAATATGCCATTTCTAGTCCGGATACAATGTTAGCAGCCATTGCGATGGTCACCAAAAACATCAAGCTTTCAACTGGTGTCACAGTTTTAAGTTCTGACGATCCCGTTCGTGTCTACGAACGTTTCGCCACTTTAGACAACATCTCTAATGGCCGCGCTCAGGTCATGTTAGGCCGCGGCTCGTTTACCGAGTCTTTCCCGCTCTTTGGTTATGAGCTGGAAAATTACGACGAATTATTTGAAGAGAAAACCGCTTTGTTCAACAAGCTCCGTGACGGTGAACCGGTCGACTGGTCCGGCAAGTTCACTCAGAAGCTGGAACAACAAGAAGTCTATCCTAAAATCACTGGGCACAAACTAGCCACTTATGTCGGTGTCGGCGGAACCCCCGAATCAATTATTCGTGCCGCCTACTACGGCTTCCCAGTGATCCTAGCAATTATCGGTGGTAATCCTGAACGATTCAAGCCATATGTCGAGCTTTATCAACAAGCAACCGCCAAATTTGACCAACCAACTCTGCCAATGGGGATGCACTCCCACGGTGTGATCGCAGATACTGATGAAGAAGCTTACGAAATTGCATGGAAGTATTTGCGCAGATCGATGGACCGGATCGGTGCCGACCGCGGCTGGGTCCCAATGAATAAAGAACGTTTTGATTTCGAAGTTAATAAAGGTGCCTATTATGTTGGAACTCCTGAACACGTTGCCCGTAAAATCGCAGAAAAAATGACAAAAGTCGGCGTTAAACGTTTTGACTTCATTTACGGTGCTGGTGGTCAAACCGCTCAGCAACGAGAAAAGTCAATTGAACTATACGGTACCAAGGTTATCCCAATGGTCAAGGATCTAATTAAGTCTGGTGAATATAGTTATGAATAAACCAACAATTGGGATCTTAGGAGCTGGTAAGCTAGGAACAACTCTCGCTAAGTTAAGCAGCCAAGCCGGCTATCCTACTTTGATCGCCAGTTCCAAGGATCCAGCCAGAATCCAGCTTACCATTAGTGTTTTAGCACCACACGCCCAGGCAGTCACTGCCACTGAACTGACACACCAAGCTGATATCGTGATTTTAGCCCTGCCGCTAGGAAAATATCAGACAATTGAAAAAGACGGGCTCCAAGGAAAGCTCGTCTTAGATGCGATGAACTACTGGTGGGAAGTCGATGGCAAAGATAATCATTACTCTACTCCTGAGCATTCATCAACGGAGCTCATCCAGCAGTATTTGTCAGAAAGCACAGTGGTTAAAGCTTTAAACCACATGGGTTACCATGACTTAGAAGATGAAGCGGAAAACGGCAA
This sequence comes from Ligilactobacillus pabuli, assembly GCF_022836475.1. Classification (GTDB taxonomy): domain Bacteria; phylum Bacillota; class Bacilli; order Lactobacillales; family Lactobacillaceae; genus Ligilactobacillus; species Ligilactobacillus pabuli. The sequence goes on along the minus strand of NZ_BQXH01000018.1, from coordinate 49,010 downwards.
AGATGGTCACCGCAAGGCCATCGCAATTGCAGGCGATGATAAACAAGCAGTCTCCACTACTGCCAAAATTGTCTCGTCTTTCGGCTTTGACCCGCTGTTGTTACCGACACTGGCTGCCGGACGAATCTTAGAACCAGGCAGTCCTCTTTTCGGCGCTGATGAGACTTTAGAAAAACTGCAAACTATTGTCGACCAGCAACTTGCTCAATTAAATTAAACGCCAAAAAGCGTTAGCGAACTGAAGAAAATTACTTCAGTCACTAACGCTTTTTTGTTTTAGTCGAGCTTCTCAAAGCAGCTCCTTTTACCTATCCAAGCCCAACCTTCAATGCCTAAAACGCATTAAAGACCGGCTCCGATATGCTCGGGAGCTAATCGCTTTGTTCCACTCTGTTTTTCTTAGTCGATCTCCGTGAAACAGAAAGTTCCGCTTATCCAAACTCAGGAACCAATGCCTAAAACGCATTAGTCCTTGGGTTCCGATAATGCTCACTTTCTAACCGTTTCACTCCACTCTGTTTTTAGACCAGTCCCTGCGCAATCATCGCAATTGCAACCTTCTTAAAGCCGGCAATGTTTGCCCCCGCTTGGTAATTTCCTGCCAAGCCATAATCTTCTGCCGCTTTTTCTGATTCCGCAAAAATGTCGTGCATGATTTTTTCTAATCTGTCATCCACTTCATTAAAGGTCCAAGATAACCGTTCACTATTTTGACTCATTTCTAAGGCCGACACTGCTACCCCACCGGCATTAGCTGCCTTAGCTGGACCATAGGCGATGCCATTTTCATGATAAACAGCAATGGCTTGTTCATCACTTGGCATATTGGCTCCTTCACAAATATACTTCACGTGTTGCTGGACCATCGCCTTAGCCTGAGCTTCATCAATTTCATTTTGCGTTGCACATGGTAAAGCAATATCGTACTCAACGTCAAAGTCCCAAACTGATCCGGGATGGTAAACAGCAGTTGGTACCTCTTTAACATATTCCTTAATGCGTCCACGCTTAACTTCTTTAATTTGTCGGACCACACCGTCGTCAATTCCGGCTGGATCATAGACAAATCCATCCGAATCAGAAACTGTCACAACAGTAGCACCCATCTCTGTCGCCTTTTGCAAAGCATAAATGGCTACATTTCCGGAACCAGAAATCTTAATTTTTTTACCAGCGATTTGATCAGAATTAGCGTGCAACATTGCTTGAGTATAATACAATAAGCCGTAACCAGTTGCTTCTGTCCGCGCTAAACTACCGCCAAAGGTCAAATTCTTACCCGTCAAGACTCCATTTTGGTAACCGCGTAGTCGTTTGTAAGCACCGAAAAGATAACCAACTTCTCGACCGCCAACCCCGATGTCACCAGCTGGCACATCCAAATCAGGACCAATATGGCGCGCTAATTCAGTCATAAAGCTCTGGCAAAAACGCATGACTTCGCTATCCGACTTGCCTTTCGGGTCAAAGTCGCTGCCGCCTTTACCACCGCCGATCGGCAAACCTGTCAAGCTATTCTTGAAGGTTTGTTCAAAGCCTAAAAATTTAACCGTACTCAAGTTCACACTTGGATGGAAACGGAGTCCACCCTTATATGGTCCAATCGCAGAATTAAACTGAACGCGGTAGCCGCGATTTACATGAAAACTGCCGGCATCATCTTGCCATGGCACCCGAAATTCGATGACGCGCTCAGGTTCAACGAGCCGTTCCAATAAATTTTCTTGTATCACACGCGGATGCTTTTCTAACACTGGTACCAAAGAATCTAAGACTGCAAAGACAGCCTCCTGAAATTCAACTTGTTCGGGATCACGTTGTTGAATTGCAGCTTTTACACTTTCAACGTAAGCTTTAGCATCTAACATTAACGTCCATTCCTTTCACTGACTCTCACTCATTATTTTTAACCATTAATTCATTTAATTACAATTATTTTCTAATAGATAGCCTAGTAATGTCAATCACTTTCTGGCTTTTAGTCCAAAAAAATCTGGGTTATTAAGGAAACTACCTTAGTTTGCCCAACTATGGTAGTTTCTTTGTAGTTTTCTACCATAGTCCCACTAACTATGGTAATTAATCAGCACTAAGTGTTCTCACTACTGGTGCAGCAAACCGAGTTCTCGCTTCATTTTCAAAATTCGGTAAACTGACTGGTCAATTTGGCTTCGCGGAATTTCTCCCTGCTGGACTGCTTTAGCAATCGCTGGGGTCCCAGTGGCATAATTTCGACTCATGATGATGTCATTGCCGGCCTTGACAGCCTGGACATCCGCGGAAATTTTTTGTTGGCGGGCAAACTCCTTGATCGCCCCCATCCCTAAATCATCTGAAACGATCACTTTTTTGAAGTCCAATTCTTTCCGCAAAATTCGGTGAGCTGCTGGCGAAAGTGAAGCAGGGTATTTGTCATCGATGTTGGTGGCGATAATATGAGCAACCATGATCGAATCGACCCCCATGCGAATTCCGGCCCGAAAAGGCAAAAAGTCGTCATGTTGAAATTGGGACAATGGCCGCTTGGTCGTCGCTAAGCCAGTATGAGTATCTGCCGCCGAACCATAACCCGGAAAATGTTTCAAGGTCGCCGCCACTTTTGCGGACTGCATCCCGCGAACCACTCGTACCGCATAATTTGCCGTTTGGTCATAGTTTTGTCCCAGAGTCCTGTCAAAAATAAAACTCTTGTGATCACTAGTCACATCAACAACTGGGCTAAAATTCCAGTTGATCCCCAACTGGTGTAAAGCTTGTGCCGTTTTTCTACTGAGATCTTCACTGCCATTGAATCCATACTGGTCATAAATTGTTTTGGGCGCTGGAAATGACTGTCCACCCGTCAAATTAGGGTTCACGCTTAGGCGAGAAACGCTGCCGCCTTCCTGGTCGGTCCCAATCAGCAACGGAATTTGAGCTGCCGTTTGATAAGCAGCAATTTTTTGCTGGAACTCTGGCCGTTTTTGTTGCGCTAGGTCTCGGGCAAACAAAACCAGTCCACCCAAATGGTATTGTTTGATCGCCTGTTTCATTGCTTGTGGATCACCATTACTCGGGACAGCATACATTTGCCCAATTTCTTCTTCCAAAGTCATCTGGTCGACTTGTTTTTTCAATTCTTTTTTAGTTGGCTGAGTTTGCGCGGCTTGAACCGGCATTTGATTGACTACAGTAATTCCCGCCAGCAGCACGAAAAACGCCAGTAAAACTTTTTTCTTCAATTTTCTTTCCTTCTCTCAAAAACATAAAGAGCAGTTTTGCTAAAAATCCACAAAACTGCTCAAACTAAACTTAGATTATTCTATTAACATCTTCTGGCGAATCTAATAAAAGCGGCTCAGACTTGAAGTTTTTCTTCGAGCCTGTTCCCCACAAAGCCCCGCCAAAATCGACACCGGCATTTAAAGCAGCCTGTTCATCGGTATCAGCGTCTCCAATATAAAAAGTTTCATTCGCACTAAAGCCCAGTTTTTCACACGCAAACTCTAATGGTTCGCCCGCTGGTTTCGGCTGTTTAGTATCGCTTGATGTGACCACAATTGCCATCTTTTGATACCACCAAAATGATTGCAAATTCTCGTTTGCATCGTCTCGACTACGCGAAGTTACGATTCCAATTTTAACTCCCGGTTGAGACAACAAATGTTCAAACATGGCATCAATTTCTGGGTAGGCTTCTGGTTGAAGCTCCGTTTTGCGAGCAATTGCCGCGTATGTGGTATACCACTCTTCAGTGCGGTCAGCTGGCACCTTAAAATACTTGACCTCTTGTTTAGCCGTCATCGTAAAGGCCCGTTTCATCCGTCTTTCAGTCGGTTCAATTCCAAATTGAGGCAACAGCTGTTCCATGATCTTCGCAAAATAAGGATAGCTGTCGACCAACGTTCCATCAACATCAAACAAAATCAATTTTTTCATGGTTGAAATTCTCCTCGTCTTTTTAATTAAACTGTCTCTACTTTCAGACTTCATTTGACCCCACTATTTGTCTTGATGATAAGCCCAGGTCACCACACCCAAGTTGATCAAGACTAGGCAGGTGGTCATGATAAACACATACCGATAATCCAAAATCCCGGCCACTCCAGAAGCTAACATTGGTCCGATCACGGAACCCATCGCCTGAAACGACTGGTTGTAACTAAAAATTCGACTAACAGAGGCTGGCGGTGTATTCAAAGACATCACCGTTTGTGTGACAGGCATTAATGCTGCATCTGCGATCCCTACAAAGAAGCGTAAAAGCGCCAAAACTAGGACCGTCTGGACGAAATACATTGGGAAAAATAATGCCCCGGATAATACCAGGCCGCCTAGTAATACTTTTTGAGCACCAATGTGATCACTAAGTTGACCTAACCTGGGCGCAGCCAATAAGGTGGCGACCCCCGGCAAGGCAGCCACGACCCCACTGGCCAAGGCCACGTTCCCGTTACCATGCATTAACTGACGGACGAATAAACTAATGATCGGATTGATCGAATTAGTAGCCGCTTGGATCAGCATTGATGAAATAAACATTGCCCACACAATATGCACATTTTTAATTCCAGCAAAGGCACTGTGTTTGCCCGGCTTCTTTAACGATTCTGACGGCTGGAAGTTTTCCTTCACACCAAACATCGTGACCAAAGTCGCCACAAACATCAGCATCCCAAATAAGAAAAATGGGATCCGATAACCAAAAGCACCAGCAATCAAGCCTCCAAAAATTGGGCCGATCAGCTGACCGCCAACGGCACCAGTCGTTAAGGTCCCCATCATTCTTCCGCTATGTTCACGGGGAACCTCGCTTGCCATCAAAGCATAGGCGTTATTAATATAACCTGAAAAGGCACCTTGAATCAGGCGCAGACCAATTAACATCCAAACATTAGTCGAAAAGCCGGTCAAAGTGGCGGTGATCGTCATCCCGATCGCAGCCCGCAGCAACATTGGCTTTCGGCCAGTTTTATCCGCTAACTTTCCCCACAAAGGCGAAACGATCGCCTGACTTAAAAACGTACTCGAAAAAGCTAGTCCTGCATATAAAGTCAGCTCCCATTTGGGAAAATTACCTAAAGTTGCGACAAAGAGCGGAAGGAATGGCAAACTCATACTCGAACCCGCACCGGTCGCGAAGTTTCCTAACCATAGTGCGTACATATTCTTTTGCCATTGCTCCAACTTTTTTCCTTTTACCATTTTTTATCCTATTCCTGTCTTTCTGTTAACGAGCGGTCTATATCGCTTACTGCTTAAATTTTTTCGTGAAAATGTTTAGCAGTTGCTTTGATCATGTCCATATTTTGTTGATTAAGTAGTGGTGGTAAATCATCGAACGGGAAATACTTTAAACTTAAAGTTTCATCCGTTGGTTTCTGTAAGAGTTGCCCACCAGCAGCTTCCACTAAGTATAACCGACCGATCACTTGAGCTTGATCTCCATTCGGGTAAGTAATAAAACCCTGTTCAAAGGTCCCTAACATATCAACAACTTCGACCTCTAGCCCGCTGTCTTCTTTCATTTCTCGTTTTAAGGTTTCTAAAAAGGATTCGCCGTATTCCATATAGCCGCCCGGCAAACTCCAATTTTTAGTGTCTGTTCGTTCTTGCAACAAAATTTCTTGGTGGTCATTCACTATCGCACCCGCGACAGAGTTCAAAATAATTGGCATATGACCGACTTTACTTCGAATATCCTGAATATAATTACTCACTTTAGTCACCCGTCTTTGTTGATTTATTTCTTATTCTAACTGATTTGAGCCAGAATATCATACCTAAGCTGACAAAACTCTTAAATAATTATGGTTCATCGCCAAATAGGCTCTCCCCCACACATATCAAGCTTAGCGGAGAGCCTACAATTACTTTCTATTCATTCTTATGTTCTTTAGCTTGACTTGGATCACTGGTACTTCTCGCCTGACGCAAAATTGAGATCACTTGCGCGTGGGTCTTTGGACTAAGCGGCTGAGCCATTAAAGCTTCAAAGCCTTCAAAACTCATTCCCAACATATCAGCAACATAATATTCACTCACACTGCTGTTCGAAATTCTTTCTCGCAGATCTTCATTTGGTAATCCTTCTACGTCACGCATAAAAAGTTCCTCCTTCGATGATCCAGGGGCTGCTGTTTTTTCTTTCCCCTACCTATAGTTTTACCAGATAAAGCCAGCTAACACAATTAGCAGGCCTCGTTAATCATGGCTAATATGAAACAAGCCAGTTGGCCTTTATTTTTCTGTAATTGTAAGCGCTTGAAAAAAACAATTAATTTTGTTACGGTTGATGGTAAAGGAGGTGCTTTAATGACTAAAAAATCTATACGAGCTAAGTTTGCTGTCACCATCGGGATCGTGATTGCTATCCTTCAATATGGATATACCATCTGGATCGCCCCATTGTTTTCATCGGCTCAATTTAGTTCTGTCATTAACATTGTCGTGATCCTTGGTACTATTTGGTTGATTTATCTGCTTTTCAAACGAACTTATCCAGACTTTTAGCACTAACCTTCTTGGGCTATTTTAGCAAGTAAGCGTTCTTTTACAAAAAATCATCACTTTTTCCTTATAATCCCTTAACAAATTTACTAAAGGTTGTATAATGAAGGCGAAATTCATTTACGGATGAAGCTCGGCAATTTGTATGCAAGCGTTGTTACAAGTCGTCAGTGGACGGATGCAGCAACGCTATTTGTGTGTCAAAATTCTGGCACACTAGCTTAAAAATTAACCTATTTTGTCTCATTCACCAATTTTATATTTGCTTTGCGTCTAGTTTTTGCCCGTAATTTGAATTGAACCGGCCCGAGTCAAGCTTTTCTGTTACAAAGGAAGGCTTAAAACCAGCTTGGGCGGTTCAGATCAACTAAGTTGTATAATCTCCAGTCTGTCTTGAACACACTTTAAGGTTCAAAATTGACTAGTGATTGGCTTAGTTTGTTTAGTCGAGCTCCGTGAAACAGAAAGTTCCGCCATCCAAGCCCAACCTTCAATGCCTAAAGCGCATTAAAGGTCAGGCTCCGATGGTGCTCGCTTTCTCCCGTTTCACTCCGCTCTGTATATCCTAAGGAGGATTTATTATTTTATCTCATAAAGCTATAGATAAACGTATTTTTCTGCCCGTTGTTGGTTTGTTCGGCCTCGCCGCCTTGTTCTTAATGCTTGGCGGACCTCGCCTGCAACAACCGCTGACTGCGATCCTGAGCTGGGTCAACGTTCACTTCGGCTGGCTCTATCTGTTAGTTTTCATTGTCAACTTTATTTTCTTGCTGTGGCTTGCTTTCAGCCGCTATGGCAACATTAAACTTGGCAAACCCAACGACAAACCAATTTACGGTAATTTCAAATGGGGCTCCATGATTTTTGCGACCGGGATCGATGCTAGTATCATGATGCTGAGTATCACTGACCCGCTGCAATTCATTCAAGCTCCGCCGTTTGGCCTCAAGCCTTACTCAGACTCGGCTTACATTGCCTCGAGTGCCCTATCGCAATTTAACTGGGGACCGATGGCCTGGATGATGTTTGCCCCGGCCGCTATTTTAATTGGTTATGTCACCTATCGTAAAAATAAACCTACTCAAAAATTAAGTGACAACTTTTCTTTCTTACAGGGAAATCGCCCAGGGAAAAAAGTGTTACGTGTTCTGATCGACTTTTTAGTTGTGATCGGGATCATCGGGGGCTTAGGCTCCTCGATTGGGATGGAAGTTCCCCGCACCTCCCGCGTCTTTTCTGCGGTCACCAATATTCCAAATACGATTTGGCTGCAGCTCGGGATCTTCTTCGTTCTTTTTGTCCTATTAGGTCTCACCGTCTACAAGGGCTTAAATGGCGGGATCGACCGTTTAAGTATGTTCAATATTTATTTGGCCGTTGTTTTCTTAGCCTTAATTTTGGCAGTCAGTCCCACTGGAACCTTGTTGGCGGATTGGGGTAAAAGCCTGGGCGTACTCGCACAGAAGTTTATTCCCATGTCGACCAATATTCATCCTAGCCCAACTCAACAAGATACAATTTTCTATTGGGGCTGGTGGTTAACTTTCATGCCATTGATGGGGACCTTTATCGCAAAAATCTCTCGCGGCCGTACTATTCGCCAAATATTATTGGGGATGTTAGGTTACGGTGTGCCCGGCTGTTTCCTGTTTCACGCGATCCTTGGCGGTTATGCCATGTGGCTGCAACGAACCGGAGTAATTGACCTTGTTTCCGTCTTAAATCATCATAGTCAAGCTGATGTCATCGTCGCTGTCATTGCGACCCTGCCGCTCAAAAAACTCATGCTGATTTTTTACGCAATTTCCTGTTTCATCTTCCTAGCTGCCACAATTTCCGGTGCTGCTTACGTCTTATCTTCTTTCACCAGCACACCGCTATATGGCAAGGAACCCAGCCGGTTCAACCGGATGAGCTGGGTCTTTATCTTTTTGGCCTTTGCCTTTAGTTTGGTCTTAGTCGGCGGCTTTGAAGTGATCCAAACGATTTCTGTTTTAGCGGGCTTACCGTTAACGATTGTTTGCTTACTAGTCCTATTTTCGATCTATCGACTGGTCAAACACGACCGCGAATTGATCTTTACACCAACCGAACTCAAAAATACCGACCGGCGGCAAAAATATACCGTCGAACGAAAATTTGCAGTTCGTGGGAAGCTGATCCTTTCCTTTAATAATTATCACAATTTAAGTCGACCATAATCACTGTGACTCAGGAAATTTTTTCCTGAGTCATTTTTATTTAAAAAAACTAACTTGCGGTCACTAAATCTTTCAGGTATATAATAGAGAAAAAAAGGACTGATCATTTTCAATGAAAACTACTGAAGGATTTATGCCGTTTCACGGTTACCAAACCTATTACCGGATCGTTGATGAAGCTCAGAACGGGACTGCCCCACTGATCTTGCTGCACGGCGGGCCCGGCTCCTCCCATAACTATTTTGAAATGCTGGATGACTTAGCTGAATCCGGTCTGCAACTGATCATGTACGATCAGCTTGGCTGTGGCCGTTCTTCTGCTCCTGACCAGCCTGAACTGTGGCAAGCTGAGACCTGGATGGATGAACTGGCTGAATTACGGCGTTATCTCAAGCTAGACCGGGTGCATTTGTTAGGCCAATCCTTTGGCGGAATGCTGGCAATTATGTATTTGTTAGAAAGAAAGCCAAAAGGAGTTCAAAGTTTAATTTTATCCAGCACTCTTTCTTCAGCTTCACTTTGGGCCAGTGAACAGCACCGGATGATCAAATATTTACCAGCAAATGAACAGGCCGCCATCGCGACTGCTGAGCAAACTGGTAATTATGAGACACCTGAATACTTGGCTGCAAATGAACATTACATGGCACTCCATGCGGCTGCACCAGTCACGGCTGCCTCACCCGAACCCTTGCGCCGACCAAAACAAAACGGTGACCAGGCATACTTAACCGCATGGGGGCCAAACGAATATAATCCGTTAGGCAACTTGCACAACTACGAATATACTGACCGTTTGCATGAACTTACTTTACCAACTTTAATTACCAATGGAACTGATGACTTATGTACACCTTTAGTCGCTAAAACAATGTTTGATCAACTGCCAAACGCAAACTGGCACCTGTTCCAAAACAGCCGGCACATGCCGTTTGTTGAACACCACGACGAATACGTCAGTTTGCTGCGCGACTGGCTCACCCAGCATTAATTAACAGCACACTGAAAAAAACACTAATCTTGTTCAAGAACTTGTTATTTTTTCTTGACCTTAACGTTACGGCAAGGTCTATAGTGATTTTGTCAGGGGGAGAACAAAATGGAATATACGATCAAAAAATTTGCTCAATTATCGGGTGTCAGTGCACGGACACTGCGGTACTACGATGAAATTGATCTGCTAAAACCAGCCCGCATCAATTCGGCAGGTTATCGAATTTATGGAGCTAAAGAAGTCGAGCGCTTGCAGCAAATTTTATTTTATCGGCAGCTAGATCTTCAACTAGCAGAGATCAAAAACATTTTAGATGCTCCTGACTTTGACGTTGAACAGGCACTAAATGACCAGTGGCAGCAACTTTCTCAAAAAAAGGCTGACATTGAGCGGTTATTAACGGCTGTTGAACAAACTCTAGACCACTATCAAGGAGAAAAAAAGATGTCTGATCAAGAAAAATTTATGGCTTTTAAAAAGCAAAAAATCACTGAAAATGAAAGTAAATACGGCGCAGAGATCCGAACAAAATATGGCGAAAAAACTATTGATGCTTCTAATCAAAGGTTTTTAAATTCAACAGCAGCTCAACTACAAGAAAAAGCAACGACCGAACAACAACTTTTCGAAAAATTACAGGCTTACGTACAAAACACACAAAGCGACCTTGCCAAGGAAATCTTTGACTTGCACAAGCAATGGTTAAGTTATACTTGGACAAGCTATTCAGCTGAGGCTCATCGAGGATTGGGACTGATGTATGTCTCAGATGAGCGATTTACTCGCTATTACGATCGCCACTTTGTTGGAGCAGCGCGGGCACTGAATGACATTATTCAGCAGTTTGCACATTGATAAAAATTTATGCCAGCATAGCAAAAAACGCCTCTCGCATGAGAAGCGTTTTTTTGCTGGTTTAGAACCCTAATCCTGGTTTATCCTTCAAAATAAAGCTATCTTTTTCTAATGAATACGGCTGATTACCATTTGTTAGGTCAGCCATGAAAACTGAGTCTAAATCAGCAAACTTCACGTTGTCGTGTGCTGCCGCAAACGCCGCTGCCGCTGCGATCCCGCTCGCTGATTCGATCATACAACCTACCATACAATGGACCCCGTACAATTCACAAAGTTGATTGATTTTTTCTGCCTGACTTAAACCACCTGTTTTCATCAATTTGATATTAATATAATCACAGGCCCGCTCCTGCAGTAAATTCAGTGCATCCACTGGTGAAAAGACACTCTCATCTGCCATGATCGGTAGTTTGGACTGGGCAGTCACTGCTTTTAACCCAGCAACATCTGCGGCCTTAACTGGCTGTTCAATAAAATCGATGCGGTCCGCTAGATCAGCCAATTCTTCGATCAACTGCAAGCTTTCTTTCACGTTCCACGCCTGGTTTGCGTCGATCCGTAAACGAGTTGTTTTTTGGGTAGCTGAAGCAATCGCATGGATCCGGGCTGACTCTTCAGCGACATCAGTCCCGCCAACTTTAATTTTTAGTGCTTGAAAACCAGCTTGTTCCTTTTCCAAAGCTTCTTTGACCATCGCTTGAGGTTCACCAATACCAATCGTAAAGTCTGTTGCGACTCGCTGACTACTGCCGCCTAAATACTGATATAGTGGGACCCCAAACAGTTGGCTGCGTAAATCATACAGCGCCAATTCACAGGCTGCTTTGGCTGGTTCATTATGTTTGATGGCTGTCTGTAGTCGTGTCAATAAAGCTTCCCACCGTTCAAAATCCTGCTCTAACAATTTAGGTCGTAAAACTTCCTCGATCACGCTCATGGCCGAGGCCAAGGTATCGCCTGTTACTACTTCATTGGCAGTCGCAGCGCCATGCCCCACTAAACCATTGCTGAGAGTGATCGTGACACCAATAGCTTCAATGTCGTTGACTGTATGTTGAGCTGTCACAAATGGGTGTATTAAAGGTGTTTTTGTCGTTTCACTAGTAACTTTAGTAATTGTTAATGTCATTTATCTTTTCCCGCCTTTAGCACTAAATTTAAGATGATCGTGCTGAACTTTAGTGCCATTATACCGCAATGAACTGCGAATTACAGAGTGCATAAACTTAAAAAAAACAGCTTAGCCCTATTACTAGGAACTAAACTGTTTTTCTAACTGAGCTGCTCCGCTCTGTTATTTTAGTCGAGCTTCTCAAAGCAGCTCCTTCCGCTTATCCAAGTCTAACCTTCAATGCCTAAATCGCATTAAAGGCCAGGCTCCGATATGCTCGGGAGCTAATCGCTTTGCTTCGCTCTGTTTTTATTCTGAGTGACTAGCTGATGTTGTGGCATCAGTTGCTAATTCTTCATGTTCAGTCACTGCTGTTTGCGCTGCGATCCGACCGAATGTAAAGATATCAGCTAAAGAGTTACCGCCTAAACGGTTCCCAGCATGCAAGCCGCCAGCAACTTCACCCGCTGCATACAATCCAGTGATCTTCTCGCCGGCTTCGTTTAAGACATGAGCCTGCTTGTCAATCTTCAAACCACCCATTGTGTGATGCAAGGCTGGTTTACGTGGAGTTGCGTAGAATGGTGCTTTTTCAACTTTCAAATCAAAGACATCTTTACCAAATTCAGGGTCTTTACCAGCATCAACGTAAGAATTGTAATTCTTAATTGTTTGTACTAATTCAGCTGGATCAACTTTAATTTGAGCAGCTAAGCCTTCCAAAGTATCATCTCTGAACAAAGTCCCGGCTGCAACTTGTTCGTCGATTTTTTCTTGACTGGTATTATAAGCCGTTGCCTTGATGTTGTCATCAGCGATCAGGTAGAACAAACCACCATTATCGATTGCTGCTTGAGATAAGACGTCACGACTTTCATATTCGTCAACGAAACGATCACCCTTGTTATTGACCATTACGAAGTTTGCTGGTGGAACTTGCAAACCACTGAACAGTTCACCTGTCACAGGGTCAGAAACTGGCATCATTTGTGAGAAGCCCATTCCGACTAAGTCAGCACCAACATCAGTCCCTAACTTGATCCCGTCACCGGTCATTGCTGGTGAGTTAGAAGTTGCAATATCATCGTCAACCTTAGTCCAGTAAGTGTTATATTGTTGGACCATCTTCGTATTTGCGGCGAAACCACCAGAAGCTAAGATCACTGAGCTGGCATGGACGATCACTTTTTGGCCATCGAAATTTTCTGCTTCCAAACCAACTAATTTGCCATCTTGTTGCAGTAATTTCTTAACGCGAGTATCAGTAATGATCTGCCCGCCTTCTTCTTTAACATATCTTTGTAAGTTTGAGATATATTCGTAACCTTGGTTTTCCAATGGTTTGTGTCCCCGACGCCACTTAGCACCAACAGGCATTGTAACTTCGTTTGGATCGAAGCGAACCCCAATATTTTGCAGCCATTTAACTGAGTCCAAAGCATTATCAACTAAAGTCTTCACTAAGTTGTAGTCACCGTGGATATCATTGCCTGACAAATCTTGCCGTTTTCCACCGAGGTAAGTTTGAATTTCATGCAACAATTTAGAATCAAAGAGGAAGTGCTTGTCACTATCCAAATATTCCTTTAATTGACCTTGTAAAGCATGGAAGTCTTCCAAGTATTCTGGGTCGATTTTCTCGTCTGGTGTTTCCATCAAACTCTTCAAGGTTGCAGCTTCACCTGGCAAAGCATCAAAAGTATTTTGCCATTCTGGATCAGCAGCGTTCATTGGACCACCTGTCCGGATCGTGTTTCCACCAACAGCGGGGAATTTTTCAACCAAGATCGTCTTCTTGCCAGCTTGTAAAGAAGTTGCAGCGGCACTTAAACCAGTTCCACCACCACCAACTACGACGACATCAGCTTCATATTCAACTGGTTCGTCAGCAACGTTTTTCGCTGGTTTTGGACGTTTCTTCAAAACATCAGGGTCAGCCCCTGCCAAAGAAACAGCTTCGGCAACACCAGTCAACACTCCACGGCTAGTATCAGAAGCACCGGAAACAGCGTCAACATTCAAGGTTTGGCCATCAATGATTTGTTGCGGCATCCGCTCCCACACTGTATCAGCGATCCCAGTTGTTTCTCCCTCAGTATCGATTTCGATGTTTTCGATCCGATTTTCTGAGAAAGTTACCTTCATTGGTACCTTACCGTTGTGTCCGCTTGCCATTACTGAATATGTTCCTGGTTCGAAATTCATTTCATCCACTCCATTCAAAACGTCTGCGACTTTAACAAACTGCAAAAAGTTTTTAAAACAAGTTCCTAGAAAATCAATTGTTCCCTGATCTTTTAATGCGCCATTTTCATCGAAGGCTGCAGCACTCGAACTCAACAAAAATTCATTGCCGGGCAAAACGATTGCTCCAAGTCCTGGTGCATCTAAAGTTTGACGCAAGGCTAGCTGGGCGCTGGCAGAGCCTTGTTTCGTAACTGAACTGCCAACTACCATAACAGGTTTGTTATTGAAAGGATGTAGCTTAAAGGACATCCATTCCAAAAAGCTCTTCAAACTGCTAGGGATCATCCGGTTATGTTCTGAAGTTGAGATGATCACACCATCAGCAGCTTCAATTTTTTTGGCATCTCCGGTCAATAAAGCTGACTCGCTCTGGTCATCTGATTCATTAAACAGCGGGTAGTCAGTAATTTCTAACAGCTCGATCTCAGCTTGTTGCTTAAAATGTTGTTGCATGTACTCCAGTAATTTACGCGTTGCTGAGTTAGCTGAGTTTGTTCCAATTACACCAATAATTTTCATGTCAGATCACCCTCACTTTCCTTGGTTACTTTTAACAAATTCTGCGAAATACTTCATGTGGTCTTCCAAAGACTGAATGTCTTCTGCTACAACCATCATGCCATCCTCGTCAAAAGCTTGTAAGGAGTGACCTAATAAGTATTCCTGACCGGGCAGTACACGTGCACCTAAATCTGGGCCATTTAACATGATCCGCAGGTGTCCTTGCGCCCGTGACGTCCCAAGTGCCCCATAAGAAGCACCGACGATAAAGACTGGTTTATCTTTCAAAGCCTCCGTCGTATAAGCTAACCATTCCAACGTATTACTTAAAACGGCAGGAACGGTATGGTCGTATTCTGGAGTAGCAATAATTACTCCGTCCGCTTGCTCAATCGCTGCGGCAATTTTTGCGACTGCTGGCGGTGCAACGTGAGATTCAGGTTTATTGAAAACTGGTACATCCGCAATTTCGCACAGTGTGATCTGATCACTACCGCCAAAATGTTTTTGAATATACTGTAATAAAGTCCGGTTCGTTGAATTTCTAGCATTATTCCCAATAATTCCTGTATAATTCATTATCAAAACCTCCTAAATTGTGAAAAATAGTTTTTATTGACGATTTACAAGTAAAAACTAAATTCTATCCGACAACTAAATATATAATAGTCTTTTAACAATTGCAAATCTTGAAAACGATACCTTTATTTATTTACTGTGTTTTGATAAGCTAATCTCTTCGCTCAATCTTACACAATTTATCTTACAACTTTAGTCTAATGATTTTGCTTGCTTTTGTGAAATACTTATTTTACTATATAGGTATAACAAAAGTGTTATTGGAAGAGAGGAATCAAAAATGACTGTCAAAGACCCTGCTTTGGTCCTGCAATATTTAGATACTTTACTGCGTTACGGTAATTTTACCAAAGCTGCTCAGCAACTTTATATCTCACAACCGTACCTAACTCAAATGATCAGGCGCAAGGAAGACGAGCTTGGCGTGACGCTGATCAATCGACACAGTACTCATTTGAAATTAACTGAAGCCGGCAAGATCTACTACGAATATTTAGAAAACATCAATCAAGAAGAGGCTAATTTCCAACAAAAATTAGCTCAGTATAATAACAATGATCAAATTACTTTAAAAATCGGCGTTTTATCGGCCATGGGCTCGTTTATCCTGCCCTTAGTAATTCCAGAGTTCATGCGGGCCTGTCCACATGTCCAAGTATTATTAGAAGAAGGTGTCCCTTCAACTAGTGAAAAACGGATTCAAAACGGTGACATCGACTTTTACGTGGGGCAAAATCCAGAGACCGCTTCTCCCAACTTAAAGGTCGTCACTGCCGGGCACGAACCTTATTTTGTGCTGATCCCTGAATATTCACGTTTTTATGACAAGCGAACGCTATTTTTACAACCAGATTCACTTGATCTCAAGGAATTATTATCAGAACCCCTAGTTCTCAGTAAGACTGGCTCAGCCATCCGCCATCAAGTTGACGGTCTCCTACAAAAAAACAAGATCCACCCTGACATTCAACTTGAAAGTGAAAACATCGAGACGATCGCCGGTCTGTCCGCCTATGGCTACGGTACGACCGTGATCCCCCAGAGTGTCATCAGTCATTTGTTAGCGGGCAAATACAACTTATATCCCTTAGATGATGAAGATTTAACCTTAAAATACTTCATCGCTTACCCGACTACAAAGAAATTATCCAAGCCCGAACAAAAACTGATCGAAATTTTTTCGACGACTTATGAACGAACCGATCAAATTTCTAAGTAAAACCGTGCTTTGCAAGCGTTGCGCTAATACGCACAGTGAAAGTCGCCCTTTACGAAAGAGCCACAATGTATTATTCTAGGTAGTGGTCACTAATTGACTAACTATTCATTAGTAAATTTTTCAGTGAGTAGTTTAATTCACAGTCCTAGCTGCTAAAAACAACTGGAACTGTCAGAGTATTGACCGTAAGGAGCGAATTTTATGAATGAAAGAAATACAGATGTCCCTCCCAGGCTGCTGGATGACTTTTCCGACTACTGTCTCTACCTTTCATCAAATAACGTTATTGAACAAAGATTTAGTATGGATCACTTTGTAAAGTTTGGTTTAACGGACCGTTCTTTTTCCATGGACGGTTCACAGTTAAAACAGTTAGAAGACTTAATTGCCCAACATAAAAAAAGTGTCGATCCTCAATCAGAGTTAATTAAGCACGAAATTGAAAAACAGTTTTTACACTGTTGAAGCATTGAACTTAACTTATTTCTTACTTCAAAAAAAGGTGTGTCCATCGTCGGACACACCTTTTTTTGTTGACCATCAGTGAAAACTATCTTGTCCAACGAGCAATCTGGAGCATTCCTTGCTCGACTTTGAACCAGACAAACCTGCTCTGGAGCATTCTTTGCTCGACTTTGAGCCAGACGAACCTGCTCTGGAACATTCTTTGCTCGACTTTGAGCCAGACGAGCCTGCTCTGGAGCATTCTTTGCTCGACTTTGAGCCAGACAAACCTGCTCTGGAGCATTCTTTGCTCGACTTTGAGCCAGACGAGCCTGCTCTGGAGCATTCCTTGCTCGGCTTGGCTCCAAGATATTTCTGTTTGGCCCCTCCTTTCCCAAACTTGAACCCAACCCTTTTCCTAACCAAACAAAAATCCGCAACCAAGCTTGCTCCAAATGAGCGGCTTAGCTGCGGACTTTGTTCAAATTTAATGCGCTGCGTTTTGTTTCTTGATCATATCGTAATACATGCCGTGCTGACGTAACAATTCATTGTTCGTCCCACGTTCAATAATTTGTCCCTGGTTTAAGACTAAGATTTGGTCGGCGTTTTGAATGGTCGAGAGGCGATGGGCAATCGCAATCGTTGTCCGGCCCCGCTCCATCTTCTCCAAACCTTCCTGAATCATTTTTTCAGTTTCAGTATCAATGTTAGACGTAGCTTCATCCAAAATCAGGATTTTCGGATCAGTGGCAACTGTCCGGGCAAATGCAATCAGCTGTTTTTGCCCACTTGAATAACTAGCCCCGCGTTCAATGACTTGCGCGTCATATCTATCAGGTAATGCTTCAATAAAACGATCCGCGTTGACAAATTGAGCCGCCTTTTTGACTTGTGCATCAGAAATATTTTGATTAAACATTCTGATATTGGATTTGATTGTCCCATAAAACATGTACGGTTCTTGTAAAACTAAGCCGATTTTTGCTCGTAATTCTTCTAACGGAAAATCACGAATATCACGATCATCAATTAAAACTTCTCCTGTGCCAAATTCATAAAAACGCATCAGCACGTTGATAATTGAAGTCTTACCACTACCCGTTTGTCCAACTAAAGCGACCGTCTCACCTGGATGGGCAACAAAAGAAACATCCTTTAAAATCTGGTGTTTTCCATCATAAGAAAATGAAACGTGCCGAAATTCAATTTTACCAAATTCAAGTTGTGCCGAGGCATTCTCATTTTGAGTTGGTGCCAAAGTTTGGTCATCCATGATCCGCAACACCCGTGAACCGGCGACGATTCCATCCTGAAAATCACTAAAATACTCCATCACTTCAGACAGCGGATTGTAGAAGTTTTCCAAGTAAGTTACGAAGGCGTAAACAACCCCGGCAGCTACATAAGAATGTAATCCATGAACACCAAAAATTCCTAAGACCACAACCGTTCCCAGTGCATAAAAGAGGTGGACGATTGGGCTCAACAGTAAGGAGTTGACCCGGATCATTGCCTTACGCGTTTGATAATATTCACCATTGACGTCTTCAAACTCATGGTTGATCCGTCGTTCCTGCCGAAAGTCTTGAATCACAGTGATCCCCGTGATCGACTCGGCTAATTTGTTATTTAAAACACTCAGTTTTTCCCGCATTTGGCGGTAAACTTTAGAACTATACTTTTGATAATACCAAATCGTGACCCCTAAAAACGGTAAAAATACCAGCAGCCATAAGGCAATCACCTTGTCCGTTAAAAACATAGCCACAAAGGCTGAAAGCATCGCAAAGGTTGCCACGATCAAGCTGCTAAATAACTGCCAGAAAGTCTGAAAAGCCATCGTATCGTTGGTCAATCGCGACAAGATCGAACCGCTTGGTACCTGGTCAAAATACCGCATGCCTAAAGTATGCAGTTTCTTAAACAAGATCCGCCGGGTATCTTCCAACATATATTCCGCACCCATACTATATAGGTAAGTCTGGGCAAATTGAGTGATTGCTTTAAAGAGCATTCCGCAAAAATATAAACCCGCAAAGAACCAAATAATCGTTTCGTTGGCCTTGCCTAATGCCAAATACTTATCCATGAAACGTTGGATAATTCTGGGCAGCAAAATGTTGATCACACTGACTGCCGCCGCAAAAATAATTGAAAAATAAAAGTACCACCGAAATGGTTTGGCAAATGAGAACAGTCGCTTGATGATCTGTAATTGTTCCTTCCACGGAATACTATGAGCCCAAACTGACTCGTGTTGCTTATCCATTCAGCTGACCTCCTTTTTCACTAGTTTCTAAGGCTTGCATGTTAAAGGTCTCAGCGTACCAGCCGCCAGCCGCCATCAACTGGTCATGGCTGCCGCGTTCAATAATTTGACCATCGCGCATGACTAAAATTTCATCCGCATTCATCACTGAACTTAACCGGTGTGAAGCAATGATCGTTGTCTTATCTTGACGTTCTGCCCGTAGTGTCTGCAAAATTTCCGTTTCAGTTTCTGCGTCCACTGCTGATAATGCATCATCTAAAATCAGCAGTTCAGGGTCGATCAACAAGGCCCGTGCAATCGCGATCCGTTGCCGTTGTCCCCCTGAAAGTGAAATACCCTCTTCTCCAACTTGCGTATCATAGCCAGCAGGGAAGGTCTGAATTTGGTCCGCTAAATCACTTTTAGCCGCCGCTTGTTCAACTTCTTTTTGTGAAGCATCTGGTCGAGCAAAGCGGATATTTTCACGAATCGTATTTGAAAACAAATAGGTCTCTTGTGGAACATACCCGATTGCTGGGATCAGTGCATCTAGCTGATAGTCGCGAATATCAACTCCGCCAAAATAGATTGCCCCTTGATAACTGTCAAACTGACGCAATAACAAACGGATCACAGAACTTTTGCCAGAACCGACTTGGCCAACTAAGCCCAAAGTCCCGCCCTCTTTGATCGTAAAATCAATTTGGTGGAGATTTTCATCTTGTTCGTCTGGGAAAGTAAAGGATTCAACTGCGTAATGCAGGTCACCATGTGGTCCTTTAACAACCCCATCTTCTTTATCCAAGATCCCACTGTGCTGGTTCAAAATATTAGCGATCCGGTCATAACTGGCATTTCCTCGTTCCAAGGTATTAAACAGCATCCCAATCGCAAACATCGGCCAGACTAGCATGGAAAGATAGGAAACAAACGAGACTAATTCTCCCAAGGAAATAGTCTGTGAGACCACCAAATGCCCACCATAAACAATCGTTAAGACATAAGATACCGCCATGATCATCGTCGTAATTGGATCAAACATCGCGTCTAATTTATTAACTTGCCGGTTAATTTCAATTGTCTCATCGATTTGACCGTTAAACTCAGCCACGTCATCTTCTTCCTGGCCAAAACTCTTGATAACTTTGACGCCACTAATACTTTCCTGCGCCTTATTATTCAAGCGCGAAAAGGCTGCCTGTGATTTACGAAAGGCGTTGTGCATTTTTTTACCTAAAACCCGCGCCATGACGGCCAAAAATGGGAAAGGTAAAATCGCAATAATTGTCAAGCGCCAATCAACGACCAGCATCATTGCCACTAAAGTCGTGCCCCCAGTAATAATTGAATCTGCAAACTGCAAGATTCCACCACCAGCCACACGCTGGATCGCAGACAGGTCATTAGTGGCATGTGCCATTAGGTCCCCGGTCCGGTAGTGCTGGAAAAACTCGGTGTCCATCTGCATATAATGCCAGAATAATCGTTCCCGCATGACCGCCTCTAGCTTGGCAGACTCTCCCCAAATTGCAGTTCGCCAGATGTAACGTGCTAAATACTGCGCCAGCGAAACCACCGTCAATGTCACCAGTAAAGTGACTAATTGCTGAACCGTTAAACTATGTTTGTGGATCGCATCAACTAAATGACCAATGATCCACGGCGGTACAATTCCCAACAGGGCGGTTAATAGCAGTCCAAAAACTCCAACTAGGTAAGTTTTCCATTCTCGTTTGAAATACCAGCCTAGCTTAATAAAAATACCCAAAAGGTCTCGCCCCCATTTCTAATAATTTTGCCGTAAAATTCTAATCATAATTCCATTTAAACACAAGCACCGCCAAAAGCCTAGCGATTGAACCATGATTTTCATTTTACTGCTATGTACAGAAAAAATCCCCAGCTATGAAGCCAGGGGTTTTTCTTGCGATATTGTCTCTTGAGTTGAAACGAATTACTGGATCTTAGATGAAGTTAATGAAAGGTTCGCCCAGAAATCATTATTAGCTGGACTTAAATCAAAACCTTTGACCCGTTTATTAACTGGATTCCAGTCAAAACTATTATCAGTTGCTACATAAGCAGCTTGGTCGTTCATGTATTCTTGCCACTTCTTGAATTGTTGTGTCCGGTAAGAATCATCCCAAGCCTTCTTATTATTCAAGGAGTTAATCAACTCTGTGTTCTTCTTAGAAACAAAGTGTCCCATGTTAAATGGTGCATCTTCACCATACAACTGCGTTGGTGTTGGTTCAGATGAAACACCCCAAGCCGCTGCAAAAATATCAATTTGATTTTGCTTTGGTTTTTGCAAAGTATCATAGAAACTGTTCATTTCCATTTCTTTACCAGTTGCCATCTTCACGTTCAAACCAACTTTTTGCCAACGTTGCAAGTAGTCTTGATATGTTGCATGGCTAGTTGCACTACCCTGCATTGCGCCAAAGTGAATTACCAGTGGTTTGCCGTTTGGTTGTACACGCCATTTACCCTTCTTCTTGTAACCTGCATCATCCAATAACTGGTTAGCTTTCTTCTCATTGTGTGGGAAACCTTTAGCTGATTTGTCAGCGTATTTGTCAAAGACTGGTGGAATCAAAGTCTTGGCCCGCCATTTAACACCATTCCCAAACTTCTTGTTCAAGGCATCTTCATCAACGGCATACATCATTGCTTGCCGTAACTTTTTATTACCCATCTTGGCCTTCGGATCCATCACATTTTTCTGGGTTTCAGTGTCATATTTTCCCACGTTAAAGCCAAAATAATTGTAACTTAAAGCAGGGATTCCAACCATCTTGTAGTCTTTCAGACCCTTCAAGTTCTTATAACTAGTTCCGCGCATTACACCGCCTGGTGTCGTAAAATCATACTTTTTAGTCTGAATTGCTTTATCAATACTGTTGGATGAAACCACGTTGATCGTAATGTGCTTGACTTTTGGTGTCTTCCCCCAGTAATACTTGTTAGGTGACCAAGAAGTTGATTCACCGGCGACCAGCTTGTCGAGTTTATAAGGCCCAACAAAAAGCGGGTTCTTACGAACTTGATCTGACGCAGCTAACTTGTCGATTGCAATTCCCTTATAGTGATGATAAGGAGCAACAGTACCCCAGATAAACGAGTTGCCAGCAAACTTCATACTTGGTGACAAGGTATTTAACTGAATAACCACTTTCTTACCATTTTCGCCATCTGGATATGTAAATCCTGAGATAGTATTGGTTTTACCCTTGTGGAAGTCGGCCATGCCTTCGATTCGTTCAAAATCAGCAGAATACTGAGAAGAAGTTGACTTTGGACTAGCGATAATTTCATACGGATATTCAACGTCACGTGCTACCACTGGATGACCATCAGACCACTTTGCGTTATCGCGAATTGTGATCGTCACTGTATTCTTCTTACGATCAAGTTTTTGATCAGCTAAACCACCATCCACGATCTTGTAGTTCTTATTAACGTTAAATAAATTACCATTTCCGCCAGGTGAAAAGACGTTAGAATCTTCTTGGTTATCAGCTAAAGTTGGTTCAGTCACACCTTTAAATGGTGAATCGTTTGGTTCAGCAACCTTCAAAGTGCTCTTTGCGTTTGCACTTTTACTTGCTTTATCCGGGTTCTTGTAAACCTCAGTCAGTTTAGCTCGTCCACTATCATTAGCGGAACTCTTTTTCTTGTCGCCACCATTACCACACGCAGCCAAGCTCAATGCGATCATAATCGCAGCAGATGAGACGGCCCATTTTTTCTTTGTCTTATTCATACGCTTCCCTCATTCCAATTTTTGTCCAAAACATCCTCTACAACACACCGGTACTGCAAAACTTGTTTACTACTCAATGAGATGCACCACCTCCTTAAATTTGACTGATGAAACTTTTTTGGTTAACTTTGCGGTAGTTTGTCGTTCAAACTGGGAGCTACTTCGCCTGACTTGAGCCGGCTAATCCTTTTGATGGTCTTACTTTCCCAAACTTGGACCGCCTAATTCATTTGATGGTCTTACTTTCCCAAACTTGAACCGGCTAACTCATTTGATGGTCCTACTTTTCCAAACTTGGACCGGCTATCAAGTTTACGGAAGTTTGTTAATGCTCGCCTTCTAACCGCCTCACTCCGCTCTGTTATTTTTCTGCTCTTCTTTGTGAGGCATTCGCTGCTCGGCTGACTACCTGGCCGATGTAACTAATTGCTAAACATAAGATAATGATTTCAATCGCTGCTGGTAACCATGTCCACCAGTATTGCGTAATGTTATTCGGATCATTAGCATTGGCAATCAGTGTCCCAAGCGATGGGGTCTGCGGTGGCAACCCAAAGCCCAAATATGATAGTCCTGTTTCAACACCAATATTTTCCGCAAATGAAAGTGTAGTATCCACAATGATCAGCGATGAAATATTTGGCATGATTTCTTTGAAAATAATCTTCCAAGAACCCGTCCCGGACGTAATTGAAGCCGCCACATAATCCTTTTTCGTCTCCGCTAACGTTCGTGAACGAATCAACCGCGACGTCCCCATCCAATAAAATATCGAGAAAATGAAAGTCAACGAAATTGAGTTGTAATCATGGATAATTGTCACCAAAACAATAATCATCATCGTCATTGGTAACATCATCATAAAGTCATAGACCCGTTGCATCCCCCAGTCAATGTAGCCGCCAAAGTAACCGGAAATCAGTCCCCAAGCGATCCCAAAAGTCGAGGAGATCAAGGTCAAACCAATCGCGATCCCAATCGAGTTTCTAGAACCTACGATCAGCTGTAAAGCAATCGAGCGCCCGTTGGCATCTGCTCCCAACAAAAAGTGATCTTCCATCGGTGGTGTCAGATAGGCCATAATATTGGTCGTCATCATTTTTTCACTGTTAATAAAAATTGGTGCTATCATGACAAATAAGATAAAACCCACCACAATGATCAAAGAAATCAAGGCCGGACGGTCTGCCTTAAATTCGTTCCATAAGATTCGCGTTGAAGACGGGGCTGCTTCTTGATTTGCTTCAGTGGTTAACCGCTGTAATTCTTCTGGTGAAATATCTGCTTGATTTGTTTTTACTGCCATCTATCTGCATCCCCCTTCCTAATCAATTCGAATCCGTGGATCCACGATTCCTAAAATAATATCTGATAACAAAGTTCCTAAGAGGTTCAAAATTCCAAACATTAAGACCAGCGCCGTAATGACGGTATAGTCCCGATAGTTAATAGAATCAATAAACAACATTCCCATTCCTGGATAAGAGAAAATTGTTTCGGTAAAAATTGAACCGTTCAACAAACCTGTGATCGAGTAACCCCCAAAAGCGGCGATGGGTAGTAAAGAATTCCGGAAGATATGGTGCTTATAAATATCTTTATTAGGAACCCCTTTTGACCGTGCAGTCCGCACATAATCGGAGTGCTTGGCGTCGATTACTTCCGAGCGCATGTACTGTACGATGTTAACTGTGCCAAATAACGCTCCTAGCAACCCTGGCAATAAGATATGCTCCAGTCGGGAGCTTAAAACTCCCATCCCATGCGCAGTCGGTGAAACCGAACCTGTCGTCGGGAACCAGTTAAAGACATACCCGAAGATCCACAACCCGATAACTAAGATCACGAAAAATGGAATACAATATGTGACATATGTATAAATTCGGATCACAGTATCTGGCAGGCGACCTTCATGTTTCCCGGCATAAAGTCCCAGCGGTAATGCCAACATATAAGTTAAGACCATCGTAAAGGCGGACAACCATAAGGTGTTGACGGCCCGGTCTCCAATTAGATTAGAAACTGCTTCGTGGTACTGGTAGCTTTGGCCCAAATCACCGTGGAACAAATGCACGACCCAGTTCCAATATTGTTGGTACCATGGGTCATACAAACCATTGATTTGCTTTAAATGTTCAATTTGAGCGGCACTAGAACGCGGGTTGATCGACCCCGTAAACGGATCTCCTGGCATTGCTTTAGCTAGTAAGAACACCAAGATACTCAACAAAATAATTTCTGGGATCATAATCAAAACGCGGCGTAAAATTGTCTTCCACATTAAGCATCCCTCCTTTTTTCTCCGGTCAGTTGAGTCAGTTTATCTTCTGGCAAAGCTACAAAATGAGTGGGTGACACCTGGAGCAGTGGATAAGCCAATCCTTCTTCGTCGTAATACTGGTCAGATTCTTGCTGGTAAACTTGCTCAATCTCTAACCGCTTTTGCATGCGTTCTTCCCGGTGAGCCACATCCACTTCAGGAATGGCTGCTAGTAAACGTTTGGTATAGATATGTAAAGGATGCTCATAAATATCTTCCCGCGTTCCGACTTCCACTAACCGTCCCTTGTTCATGATGGCAATATTTTGACACATATGACGCACCACCCCGAGATCATGGGAAATAAATAAGTAAGAAATGCCAAACTCCCGCTGAATTTTTTTCATGAAGTTTAAGACCTGGGCTTGCACTGACAAATCCAGCGCCGAAACAGGTTCATCCGCGATAATTAATTGTGGATTTGTCGCAACAGCTCTAGCAATTCCTATTCGTTGCCGCTGTCCTCCAGAAAATTGGTGCGGGTATTTGTAAAGTGAATCCGGATTAAGTCCAACTGTTTCCAATAGTTGCAGCACCCGGATCTTTTCGTCTTCTGCCGATAACTTTTCAAAGTTACGTAAAGGTTCAGCAATGATATCAATGATTCGTTTGCGGGGATTCAAGCTTGATAAGGAATCCTGGAAAATCATTTGTACGTTTTCGTTATACTTGATTTTTTTGCGGGCAGACTTTTTAGTAATATCGACCCCATCATATTTGATCGACCCCGAAGTAACCTCTTCTAAACCGACAACTGACTTGCCAGTAGTTGACTTACCTGAGCCTGACTCACCGACTAAACCGTACGTTTCGCCCGCTTTAATATCAAAACTAATTCCGTCAACGGCCCGCACAACGTCTGTCACACGGTTTAAAAAACCTGAACGGATCGGGTAATGAACTTTTAAATCTCTAATTTCAATCAGGTTCATTGGTCAACATCCTCCAATCGTTGGAAATAAAAATCTTGGTAACAAGTGCACCGCACTTGATGCCCTGGCGCTACTTCATGCATAGTAGGCTCCTCTTCATGGGCACTTGCTTTGATCCATGGGATCCGTGGAGCAAATTTATCACCAGTTTGCGGCATTTTTTCAATCGATGGTACGCTGCCAGCAATCACGTAGAGGTCATCGTGTAAGACATCCATATCGCCTTGCGGCATCGAACGTAATAATGATCTAGTGTAAGGATGTTTAGGATCACCGAAAACTTGGGCGGTCGTCCCGCGTTCCACGATTTCTCCGGCATACATCACGGCAACCTCATCAGCAGTTTCAGCGACAACTCCTAAATCATGGGTGATCAAGATAATTCCAGCATGATTTTCAGCTTGAATATCTCGTAAAACGTCCAAAATTTGGGCCTGAATTGTCACATCCAAAGCAGTTGTTGGTTCATCTGCGATAATCAGATCAGGTTTGCAGGCGATTGCAATCGCAATAATCACTCGTTGCCGCATCCCGCCAGATAATTCGTGGGGAAATTGATGGGCTGTTCGTTGCGGCTCCAAGATGCCGACCTGATTTAACAATTCGATCACGCGGGCATGTTTTTCTTCACTAGACATGCCTGTATGGTAATCCAATACTTCACTAATTTGATCTTCAATCCGTTTCAAAGGATTAAGAGCTGACAACGGGTCCTGAAAAATCATGCCGATTTTGGCTCCGCGGATGTCATTTAAATCTTCTTCCTTCATTTCTAATAAATTTTGACCAGCAAAAACTGCTTGGCCCGAAATTTGAGTAGTTTGCGGGTCATGCAGGCCCATGATCGTTGTTGCCAAAGTACTCTTACCACAACCTGATTCGCCCACGATCGCTAAAATCTCATCTTTTTCAACTTCTAAGTCGACATGAGACACTGCTGGGTAATACTGACCGTCAATTTTAAACGCGGTTGAAACGTCTGTTAGTTTTAATAATTCGTTTTCTTCATTCAAAATACTCGCCTCAGTCTCAATCTTTTTAAATTTCGTTTCTGTGAAGTTATATTATAATTATGTAAGATTATATTAAATTATGTACGACTTTTCAACTGTTTTAGTTAATTAAATTTTAATCATAGTACCATATTAGTCTGATATAAATAAATGTATTCGCTACCATATGTGTTGTATCAAGAATTTACTTAAAATTATTTTTAACAGTTTAGAATTTAATGAGAACTATTTCAAGTCAATTTTTAATGTTAAAATGAATTACAGTACACACAGAAAGGGAGTTATCCTATTACACCTTACACACACAAGGTCCAATACTATGAAACTGACCAAATGCAGATCACGAGTCACACCAACTATATTCGCTTCATGGAAGAAGCACGGTCAGACTACTTAGAGCAAATTGACTGGCCCTATGATCAGCTCGAAAAATCTGGGGTAATTTCGCCAGTTGTCAACGTTAATTGCAACTATAAAAGAACGACGACCTACCCTGACTTGATCGAGATCACGACCCGTGTCCACAAGGTCAGCCGGGTCAAATTAACTCTGGCCTACCAAATGACAGTCTCAGGTCAGCTAGTTTGCCAAGCTGAAAGCTCACATTGCTTCTTAAATCAGGCTGGTAAAATCGTTGACCTTAAAAAAGCCATGCCAGATTTTTACCAACAGCTGCTGGAACTGCAAAAACAGGAACTATAAGTCAAACAGTATCATTCACATCAGCAACACTTATATTAATTTTCAAACCAAAAAATCCAGCACAAAAAAGAAACATTTCCTTTTTGTGCTGGATTTTATTTATCTGATGTCCACTAATTTATTTTTGGCTAATACTAGTTAAAATGGTTTTCAAAATTTGAACCATTAATCCCAAAACTACTAGTGGTACGGCCACTAAAACTAACAAGTTTCCATCTCGGCCTCCACCCAATTGTTCAAGCAGTATGCGGAAAATCAAAAAGAGCAATATCGTCCACACGAACGAATTAGTCATTAACTTTCTCATTTGATTTCTCCTCTCAACGCTCATTTCAAATTATTCTGCGTCTTAGCCGCCAAGCGACCGTTTCTAAAAGACAGGGTCAAGACTCCGGCCGGCTCGCCTTTCGTTTCAGCGGCAGTATAGGTCCACTGCTCATTATTTAAACCAGGCAGCCGTTCATTAAAAGTATAATCATTGGGTGTCCCAAGTTTTCGAGCAATGTCACCTTTTTTAGTGCCAAGTTTTAAGTTCATGAAATTCTGGCGGGTGATAGTTTTTGTCCGGCCTCTTTTTAAGCCCTGAATAGTTTTAGAAACTGCATGACCATCGTCAAAAAAGACGTAAATGCGTGATTCTGCCGGACTATTCGCAACTTGTTGCCAAACTGCCACTTGAGTTTTAACTCCCTTTTTTTGCGTCTGAGTCACCTTTTTTGGTCGACTGCCAAAAAGCTCACTCACATCTTGCAGCGAATCTCCTTCAAAACGAGACAGCTCGATCGAATTAAAATTAGCCTGCGTTAAGTGGCTTTTAGCTTGGTAATTTTGCCGCAGTAAAACTCCGGCTAATATCACAACGATCAGAAGTAACACTGCACTAACGGCGTGGGGCCATAGGCTAGGCTGACTCGTTGGTTGCGGAGTATTTTGCCGTTTTTCAGTCATCTCGGCCTCCTATTTTCGCTGTATCATTCGTAACCCACGGTACCGGTTCAACGCAGCACCGAGTTCTTGTGGCCTTGGCACTGCCAAATCACCGGCATGACGTTTGTCGCCGAGCACCTGGTCTAAACCTTGCTGGTCAATTTTGTCATACAAACTATGCAGCATTTCTGCCACCGTAGTTTGTTCATCAAAATAATCACGTTTCAAGACCGCTAGTAAGGCAGTGATTCCCCGCGTTTGACTGGGTTCAACGAGTTGTTCGACTGCACTTAAATTTAAATTACTGTGTCCAAATGAAATTTCGGTTCGGCTGCGAGCCTTAAAGCGGTCCTTACGCGTGACGACCCTAAAATTACTCTTTTTAGGGATCCGCGCTTCCAGTTGACCAAAGTCGGTTTCGGCTGCAGTCAAACTAGTGGGTCCTTCTAAGGCGGCGATCTCGTGGGCCCGTTTAGTCACATCCCCAGGCTGATATTCATTCATCATAATAACTCGGTCGGCTACTTCGAAATACGCTCCCGAACCGCCAGTCACTAAAATAGTGGAAACGCCCACCTGCTTAGCAAGAGCCTGAACTTTAGCCACAAATGGTGTGATTGGTTCCCGATCATCACTAACCAGTCGCTGCATTCGAGTATCGCGGATCATAAAGTTGGTTGCGGAAGTATCTTCATCTAATAACAATGTTTTAGCGCCGCTTTCAAGTGCCTCGATCACATTAGCTGCCTGTGACGTACTGCCACTCGCATTTAAGGTCGAAAATTCGGCCGTATTCCGCCGACCAGGAATATGGTTGATAAATGGTGTAATATTCACGTTGGCCACACTTCGCCCATCTTCAGCACGGATCTTCATCGCTGTTTGATCAGTTAACACAAGTTCGCGGCCATCGCCTTGAATGTGATTATAGACACCTCGGTCTAAGGCCTGCAGCAAGGTTGATTTGCCATGGTAACCGCCACCGACGATCAAAGTGATTCCCTGTCCGATCCCCATCCCAGTCACCTGCTTGCCACCGGACAACTTAAACGTAACTGCTAATGATGCTGGACTGACAAATGGCACCCCAGTTTTCAACGGTAAATCAGAATCTCCGCTATCTCGCGGCAAAACTGCACCGTTCGCAACAAACGCCACTAACCCCTGTGCTTGCATTTGCTGCCTCAATTCCTGCTGCATCTCAAACAATTCCACTTGTGCTTGCAGTTTGCGTTGGTCCAGCTGGTCGTACATCAGGGATTTTTGCACGATCTGCGGTAAAATCTCCAATAAAATTTTCGCTGCCGCTTTCGCATTGATCCGCCGTCCATTTGCGGGCAACCCGACTGTCAAACGGACCTCAAGTGTCTCTTTGGTAAAAATAATTGCCGTTCGTTCCAAAATTTCTTGTCCGCAGTGGTCGATGCGAATCTCACTGCTATGACCAGTCCCACGTTGCGGTACATCGCTCTTGATGATTGCTTGTGCCACTGCTCGTTGGAGAAAATCCGCCACTGCGATCCGCCGATTTTTAGTCGCCAGTAATTGTTTGGGTAAACCCGTTTTTTTAAGCGGGAGAACCAAATGAAGAGTTGTCGCTGGTGCGAATGGATCCACTTGAATATGGTCAAACACTAAGATATAAGCCGCAAACTGGTATGCTCCGCTTAATGATTTATAACCACCGTATCCTTTCCCGGCCAACGCCAATAATTTTTCAGTCAAATTTGCCATTAAAAATAACCTGCTCCTTTAGCTCGTACTACGATAACACAACGTTTAAATATAATTCGCCTTGAATGATCCCCACACTCGCTCCAGTCTTCGAAGCAAAACCAGCTGGGTCTTTCATTTGAAAATTCTTAACTCGATAAATCTTAGCGACACCCTGTTCATTGGTAACCTTCATTCGTTGTCGCTTCACATCATTTTGAAACTTTTGTGCTTCCGCAATCGATTTAAAACTCACTAAATAGCGGGTATTTAAGCTGATTGAAAAATCTTTGATCAAATCAGCTGCATGTTGAACTTTATTTCCCTGGCTGTCTGAATATTCCAGGACGACTTGTTCAAATTTTTTCATCATACTTAACTTCCTTTCACAGTAATGAAATCTGCTCATTACTGACACCTTATCCTAAATTTTAAACCAAAGTTGAAGTCGAGGCCAACTTTTAAACTCCAAAACTTTCGTGCCAGCAATTCAATTTAGCGGTCTTTTGGGCAGAATCCTGTATAATAGAGACAAACAAATATTTTCTTAGTCGAGCTCCATGGGGCAAGAGATGAGTATTATCCAATTATGCCAGTTCAGCACTAAAAACGTGCTACCCTGGCATAATCCGATAATACTCATCTCTTAACCGCCTCATTTTGCTCTGGGCCTAATAACATGGAGGTTTCCAATGAAAATTATTGAATATGTATTTGCCAAACAAGACCTAGAATTTCAAGTCCACCAAAACGATTCTTGGCAATTTCGAGCCGGTTTCCTTTACCCTGTGATCCAAGAAGAAGATTCCAGTGAACTTCAAATTTATTTTCACTTGCTGAAAGATGACGAATCACTGCATCAACGCGTACTTGTCCTCGAATCAAACGAATGGCACGACTGGGTCGCTAGCGAGCCCAACATTCACCGCATTCCAGCTGCCGACCTCAATCAGTTTATGGAACAATACTAATATCAAAAACCCTAGCCATTTCACTTAAACACAGCTATAGTTTTTCGTATCTAAATTTTGTAGACATTATTCTCGGAATTTTGGGTACACAAACTAAATTCTAGACTTCCATCTGAATAAAAAGGCTGTCATCTTTCAAAATGAGTATTCGCCCATTTGAAAGATGACAGCCTTTTTTGTCGAGCTCCGTGTGGCAGGAGGTTCCACTTATCCAAACCCAGGGATCAATGCCAAAGACGCATTAGTCTCTGGGCTCCGATGATGCTCACTTTCTACCCGTTTCACTCCGCTCTGTTTTTCTAGTCGAGCTGCTTGAAACAGAAAGCTCCGCTTATCCAAACCCAGAGACCAATGCCAAAGACGCATTAGTCCCTGGGTTCCGATAATGCTCACTTTCTACCCGTTTCACTCCGCTCTGTTTTTACCACAGTTCTTTTTTCAATTCTAGCCGGTCTGCCTCAGTAATCGGACGCAATACCCGACACGGATTTCCCACCGCCAAGACCCCGGCAGGAATATCACGGGTCACCACACTGCCCGAACCAATCACACTTCCAGCACCAATCGTCACTCCGCCATTGACTACCACATTTGAACCTAGCCAACAGTTATTCTCAATTCTCAACGGTTTTCCATATTCAAATGCGACCTGTTTACCAGCCACTTCATGCAAATTACGCTCCGCTGGTA
Organism: Ligilactobacillus pabuli; assembly: GCF_022836475.1. Taxonomy (GTDB): domain Bacteria; phylum Bacillota; class Bacilli; order Lactobacillales; family Lactobacillaceae; genus Ligilactobacillus; species Ligilactobacillus pabuli. The sequence continues at coordinate 17,079 of NZ_BQXH01000018.1, read as the reverse complement.
ACAAAGCATGCATTGGTGTTGCCAAAGTAATATTAGGTCCCAGAAATTCGTTATCCCCTAAGATCACCGGACATGTATCTAACACAGTCAAATTGAAATTAGCGTAGAAATGGTCACCAATTTGAGTATTACTACCATAATCAAAGAAAATCGGTCCTTGAAAAAAGACATCTTTGCCCTGATTGGGAATTAATTCCTGGATGATTTGCCGTCGTTTGTCGGTCTGATCATCAAATAAGGTGTTGTACTCCTGACAGAGACGGTGTGCCTTAGTTCGCTGTTCTTGCAAACTAGCATCTTCCGGATCGTAGAGTTTGCCAGCGAGCATCTTTTCTTCGTTTGTCATCTAGTTCTCCTTACTAACTGTTACAAATCTAGCTGGTAATCACTTTCACTTACCACTGGGATTATTTTAGTAAAAATGTACTTAAATAATCCAGCTAAAACTACTGGCGCCACAATGAACAACAATAATCCAACTAAAATATTGGAGCCAGTCCAGCCACCTGGTGCTAAGTTGATATGGTTGATTGGTCCAACTAAACCACTGATACCAAAGCCAGCACTCATTGGTGTCCCTTGCACGTTAAAGAAGTAGCCCAAAATTCCTAAGACAAACGCATTCGCTGCAATTGGCAAGAAAGTTTTGAAGTTTCTAGCAACTACTGGCAATGCCATCTTGGGTGAACCCAGGAAAATCGCCAAACTAGTTCCGCGGGAATTCACGCCCCAACCCATAATGGCATAACCGAATCCAGCCGCACAAATTCCTAAGTTAGCAGCGCCTGAACCTAGTCCAGCCAAGGAAACCGCGAGTGCGATCCCTACCGTGGTAATTGGAGACAAAATCAGAAGTGAGAACACTTCGGCTAGTAAGACTGACATTACTACTGGCTGTAACGCCATTAACTGTTTAACACCGAGACCGATCCAGGTCGTAATTTGTGACACGTATGGGTACATCAGTAATCCACACACCCCGACTACCGCTAACAATAATGGAGGAATTACCAACAAACTAAATGATTTCAATTTTGAACCGATCAACATGATCACAGCTACTCCGACTGTCGCCGTTATAATCATGTTAATAATATCTCCGGTCCCATTCATTGTCATGATCCCATCTTTAAAGATGACTGACCCCGATGCCAGATGAGTCGCTAACCCTAACGAGAAGGTTTCAATTGGTGTAAACTTGAACCGCATCCCAATTGAGATCCCACAAACAACACCCATTAAGGAATTCGACATTGTCAGTGCATTCAATACAATCGTTAACTGAGGAAAACTCCCCACTAAAGCTTTAAAAATTTCTGACAGCAACGCTCCCGGAATTAACACAACAACGACACCCGTTGCTACCCCATTTAAAATATTCATTACAAAAGTCTTCAAATCCATCTTTTGTGCCATAAACTTCTTCCTCTCTCAATTTGGTTTGATTGGACGGCTTCGTGTCAGTCACAATTTTTTAGTTGGGCAGCTATATGTATAAAAAAAAGCCGCCTCTATCGCATAGAAAAACTATTCGATAGAGGCGACTCGTTAATACGACCGCGGTACCACCCTACTTTGAAAATATCTGACGACACTTCCACTCTTTGATAAGATGATAACGGTTCTTAACAAACCCGAACTTGATTCGCCGTATTTCGTGAAGATTACTCTGATCGGTTCGCAGCGTCCACCGACTTCCTGACAACATAAGTAATTTCCTACTTGCTTGGCGACTTCTTAAGTTAGAAAAATATTAACATCCAATTAGGTTTTAGTCAACCATCTTTTAATAATTTGTTCATTTTAAAAAATCAACAGTTATTTGTGCACATAAACCCGACTTTCATATGGGCGGAATTCAGTCAACTGGCCAGCTGGGTAATTTGCCAACAACAGCTCGCCTTTGACCTGGTCGTAATCCCGGTGCACAGTTGTTGCCGTAAAGTTATTAATAACCAGTAATGTAGTCCCCTGATATTCACGCAAGTAAGCGAAGACTTGGTCGTCTTTAGGGTCCAGCAACTGGTAACTGCCGTATCTGATGGCTGGTTCTTGGTGCCGCAATGCGATCAATTTTTGATAATAACTAAAGACTGACTCAGGATCGTCTGTCTGACTAGCAGCGTTGATTTCTGGATAATTTGGATTCAGCGCAAACCATGGTTCAACGTCAGAAAAACCCGCATTCAGGCTGGTATCCCATGGCATCGGGGTTCGTGCATTATCCCGGGACATGTGTGCCAAATAACGTAACATTGTTGAACCCGAAACTAGCTGTTCTTTTTCAACGTACTCATGATAAGCATTCAACGATTCAATATCCTCGTACTGGTCCAAGCTAGTGTAGCCAACGTTAGTCATTCCTAACTCTTCACCTTCATACACGTACGGTGTTCCTTGCAAAAGGTGGAGAGTAGTCCCCAACATTTGAGCGGCTTTAACTCGTTCTTGTGGTCCAGCAGTCGTGAACCGTGAGACTGCGCGCGGCTGGTCATGGTTATTCCAGTACAAACTATTCCAGCCCTGACCGTCCAGCCCTTCTTGCCAACGCGAAAGGCTCGCTTTTAAATCCACCAACGAAACTGGTTGATCGTTCCATTTGCCTAAGCGTGGATCAGGATTGCCCGCCAAACTAACGTGTTCAAACTGGAAGATCATATTCAGCTCGGTCCCAGCCAAATTACTATACTGTCGCGCCATCTCAGGGGTAGCCCCTGGCATTTCACCAACAGTCATAATGTCATAGTGGGACAGAACTTCCCGATTCATTTCCTGTAAAAACTCATTCAAACGGGGGCCATTTGTCGTATACGGACTGCTATCGCCATAAGCAGCACCCGCAGCTTGCGGCCCATCAGGCAGGCCTGGCACCTTCGAGATCATGTTGATCACATCCATCCGGAAACCATCGATGCCCTTCTCTAACCAAAACCGCATTGCTGCATAAACGTCCTGGCGCACGGCTTCATTTTCCCAGTTTAAGTCTGGTTGTTCTGGCGCAAACAGATGTAAGTAGTATTGTCCTCGTTCCGGCACATAAGTCCAAGCTGAACCGTTAAAGCTTGCACCCCAGTTGTTAGGTGCATGACCATCGACTGGATCACGCCAGATATAGTAGTCAGCATAGGGATTATCCCGCGATTGTTTGCTTGCTTGAAACCATTTGTGCTGATCAGAAGTATGGTTAACTACCAGATCCATCATCAATTTTAGCTGATTTTTGTGGAGTGCCTCTAGCAATTGATCAAAGTCTTCCATCGTGCCAAAATCAGCCTGGATGCTCTCGTAATCTGAGATATCGTAGCCGTTATCAACGTCAGGTGAGCGGTAAATCGGGTTCAACCACAAGACGTCGACTCCCAATTTCTTCAAATAAGGAATTCGCTGCTTGATACCACCTAGATCACCGATCCCGTCATGATTACTATCTTGAAAACTACGAGGATAAATCTGATAGACCACCGCATCTTTAAACCAATTTGAATTCATTCAAAAACCTCCTTGGACTTTTATGTGCCAATCTTCTGGCTATTTACAGTCACTTTATCACAATCATCTCGGACAAACTGCTTCCCCTAGTTTTTTTAATTTAACTTTCATTTTCTGGCAACAAAGTCAGTTCATTTCCAGTGGTCCTGTAGACGTTAGTCTGCCAAAGTTGTGTGTACAGCAACTTCTGTAGACATTAGTTTGCCAAAGTTACGTGTACAGCAACTCCTGTAGACATTAGTTTGCCAAAGTTGTGTGTACAGCGACTCCTGTAAACATTAGTCTGCCAAAGTTGTGTGTACAGCGACTCCTGTAAACATTAGTCTGCCAAAGTTGCGTGTACAAATTTATTTCTGGACGTTACTTTTGCAATCTTGTGTCCACAAATCTGTTGACCTATCAAAAACGAGACTGCCTTTAGCCAAATTTGGCAAAAAGACAGTCTCGTTTATCATATTATTCTTAGTCGAGCTACTTCACCCAGAAGATTGCGCTTAACCTGCTTTCCGTCACAATGCCTAAACCGCATCATGCCCGGAAACCTGTTAATGCTCGCCTTCTAACCGGGTGACTCCGCTCTGTTATTTTTAGTCGAGCTACTCAAGCCAGAACTCTCCGCCTATCCAAGCCCAGCGACCAATGCCAAAAACGCATTAGTCACTAGACCCCGATAGCGCTCAAGTTCTCCCGGCTTGCTTCGCTCTGTTATTCTTCAACCTCGATCGTTAACGCATTTTCCGAATAGTTAATATACGTCCGCAACTTAGTCGCATCCTTCCGGGTGATCCGGCCCGTTTCTAACATCGACTGAACTGACGCCCGTTGCGCCCCCAAAGCAATGATTTGTAATTTCGAACGCTGCTTTTGGTACTCTTCAAATTCAAAGTTTGATTTACCTTTCGCACGCTCGATCCGGTTCCGGTAAGTGATCACCAAATGGTAAATCGTATTCCGGTTAATTTTACTGTTATCGACTTTTTCACTAGAAACATACCGTGATAAAGCTTTGATCGCAGCCTTGGAAACTTCTCGTTCAACTAACCGTGCTTCTTTTAACCAGGCCTTACTTTCTTCTTCCGAATGACGGGCATGGAAATACCGGTGAAAGAGCCGGCGAACCGCACGGAAATCAGTAACAATGCTTAACTTCGGTCGTTCAGTCAGACGTTCAGTATTTTTCAACTCCTGCTCGACCCGGTATAAAGCATCCTGGCACATTTCCGCACTGATCTGGTTGTTTTTAAATAACCGTTCAATGGCTTCTCGTTCACCCTGAATGGCTACTTTACGCAACTTCACTTCTTGTGCCAACGCCTTTTCAACTTGGTCATCATTTCTGATTTCCATGGAAATTTGCCGTTCCACATTTTGATAGTCCAAAATCAATTCATATGCTGCCCGTTGATTTTTCGGCTTCATTTTCTCATTCAACCGTGAAATCGCCGTTTGAACAATAATCAAATAGGCTTCATTTTCTGTCAAATATTGTGGCAGCTCTTCTTCGTCTTCCTCATCACCATCATCAACCAAACTTCCCCGCGTCATGATTGGCCCGGCATTTGGTGCGACTGACGGTAAGGTGATCACCGCCGCTAACAAACTAAAAATCACCACACACGATGCAATAAACAACACTAAATCTCGTTCCGGGAACGGTGACCCGTTTGGCATTCGCAACGGTAAGGATAAAATCCCAGCCATCGTGACCGCACCTCTCACTCCAGATAAACCGGATAAGAGCGCATAACGAGCGGCACCTTTCTTTTTACCCTGATTTTTGCGGGTAGGAAAGACCTGGTAAACGTAGGTCCAAATCACACGAATCACTAAAATAATGATCCATGTTAACAAAGCATAACTAACAGCTTGTAGTGTGCCAAACTGGTCGCCTTCGACCACATTACGCATCGCAGTTGGCAACGCGTTTCCCAGCAACATGAAGACAAAGCCGTTCAATAAGTAGTTCAATACATCCCAGGTCGTCGTTGAAACGACCCGTAATTCCGGCCGATATTCCACCGCAGGCGTTTTGCCAAATTGCATCGTGACCCCGGCTGCAACTACACCGATTACGCCGGAAGCATGGAAGACTTCTTCGATCACAATATAAATCAAAAACGGACTAACTAGCTGAATTGCGGTATGAAAGACCACGTCATCAACGCCATTTCTAAGTAACAATTCTTGCACTAGATCCAGGATCCGTGACAATAAAAAGCCGAGAATGATCCCAACGATCCCAATATAGATAAAGTTTCCTGAAGCTTCTGCCAGTGAAAAAGTTCCGGTTAAAACTGCCGCTAACGCATAGCGGAAAGCCACCAGCCCAGAAGCATCGTTGATCAAACTTTCACCACTGACCAAATGCAAGACGGAATCTGGTAATTTTGCACGTTTGGCGATCGACTGCACCGCGATTGGATCAGTGGGCGACAAAATCGCTGCCAACGCGAAAGCTTCTGCCAATGGAATTTTTGGTACAATTTGATAAATTAAATAGCCGCCAACGATCGTTGTTAGAAAAACTAACAGGATCGCATTTCCGAGGATCGGCCCCCGCATGCGCCATAACTCTCGCTTGGGGAACCGCCGTCCATCGGTATAGAGCAGTGGCGCAATAAAAACGAGTAAAAACCAGTCCTGGGACAAGTTGATTTGGAACTCTCCGCTAAAGGCGGTCAACAACCCGAGGACAATTTGAATCAAACTTAAAGGTATTGCTGGTAAGTAGTGACTGATCACGTTTGATACTAAGATCAAAAGTGCCAGCACAATAATAATTTCAATCAGATGCACGTATAAGATCACTCTCCCAAATTTTTGCCGATGCAACACTCACTGTCTTTGTAACAAATCAGCCACCTATTGCTGGTGTTCAATTTTGTTTTTGATTCGTTTCAGCGTCGAGACGGAAAAACCAGTTTTGTCGGCTACTTGCTGATAAGTGAAGTCCTTCAACAGCAAATAAGCCTGCCGCTTTTCCTCGGTGATCAATGCTTTTGGCCGTCCTTCATGATAATTTTGATTCCGTTCTTTAGCCCGTTTTTTACCAGCTAAAGAACGTTCACGGTACTCGATTTTTTCTAACAAAACAACCTTTTCCAAGGTTTCCAAAATCAAGCGTCCCGCAGCCGAATCATCGATCAAGCCTAAATCCAACACATTAATCAAAATTCCCCGTTTAACTAGCGACTCGCACAGCTCTGTCAGTTGTTTAGCGGATTCCGCCATTCGATCTAAGGTCGTCACCACTAACATATCCTTGGCTTGGAGTTGTGCCAATAACTGCTTAAACGCAGGAGTTTGCGCTGAAATTTCATCACTTTCGTCACAAAAAATTTTTCCGGTCAAAACACCAGCATGCACCAATTGTTCTTGTTGCGCACTTTGACTAGGACCACACAGTGAAACACGAATATAACCATACTTCATAAACGTTCCCTCGTTTTAACACAGAGTCAAATCACCCGCAGTAAATTTCACTATGACTGACTTCACTTGAATCTTAAAGTCAAATGGACCAATTTATAAAAAATTAGTTCTTTCCACCCAACATTGTGCTACCGTTCTTAGTTTTTCCGTTTCCGTTAAAGCTAATCGTTAACTTAATTAGTATACCAAAAATCGACCAATGGTTCAAAAAATATGTACTTTATGACCCCTTAATTTTTAAAGCTTGTTATATCAGCATTTATAGCCTTTTACACTTAAATTTACTAACAAAATATATTTTTTCCGGTTAGCAAACGCTGCTTCGATTAGCTTGAAGAGGTTTTTCTTTGTGATTAACTGTGTAATAGTGGACTTTCATTGTAGATATTCGCCAATGAGATCATGCTCTTTTCATCGCAAGAATCAACATCAACAATTGATTAAAGCCAAAAAAATAGCCTAACCGTGACCTCGGCTAGGCAAGAGAGAGAAATTTTTATGTGAAAAATATCACCGAAATTAGTATAACACAGATTTTGATTTTTGAACACTTTTTCACAAATATTTTTTTATTTTTTTCAAATCTGAGCCTTGAGCGGCATTTTAGTGCTGTTGTTTCCTCCGATTTGGAGCCAGCAATTTTCCGTTTGGCCCTCCTTTTTCCTGACTCGGAGACAGACGCCCGCTAGCGCAGCGATATTTTCGTCCACTTGCCAAAATAACAATTGACAAGTCCCTACTCTTGCGTTAAATTAGACTTTAATTAAATAACGATGAAAAACGCGATGACAAGGAGCACTAGGCTAACGACAATTCAGAGAGCTTCCGGGAGCTGCAAGGAAGTATTGTTAAGCCATAGTTTCTCACCTTTGATGCGGCAAAAATGATTAGGTAGTTTTTGCTGGTAATCCACCATTATTAGGATAACGACATTTTTAACTCATAATGTCGCAAGCTCAGTGGGTCTTCACTGAGAAATAATAGGTGGTACCGTGGAAACGCCCTATCAAGTCATTTGGCTTGGTGGGGCGTTTTTTGTTGTTATTAAGAATAAGGCTTGTTTCTGTTAGACAGACAGGGAGGAAAAGTAAGATGAAAGAAAAAGTAGAGAATTTGGATTGGAATAATTTGGGTTTTAACTATCATGATTTACCTTACAGTTTTACAGCGAAATTTTTCGATGGGCAGTGGCACGCCGGTGAATTGACAGAAAAATCAACCATTGAGCTGTCTGAAGCAGCTGAAGTTTTCCACTATGGTCAAGAAGTTTTTGAAGGTTTGAAAGCATATCGCCGAAAAGACGGTAAAATCAACCTCTTCCGCCCTGAACTAAACGCCCAACGTTTGGCAGACTCTGCTGCACGCCTGGGCATGGAGCCCTACCCGATCGACGCTTTCGTAGAATCGGTCAAGACGATCGTTAAGGCAAACGAGCAGTTTGTACCGCCTTACGAAAGTGGCGCGACTCTGTACATCCGGCCCTTTATGATCGGAACTACTCGCGTTGTGGGCGTTTCTCCAGCGACAGAATATACCTATCACGTCTACGCGACTCCAGTTGGCGCCTACGTGAACGGCTTGATCCCCGCTCCTTACACTGTGAGCGAATACGACCGCGCGGCGCACGCTGGGACTGGCCGAGCAAAAACTTCTGGTAACTATGCCAGCAGCTTAATTGCTTCCGCCCAGGCACATCAAGATGGTTACGCAGACTGCTTGTTCCTTGATCCACGAGAACATAAATACATCGATGAATTTGGTGGTGCCAACTTCTTTGGGATCACTAAAGAAGGCCAGTTTGTCACACCAAAATCTGCGTCGATCTTGCCATCGATCACCAAGCGTTCACTGCTCGAACTCGCCGAGCGCCAAGGCTTAAATCCAGTGGAACGCCCAATCGAGTTCAGCGAGATCGACCAATTTGCCGAAGCCGGTGCGATGGGAACTGCTGCCGTGATTTCTCCTGTCGGCTCGATCACAGCGAATGGTCATAAACATGTCTTTTACGATGAAAAAGAAGCTGGCCCGATCACGACTAAGCTCTATAACGAACTAATCGACATCCAATACGGTGATCGTCCAGCTCCTGCTGGTTGGATCCAAACGCTCGAATAATTTCTGGGACAGAGACGCACTGAGTTGGTGGCCAACTGGGTGCGTTTCTTCATTTGACAAAACAGGAGGCAAAATTACCATGACTAGAAAAATAGGAATCATTGGGATGGGTAATGTTGGTGCTGCCACCGCGCATCACATTATCGTGACTGGTTTAGCTGACCAGCTCGTCTTAATTGACAAAAATGAAGCGAAGGTCACTGCGGATGCCATCGACTTTTCCGATGCCGCTGCCAACCTTGACCACTATACAAAAATCACAGTCAACGACTATCCTGCGCTGGCCGACGCTGATCTCATTATCTCAGCTTTAGGAAATATCAAACTCTCAAGTGCCAGTACGACTAAGGATCGATTTGCAGAGTTACCATTCAATAGTCAAGAAGTTCAGCAAGTTGCCACTCAAATTAAAGCGAGCGGTTTTAATGGTGTCTTGATCGTTATCACTAATCCATGTGATGTCATCACTTCCTTGTACCAAAAATACACCGGCTTACCGCACCATCAAGTGATCGGTACAGGGACTTTACTTGATTCTGCCCGCATGAAACGAGCGGTCGCAAAAGAATTACAGCTTGACCCACGTTCCGTTTCCGGTTATAACTTAGGCGAACACGGTAATTCACAGTTCACGGCCTGGTCAACTGTTCGGGTCTTGGGTCAGCCAATCACCACAATTGCAGCCAAAAAAGGTTTGAGTTTAACAGACCTCGACCACGCAGCTCGGTTTGGCGGCTTTACTGTGATGGAAGGAAAACAATATACTAATTATGGGATCTCAGCTGCTGCGGTCCATTTGGCACGTACAGTCTTAAATGACGCACACACTGAGCTGCCCGTCTCCAATTTTAGCGAAAAATATGCAACTTACTTGTCATCTCCCGCAATTATTGGTAGAAAAGGTATAGAGGAAAAAATTCAGTTAGACCTAACTGATGAAGAACAAGAAAAATTACAACTATCAGCCGACTACATTTTGGAAAAATTTGCCGCAATCACTGCCAAGCAAACTAACTAAACCGTCCTGATAGCTTTGAGAGGATTTTACAAAATGGAAAAATTAAGAGTTAAAGTTTCGGTTGCTAATATCTGGAGCTCACCTGACAAGCCTCGCCAACTTGACGACCAAGAACTAGCTGGTCACGCTAAAGATTGGACGCAATCAATGTCAGATCAGGAAACGATTCAATTATGCGACGATAGTATGGTGGATACTCAGGTCCTGTTCAACGATGAAGTTCTCGTCGAAGAAGTTCAGGGTGACTGGACTAAGGTCATAGTGGTGGATCAACCAACTCACAAAAATCCGACGGGCTACCCCGGCTGGATCAAAAGTGACTTACTAGCACCAGCCATCGCGGAACAAGCAACCGAAGAGACCGTCACAATTTCAGTTAAAACAACTACCTTATATGATGAAGGCCACTTACCACTAGCTGAACTATCATTAGGGACGAAATTGGAACAGCTCTACGCTGACAAATGTAAGGTCAAAGTCGCTACTCCACTGGGGATCGGCTTTGTCGATACTGAAGCGACTCAGATTCCAGCAGACCTAGTCGGTCAAGATGACGGCGAAACGATGGTCAACATTGGCAAGCAGTTCCTCGGGATGCGCTATCTCTGGGGTGGGATCAGCGCTTATGGCTATGACTGTTCCGGCTTAGTTTACGGTTTACACCGGGTACTTGGGATCACTTTGCCCCGTGACGCTGACGACCAACAAGTTAGCGGGACACCAATTGAAGTCGACCAAATCAAACCTGGCGACCTGATTTTCTTTGCTTATCAACACGGAACTGGCGACGTGCATCATGTTGGCATGTACATTGGGAATGGCGAAATGATTGAATCACGGACTCCCGGCAAAAAAGTCGACATTGCAGCTCTGACTGAGCCAAAGTTTGCCGCTGAATATGCTGGCTACCGTCGTTTTTGGTAAGACTAAACGCTAATAAAAAAAGAGCGGTTGTTGTTCGCTAAATAGTGAACTCAACCGTTCTTTTTGTGCCCTTTTGTACTTAAGTCCACAGGAGTTTGGTACATAACACCTGCTTTTGGACCAAACTTTTCCATCATTAACTATCAAAAGGCCGCCCCAAGCTGGCAGTTTTTCGCTAGCAGGCTGGGACGGCTTTTAGATTATTAAGCGTATTGATGGGCCATTTTAGCGGCAACAGCTGCAGCTAACGCGCCCACAAGGTCATCAATGAAGGTATTGACCCGACCATCTTTTTGCGTGTCTAAATCTTTGATCACACCATTTTTGACCCGGTCCATGTAACCAAAGTTAGTGACGCCGATCGTGCCATAGATATTAGCGATACTAACAGCCAGAGATTCATCTACCCCAAAGACGCCAGAATCATTGGCGACAATATTTTGCAGCGGTTGCTGGAGCTTGTCTTCTGTTGCTAGTCGGTCCAACTCCAAGGCGACCATCGCATTATTCAAAACTTCGCGCTTATGCAAAACTTCATTAGCGGCATCGTAAAACTCTTCAATCTGAGCTGCTGGGTAAAAGTCCTTTTGCAATTCAAAGGCGATGTCACCGATCGTTTCCATCGTGATCCCCCGCTGACCCAGTTCATTCATCACCATTTCATGCGCTGCCTTATCTGGATACTTAAAATTTTTCGTTCTCACTAACTTGCCCCTCCTAGTTCTGTTTCTTCATTATCAAGATTATTCAATAATTTGACTTTAACTCATTCATCCTAGAAATTCAATTTTGAAAACTAGCAGTTAGGTAGAACAATTTCTAAAAAATAGTTTTTTAACCTGAATTTTAGTCAAATTTGGGCAGGTTAACCACTGTTTTTTAATTAAATTTAAAATATCTAATGATTTTTTTACTAATATTGCTTATTTTTTATATAAAGACCTTATTCCAAAAAGTCTTTACAAATCGTATTATTGCTAGTTTTGCTTATGGATTTTAATTATAACACTTAAATAATAAGCATTTAGTGACTTAGCGTGCATAAATTTAATGGTTGACTATTTCTCAGCCCTTAAGTAGAATTATGGACATTGATGCAAATGCTTACTAAAAAATAAGCATACACAGATGATTCATTACAAAGCTGAAAATTATTTTTGACATGTACCATCACAAGGAGGAAGTATTTTGAAAGACAGATCTACTGCAAATATTCTTTGGTTCGATGAACTACACCGCGACGACGTGAATTTAGTCGGCGGAAAGGCCTCATCCTTAGGGGAATTGACTTCGGAAACCAACATTCCTGTCCCCTACGGCTTCGCTACCACCTCACACGCTTACCGTTACTTCATGGAAGAAAGTGGCGCAAACGCTAAGGTCAACGAATTGCTGGAAAGTATCAAAGATTATGAAGACTCCAGTGAGTTACATGTAGTTTGTGGAGAAATTCGGCGCGTGATCACCGAAAGTCCATTTCCCGCAGATTTGACCGCCGCTGTCAAAGACGGTTATGCCGAACTTGAAAAACGGATCGGCCAAAAAAATCCATTTGTCGCGATTCGTTCGAGTGCGACCGCAGAAGATTTACCAGACGCATCCTTTGCGGGCCAACAAGAATCTTACCTGAATATTTCTGGTGCAGATGACGTTGTGTCCTATGTGAAAGAATGTTTTGCATCACTATTTACTGAACGAGCAACTTACTACCGCCACAAACAACAATTTCCTCATGAAAAAGTTGCTTTGGCCGCAACCGTTCAAATGATGGTGTCATCCAAGGCTTCTGGTGTAATGTTCTCAGTCAATATCACAAACGGCGATGACAGCCAGATCATTATTGATAGTATCTTAGGTCTCGGCGAATATATCGTGCAAGGGATCGTCACCCCAGATGACTTTCTCGTGGACAAAGCTACTCACCAGATTACCCAGCGTAACATCAACGAACAGACTGTTGAACTATTGCGGGCTGAAAATGGTGGCGTTGCTGAAAAGAAAGTGCCAGCAGAAGTTGGCAAAAAGCCATCTTTAACTGATGACCAAGTCCTAGAATTAGCCGGTTACGCTAAAGACATTGAAAAGCACTACGGTTGTTATATGGACATGGAGTTTGCTTTAGACCAATACTCTAACAAACTCTGGCTCGTCCAAGCTCGACCAGAAACGTTCTGGTCCCAACAAAACAAGAACAAAGAGACAACAGGAGAACAGAAAACAATGACTAATATTTCCGATGCAGAGATCTTAGTTCAGGGACTGGCTGCCAGTCCTGGTTTAGCCAGCGGTCCAGTGCATATCATCGAAAGTCCAAAAGACATCGCTCAATTTAATGAAGGCGAAGTTTTGGTCACATCAATGACTTCACCTGACTGGGTGCCAGCTATGAAGAAGGCCGCCGCTATCATTACGGACAACGGCGGGATGACTTGCCACGCCGCTATCGTTTCCCGTGAAATGCAGATTCCATCGATCGTTGGGACTAAGAGTCGCGGAAAGGCTGCCATGGAAAGCTTACAAGACGGTCAAATTGTAACAGTCGATGCCAAACATGGTGTGGTCTATGCTGGTCAAATTGACTCATTGGTTGGCAACAAACAAGAAGAGTCTGCTCAACCAGTCGCTGCTGCAGAATATTTTGCACCAACAGCGACTCAAGTCATGATGAACTTGGGTAACCCTGAGCTTGCTGAAAAGTATGCGCCCCTACCCGCTGACGGGATCGGTTTAATGCGTGAAGAGTTCATTTGGACCAGTTTTATTCATGAACATCCTTTGAACTTGATCGCCAATGGTGAATCAGACAAGGCTATCAAACTCTTAGCAGAAGGTATCAGTCAAGTGGCACGTGCGATGGCCCCTCGCCCCGTTGTTTTGCGCTTCTCAGACTTTAAGTCGAGTGAATACCGCAACTTAAAGGGCGGCGACCAGTTTGAACCACACGAACCATCAGACTTACTAGGCTGGCGTGGTGCTTCACGTTACTACGATCCAAAATACGTGGAAGCCTTCAAACTGGAACTAGCAGCGGTCAAAAAAGTCCGTGAAGAGTTTGGTTTGACCAACTTGAACGTCATGGTTCCATTTGTTAGAACTGTGGCAGAAATGAAAAAGGTCACTGAACTCATGGAAGCGCAGGGTCTGTCACGCAGTGCTGACTTTAAAGTCTACATGATGGCAGAGATTCCAAGTAACATTATCTTGGCTGACCAGTTCAACCAATACATTGACGGATACTCCATCGGTTCTAACGACTTAACGATGTTGCTGCTTGGCTGTGACCGCAACAACGATGCCGTTGCTTCACTCTTTGACGAACGGAACCTAGCTGTCAAACGTGCGATCGTACATTTGATCAAAACTGCTCATCGTGACAACAAGACTGTTTCGATTTGCGGCCAAGCACCTTCCGAGTACCCAGAATTTACTGAGTTCTTAATTCAACAAGGAATCGACTATGTTTCAGTTAACCCTGACATGGTCAAAGCTACTAAGCACAACGTTGCTCATTTTGAACAACGGATCATGCTTGATAGTGCAACAAATAAAGGACGCCAAGACTCAACAAACTATGAATGGTAAACATAGTTTCGTCCTGTAAATTTTAGATTTACCAGTACTGCACAAAGTACTGTACATTTACTTTCACACTCGTTACCAAAATTACACGTAACAAAACTCTCTCTAGAAAAAAATCGCCTCGTGGAAAGGGCGATTTTTTGTGTTATCTGGGGTATTTTCTCTGTGAGCTTATTGGTCAACTTTCTTGCTAGAATATGTTATCTTATAGGTGAAGGTAGTTAAGCCTTTACAGTTCTCTACACCAGTCGTCCTCCCATGCGGACGGCTTTTAATTTACACAAAAAAACTCGCAACTTTCGTTAGTTTGAAAGATGCGAGTTTTCTATTAGTCAAGCTACGTGAACCAGAAAGCTCCACCCATCTAAAAACCGCATTAACTCCTGGGTTCCGATGGTGCTCACTTTCTCCCGTTTCACCCCGCTCTGCGTTCTTAGTCGAGCTACTTGGCCCAGAAGACTCCGCCTAACCTGCTTTCTGCCACAATGCCTAAATCGCATTATGTCTGAAAGCCTGTTAGTGCTCATCTTCTAACCGGGCCACTCCGCTCTGTTTTAGACTTCTCGCCATAAAAAATTAAAAAAGAACAAAAACACTGGTAAGCCTAACAGGGCCAAAAAAAATGTTTGCCAGCCAAAATTAACTAAAAAATAAGTGCACATAAATAAGGTATAGCCTAGTACTACTAACAATGAAACAAATAAAATAAAGTATAAGACTAACTTTTTTGAAAAACTCATTTTGCTTGATTCTTTCTCCTAACTTCCTGGACTGTTAATAATCCACGATAAATTTCATGCTCCGCCTGGTCAGTCAAATTCGACTTTTGCACTTCAAAATCCGTCCGGGTAATTTCATGGTATGACCCAAAAAAGTTTTGAATTGTCATATGACATTTGCGACTCAATTGATCAAAGTCTTGCGCTGCCTTTAAATTGGGAAACAACAACGCATACCGACTTTGATTGACCATTCCACGAGTATTCAGCTCCTCGGCCTGATAAAAAGTCTTTTTACCCTTTGAAATTAGCCGTAAACTATTTCTTTCAAACATTCTGTTAAACCTCCATCAACTAACAGGAATCAAACTATTACTAAAAAATTGCCGTTACTAAAGTAAAACTGCTAACCACCAACTTCAAATTCTGTTAGTATATATATTATATTGTATAGCGAATTTCCAATTTGTGCATGTAAAGTTGGAATTTTTTAACTAACATTGCTTTTAAATCATTATGGGAGGTTTTACTTTGGAAAAAGCTGCTTTAATTCTGGAAGGTGGAGCCTTACGTTCCTTTTTCACCAGTGCCATTTTAGATTATTTTATTGAACACGAAGTAGAGTTCGAATACGTCCATGGTGTTTCAGCTGGGACACTATGTGCCATGAATTATATTTCCAAACAGCGCAATCGTTCAGCCAGCATTAACCTGCACTTTTTACATGATAAACGCTACATCAGCGTCAGCAATCTCTGGAATAGCGGCGGCATCTTTAACCTCGACTTCTTATTTTCACCCGAGTGTTTTGCTTATAGTGCTTTTGACTGGCAAACTTACCGGCAAAATCGCCAAATTTTTGAGATCACTGCCACCAACTGTGAAACTGGTCAGGGACACGTTTTCCGCAAAGAACCTGGTAATGACCAAGTTGAAGCCATTAAAGCTTCCTCCAGTATTCCGTTAGCTTCAGATATCCGGATCGTTGAGGATCAGCCCTACTTAGACGGCGGTATCGCAGATTCGATTCCGTTCAAACGAGCCCAAGAACTCGGCTACGAAAAAATTGTTGTCGTCGTGACCCGTGACCTCGCCTACCGAAAGCCAGAAAATGGTGCTGCTGTCAATAATCTGGTCAAAACTCGCTACAAACAGTATCCCAAGTTTGTCCAATCCTTTATTGACCGGCCTAAGCACTATAACGAGGCTTTAACCGAACTCGAGCGACTCGAAGAAGCTGGCAAAGTCTTCGTTTTACGGCCAGAGGATCCTGTCACCGTTTCTCGCTTTGAAAGAGACAACACCAAGCTCATTGACCTCTATCATAAAGGAACTGAAACGATCATCGAACAATTCGATGCCATGAAAGCCTACCTCGAAAGCTAATAAAGCCTTATCTATCCAACAAAAGCCTGCAAAGCCAGAGAGCTTTTTCTGAACTTGCAGGTTTTTGTTTGGTTGAAATACTCGATTTACTTCTTCTTTTGAGCATAGTTGGGCTGACTATGCTCATTTGTCATCTTCTTTTGAGCATACTTTGCCTGACTATGCTCATTTGTCATCTTCTTTTGAGCATACTTTGCCTGACCATGCTCATTTGCCACCCTCTTTCGTGCATACTTTGGCCAACTATGTCCACTTCGGGCTAAATCAACCAAACTTTTCAGTACTCCCCCAGCAAACTAAATAGTGGGTCTAAACTTTTTAGTGTTGATGAGTTGATCATCAGCACTTTTTTTCTACGCAAAAAGGACATCATTTGTCCTCGTGTGCTACGATTAAAGTGTCTAATTAAAATCAAAG
>NZ_BQXH01000017.1:25755-52080 GCF_022836475.1 Ligilactobacillus pabuli | reverse complement strand
AAAGCTCAGACGCCACGAATGGTGCTAGAAGCTGAGCTTCAAAAGATTTTTCAGGCCGGTTAAGCGCGAAAAATGGACGCGAACGGTGGGGAGGGAGAAAGGCCTTCGCCTCCTGGCTCAAGCCTTTCTCCCTCCCCACCGAGCTGTACTAAGCTACTAATGTGATAAATGATATGTGAGAGTGGCTAACTTAGACTTGAATTTTCCGAATAAAAAAAGGGAGTTGTTAATGGTGAAACTAACAAAAAAACTGCTGACGGTACTTATGCCAGTTGTTTTCTTATTAATTGGGGGATGTTCTCAACGGAACAAAGAGGAGTCGAATCAAGCTAGTTCTGCTGAACAAACAGTATATTATCAGGATCTGTCAACTGCGGACCAGAAGAAAGTCGAATTTACTTTTTCGGCTGATAAAGATGAAGGGAAGAGTTCGGCTGATTCAACTATTTATGGTATTTCTGCAGATATTAAGAATACGACCAATAAGACGGTCCAATTCAACCAGGCGAAATTCTTTTATTTAGATGATAGCAATAAACATGTCTCACAACTAGATGGTACAGTTGAAGTCAAACCAAATGCGTCGGTCCATATTGACCAAGTCTTTACCGGAATTAGTGACCAAGAAATCGATGGCAATGGTGCAATCGTCTACTTAAACAGTGAGCACCAGTTAGCGTATACCAAGTTTATTGGCAATGATTTGCGAGCTTCATCGACCAACTTACAGGATCAAAAATTAGTCGATCAATTTGAAAAAGCACGCGCGAACGGTTTTGGAGAGAAAGACAGTGATTCTTCTTCCAGTTCTAGTTCTGCCACTAAAGCGCCAAGTAGTCATCATTCAAATGGAACGGGGCATGGCTTCGGCAGTCATACTAACTTTGTCGGCGATTACGAATTTTATAATTATGATTCGGACAGGCTACAGAGTTCTCTGAGAATTTATTCTGATGGAACGATAATTCAGTATAATAATGATGACACAACTTTCAGTGGGGTAGCAACGATTTATCAATATAACGCCAATAACATTCTTTCCTACGATGTTACATCTGATACTAATGACACCAAGTCAATTAGTTCTAATGTGAGGATCGATGTGAAGTGGAGTAGTGGTGACACTGAAACTTACTATGGTTATACTTCCTACGATGGAGACCAGGTTTTGACCGATGGAGTCTCATATCACGGTTTAGTTAATGAAGTGTGGATCAAATAATAATTGAAACAAAAATGGGTAACAGAAATCATCAAAGGTTTCTGTTACTCATTTTTAGTTGGGTTGAAGTAAAAGAATAAATGAAATGGTGAACCAAGATTAAGTTTAGGTTATTGAAATTTCTCAAGCTTTTTTGCAAAATAATAGCGCCCGGATTTCTTGAAGATTGAGGAATCCGGGCGCTTATTTCACTTTTATACTATCAAACTTCTTGTATGCTAGTTAAAATTTGATTTCAGAAACATATTCTAACTGACGGTGATAGTCTAGTTCGATAAAGTCTGTCGGCTGGACAAAGCCGGGCTTTTTTTCAAAGTAATTCACGCCAGCAATTTGCAACATTTGATAAACAAATTGGGAACAGAACATGATATTACTACGAACGGAATGTTTGGTAACTAAGCCTAAAATATTGTAGGCACTCCCAGTGTCGTTAATTTGTTGGATCGTGGCCAAGATTTTGGCTTTTTGTGCGCGAGTGATACGCAAACGATAAATCAAGACAGATGCATCAGCTTTTTTATGGAAAGCTTGCAAGATCTCAGGATTGAGTCCAGGCGGATAAATCCGTTCACCACCGTTGTAGCTGACGATTGTTTGTAAGTCTTGGTCAAAACTAAGCGAGGCATGATTGAATTGTTTTTGCGTAAATAGACCGATCAGTTCACTGGCTGGGCTGCCAGTGTTCGAAATAATCAGATAAATATACGGGTCATTTAATGATTCAGCTGCTTTTTTAAAATAAGTCTGGTCTAGGCTGCCATTGTTGATATAGCGAAAAGTACTATGACGGTTTAAATCGCCAAAAATTTGCTGCATGTTGTCAGTAGAAAAGACGTGCTTAAAATGTTGCAGATTTTGCAGCGATTGGTGTAACCGCGCCTGATTTTTCTTTAATTCTGCAAAGGTGATCGTCGTGAGATTTTCTACGGAAGGTAAGTAGAAAGAACGACTTTTACTTTTGCTGATGATTTGATCGAGTAAAAAAGGTAAAGGCAGTAAAATGGCAGCAATGACTCGTAAAATCAAATGCTCATTACCATCGGCAGGGAATACAGCCATGGTATAAAAGATAGTTTGAAGAATCAGCGAAAAACTGTATGTAACAACCAGGACCGCTTTAAGCTGAGGACGATACTGCAACATGAAGAGTACTCTTAGAATTAAAATTAATGCAATGAAACCGGCAGCTAGAATGAACAAGGCTAAGTTGCCGAAAATTACGATCACCAGTAAGAGACCAAATGTGGCATAGTCTAGTAAGTACCGGTAGTTTAAAATATTATTCATTTAAGTTTGTTGACACCTCTTTGAAATAGGAACGATTGAATTGCTGATAAAAATAGGTGGTTTAGGAAAAGCCAGACTAGATTTCAATCATGCTTTAAATTTTTTGTGTACCCAGCTTTGAGTGATTTAGGTTCACAAATTTTTAGTTTTCGGCTGATCTTCGATAGTGCTCGGGAGCTAACCGCTTTGCTTTGCTCTGTTTTTAGTCGAGCTACTCAAACCAGAACTTTCCGCCCATCTAAACTCAGGGTCAGTGCCGAAACCGCATTGACTCCTGGGTCCCGATGGTGCTCGAGTTCTCCCGGTTTGCTCCGCTCTGTTTTTATAGTCGAGCTCCGTCAGTCAGGACTTTCCGCATATCCAAGTCCAACCTTCAATGCCTGAACCGCATTAA
Source organism: Ligilactobacillus pabuli (assembly GCF_022836475.1). Classification (GTDB taxonomy): domain Bacteria; phylum Bacillota; class Bacilli; order Lactobacillales; family Lactobacillaceae; genus Ligilactobacillus; species Ligilactobacillus pabuli. The sequence goes on along the minus strand of NZ_BQXH01000017.1, from coordinate 49,174 downwards.
AGGTCAGGCTCCGATAGTGCTCAAGTCCTCCCGCCTGACTCCGCTCTGTTTTTATAGTCGAGCTACTCAAACCAGAACTTTCCGTCCATCTAAACTCAGGGTCAGTGCCGAAACCGCATTGACTCCTGGGTCCCGATGGTGCCCGAGTTTTCCCGGTTTGTTACGCTCTGTTTTCATAGTCGAGCTACTCAAAGCAACTCCTTCCGCTTATCCCAACCCAACCTTCAATGCCTAAACCGCATTAAAGGCCAGGTTACGATAATGCTCGGGAGCTAACCGCTTTGCTCCGCTCTGTTTTCTATCTTACCTTATTTTGAGCCAAAAAAATAGCGCTGGAGCTCGTGCACCAAGTTTGGAAAAATTAAAAATAAATAACGTTGACATTAAATTAATTCCTGATAAAATGATATAAAAGTTAGAAACAACTAATAAAAGTGACTACTGCTCAAGAAGCAATTAGGTTAAAAAATAGGGAAAGGAGCGGGACCAAGCTACATAATTGGCCTATTGTTTAAGTCAAACTAGCGGCAGTTTATTTTTTAATTGTGACACTGATCGAACTAAGGAAAAGACACCTACGAGGGGGTTAATCATGAATAAAAAACTACTTTACACCTTAACCGCAGGCGCTGCCTTATTGTTGGCAGGCTGTGGGCATAAAGCAAGCACACCTTCGCAAGCCGATTCTGGCAAGTATGCAGAGCACCAAGAGTTACGGTGGACCGAACAAATGACAATTGCCACCGCCGATTTGTCTAAGGCCACTGATACCCTGAGTTTTCAGACTTTGATGAATGTTCAAGAAGGGCTCTATCGTTTGGATAAAAACGGGAAGCCGCAACCAGCACTAGCTGTGTCAACTAAGGAATCGAAGGATGGTCAAAGATACACCTTTACTTTACGCAAGGGAGCCAAATGGTCTAACGGAGATCCGGTCCGTGCCCAAGATTTTGTGTACTCCTGGCAACGAACCGTTGATCCGCAAACCACCGCTCAAGATGCTTTTTACATGGATCCCGTTAAAAATGCGGCAGAAATCTACAATAGTAAAAAAGACAAATCCACTTTGGGTGTGAAAGCCTTAGATGACCGCCATTTGCAGGTCACACTAGCTAAGCCAGTCTATTACTTCAAACAAATGTTGGCCTTTCCGTTATATTATCCGTTGAATCAAAAAGTTGTTGAAAAATATGGAACTAAGTATGGTACTCAGTCTAAGTATTTAGTTTCTAATGGTCCGTTCAAACTAGCCGATTGGGATGGTTCCGGCAAATCGTGGTCCTTGGTCAAAAATAAGTCATACTGGGATCAAAAACACGTTCACCTGCAAAAAATTAAGGAACTGGTTTCTGAAAGTACCACGACTAGCTACAATATGTACAGCTCTAATAAAGTCGATGAAACACTGTTAAACGGGCAGCAAGTTAAGGCAAACGTCAACAACAAAGCCTATGTTAAACGACTGCCAACTGCCACAACACGTTTGGAACTAAACCAGACTAAAGTACCAGCTTTTAAAAATTTGAAAATCAGACAAGCACTTTCATTGGCAATTGACCGTAAACAGTTAACTGACAAAGTTTTACAAGACGGCTCGGTTCCGCTGAAAGGCTTTGTTCCTAGTCAAATGGGAAACAATCCGCAGACTGGTCAGGCATTTAACGAAGAAGCTTATGTCAAATCTGCAGTTTCTTATGATTTGAAAAAAGCCAAGGCACTCTTAAAAGCGGGATACAAAGAAGAAAACATCAAACAGTTGAACTTGAACCTGTTAACTTCAGATACTGACAGCAGTAAGCAAGCAGCGGAATTTTTGCAAAGTAAACTAGAAGATCTGCCTGGCGTCAAAGTGTCATTATCGACGATGCCGTTTGTCCAAATGATCACCCGCCAGTCTAAAAAAGATTACCAAATGACAGTCAAAACTTGGCAATCAATTTTCGCGGACCCAATCAACTTCTTAGACGTTTACGAAGCAGATGCAGCCTACAATACTTCTGGCTACGACAATCCGAAATTCGATCAGTTGTTAGATCAGTCTGAAAATGAATATGGGAACCAGCCTGAAAAACGTTGGGCAAACTTAGTCGAGGCTGAAAAAACTCTGATGAAAGACCAGGGAACGATCCCGCTGTATCAGGTTTCGAAGTCACAATTGTTGCGTCCCAATGTGAAGGGCGTGGTCTTCCATCCGGCGAGTGTACCGTACGATTGGAAGGAAGCATATATCAGTAAATAGAGGAGTGTTAGTATTGGTTGAAATTGATCATGATTTTATTGAACAACAGTTTGTCACTTACTGTAAATATAATAGTCGTTCTGATGCACGAAGCCAGGCGGTCCCGTCAACTCCGGGGCAGGTTAAGTTGGCGAAACGTTTAGTCGCAGATCTGCAAGACTTAGGACTAGAGGCATGGTATAACGAGAAAAATGGCTTTGCGATGGGATATTTGCCAGGCAATAGTTCGCAAGATATTACAGGAATCGGCTTTGTGGCTCATTTGGATACGACCGATTATCCCGCAGAAAATGTCTTGCCTCAAGTTCATCCAGACTACGATGGACAAGATGTGGTGTTAAACGCAGACCAAGGAATCGTCATGCATGTCAGTGAGTTTCCAGAATTGACGAAACTCAAGGGGCAACGGTTGATCACTTCGGATGGTACGACTTTACTTGGCTCAGATGATAAGGCGGGAATTGCTGGATTATTTGGAGCGTTGAAAGCGTTCATTGCGCAGCCGAAAATTGAACATGGCCCGATCTACGTCGGTTTTGGTCCGGATGAAGAAACTGGGCAGGGTGCCAAGCGCTTTGATGCCAGTGAATTTCCGGTGGAATTTGCCTATACCTTGGATAACGGCCAGCCTGGCGACCTGGAATACGAAACATTTAATGCAACAGCCGCCAAAATTGAGATCGAAGGAACGGCTGTACATCCTGGAAATGCGTACCATTTGCTGGTGAATGCTGCAACTTTGGCTAACCAATTTGCCGCAGCTTTGCCTAAGGACCAAGTTCCGGAAGAATCGCAGGGACGTGAGGGCTTTATTATGTTGACTAGTCAAGTCAGCTCGATCGACCATGCCGAATTGCACCTGATCATCCGTGATTTTGACTGGGAGCTTTATCAAGCAAAGATCCATTTAGTCGAGGAGATCGTGGCGCAAATCAATGCTCAGCTGGATAAGCCGCGGCTGACGTTGGAATTAACGGAACAGTACGTCAACATGGGCGATAAGATCCGAGAAAATCCGTATATTGTGAATCTGGTCTTAGATTCGTATCACAAGCTGGGCTTGACTCCGAATGTGATTGCCTTTCGTGGGGGAACTGACGGAGATTTTATTACGGAAAAAGGAATCCCGACGCCGAACCTATTTAATGCCGGCGGTAATTTTCACGGCAAGTATGAGTATGCGACTACGGAAGGAATGGCGTTGCTGGCGGAGACGATCGTCACCATTTGCCAGGAACATGTGGCACAAAACGGACAGCGGAACGAAGCACCATTAGGCCAAGATTAAAAATAACTGTTGACTTTTTAATTTAAATTTCGTAAACTAGGCCATAACAAATAAAGACAAGCAAAGACAGTGCGTAGCAGAGTAATGACCGGTCCGACTTTTAGAGAGCTTCTGGGTGGTGGAAAGAAGTAGTCGCAGGAAATGAAAGTAAGCTACAAGTTGCAGCTATGAAATTAAAGTAGTAGCTGATGGGAATGCGCCCATTACCGCAATGGAGTATCGCTCGGGGCAAGCCCGGGCCGTACTTTGTAAGACAGTTAGCGCGAGTTGGCTGTGAAGATGGGTGGTAACACGCTAAAGCGTCCTTGATCATGAAAATTGATCGGGGGCGCTTTTTTTTGCGACGTTTGGTTTGTTGGCCTGGAAAACAAGCAGATAGTTCAAGCTGCCGAAGACTGGAGGTCGATCACCTTGAGTTGCAGGCTAGTCACCTGAGTGAACGTTGTCTAGGAGCATGCGCCTGGATGAATGGACTGGGGTAAAATCGAAAGGGGAACACTCAACATGGAAAACAATACTAAATTAACAGGGAAACAATATTTAATTCTAGCCTCACTTTTGTTTGGCCTCTTCTTTGGCGCAGGTAACCTGATTTTTCCGATTCATTTAGGACAGTTAGCTCAGGGGAATTGGCTGGCAGCGGCCGGTGGTTTTATTCTGTCAGCGATTTGTTTACCGCTGCTCGCGATCCTGGCAATCAGTTTGACAGAAAGCAATAGTATGTATGACTTGGCGTTACCCGCGGGCAAAAACTTTGCCTTACTATTCTTAGTTTTGACCCACGCCTCCCTTGGATTATTAGTGGCCTCGCCGCGGACAGCGACTGTGACCTTCACGATGGGAGTTCAGCCGTTTATTCCCCAGCATTTAACTCATGTCGGACTACTAGTCTTTTCTGCCTTATTTTTCACGGCGGTCGTTTGGTTAGCCTATCATGAACAAAGTATTATTCGCAATGTTGGTAAGATCTTAAATCCAGTTTTGATTTTGTTATTAACGCTCCTGTTTGTGATCGCCTTTATTTTAAAAGGCCACGATGTCTATTCCTTGGAACTTTTGCCATTGGATGGTCAAGGGACGGCGAACTTTATCACCGGTTTTTTGGAAGGCTATAACACGATGGACGCCTTGGCGGGCTTAGGTTTTGGCGTGACGATCATTGCGGCGCTCAAACAATTTGGGCAAAAAGAGCAGGGCTTACGTTCTCGTTCAGTCGCTCAAGTTGGGACACTGACCCTCGGTTTTGAAGCAGTGATCTACGTTTTACTGATCATCTTAGGTGCATCAAGCTTGCATTACAGCCGGTTAACGACGGAAGGCGGCAGTGCTTTTACGACGATCATGCAACACTACACTGGAGTTTTGGGAACAGCGTTGTTAGCGGTCTTGACTCTTCTGGCATGTTTGACAACCGCTATCGGTTTGATCACATCTCTCGCGCAAGATTTAGGAGCACGATTCCCACAACTGGGCTACCACCGCTTTTTATTTTTAGCAGCGGGACTTTCCTTTTTGATCGCGAACTTTGGCTTAGACCAGATCATTAGCTATTCCTCACCAATTCTGAGTTTCTTGTATCCCTTAGCGATTGCTTTGATCACCTTAGGCCTTTTAAATCCAGTGATCGGCAAAAATAGGCTAATTTATCGGACGACGGTGATGTTGACCCTGATCCCCGCTATTTTAGATGTCGTGCATAACCTGCCGCCAGTCCTGGCAAACTGGCAATTCTTCGCTGCCATTGACCAGTGGGCTAGTCGGCTGATCCCGCTCTACAGTGTGGGATTAGATTTCTTACCGTTTATGTTAGTCGGCTTAGGCGCTGGCGTTTTGTTGGCTAAGTTCAGCCCGAAAACTGTGAGAGAAACGGTTGAAGAGTAACTCTGTATTGATTGGCTGGGACAATTGTGGTGCACGAAATGAGCATAGTCGGCCGAAGTATGCTCAAAAGGCCGAGGGAAATGAGCATAGTCGGCCGAAGTATGCTCGAAAGGCCGAGGGAAATGAGCATAGTCGGATGAAGTATGCTCGAAAGGCCGAGAGAAATGAGCATAGTCGGCCGAAGTATGCTCGAAAAGCCGAGGAAAATGAGCATAGTCACCCAAACTATGCAAAAAAGCTTGTAACAACCAGCTTCAAATTCTGGTGTTACAAGCTTTTTTATTTGTTCTATGATGATTGCTCGTTAGGATCAATGGCAATCGTTTGTTCAGCTTGATGAGCTGCGAGTTGTTGGTCAAATTTGTCCAGTAACTCGCGGACTTGGGTCGTGTTGGTGGAATCCATCATGGCGATCCGCAAGTCTGACGCATAGTTGAAATGGCGGACATAAATTTTGAAGAAGCGGCGCAGTTTCTTAAAGTTTAACGGACCGTACTGAGCATTGAACGTATCGTACAAATCTAGCTGCATCCGCAATAAGCTCAGAGTTTCTTCTAATGAATGTTCACGCGGCTGATCTTCGAAGGCGAAGGGATTTTCAAAAATTCCTCGGCCAATCATGATGCCATCGACACCAGGGTGCTGGCGGACCAATTCCAAACCAGCATTCCGATCTTTAATATCACCATTGATTTGTAATAAAGTCTGTGGGGCGATCTGATCGCGCAATTCCACTAAGCGGTCGATGTATTCGTAATGAGCTGGTACTTTTGACATTTCTTTCCGCGAACGAACGTGCACCGTTAACAACGGAACATCTTGTTCTAATAGGAAGGGCACCCATTTTTCAAAAGTTTCTAATTCGTTAAAGCCCAACCGAGTTTTAACTGAAACGGCAAGTCCGGATTCTTTGGCACTGGCGATTACAGTCGCAGCGTCATCAAAATGACGTATCATGTCGGAACCGCCGCCGTTTTTAATAATGGTGGCAGATGGGCAGCCCATGTTGATATCAACAGCTTGGTAGCCGTGTTCTTTTAAGTCTTTTGTTGCTGTTTCAAAATCAATGCCGCGGTTCCCCCAGATTTGTGCAACAGGCATAACTTCGCCTTCAGCGACATGCAAACGAGCTTGTGCTGAAAATTTAGCTTTGGGGTGCGTGATCGACCGGGCATTAGTGAATTCAGTGAAATACACATCTGGCCCACCGGCGTGCGCAACGACGCGCCGAAAGACGGAGTCAGTGACAGCTTCCATGGGAGCCATTGAGAAAAATGGGATTGTTTTTAACCCAGGAACTGCCGGGTGTTTTTGCGCCTGGTCGACAATATTTTGCCAGAAGGCAGATTTTACTTGAACCATGAATAATATCCTTTCCATGTAACTTTAACTATTAGTAGTGAACGATCAATTGATAGACTCTTCCTATACTAGCGGTATTTGCTCGATTTTTCAAGAAATTTACTGCTATAAAAAACAGTGTGCATTCCATTATTTTAATAAATATTCAAAAAGGTGTATATTATTAGAGGAAGATGTGGTAAAATCTAATTTATCACAGAGCGGAACAAACCGGGAGAACTCGAGCACCATCGGGACCCAGGAGTTAATGCGTTTTCGGCATTGACCCTGGGTTTGGATGGGCGGAAAGTTCTGGTTTGAGTAGCTCGACTAATAAAAACAGAGCGAAGTGAAACGGTTAGAAAGTGAGCACCATCGGAACATAGGGACCAAGGTGGTTTCGGCATTGGTTCCTAGGTTTGGATGGGCGGAACTTTTTGTTTCACGCAGCTCGACTAAATCACAGAGCGCAGCGAGTCGGGAGGACTCACACAGCTTAAATCATAGGGGAAAGATTCAATGGTAACAGGAAAGAAGCTCCGGTTTATTGTACAAGGCTTACTGTCTTTGTTGGTGGTCATTAGTTTGGCGGCTTGCGGGAAAAGTCAGGGCGATGACAGTGTGAAACGCATTCAAGATAAAGGAACGATCACGATGGGGACCTCAGCCGATGCGCCCCCGTTTGAATATATTAGCGTTCAAAATGGTAAGAAAAAAATTGTCGGCTTTGACGTTTTACTGGCAAATAAAATTGCGGATGAACTGGGTGTGAAACTTAAAATTGAAAATGTTTCCTTCCCAGCGTTGGTCACAGAATTACAGGATAAAAAGGTCGATATGGTCTTAGCCAGCATGGTGGCCACGCCAGCTAGAAAAAAGGTCGTTAGCTTTTCAGATACTTACCATGAAGGTTCAAACGTTTTGCTGGTGCGGAAAGCCGACGCTAATAAGTACCAAAAAATCAGTGACTTGAACGGCAAAAGTATTGGTGCACAACAGGGCTCAGCAAAAGAACAAGTCGCTAAGACGCAATTATCCAAAGCACATTTGGTGACAGAAAGCGGCTTAGGAACCTTAACGACTGAACTGAAAGTTGGCAAAATTGATGGGGTGATTTTAGGGGCAGAAGATTCCAAAGCCTACACTTTGAAATACCCAGATACTTATGCCACGACTAAAATCAAACTTAAAACCACCTCTGACATTAGTGCAGTCAGTGTTGGGATGAACAAAGATGATGTAGAATTAAAGAAAAAAGTTAATCAAGTCATCAAGCGTTTAAAGAAATCGGGCGAGCTCGATCAGATGTTAGAACAGGCACAAAAACAGCAGTTAGCTAATAAATAAGCGGGGGACAACATGAATAAAAATACAAAAATCGAAATTTTACAAAAAATCATTCAAATTCCATCAGTCAATGCCAATGAGGCCGAAGTTGCAGACTACATTGCTTCTTTGTTCAAAGCATATCCGCAAGTTCAGGTCGAAAAATTAACTTACGCACCCGGCCGCGATAATTTGATCATCACGATGGGAGATCCAGCTGGCGGGACCTTCGCTTTAGCCGGACATATGGATGTTGTGGCGGCGGGCAACGAAGCCGATTGGACCTACCCGCCATTTGCCGGGACAGTCGCAGACCACAAAGTTTTTGGCCGTGGTGCTTCGGATATGAAGAGCGGTTTGGCAGCCATCGTGATCACTTTACTAGAACTGCTGGAAGAGGGAACTGAGCTGCACGGGCAACTCCGCTTGTTTGGCACAGTTGGTGAAGAAACCGGCGAGTACGGTGCGGCACAGTTGACTAAAGCCGGCTACGCGGACAATTTGTTAGGACTCGTGATTGCTGAACCTAGTGATGAAATGTCGCAGATCGTTTATACCGCGCGCGGGGTGATTGACTACGAAGTGACATCTGCGGGTAAGGGTGCTCACAGTGCCCGGCCGTGGATGGGAATCAACGCCATCGATAATTTGTGGGACTTCTACCATTTGGCAAAGCAACGGCTGGCGAAGTTTGACCATGATGATCCGTTACTGGGCTCCGTCACTCATGAGATCACGAAGATCAAGGGCGGCGAACAGGTCAATAGTATTCCGGCGCAGGCTTCCTACATGGGCAATATCCGGACGATCCCGGAATATCCAAACCAGCTGTTTTACACCGAACTTGAAGCGGTATTAGCGGAATTGAACGCCAAAGACGGCTATGACTTGACTTTGCGGTATAGTTTTCCAGAAGAAGCAATTTTAGGTACGCCGGATACGCCGTTAGCCAAGGCAGCGACCGCAGTTTATCAAGATGTTTTTGGCAAGCAGCCACATTTAACAGGGAGTTTGGGAGCTAATGACGGAGCTGAATTTTTGCAGGCCAAAGGCGACTTTAACAGTATCGTGGTTGGTCCTGGTTCAGAAACTTCGCACCAGGCTGACGAATATGTCGACATTGACGTTTATTTACAGGCGATTGAATTTTATAAAAAACTAGCCTTGAAGTTTGTGGGCTAATTGATAGGAGCGACTTTCCGTAGTAAAGGGAAAGTCGCTTTTTTGGTTATTTTTGGCAAATGGGAGCAGGGGCGCGTCACGGTTGGAATTTTGTTGAAGTAACTGTGCTGGTGGTCCTGATTTTGCTTGGCAGAGTGCAGTCTGGAGCAAAGTTGGGGAAAAGAGGCACCAAACGAATGCAGTCTGGCCCCAAAATCGCGAAAGGAGGGACCAAACGAAATCAGTCTGGCCCCAAAATCGCGAAAGGAGGGACCAAACGAATGCAGTCTGGCCCCAAAATCGCGAAAGGAGGGACCAAACGAAAGCAGTCTGGCCCCAAAATCGCGAAAGAAGGGGCCAGACAGAAAGCAACTGGGTGTAAGTCGAGCAAAGTTCCCCCCAGTCGAAGCTCAACCCACCAAAAATTCCGCCTTGTGACTGCCAATTTGACAGACAAGACGGAATCTTTAGTAAGCACATTTTCTAATTAATTACTACGATGATTTAAAGCAGCCGCGATTTTGTCACCAACAACTTGAACTAGCACCACTAACAGTAAAACAATGAGGGTAGCGACCACGGTAACGTCATTATTGAAACGATTATAACCGTAAGAAATAGCGGTGTTACCCAGGCCGCCAGCGCCAATTGCGCCCGCCATCGCTGTTAATCCGATCAAACTGATCAGCGTGACTGTCGTGACCCGTGCGATTTCAGAACGTGCTTCGCGTAAGTAAACGGTGAAAACAATGTCGGAAAAAGTGGCGCCCACAGACTGAGCCGCTTCGATGATACCATGGTCAACGCTGGCCAGCGCAACTTCGATTTGCCGCGCATAAAAGGGAAAGACGCCCAGTGACAGTGGGACTAGAGCGGCGGTCGTTCCGATTTGGGTGTGGACCAGCAACTGAGTGACTGGTGCAATGAAGGCTAATAAAATAATAAATGGCACGGCTCTGAAAAATGACACTAGTTTGTCACAAAGATTGAAGATGATCTTGTTGGGATAAACTCCTTCTGGAGCGGTTAAAACGAGGCCGACTCCGAATAACAAGCCCAAGATCCCACCGAAGATGAAGGACCAGAAAGTCATGTAAAAAGTTTGGCCGATAGCGGTCAGCCAGCCGGATTCGCCGCCCCAACCCTGGGCGATGACGTTAGGAAAGTATTTGCTGAAAAATTCTGTCATTTATTTGTCCTCCGTTTCAAGTTTTTCGGCCAAGACACCGTGGCTTAATAAGTATTCTTTGGCTTGCTGGCGCGCTGCAGATTCTCCATGGAAAATCACGTAGAGCGTTCCAACCGGCTTAGTCGTCAAGAGGTCGACGTTGCCGTAGATGATGCTCGTTTCGACGTTGAATTTTTCAAATAAGCGCGTGGTGAGCGGCTCTTGAATTGAACGGCCGGTGTAAACGAGATGGTAGATCTCTTCGTTTGCGGCTAGGTATAATGGGTCAAAATATCGAGCGCAGTCTCGGAAGCATTTTGTGAACCAACTAGTTCGCGCGTGAACGGTTCGGCGGCGTTGGTAAAGATGTCTAAGAGGTCGCCGCGTTCAATGATTTGGCCGTTTTCCATCACTGCAACTTTGTTGGCAATGCGCTTAACAGCCTCCATTTCGTGGGTGATCAAGACGATCGTGACCCCCAGTTTGGCGTTGAGATCTTTTAATAGGTCCAAGATTTGGTTGGTGTTTTTAGGATCTAAGGCAGAAGTCGCCTCGTCTGAAATTAAGATCTCAGGGTCGTTTGCGAGCGCCCGGGCGATGGCAACGCGCTGCTGCTGGCCGCCGGAAAGCTGTGCCGGAAACTGATCTTTTTGGTCGGTCAAATCGACTAGTTCTAAGAGATGCTCCGCTTTTTGTAAACGAGCAGATTCGTTGAGCTTGCTATGCTTGAGCGCGAAAGCTACATTTTGCAAGGCAGTTTGTTCGTTCAAGAGATTAAAGTGCTGGAAGATCATCCCAATTTTGCGACGTTTGGTCCGTAGTTCAGCGGCAGCGAGTTCGTGGGTAGTTTGGTCATTTTTTTCAAATAAGACATCGCCGCTGACCGTGACTTGGCCGGCGGTTGGTTTTTGTAAGAGGTTAATGACCCGGACCAGGGTGGATTTTCCGGCCCCGGAATAACCGACGATCCCATAAATGTCGCCTTGGTTGATCGTTAGCGAAACGTCGTCAACGGATTTGATCAATTTTTCTTTTTGCTGGAAGTGCACTTGGATATTAGTTAGTTCGATGATTGGTGTACTCATTTAAAATTCCCCCTTGTTTGTTTGCTTAGTCGAGCTCTCCCGGTTTGCTTCGCTTTGTGCATCTTAGTCGAGCTACTCAAGCCAAGACTTTCCGCCTAACCTGCTTGCTGCCACGATGCATAAAACGCATCATGCCCGGAAGCCTGTTAGTGCTCGAGTCTTAACCGGCTTGCTTCGCTCTGTTTTTTTAAGTCGAGCTACGTGAGGCAAGAGATTCCGCTTATCCCAACCTGGCCTTCAATGCCAAAAGCGCATTAAAGGTCAGGTTAAGATAATGCTCGTCTCTTAACCGCCTCACTTCGCTCTGTTTTTTTAGTCGAGCTACGAAACTCAGAAGATTCCGCTTAACCTGCTTTCTGTCACGATGCTCAAAGCGCATCATGCCCGGAAGCCTGTTAATGCTCGAGTCTTAACCGGCTTGCTTCGCTCTGTGCATCTTAGTCGAGCTACTTGAGGCAAGAGATTCCGCTTATCCCAACCTGACCTTCAATGCTAAAAGCGCATTAAAGGTCAGGTCAAGATAATGCTCGTCTCTTAACCGCCTCACTTCGCTCTGTGTATAAAAAAAGTCCCCTAGATCTGCAATGATCTAAAGGACGAGTAAACCCGCGGTACCACCTTGTTGAATAGCCCCGAAATGCTGGGGCTAAGCTCTTGTTAGTTTGGAAGTTAACGGATCCACCGCAACCATTGCTTGCACGCTGGCTGGCTCAACAGAGTTCATCTTCGTAGACTAGTTAGTTATGTCGTTTCAGCGGCAGACATTCTCTGGAAAACTATTTAGTCTAGTACTCTTCTCTTAGTTTTTAATTAGATTAAAATTTAATGTCACTAAATTTACCATTTAAATCAGGTGCCGTCAAGCTAAATTTCGGCTGAAATAAAAAAATATCCGAATTAAATCTGTTAAATCGCCAAAGAAAGGGCTTTACTTCATGAAACGACGTAGAAAAGACCAGAAAAATAAAAATTTATTTGGAAAAATGCAAAAAAGACTTGCAAACTTAAAAAGTTACCTGTACACTATCATTAAATTAAAATTAAAAACATGTGATGAAGAGAAGGGTAGTTTTTAAGTAGCTTTTTCAGAGAGGGTTCGTGTGCTGAGAGGACTCAAAGTGAAAGAAAATGAAGATGAGCTCCGAGCATTAATAATTGTGCAAGCAAATATTACAGTAAGACCTGTTATCGTCTAGCTTATTGATTTTTAGTAAGTTGTTGAGGTGTTTTTTGTAAAGAAAACACAAATTAAGGTGGTAACACGTTGCTTTCGTCCTTTGATCAGGGGCGGAAGCTTTTTTTATGCACAGATATACACAGGGCGAATTAACCCGGTTAGAAGATGAGCATTAACAGGCTTCCGGGCATGATGCGGTTTAGGCATCGTGGCAGAAAGCAGGTTAAGCGGAATCTTCTGGGTTAAGTAGCTCGACTAAGATGTACAGTCTTAGCTTAAGCAGCTCGACTACAATGCCCGGACCCAAAGCGAAAGCACTTCGTTTCCAACTCAGCACTCAGTACTTCTCACACTTTAGGAGGTTGTTTACCAATGGAACAAGCAGAAAAGATTCAAATTTTACAAGATCTGATCCGGTTACACACAGTGAATGGCAATGAAATCATCGTGGCTCAGTATTTACAAAAATTGTTAGCTCAACATGGGATCGAAGCTGCAGTCGATGAGTTTGGCGACAAGCGGGCTAATCTCCAAGCTGCCATTGGTCAGACCACGGACCCCGCCAAGGTTTTGGTACTGACGGGACATCAAGATACGGTGACAGTTGGGGACCCAGCCGATTGGGAACATGATCCCTTTGGCGCCGAAATTGTGGGTGATAAGTTGTATGGCCGGGGTGCCTCTGATATGAAGAGCGGGTTGGCTGCGGCCGCCATTACGTTGATCGAACTCAAAGAACAAGGTGTGGAGCTGAACGGCAGCTTACGCTTAGTCGCAACGGCGGGCGAAGAGTATGGGACACCAGGTGCCTACCGCTTAAACGAGCAACATGCGATCGACGACGCCACCGCGATGGTCGTGTGTGAACCAACGGACGGTCAAATCATTTACGCTCATTCTGGTAGTTTTAATTATCGCATTACCAGCACTGGTAAAGCAGCGCACAGCTCAACTCCTAGTAGAGGCATTAACGCCATCGCCGGTTTGGTCAATTACATCAACCTTGAACAGGATTTATTCGCTGATGCTCCCACCGATGAATATTTGGGGGACGTTCAACATAGCGTCACTGTGATCAAAGGCGGCGACCAGGTCAACACGATCCCCGACCAGGCGGAATTACTCGGCAACATCCGACCAACCTATGCTTTCAATAATCAACAGGTGATCGACCGGTTAGAAACGACGCTTGCCAAATTAAATCAAGAGCACGCCGCTCAGTTGAAACTAGAAATTATTCATAACTTTGAACCAGTCGAAACTAAAAAAGACAACGAGTTTGTCAAACTTGCCCAACAAGCCGCTCTAAATAACTTCCAAGACCGCCAAGTTGAGCTGCAAACGATGAACGGAGCCACGGATGCCAGTGTCTTCATTAAAAATAACCATCAGCTGCCGACCGTGATTTTGGGAGCCGACAATAGCCAGACTGACCATCAGCTCAATGAATATACAACAGTCAGCTGTTACTTAGAACTGATCAATGTTTATCAAGAACTTGTCAAAGAATACTTAAAATAAGTGGAGGAATTTCAAATGAAAAAAAGTGTGAAGTATTTAATTGGAATTGTTGTTGTAATTGTGGTCGTAGTGGCTGGCTACTTTAGTTTTGGCCATAAATCTACGAAGGAAGAAAAGACGATCACGGTTGGTACCGTGGCACCAACGCAAAAGGATGAACAGATTTGGAAAGTTGTTAAAAAAGAGGCCAAGGATAAGTATGGTTTAACGATCAAGATGAAAGAATTTAGCGACTGGAATCAGCCGAATAAGGCGGTCGCTAATGGTGAACTAGACGTCAATTCATTCCAAACTTTAGATTTCTTGAACCAGTACAACAAAGCCCATGACAATAGCCTAACTTCAGTTGGTAAGACGTTCATTGCACCTTTGCGTCTTTACTCTAAGAAAGTCAAAAAAGTCGCTGATATTAAAGACGGCGCCACTATCGCAATCTCTAATGATGCAGCCAACGAAGCTCGCGGCTTGCGTTTGTTACAGAGTGCCGGTTTGATCAAATTAGCTTCCAATGATCCGTTGGTCACCACCAAAGACATCGCTGAAAATCCAAAGAACTTAAAGATCAAAGAAGTTGACGGCTCACAAACAGCTCGGGCCTTGTCAAGCGTGGATGCATCCGTGATCAATGGCGGTTTTGCAGCTTCAGGTAATGTTTCCTTGAAAGATTCATTGTACCGCGAAAAATTAGATAAGAAGGCTGAACCATATATCAATGTTTTGGCAGTTGCTAAAAAGAAGAAAAATACTCAGGCATACAAGGATCTGGCTAAGGCTTACCAAACAGCTGCCGTGAAAAAAGAAGTGCAAAAACAATACGGTCAGTTGATCATTCCAGGCTGGGACTTGGACTTGAAATAAAGCGGCCAGTTAACTCACATAGTTGGCGTGACTATGTGAGTTTTGTTAACACTTTCTACCATAGTTATGCAAAGTATGGTAGTTCTGACGAAATTTTCTACCATAGTCGTGCAAACAATGGTAGTTAAGCGCACAAACAAAATTTGACAGGGGGACGACCGAATGAAAATGACTTTTACTGCCACAGGCGATGCCATCATCCAGCGCCATTTACCAGCGGATGGTTATCCGGGGATGACAGCCTTTCAAGAATTAGTGCACCAGGGCCAAACGCGATTTTTTAACTTGGAAACGACCTTACACCATTATGAATCATATGGCTCACAATATAGTGGCGGCGGCTACTTGTGCGGACCGCCCGCAGTTTTGCGTGACCTGAAAAAACTAGGCTTTAACGTGACCTCATTTGCCAATAACCATACCTTGGATTATTCCTATGGTGGTTTGGAGAAGACCTTGGCCAACGTGGCCCAAGCCGACTTACCCTGTGCTGGCGCTGGCCGGAATTTGCAGGAAGCCGCACAGCCGGTTTATTTTGAAGCTGCAACTGGCAGGGTAGCGGTAATCGCGGCGACTAGTACTTTTAATCCCGCAGCCATCGCTGGAAATGCCTCTGCCTATTTGCCGGGACGCCCGGGACTCAACCCGTTACGCTTTAAAACGACTTACTATGTGACTCCAGCCGATGCCGCACAACTGAAAGAAATCATTCGCGACACTCATTTGGATGATGAAAATGAATTTTACCGTCAAACGGGTTTTGCACCAGCAGTTCCAGCTGATGAAATTACGGCGGGTGCCTATTCCTTTAAAGTGGCTGACAAACGGGGACAAAAAACGACCGCTGATCCGCGGGACTTGCGCCGTTTTCAGCGGATGATCGCCGAAGCTAAGGCACAGGCCGATTACGTTTTGATTTCGATTCACTGTCACGAAATGCAGGGAATGGATCGTGAATCGGTCCCAGATTTCTTGCGTGAATTTGCGCATCAATGTCTTGACGATGGTGCCGATGCAATTGTTGGCCACGGGCCGCATACGATTCGCGGGGTAGAAATTTATCACGGGCGGCCAATCTTCTATTCACTGGGTGATATTATTTTGAACATTCAAAACCTGACCAAAGCTCCCGCAGATTATTTTGAGAGTTTTGACCTGCCGACGGATGCCACGATCGCAGATTTGTTTGACGCGCAGTGGGCCGGAAATACGCGCGGCATGCACGCTGACCGTGATTTATATGAGGCGGTGGTGCCGTATTGGCAAGTCGAGGATGGCAAACTAACGGAGCTCACGCTGACACCAGTTGAATTGGGCTTTGATTATGCAATGTCTGATCAGCGTAAGGGCTGGCCCGTGATCTCACAGGATAGTCATATTCTAGAACGGCTAACACGGTTGTCGGCCGAGTTTGGCACTGAATTTGAAATTCAGGGAAACGTTGCTCGCTTACGTTTTTGATAAATCAAGACTGGACCATTCTGGCTGTGCTAACTAGCTAGTGAGGGGACAGTCTTGTTTTTTTGTGGACCAAAGACTGCTGGAGTAAGGTCCAGAAATAAATTTGTGGACCAAAGTTGAGCAAAACAGGGTCCAGAAAAAATTTTGTGGACCAAACTATCGGAAAGTTTAGTACGAAACCAGGCCTTTTGTACCAAACTCTTGGAAAGTTCAGTACGAAACCAGGCCTTTTGTACCAAACTCTTGGAAAGTTTAGTACGAAACCGGATCTTTTATACCAAACTCCTGGAAAGTTAGGTACGAAACTAAAGCTATTCTAAGCGAGTACGAGTCTCAGCATAGTCGAGCTACTTGAGGCAAGGGATTGCGCTTATCCAAGACTAAACTTCGATGCCAAGTACGCATCAAAGTCTAGTCTCCGATAATCTCGTCTCTTAACCACCTCAATCCGCTCTGTTTTTTAGTAGCCGGACCTCAGCTAAAAATGGTAAGCTGTTAAGTAATTAAGTAGAAGAAGGTGGGACATGTGTACGGTACAATTTTTAACGCTAGTATGATTGTTTTGGGGAGTATTGTTGGCAGTTTATTCAAAAAGTATTTGAAACCGGCTTATCACAAGGTTTTAATGGAGTCGATTGGTTTGGCAGCGGTCGTGATCGGGATCCATACGGTTTTGAAACCGTTAGACCAGAGTAAACTACCAGTTTTGTTCATTATTAGTTTAACAGTGGGTGGTTTGGTGGGGACGGTTCTGAATTTACAGGGCCGTTTTGACCGGACCGTCCAACGGTTCACAACGAGCGAGCTAGGTGCTGGTTTGGCAACAGCTGTCTTGTTATTTTGCTTTGGCTCCCTCTCAATTTTGGGACCGATCAACGCAGCACTGGACCATGACTATACATTTTTACTGACAAATGGGACGCTGGATCTGATCACGTCGATCGTTTTAGGCGCGACATTTGGCATCGGGATCGCCTGGGGCGCCGTGGTCTTATTTTGTTGGCAGGGCGGCTTGTATGTGCTGGCATTATTGGTGCAGTCAGCCTTAAGTCCGGCTTTACTGAACGAATTGACGATCGTCGGGGGCGTTTTGATTTTTGCGTCAGGACTGGGTGTTTTGGAAATCAAGAAAATTAATACGATGAATTTTTTGCCGGCCTTATTAGTGCCGCCGCTTGTTTTAGGAATCTTACATTTCTTGTAGAGTAAAAGACGGGAGATAATGAGTGTGAAAGTACTTGGAATTTTGGGCTCACAGCGACGCGATGGGGTCACGGCCCAGTTATTGCAGACAGTTTTAGCCAGTGTCGATCCAGTCCATGAAACAGAAACGATTTTTTTAGGAGACTATGACTTCAAACCGGACACGAAAGAACAGCCAGATCCGGTCTTGGATGAGTTGGAACAAAAATTATTGGAAAGCGATGTCTGGGTCATTGCGGCTCCGACCTACTGGCGCGCTTTGTCCGGAAAAATGAAGGACTTTTTTGATTGTCTGCGTCAGCGGTTAGTGCGCTTTGACCGCCACGGAGAAACGCATCCCGACCGTTTCAAACATAAACATTATTTGAGCATTACTGATTGTTACACAGGAACGTTTGAAAACTGGGTGACCGGGGTGACGGACCAGAGTTTTAAGACGATCGATCAGGTTATGACGGCTGCAGGGGTGATCCGGGTCAATGAGATCGTGATGACCAAGACCTGGGGTGTGACGGAATTACCGGCGGCTAAAAAGGCGGAATGTATCAAACGAGGGCAACAGCTCAGCAAACTGCAAACAAAGGATGATAGTACAGTGAAAAGATATTTGCAATTATTTGTGATGGTGGCAGTGATGGCGTTGGCAGCGATGGGGATCCAAGTTGGCTTAGGACTATTGCCGCGCGCTGGTTTTTGGCTGAGTTATGGCTCGTTTGTCGTCATTTTCTTTGCCTTATTGGCTAGTATTTTACATTTTGCGACCTTTATGAAGCACCGGCGCAAATAAACTCAAGGAAAAATTATCGTGCTTTTTAGTTAATAGTTAAGCCTGACTTTCGCAAAAAGTTGGGCTTTTTATAATAGCAATTATTGGTAGTATTTTCTAATAATGTAAACGTTTGACAAAAAAACTGCATGTTTGTTACGGTAAAGTTATCAAGAAGATTAGTAGTAATTTAAATACTGTCAGGTGTCTGGTTATGTAGGATATTAGAAGGAGCGTGACATAAGATGAATAAGTACTTTCTTATGATAATTGGTGCTGCTATAACAGCCGCAGGTATTGGAATAATTGATTTCATGTCAACGGGTAAACTGCTTCAATCCTTATGGGTAACGATGGGTGTTTTTGTAGTCTATATTTTATCGGATAGTGTTCAAAAATTTCTGAGAAAGAAAAAAACGGATAGCTCTAGTGACGCTTAGAATAGCAAACGAAATAGCGAGATGATTAGTTAATGTTTAAAAGATATCGTATTTTTGAACAAAAACATCCTTATATGAGCGCGATAGGAGAAACATTGGTGATAATCGTTGTCGGCCTGGTTATTATCTATGCTTTTACAGGTAAGGTTAGAACCTCAGGTTTGATTATAGTAATTGGACTATTGTTAGGGGAATTGTATGATATTTATATGCGAAGACGTACTGAGCAAAAAAATAGCTAGTTTTAATATGATTAACATAAAGATGTAGTCAGGAATTCTATCATAGAAAGAATTGAACCTACGTGTGCATCTAATTCAGACGCTGAATTCCACGCAGCGAAACAAGGGCCGGTACCCATGCAGGAGTATCGGCTCTTGTGCTGTCTATGCACGGAATTTTTTCGTGCTGTAAGTTCGTTATAACAAGCGATAAAAAGTAGGGCTAGTTAATATTTTCCGATTCGTTTGGTTCTTATTTCTTAGTTTGAAATAAAGGACTGGCAAATCAAACCTTGATAGGGAACAGATGTCTAATTGATCTAGCTGGAATTTATCGGGAACCGTTTTGTTTTTCTAACCTGTTCAGTAATTCCTGGGTGGTTAAAATTTCAAAATCCGTTCCTTGTGCTAAATCCTCTGTAGAGCTGTGGTTTAGATTATAAAAATCGTAATCAAAATATACTTTTTGATTGGAACTCCACTTAAACCAGGCAAAGATCTCTTTTTCTTCACCAAATTCAGCGATGGTTTGTTTGAGCTTTTCAAGTAAAAAAGTTTTCTCGGTATTTAAGTCGTCGCGATTATTGATTGAAATCTCCTCCTTGTAATTAAATCTTCAGGTGCTATTCTAAAATTTTTGCGGTTAGTTTTGTCCCTTATTTCTTAGTGCGAAATAAATGGCTGATCAAGCAAATTTCTGGGCCAAAAGTTGCTGTGAAGGTCTCTTCACTGATTTTTTTAGTTCGTTGACCTGTTCGGGTCCGATTTGTTCAATAGTAATTGACATAAATATCACCTTTTCTTGATGGCGGCTAGTATTCTCTTTTGTTTCCTTTTTTGACATAACTCCAATCGGCACTAATATTATCTTCAACTCGAGCTAATAATGTCGCCAATAATTGAGCTTCCTGTGACGAAAAGTTAGTAAGTGCAGTTTGATTGGAGTAGTCATTTTCTCGTCTGATCGTAGTATAAAGTTCTTTTCCTTTGTTAGTCGAGAAAAGACGTTTATTCTTTTCATTTGCAGAATCAAGCACTCGGGTAATAAAACCTTGTGTTTCTAGTTTTCTTAATGCACGTGCGGCGGTAGAGCGGTCAACTTTTAATAAATTAATCAATTCCGTTTGAGTAATACCAGGTTGTTCCACTATTCTGACCAAATATAAGTACTGGCCCTTCGCTAGAGCGAGGTCTTTGAATTCATAGTTTGCGATTGAATCAAGAGCTCGAGCAATGGCACCGATCGGGCGCAAAACTTCGACCATTTTTCCACTTCCTTTTGTTAAAGAAGAGTTTATCATTTTTATGTTGCATTTACAACAAAAAGGGCTAGTGATTGCTTCCAATCATTTTTTACGCCTGACAGGCCAGCGTTTAACTAGTTTTGCCAGGGAAAGTTTGCTATGCTGGAAAGAGAAATGATAGGGGGAATTCAAGTGAAGCGAAAAGTTTATGGCGTAGTCTTGTTGGGGTTGCTTTTAGGCGGCTGTGCCAAAACCACGGAAACAGAGTCGCAAAAGGCAAGCAGTCAAGCACCTAAAACTGCACAGCATAGTAGTACAACCGCATCAAGTACAACTAGTCGCAAACAGGCTAGTCAGAGCAGTGTCACTAAAGAAAATAGTTCAAGTGCAACAAACTCTGCGAGCGACCAAACGAGCGCACAGCCCACAGTTTATTGGAATCAGAGTAAGGCGCAACAACTGCGGCAATTTATGGCACAGTTTAGTCAGGAGATGAACCAAGACTACCGAGAATATAGCCCGACTCATAATGTGAATCAATATGGGATGCCGCTGCCGCAAGGAATTTTGGAAGATCATCCGCAAAAAACGATGGCGATCAGAGATGTTCCAGTCAAGATCCAATGGTCCACAGATGGTCGTGCCAGTGCGGGAACATACAGCCTAGTAGCGGTATATGCTGATTCGGAAACTCAGGATAAAGGTGACGAGATAATAAGGCCTCATCACGTCTATTTCTTTACCCTGATCGACGGAATTCCGAAGGTCTTACTGACGACTCAAAATCAGGATACTAACGATGGTTTGCTGCATTTTGGAGAAACAGAAAACGTTGCTTTAAAACAGAAATTTGCCGAAATTATTGCTGAATAACAAAGAAAAATCATTTCAGAAGAGAAAAATTCGTGGAATGATTTTTTGTTTTTCCGCTTGAGTTTCGCTATACTGGGACCAAGAATGGAGGGTGAACATGCAGAATTTATCGGAACAACTGCCGGCTAAAATTAAAACCGTATGGCGGATCAGTGCTTTGATCGTCTTTGTTTGCGGTTTGATCGTCTGGGCAATTTTAGCCTGGGTCATCGGCCATTTTGACTGGCCAAGCTGGTTGAATTATCCGGCCGGAATCTTGGTGGTGGGCGGTTTTGCCCTTGAACTGACGCTTGTGCCATACCGATATCGTTTCTGGCGGTATCAATTGACCGCAACTGACGTCGAAATCGAATCTGGTTTCATTTTTCATCAGCAAACGGCGGTGCCGATCTCACGGATCCAAAACGTGACTTTACAGGCGGGCCCGCTCTTTCAGTTATTCGGTTTGCAGACGGTCGAAGTTGAAACGGCGGCGACTTCCCATGAAATTGCTGGAGTGTTGCCAGCAACCGCCGAGCAGTTGAAACAGCAGCTGATGGCGCTCGCCCAACAGGAGGATCTTGATGAAAGCTAAACACCTCCATCCCGCGGCGCTCTTGTACTTTGGCTATCATTCACTCAAGGAAGGACTGGTCTGGCTGTTTGCCATTTTGGCGTTCAATTTTAGTGATAAGTTGACGCGCTGGGCGCTATGGTTGGGGCTGGCTGTCAGCGTTTTGCTGGTCGGGTCCGCAATTTTAAAATACTTATGTTTCCGCTATGAGATCAACGAGCGAGAAGTGGTCTTGTATTCCGGCATCATTTTTCGCCGGCAGACCCACATCGCTTACGAAAAAATTCAAACTTTGCAGACGCACCAGTGGTTTTACCTGCGACCGTTTGGATTATTGTCCTTGCAGATCGAAACGTCGGGGCATTCATCAGACGAGGCGGAAGCTATTTTGCCGGTTGTTTCCCACCAGGTGTTAGCGGAGATCCGCGCGTACCGGGACGTTGCTAAAAATGGGGCGCCGGATTCGCTGGCAAAAAGTGCTGAGGAGCTGACTGAAAAACAAGCAGGTGGGGCGCACTACCGCATCAAAGCTCGTGATTTGAACTTATACGCCCTAACTTCTTTAGGCGTAGTGCCGCTGTTAATTGGAATTTGGGTCATCTATGACCGGGTCACTGAGGTCTTGCCGCAAAAGTACGTCGATTCGACGGCCGCAACCTTAGCACATCAAAGTGTCCTGTTTTTATTGGGACTGGCAGTTTTCCTGTTGGCCTTCTCGTTGCTGGTTTCCTATCTAATGGTGGTTAACCGCTACTTTCATTTTGAAGTTCGGCAAGAAAAGCAACAGGTCATTACCAGCAAGGGCTTTTTACAACAAAATAATGTCACGGCCAGTTTGGCGAAGATCCAGGCGGTAGTTTGTTCGCAGTCTTTCTTGCGGCAAAGTTTGCGGTTGGCCACGGTCCAAATTGTGATTGCTTCTAAGACAGCCGATGAAGAAAAAGATGACAACTTGGTCTTGTTGCCGGTTTTGAATCAGGGACAGGCGCTCAGTCGAGCCCACGAATTTATTGACTGGCTGCCGCCCACCGCTCAAGGTCTGGAATTGGTAGACGGACGCGGCCGGTGGCGAATCTTGCGTAACAGCTTGTTACCAACGGCAATTGCGGCTGCGACTTGTAGCACTTTTTGGTGGCCGTATGGTGCTTGGTCGCTCGCGGTGCTCCCGCTAGCGACATGGATCGGTTACTATGCTGGCACCAATACGGGAGTTGGCCTGGCATCAAACGATGTGTTGTTGGCACAAAAGGGGCATTTGTTGACGCGGAAATTGTATCTGATCCCCAAAGCTAAGGTCCAGTCCCTGAGTCAGAAGCAAACACCGTGGATGAAAAAGGCAGGCTTGAGCCATTTGATCATTCGGGTCCGTGCGGGGAATAGGGCTGAAAGAGTTGAGGTGCGTTACCTGCCAATGGATAAGGTTAGCGGAATTTATGAATGGTACAAACGGGGTGCGGATCAATAGCTGCCCCAACTTTCCCGAAACAGGGTTAGCAATCGCAAAAGCCGCCCCAACTTTCCCAAAACAGGGTTAGCAAATGCAAAAGCTACCTCAACTTTTCCAAAACAGGGTCAGCAATCGCAAAAGCCGCCCCAGTTTTCCCAAAACAGGG
>NZ_BQXH01000017.1:0-25660 GCF_022836475.1 Ligilactobacillus pabuli | reverse complement strand
GTTAGCAATTGCAAAAGCTGCCCTAACTTTCCCGAAACAGGGTCAGCAAATGCAAAAGCTGCCTCAACTTTCCCAAACTAAGACCAGCAAGCTAACTTAAAAAGTGTCGTACCTCCAGCTTTTCGGCTCAGGTACGACACTTTTTTAATTTTGGGTCAAACGTAGAAACTCTGCGGGAATCTGACCTTCAACAGTTGTGGACTGCCAATCAAAGGGCAAGTCGTATTTAATTTGATAAGCGTGCAGGTACATGCGGTCGGCTGGCTGTGTGCTGTACAATGGGTCGCCCAAAATTGCGAGCTGTCGGCTGGCCAAATGGACTCTGATCTGGTGAGTCCGACCGGATTCTAATGTCAATTTGACCAAGGCATAACGGTCATTATGCTGCAGGAGTTCATAGCGCGTACGGGCCGCTAAGCCATCGGGTGTGACTCGCCGTTTTCTCTTATCAGTCGGGTCCAAGCCGATGGGCGCATCGATCACGCCAACAGCTGGTTGGGCTGGGTCATAGGGAATCACGGCCACGTAGTTGCGCTGCATTGTTTTGCGAGCTAACTGCCGTTCCAAAATTGGAATCACTAAGGGATTTTTACCGATCATGATCAAGCCGCTCGTCAACATGTCAAGTCGGTGTAACATCAAGGGCGGAGTATCCAAGTATGTGACCAGCTGATTGTAGAGCGTCCCGTTTTCGTCGGGGCGATTGGGGTGCGTCTTGATGCCGGCTGGTTTATCGACGATGATCAGATCGTCATTTTCAGCAACGACCGCAAAGTCGCAACTTGCGGCGGGCAAATATGGCTGTGTTTTGATCGGAGTTTCCCATTTTAGGTCGATTTGGTCGCCGTTATGCAGTAAATTATTATAAGATAGGTATTGACCATTTACCACGATGGCCCGGTTGATCCGCAGTTCGTGCTGCCACTTTTTGGGGACTAGCCATGCCTGCAAGGTTTGGCGGACCGTGAGCGGCTGGGGCATGTTTTGTAATTGAAAATGTCGTTCTAAAATCACGAGTGACTACCTCTGTTCGTATATAATAGGCTTTATTATAAGCTATCTGACTGAAACTGAAAAGGGTCCACCGTTTGGAAAGCAGACAATGAGAGGATGAGCTGTAAATGAAAACAAAAAAATTTCGCTGGGCAAAGCTTCTCGTACTAGGTGGGGCCGGCCTGATTTGGCAGCGGACCACAGAATTTCGCTGGCTGTTAAAACAAGAGTGGCCGCCAACTTGGAGCTGGGGCTTAAAGAGCAGTATTTTAATAATTTTGGCCAAGCATCTGCGTTTTTTACGGCAAACGGACCACTGGGACCAAGCAGCGTTGCAGGCTTATTTGACGGCGGTGCAAGTACGAGTCAGTTCTGTCACTTTCGCTGAAGTTAGAGAAAGTTTAGTGGACGGTTTTGAACAAACACAACAAGTTGGCAGTCCAATTTATACTTTAATGTATGAACAGAGTCGCCGGTCTGCCAAACAGAAATTACGGCTGGTGTTGCGCCATTTAGGCGGGCAAGTTGATCACGCCGGCTTTTTGCAGCTGCAAGGTACGCACGACTTAGCGCCTGACCTTGCCCCACATGCTGAATTCTACGCGGCCATCCGCGCAAACATTTGGCAGGCTTATCCGACTAAAGAAGGGTTGAACGCGGATGAACTGGGGGCGCGTCTCCATTTATTGCGCAGTTGGTTTGACCGGCAAAACTTGCAGTATGTGCGCCGGAACTTTACGGGGCTCACTGACTGGGAGAAATTGCAGGCCTATGCGATCCAGGCCCACCAGCCGTTGGATCTGACCACTAATGCTGCTTTTCATAACCGCAGCGAGGATCCCGAAAGTGTCCCGCAAAATTTCAAAGTCCAGCTGCCAGCCCACAATACCGCTAACAAAAAACGCTACAATAACGCACGAATGGCGGAGTTTATCGTCGACCTGACCAGCGGACAATTCGTCAGTGAATGGAATGCCTATGAGGTTGACGAGACTGGCTGGGTCAAAACTCAGGTCGCTCCGGCTGATTTGGCACAAGTGGCGAACACGGAGTCATTGAACTACGGAATCCCACACGGTGCCTACGCAGATCTGGGAAAACGAGATCGTTCCCGCCACCAAAATCTGGATGTCGAGCATCCTGCTGATCCGGCTGTACGCCGGCAAGCAACTCGGCTACTGCGCAGTCCAGCCACATTAGCGCACGCCGGACCGTACGTTGATTTGGTCAAGCAGCTGCCAGACCTCGCCGCTTGGCAGGCAGTTCCGCCAGCAAAACGCTCGGCAGCCTATGCGCATTACCGGCAAGTCTGTCAGCAAGTTGGTGCAGTCCGCGGGTACGCGTCTTTAGACAAAACGGGACGAATATGATATAATACACCAGTATTGTTAGGGCATTGACCAAGGTCAGCCCGCTAAATTATGTAAATGATCAGTTTAGTTAAAACTTGTAAGTGAGGCACTGTACCTGTCGTATGGTGCTTTTAATTATTATAGGAGGATTGCATAAATGGCTAGAGTTGTTCAGCAAATCAAATTATTGGTAAATGGCGCACCGTCATATTGTGTATACATGGGAACCAAAGAAGAAAATGACGCCGATATTACTGGTGGTAAAGGTCATTTAGTTGTGATCTGTCCTGGCGGAACATTGGCACCAGGAATGTTAGCCCATCGCGATGGCAGTGCTTTTGAATTGAATGCAGAAAACACAGTTTCCAAAATTAAGGTCCGGGACGCTTATCGCTTAGAGGATATTCCTTACGCTGATATTATCCCTGACATCGTTGATCCTGATGAAGAGGAAGAATAAACACAGAGTGAAGCAAAGCGTTTAGCTCCTGAGCATTATCGTGGTCTGGCCTTTAATGCATTTTCGGCATTGAAGGTCAGACTGGGATAAGCGGAAGGAGTTGCTTTGAGTAGCTTGACTATAAACACAGAGAAAAAGGTCTAGAAATCAATTAACTGATTTCTAGGCTTTTTTGCGTGCTGGAAAATTTAGCAGGGGCTTAATTTGCATAGTTTCGAGCGAACAGTGATTTCTGTAGACGGAAGTTTGGAAAAGTAGCGTGTACAGCGAGATTTGTAGACGGAAGTTTGGAAAAGTAGTGTGTACAGCGAGATTTGTAGACATAAGTTTGGACGATCAATGTCTACAGCAGCGATGGAAAACTATTTTTTGCCCAAATTCCATACCAAAAAGAACCCTAACTTGATCGATAGAGTTCCATGGTTTAGTACTGTAATTTGAGAGAATTTGCGGCTTAGTAAGCAACTAACCTTGTTTACCAAATAATTTTTTGAAGGGGTTTTTGCTGGCATATGGATTTTTAACGTTGATCCATTCGAAAAAGGCAGGCGCATCTAATTCGACGTCGACTCCTTCAGGATTACCGTTGACAACTTTAGGTGAGAGAGCGTCACGGTAAACTTTGGAAGGGCGACTATCACCGAAGCGACTGGTATTTTCATCTAGAGTTGAAATTTTGAAAATCAGCGTATTTGTATCGCGGTTGTACTTAAAGTATTCATTACTTGAGCCCAGAAAAAGTTTGCGCCACTTTTCTTGACTCGATTCTTGTGAGTCATCATAACGGTGCTCAGGAAAGAAAATTGGTAATGCTTCATCGACCACTTCATAATATTCTTTGAAAATATCACGGGTAATATGCAAAAAATCAATTTTACCGCCATTTTCATAGTAATCCCATTGTTGATTTTCGTCGGCAATCCTGGCTGCAAAACGTAAAACAAAATCCTTAAATAAAGTATTATTGACTTCAGCTAAGATCCGGTTATAGGCGACGACGGATTCTTGCTTATATTTGTCATCAAAAACTTTATCATTTTTCAAATAATAACTGCGGCGGCGCGCCCGTTCTGGCAGGGTGTAACCATCGCTATTGGTCGTACCAATGAAGGCAGGATAATTTTCCTGCTGGCGATCGACTGTGTTAGTGGTATTAACCACTAAGTTTTCTCCGTAACTTGGCTTACTGAAAAATTCACTGGGAATTTCATCAACCAGTAAAGGATGGACGTTAGACTCTTGGAGCCAATTCGCTAATTGTTGGATGGTTTGTGACTTCTTATTATGAGTACCCTCTGGCAAAATGGTGGCGTAATCCATAAAATCACTCCCGTTCCGACCAACCGCCGTCATCCGCGAAATGATGCGCAGTAAACTAGATTTTCCTGAGTTTGCTGTACCACCGAGAAATAAAAATTGGGGGACATCTTTTTGTTCTTCTTCTGAACCTGCATGGTGCCTGATCACCGAAATAAATGGAGCAGTAAAAGCATATAAAATTGCTTCGTAGACACGTGAACCATAGTCATTGTTATATTTAATAGTAAACTTTTCATAGTTTTTCAATAAGTGATTGATTGTTGCCAAAGAGGTCTTAATTTGTTCTTTCGTGGCGTATTTACCAAAAGGGATTGCCTTTTTACGGTTGACTGTGTCGGTTGCAAACAAGCCGGATTGTTGTCGTAATAAGTCGATCGTTGATTCTTCAAATAATAAAGAAGAACGCTCGGCGACTGTTTCAGCTACTTTTTCAACCTGTCTGACTTTCAAACGTTTGACTAACCGCTTTTTGACCGTCGGCTGAGTTGCAATTAGATGTTTCTGGTTCCGATTTGAAATCAGGTCACTAGAGATCTCGTAGGATAATTTTTCTGCCAGCTGGTCTTCTTTTTTGTCCTGATGAGCTTGGTTAGCGGAGGAGCGTTCATCTTGGATCTGATTGATCAGTTCACCAGTGTTTTCAGGCAAGATTCCCAACGAGATCCCGTTTTTCAGATTGTCGACCGTCTTAGAAATGGCAGATTGCTGCATTTGGGATACTTCTTGGTCATCGAAAATTGTTGCGGAAACCAGTTGGTCAGCAGCTGGTAATTCTTGGCGCTCTTTTTTCTTTTGCTTGACGACTTTAAATAATTCCTGGGGAAAATAATCCGTTAAAATTGGACCAAGATCTTGGAGATAATGACTGTATAAAACATCATACAGTGAACTATTATCATAAATGAAGACTTCTTCAAATTGATTAAAGTGATTATCAAAAGCCTGGTTAGATAAATTAGCTGAGCCCACGATCACTCGAGTGTCATTTGTTTGGCTATTTTTCAACAAATAAAATTTTGAGTGGATCGAGTAGCCGGCTTGAGGAACTTGCATTTCTATTTTGTGGTCTAAAATTTCTTGTTTGAGCGGTGATTTTAAGTTGCCAAAAAATTTTAGTGCATCCTTTTTGGCGGTTTGCTTATTGGCATACTTGACTGTGGTTTTAATTAGTTCATCGTTGGTAGCAGCTTGGATCGTGCCTTCTGGGATACCAACGACTAACATGACTTGCCGGAATCCTTCTAAGTATTGGTTGACAAACTTTGGTGAAACGGAATATGTAATTCCTAGTAGTTCATCAAATTTTTGCTGGTCAAAGATTTGCTCAATTGTCCAGTTGATTGGTTCATTTTCATATAAAATATTGGTAGTTTTGAGTTCGACCATCGTGGCACTCCCTTTTAATTTGTTAAGCGCTTCATGATTAATTCTAACATATAATTCGTGAGTATCTAAGGTTTGCTGGAAAATGGTGGGGCAGGTTACGACTGGCTGGGGAGAAAGGTACGGGGAGCTTCGGTGCTTTGCTTTAGTTATGTAGGGCCGGCAATTGAGATAGCCGGTGCTACTTTTGTCAAACAGGACCGGCCGTTCAACTTTCTCCAAGCTAAATACTTGGGGAAGCAAACGGTTCCACGGTAGAATAAGAAGTGAACAAGCTGAAAGGAGAATTTTGATGGTGAATACAGTTAAATCAAGCATTAAACACATTGGCCGCCAAGTTCGGGCGGAATCTGGCGGGCATACGATTATTTTGGATGAACCAGTGGCAGGAAAAGGGACTGATGCCGGTGCTAACCCGGTTCAATACCTGTTGATGGCGCTCAACGGCTGTTTATCGATCACGGCACAATCGATCGCGGCGAGTCGGGGGATCGACTTGAAGAAGTTTGACCTCAATACGAGCGGCCAAACTGAACGTTTCTCAGACAAATCTTCTAAGGTCTCCAAGATCAAGGTCGTATTTGACGTGGAAACAGACCTCGGATCCGGTGACCAGCAGCACTTTATCGACGACGTTTTGCAACGCTGCACCGTGCACAATTCGTTAGATCCCAACATTGATTACCAATTTGAATATTAAACACAGAGCGAAGCGTGGCGGTTAAGAGATAAGCATGATCGTGACCTGGCCTTTACTGGGGTTTCGACATTGAAGGTCGAGAAGCTCGACTAAGAAAACAGAGCGAAACAAACCGGGAGAACTCGAGCACCATCGGGACCCAGGAGTTAATGCGTTTTCGGCATTGACCCTGAGTTTGGATGGGCGGAAAGTTCTGGTTTGAGAAGCTCGACTAAGAAAACAAAGCATAATTCGACAAAAAAACGGCCACTCTTAGCAGCCGTTTTTGTCTTAATACTGTCATTATTATTAGGCAGAGTCTTCTAACCTGTTATTTTAATAGCTGCAGCTCGTTGCCAGCGACACTGTGGACTGGCTCAAGCACGATCATCGCGGAGGGGTCCAGTTCCTCAATTAAGGCAAAGAGTTTGACGGATTGCTTTTTGGAACAAATGATGTAGATCATATCGCGCTGCTCGCCGCTGTAATAGCCGTGAGTGTGAACCATTGTGATGCCTTGCTTGAGTTGGTCAGACAAAGCAGCGGCCATCGGTTCCACCTTGCTCGTAATAATTTTGACGGAGTATTTGGCGCCAAATAAATTATTCAAGATATTCAAGACTTCGGCTGCGATATACAGTTCGATGATGGTCAAAAACATCCGCTCGGTCCCAATCACCAAACCAGACGGGATGGCCACCAGCAAGTCGAGTCCCAACATGGCGGTCCCCGTTTGAATGCCAAAGTACTTGTTCAAAATTGAGGCGATGATAGTACTGCCGGCGATGGTCCCATTGCCACGGTAGATCAGTCCCATTGCGGCACCCATTAAGACGCCGGCAAAAATTGCGGGGATCAGGGTTTGCTTAGTTTGATAATGCAGGATGGGCGGCAATTTCAGGAAGACTGAGATCCAAGCGATGCACCATAAGGAATAGAAGATCGTCTTTTTGTCCAAAAATTTGTAGCCGATCACTAACAAAATGGAGTTCAGCACAATATTGGTCAGTGCCGGCTGAATTTTTAAAGTGTAAAAACCTAGCGCTGTCAAACCAGTGACGCCGCCTTCACCAATTTGGTGGGGTAATAAGAGGTCGTTGATTGCGACCGAGTAAATGAATGCGCCGGCCATGATCAGCAGGCAGTTTTGCAGCAGCTTTTTGTGAGCTTGTTTCATATGTAAGAGACCTTCTTTGTTCAATAATGTTTCTTTCCAGCATGCCATAAGCACCAGCTAAAAGCAATTAGTCACGAAAAAATTTGGCAAAAATTTGCGTCGCAACCGAAGTATACCCCGCTAACAGCTTGCCAAATCAGTCTTTCATCCACTTTTTTAATTGGGTCGTACCAATTATTTAAAAGGTTGACTTTTAACGAAAATGCTTTATTATAATAGGTGAAGACCGAACTTTCGGTCAGTGATAGTCAGTCATTAACTCAAAGGTTTAGCAACTTATAAGGAGTGTGCTTAGATTATGCCTGTAAATTATGATTCCAAAGAATATTTAGAACTGTTAGACAAATATTGGCGTGCGGCCAACTATATTTCAGTTGGTCAGTTGTTCTTGCGCGACAATCCGTTATTGAAACGCGATTTGACTGCTGCAGATGTTAAAGTTAAGCCGATCGGCCACTGGGGGACAATTGTTTCTCAGAACTTTATCTATGCGCAATTGAACCGGGTCATCAACAAGTATGACTTGAACATGTTTTATATTGAAGGTTCCGGTCATGGCGGCCAAGTGATGGTTTCCAACTCATATTTAGATGGTAGTTATTCTGATATTTATCCTGAAATTTCCCAGGATGAAGAAGGCATGAAGAAATTGTTCAAACAATTCTCCTTCCCAGGCGGCGTGGCTTCTCATGCGGCACCAGAAACTCCCGGCTCAATTCATGAAGGTGGAGAATTAGGCTACTCATTATCACATGGGACAGGTGCAATTTTGGACAACCCTGATGTGATCGCAGCCGTTGAAATCGGTGACGGTGAAGCTGAAACTGGTCCATTAGCAGCTTCATGGTTCTCTGATAAATTTATCAACCCAGTTAAAGACGGGGCAGTCTTGCCAATCATTAACATGAACGGTTTTAAGATCTCGAACCCAACGATCCTGTCACGGATGAGTGACGCCGATTTGACCAGCTACTTTAGCGGTATGGGCTGGCACCCATATTTTGTGGAAGCTGATGCACAAACTGACCATCTGGAAGTTTCTGCCCAGTTTGCCAAAACCTTAGACACTGTGATCGAAGAAATCAAGGGCATCCAGCAAAAGGCTCGTTCAGCAGCTAAAGCGGCCGATGGACAAGCTGATCTGCCCAACTGGCCAATGATCATTTTCCGTTCACCAAAAGGCTGGACTGGTCCACAGTTCAACTTAGACGGTGACCCGATCGAAGGTTCATTCCGTGCTCACCAGGTACCAATTCCTGTCGATGCAGATCACATGGAACACAAAGACCTGTTGTTAAACTGGATGAAGTCCTACAAGCCAGAAGAATTATTTGACGAAAACGGCACTTTAAAAGCCGAATTGCGTGACCTTGCTCCAAAGGGCGAACAGCGGATGTCTGTCAACCCAATTACTAACGGCGGGATCGACCCACAACCGTTGAAATTCCCAGAAGTCCGCGATTATGCGGTCAAGTTTGACAAACGTGGAGTTGAACAACATCAGGATATGATCGAATGGGCCAAGTGGTTGAACAAGGTTTCTGAATTGAACCCAACTAACTTCCGCGGCTTCGGTCCTGATGAAAGTGAATCTAACCGTTTGTATGCCATCTTGGACGGTCAAAAACGTCAGTGGATGGAAGACATCAAAGAAGGAAACGACCATAATTTGGCTAACTCAGGCCGTATGATCGATTCACAATTGTCCGAACATCAAGCTGAAGGCTGGTTGGAAGGCTATGTCTTAACTGGTCGTCACGGCTTCTTTGCCACTTATGAATCATTTGGCCGCGTGGTCGACTCAATGTTGACTCAGCACTTCAAGTGGTTGCGTAAAGCTAAGGAACAATCATGGAGAAAACAATATCCTTCATTGAATATTGTGGACACTTCAACCGTGTTCCAGCAAGATCATAACGGTTATACTCACCAAGACCCAGGTTTGTTAACTCATTTGGCAGAAAAGAAACCTGAATTTATCCGTGAATATATCCCAGCTGATGCGAACGAATTGTTGGCCGTGGGTGACAAGGCTTTCCGTGATTACGAAAAGATCAACGTCATCGTTTCTTCCAAACATCCACGCCGTCAATGGTACAGCATTGAAGAAGCTAAGAAGATCGTCGACCAAGGCTTAGGCTACATCGACTGGGCTTCAACTGACCAAGGTGCAGAACCTGACTTAGTAGTTGCTGCAGCGGGCAGCGAACCTAATTTGGAAGCATTAGCCGCTATTTCATTGTTGAACAAAGAATTCCCAGAAATGAAGATTCGTTTCATCAATGTGGTTGATATCTTGAAATTACGTTCACCTAAGAACGACCCTCGCGGCTTGACGGATGAAGAATTCGACAAGTACTTTACTAAGGATAAGCCAGTGATCTTTGCTTTCCATGGTTACGAAGACTTGATCAAAGATATCTTCTTTGACCGCCATAACCGGAACGTTCACATTCACGGCTACCGTGAAAACGGGGATATCACAACACCATTTGATATGCGGGTCTTGAATGAATTAGACCGTTACCACTTAGCTAAGGATGCGGTAGAATCAATTCCAGCCTATGCACAAAAGGGTGCATACTTTGCTAGTCGGATGGATGATATGGTTGCTAAACACAATCAATATATTCGTGATGAAGGTACTGATTTACCAGAAGTGGAAAATTGGAACTGGGAACCATTAAATAAATAATTAATGCAAAGCATCTTGTCTAAACAGGCAGGATGCTTTTTTTTAGCTCAATTTGACTAAAATCGGACTTTTTTGCGTATCTATTTAGTAAAGGGGGTTTTTAAAGTGCTAAGACCCGAATCATTGGACTTACAGTTTTTAGAAGTTTTGGATCAGCGTGCTGCACTGACTGGCTTAGAAAAGAATCAGCTGCAGCGCTCAGTTCGCGGTTACCAAGGTGAGTTGCAGTTAGATCAGTTGGTGGCAACTTTTTTCGGTCACGCCGATTTAGTGTGCGACGATTTAACACTGCAATTTAAGGATGAATTGGCTCAAATTGACAAATTGGTGCTAGTGGGCAACACGGTTTATTTGCTCGACGCAAAAAATTACCGGGGCAGCTACACTTTTAAGCAAAATAGCTGGTATTCTGGGCAGCGGCTGCTTGCGACCAACATCTTTCGTCAAATTGACCGCGCCTGCGACTTGCTGCAGCAAATTTTTCAAGCGGAAGGCCTGCAGTTAACGGTGCAGCGTGTCTTACTTTTTATGGACCCGCAAGTTAAGTTAGATATCCAGCAGCAGGCAGTGCAGCAGGTCCTTCGTTACAGCGAGATTCCCAACTGGTTAACCAAACTCAAACGCGAAGCAGAAATCTATCCCGCCATCAGTTTGGCTAGCTACCGGCGAGCGTTGGCGAAGTACGCTGCTCCAGCTTATCGTCCTGAACAAGATTTTGCCGCACGAGCTGACCAGACGTTGCGGCCGGGCATTTGTTGCCCACACTGTTGTCATTTTGACTGGAGCTTTGACCGCTACACTGTTTCTTGTCGGCGGTGCGGCTTTTGCCAAAGTAAGGAGTTAGCCTACGTCAGCACGATTTGCGACTATGGTGTCTTGTATTTCAAGCATAACTTGAAACGTAAGGAATTGTTACGGTTTTTGGGAGAAGGGGGGAAGGAAAAGTATTTACGACGACAATTAAGTCGACATTTTGAACAAATAGGTTTTTCAAAAAGCCATGCTGGCTATAAAAACTATGGTTTAAGATTTAAATACTGGTTTGCTGGTCAAGAACAGTATTTTGAAGACACAGAAAAACGTTGTAGATGGAAAAAGTAGGTTTGGCCCTAAAAATGCAAAAAGAGGGGCCAGACTAGAAGTGTTTGGCCCTAAGAATGCGAAAAGAGGGGCCAGACTAGAGGTGTTTGGCCCTAAGAATGTAAAAAGGGTGGCCAGACTAGAGGTGTTTGGCCCTAAGAATGTAAAAAGAGGGGCCAGACTGAAAGCGTTTGGCCCCAAAAACGCGAAAAGAGGGGCCAGACTAAAAGTGTTTGGTCCCAAAAATGTGAAAAGAGGGGCCAGACTATTAAAATTCACCCCCAGTCTCTTGCTTTGACGAACTTGCAGGAGGCTGGGGGTGAGCTATCTATAAGATTAGGCAAAAACATCGCTAGCGAGGACTTGCTTAACTCGCGAAATTGCGGCGGGACTTAGTTGGTATTTGGCAAACACGAACGCGTCAATTTCGGTAGTCATGGAACTTGTTCCCGTTAGTTGCGAGTCCACGAGCGCCTCCAATTGCACGCGCTCGCTCACGCTGAGTTTGGCAAACGGCAGTTGTTCCAAATTTCCGCGCAAAACTTTCGGACTCGCAAATAAGACTTGGTTTAAATACTGAAACAGTTCCGAATTTAAATAGGCAAGCACGGTCTTCAAACTGTGCGTAGCAACGACTGGAAGCAAAATGTTGGCGCTGTTCAGTGTTAGCCGCTGCTGGTCATCATAAGCAAAAATCAGCCGGTTGTTAATAAACTTGTAAACTAGTTTTTCAGGTGCCCGGTAGATTTTGTCTAGCGCAGCTTGCTGGAAGTTGGCTCGCTCAAACTTCAGGAACCGTTGCGGCTCGCCGACCATGTACGGGTGGATTTCTTTGCCCGTGATCAACGGCTCAACTTGCTGGTCAGAGTCAGTTGGAGCCGACATCACATATTTATCGTTGTTGCCGGTCACGATTCCCAGCCCCCACGTACTGTGCGCCAGGTTGTCATGTTCCTGTTGCCAAATGTGGTACAGAATTTGCCGGTCTTGAGCCTGCAGCGGGAGAAAGTTGTGGTGCGGCATCCGTTCCAAAGCATTTTGAGGCATCGATAAACTGCGGTTCTCTTGGACAAAGCTGATAGAGTTTGTTGCAGTAACATCTTTTTGGACAGTTAGCAAACACACATCTGAGACGACTCCCTGAAAGAGTCGCGGTAGTTTGGTGATCGTCGCGATGGCTGAATTGGCTAACAACATTTGCCGCACCGGTTCGTGGGTCGCAATGTTTAAAAGCGAGACTGGCAAAACGAATGCCAGTGTGCCGTCGTCAGTCAGGTCAGCTAAGCTTCTTTCGATGAAGTAGGCAAAAGAGTCCGCCCGGCCTAATTGACTGTCTAAGACATCCGCCATTTTTTTAGCTCCCCACGGTGGATTGCCAATAATTTTGGTGGGGTGTTTGACCGCACAAGTTTGTAAGTAGTCGCAGACTCGCACGTCGGGGTAGGTGTTGTCGTTGGCCGGAGCTTGTAGCAAGAGATTAGCTGTTGCCAACACGACCGCGACCGGGTCGATATCCGTGCCGTGCACTTGGGCGACTGGAACTCCGAAGCGACGGACTAATTCACACAAGAAAATTCCGGTCCCGACGGCTGGGTCTAACAGGTAGTCATCATCGCTGAAGTTCAGTTCTGCCAGTAATTGATCGACGACAAACGCGGGCGTGTAGTACAGGCCGTTTTTGTTGCGCGCGCCTTCTGCTTGGAGGGTCTGGTAGAGAGCGCCTAAAAAGTCCGGCTCTGCTAGGTCGACTTGCCAAGTTTCTTCGTCTGGTAATTTTGGTAAATGGGGGCAGACTTGCACAACCGTTTGATAGAAACGGTCCTGGTTGGCAGCACTGACGTGTGGTGAACGATAGACTGTCTGCAGTGCTAAAACACAAATAGCTGCCGAGCTGTCTATTTGTTGTGCGTCGATCCAGGCTGCAATTGCTAAAATCTTGCTTTTATTTTTTTGATTGATGATGTATTTATCTGGGAAAATTTTGCGCAGGGAATCGGTTTTATTTGCTCGGTGAACGAGCTGCTTTTGTTCACTGCCGAGGCGTTCCCAGTTTGCCAGAGTTGCTTTGCTGACAGTTCGTTTCATTTCTGCTCTCCTCAAATTCAAATTGTCCTTATTTTACCATAAAATTAAAATTCTACCGGACTGATTTGACTGAGTATCTTCAAATAATGTGAATACAAAATTATAATGAAACCGCTAAAAATGGCTATCTCATGAAATACTGGTAAAAGCATTTTAGTGAATCGATGAGTAATTTGAATTCTGGTTCACAAGTACCTGAAAATTTGGTATGTTAAATTTGTAACAATCAATGTTGGTTGTTGCTCTTATTATGTGAGCTGCGTGAGGCAAAAGTTTCCGCTTAACCTGTTTTCTGTTACGATGCCTAAAACGCATCATGCCCGAAAGCCTGTTAATGCTCGTCTTCTAAGCGAGTTTTTCCACTCTGTTATTTAGTCGAGTTCCGTGAAACAGAAAGTTCCACTCATCCAAACTCAGGGTCAATGCCCAGCCCGCATTAACTCCTGGGTTCCGATGATGCTCGCTTTCTCCCGTTTCCCTCCACTCTGTTTATTGTAGTCGAGTTACGTGAAGCAAGAGATTCCGCCCATCCAAACCCAGAAACCAATGCCGAAACCGCATTAGTTCCTAGGTTCCGATGGTGCTCGTCTCTTAACCGCTTCACTTTACTCTGTTATTTAGTCGAGTTACTCAAAGCAACTCCTTCCGCTTATCCCAGCCCAACCTTCAATGCCGAAAACGCATTAAAGGCCAGGCCACGATAATGCTCGGGAGTTAACCGCTTTTTTCCACTCTGTTATTAAAAAGAAGGTAATTTTATGTCAAAACAAAAACAAGCGTGCAAGCATTATTTTTCGATGCCGTCCGCTTTTACCACTTTATTCCTGTTGATCGTCGCCATCGCCGTCTTGACCTGGATCATTCCAGCTGGACAATATAACGTCAACCAAGCTGGCGACGTAATTAACCATAGTTATCATACTGTCGCTAGTCGACCGCAGGGGTTGTGGGACATCTTGATGGCACCTGTGATCGGGATGGTTGGCAACAAAACGACTGAAGGAGCAATCTCGATCTCCCTGTTCATCCTGGTGATTGGGGGCTTTTTGGGCGTCGTCAACGAGACCAATGCTTTAAATGATGGAATCAAGGTTTTAGTGCAAAAGTATGCCAAACAAAAGAAGATGTTGATTCCGCTGTTAACATTGTTGTTTGCGCTGGGTGGTTCAACTTTTGGCATGTCCGAAGAAACGATGGCGTTTTATCCACTGCTGATCCCCATTATGCAGGCGATGGGGTTGGATGCCATCGTTGCTGTGGCGGTCCCACTGGTGGGGACCCAGGTTGGTAACTTGGCATCGACGGTTAATCCGTTTGCGACAGGGGTGGCATCTCAGACACTCCATATTTCGATGGGCGATGGGTTGTTATCCCGCTTGCTATTGTTGGTAATCACACTGAGTTTTTCAATTTGGTACATCTACCACTACGCATCTAAGATCGAAAAGGACCCAACGAAGTCCATCCTGTATGGTAGTGAAGACGGAGCCGAGTTGGAGCCCAGCGATGAAGTTCCTAAGCTGACGAGTGGGCAAAAGCACGTGCTCTGGATTTTTGCGGCCACCTTTGTGATCATGATCGTCGGTTTAGTTCCTTGGCAAACAATCAATCCGCACTGGACGATTTTTACGTCGGTGGTAAATTGGCTGCAAGACCTGCCAATTGTTGGAACAGTTTTGGGTAGAAACATGGTTGCTTTCGGGAACTGGTATTTTAATGAAATTACGATGCTGTTTTTCGGAATGTCGATCTTGATCAAATTTGTCTATCACATGCCGGAAGGAGAATTTGTGGATTATTTCATGAATGGCGTCAAAGATTTCGCAAGTGTTGCCATCGTGGTTGCATTAGCCCGGGGAATCCAAGTTGTGATGGATGCCGGTTTGTTAACTGATACCGTCTTACACTGGGGTGAATTGGCTTTGCAAGGCTCAAACAAGGTGATGTACACCTTGGCCACTTATGTTTTCTATTTGCCAATGACTTTCCTGATTCCATCAACATCCGGCTTAGCGGCTGCTACGATGGGAATCATCGGGCCGATGGGCCACTTTGCCGGAGTCGAATCAAACGTTGTGGTCAGCATCTACCAAGCTGCTTCAGGTTTGATCAACATGCTGACACCAACTTCCGCCGTGGTCGTAGGTGCCATGCAGATCGCGCACATCAATATTTCCGTGTGGTGGAAGTGGGTCTGGAAGATGGCCGTTGGACTGTTGCTGATTTCTTGCGGGTATTTGGTAGTATTGGCATTGTTGTAAGTTGAGATTATGAAAGGAGACCAGAAAATGGATCAAGAAAAACAAATCAAGTTGTTGCAGGATTTGATCCAAATTGAAACAATCGATGATCATGAAAAACAGGTCGTTGATTATTTGGCAAAATTATTTGCTCCCTATGGCAAACGGGTGCGTTTTACGCGTGTACCTTATCAGGGTGACCGTGAAAGTGTCGTGATTTCAATTGGACCGCTGGACGGAGACTTTACGCTCGGATTTTCGGGCCACATGGATGTCGTTAATTTAGGCGACCGGTCCGCTTGGCACGACGATCCATTCTCTGGCAAACTCTACGACCACGATACTAAAATGTACGGACGCGGCACGACTGACATGAAAAGTGGTTTGGCTGGGATGGTCGGGACATTTTTGACCTTACTAGACGAGAACATACCACTGCATGGCGAGTTACGCTTGTTAGCGACGGTCGGCGAAGAAACTGGCATGTGGGGTTCTAAGGAACTAACCAAGCAAGGCTATGTGGATGATTTGGATGTCTTAGTAATTGGCGAAGATACGACCGATTTGAACGTTGTGTACGCCAGCAACGGCGATATTGATTACACGATCACTTCCTATGGAAAGGTTGCTATCAGCTCCCAAGCTGGTGCCGGGATCAATGCTTTAGATAATATGCTGGATTTTATTTCGTTGGCCAATGACAAATTGAGAAACCTGCCCCGGATCCACGAAACGTTGGGGCCAGTCGTGCACAATGTGACGATGATCTCAGGCGGCGACCAGGTCAACAGTATTCCGGGTAAAATTACGGCACGCGGAAATATTCGCATCAATCCGCTCTATACGGTGGCGGAGATCCAGGCAATTTTAGAGGATGTAGTGGCGCAAGCAAATCAGCTGCCGCAGCATCGCTTTGATTTGCAGTACGATTATTTAGGCGAGGCAGTCAATGGTGAAATTGCTGGCGAGTATGTTACGACAGCGCAGACGATGTTGACCGAAATTGTGGGGCATCCCGTCAAAGTTGTCGGGGAACCCGGCGCCACCGATGCCTCTAATTTTGTCAAAAGTCCGACCGCACCGACAATGCTGGTCGTTGGTCCCGGTAATGATTCGGTCCACCAAATCGATGAATACGTGGACGTCGCCGAGTATTTAGCTGCTGCAGAGTTTTATGAACGGTTTGCGAAGAAGTATTTAAGTTAATAGATTGAGCTGAGTTGACGGTTTCCTGCCAAATGGGAGACGGTCAGCTTTTTAATTTGGCCTGAGATCGCAAAAGGAGGGTCCAAACAGAAACAGTCTGGCCCCAAGATGGGCAAAGGAGGGTCCAAACAGAAACAGTCTGGCCCCAAGATTGACAAAGGAAGGTCCAAACGAAAGCAGTCTGGCCCCAAGATGGGCAAAGGAGGGTCCAAACGAAAGCAGTCTGGCCCCAAGATGGGCAAAGGAAGGTCCAAACGAAAGCAGTCTGGCCCCAAGATCGGCAAAGGAAGGTTCAAACGAAACTTCTACTGAACAAAGTCTCGCTAAGTTCACTTCTTAAGCTAGAAAAAAATTTTTAATAGTATTTGAGTTAAATAGTGTTAGAATTGTCAGTATTAACTAAAATACGAACTTTAGAAAGAAGGCGTAAATTCAGCTCGTATTTTACATAGAAAGAGAGAGATTTTAGAAGTGGAAAATAAGAGATTTATCGACGGCAAAACGCTAGTAGGTCTAGCGATTATTGCTGTTTTTTGGTTTTCAGGCAGTTGGGGCGGCATGTCCGCTGATGCAGTGAAGGTGGCAGGAACCTTTCTTGGCACACTTTTCTTGTGGTTGACGGTTGATATTTCCTGGCCAAGTTTGCTAAGTCTGGCCTTATTGGCACTGATTCCGGCAATTGGTCCGGACACCGTCTTCACCAGCTCATTTGGGAATAGTACATTCTTGTTCCTGTTGTTCACGTTTATCGTGACCTATACTTTGTCGCAAACAAGCATGATCAAGCGGATCGCAGTCTTATTTGTCACAAATCGTTTCGCGCAAAGGGGACCGTGGAGTTTTACTGTTTCCTTTTTTGCCGTCATTTTATTGCTGGGACTGTTTTTATCACCAACGATTCTGTTTTTCTTATTACTGCCAATTTTGGAAGAAATCTTGCAGCTGTTGAAATTGCAAAAGGGCGAAGAGTTTGCTGGACTATTAATGGTCGGTTTAGTGGCTTTTACTTGCTTAGCGGCCGGAATGACCCCGATTGCCCACGTTTATCCGGTGATTGCGCTGGGAATTTTAAAGTCGCTCACGCAAATTACTGTCGGTAACTTTGCTTATATGAAATTTGCAGTACCCGCTGGTTTGCTGATTTTTGTACTCGTGATCCTAGCGTGGAAGTTATTGTTCAAGCCAGACATGTCAAAGTTCAAACGCCTTACTAAAAATGATTTTGCAGATGTCTTTGCCCAACGTTTGACACGGCGAGAAAAGTGGGTCATTGGAATTTTTATCGTAGTTGTTTTAGCCTGGATCTTACCCGAACCATTAAAAACGTTGTGGCCAGGAATTCCCGTTGATTTAACTAAGTATGGGAATGCCTTTCCTCCGTTAGTTGGAACCGTGGTTTTGGCTGTGTTAAACATTGAAGGAAGACCACTGTTGAACTTGAAAGAGGCACTGGGTCAGGGTGTTTCTTGGCCAACCCTGTTAATGTCGACTGGGACCTTGGCTTTGGGAGCTGCTTTGACTAATCCTAAAGTTGGTTTGTTAAAGGTCGTGCAGTTTGGCATGGGTTCTTTGATCAAGGGGCAGTCATTGGCATTGATCGTAGTTTTGTTCATCGTTTGGGCGGCATTGGAAAGTAGTTTTTCTTCCCATATTATGACGGTTCAAGTTGTAGTTTCTTTAGCGGTTCCGACTGCTTTAGCGACTGGCAAATTAAACGTGGCTGCCTTGGCTTGCGTGCTAGGAATGGTTGCGTCAACAGGAATTGCTGCTCCATCGGCCATGCCTGCAACAGCTGCGGCGAGTGGCTCAGGTTGGATCAATACTGCTGGCCTAATGAAATATGGCTTAGTTTTGTTAGTGGTCGTGATCCTTGTGATGTCAGTCGTTGCTTATCCATTGGCAGCTAGTTTTTTGTAGTCAATTAGAGTTTTAAAGGAGTATTTAATCAGAATGAAAGAGATTCAAACAGTATTAACTGAGCGTGTCCATGGATTATTGGCTGCCTTATAAGACAGTGGAATTCAGCAGGTTGTTTTATCTCCCGGCTCACGTTCAACACCAGTCGCAATTTTACTAGGTCAGTTAGAGGACCAGGGGAAAATTAAGTTGTATCTAGACGTTGATGAACGTTCAGCCGCCTTTTTTGGCCTCGGTCTGGCAAAAGCGAGTAGTCAGCCAGTCTTACTGGTCTGTACCTCAGGAACTGCAGCGGCTAATTACTATCCTGCTATTTGGGAAGCAAATTCCAGCAATCTTCCGTTGGTCGTTTTAACGACGGATCGACCACCAGAATTACAGGCGATCGGGACCCCGCAAACGTTGGATCAACCTAAAATGTATAGTTCAGCGGTCAAAGTCTCCTATCAGTTGCCAGCTCCAAGTGCAGCCGCAACAGACCAGGAACTAGCTTATACGACCTATGTCGCTCGTAAGGCTGTGTCGATTGCTTTAGCCCATCCCCGTGGACCGGTGCACTTGAACTTGCCTTTGCGTAAGCCGTTGATGCCTGACTTGAAACAAGTGCCCGTCACAACACCAAGCCAGCCCACGCAAATTCAGCTGACTGCTAGTTTACCAGCGGAAGCGCAAGCACAACTAACAAATTTATTCGCTGGCAAAAAAGGCCTGATCGTCGCTGGACCAGTCACCGATGGCCAACAAAACGCGGCTGCGATCGCCGCTTTTGCAGAACAGATGAACTGGCCGATTTTAGCTGACCCGCTTTCTGGCGTAAGAGGTTTTACCAATGCACTAACGACTGGCGACTCTCTCTTTAAGGCCGTCTCCCAACTGCCACAAACTCTCCAGCCGGAGGTCATTTTACGAACTGGCGCGACACTAGTTTCTGCACCACTTACAAATTGGTTGGCCCAAAAGAGTGCACCCGTTGTCTATTTAGACG
This sequence comes from Ligilactobacillus pabuli, assembly GCF_022836475.1. Lineage (GTDB taxonomy): Bacteria > Bacillota > Bacilli > Lactobacillales > Lactobacillaceae > Ligilactobacillus > Ligilactobacillus pabuli. The sequence goes on along the minus strand of NZ_BQXH01000017.1, from coordinate 6,088 downwards.
CTGACCGCGGTTGGCGCGACCATTCCTTGAGCACGACGACCGTGATCGCAGCGAGTGCGGAGCAAATTTTACCACAATTGAGTGAATTAACCGGTGCGACGCTGGCTTGGTTAGCACAGTGGCAACGGTTGGATCAAACAGTGGCTAAGACTTTGCGAGAAAATACGCAGCAAGCAGAATTAACAGAGCCAGCTGTTGCCCGCGTGATTGGCGACAATCTGCCAGCAGAATCGACACTCTTTGTCAGCAACTCGATGCCAATCAGAGATATTGACGAGCAGTTCCGACCACAAATAAGCGGGATCAAGGTCCTCTGCAACCGAGGTGCCGATGGAATCGATGGGGTCAACTCCACTGCCCTCGGGGTATCAGCCCACTCTCGCGCAAATTATTTGTATATTGGTGATTTAGCCTTTTTCCATGACTTGACTGGTTTAATGATGGCACGACAATATGCTTTGAATTTAACGATCATCGTGCAAAATAATAATGGTGGCGGGATCTTTTCGATTTTGCCGCAGTATCAAGAAAAAACTCAGTTCGAAAAAGTCTTTGGAACACCACTTGATTTAAACTTGCCAGCACTAGCCCAGTTTTATGCTGCCAAATACGTGCAGGTCACTGATGCCAAGCAACTGGCTGCAGAAATTCAGCGCCAGCCCCAGGGCTTAACGATCGTTGAGGTGCCTGTCAAACGAGCAATCGTCCCTGACGAACAGAATCGTTTAAAAGCACAGGTCGCAAAACAAGTGGAGAAAATCTTCGATGAAAATTAAGGTCAATGGACAGCAATATTTGGTTGAGCAAAAAGGTTCTGGACAGCCAACGTGGCTCTTGCTGCATGGCTTTATGGGCTCTCACGCGGATTTTGGGCAGGTCACAGCTGGTTTGACAGGTCAGGTGCTTACCGTAGATTTGTTGGGACACGGGCAAACGACTGCCAGCCACGATCCGTGGGATTACGATCTGGCTCAGCAAGCCGCGGATCTGGCGGCAATTTTGGCGCAGTTGGAAATTACCCACGTCAATTTAGTTGGCTACTCGATGGGTGGGCGGTTAGCGTTGGGTTTTGCCTTGGGCTATCCTGAATTAGTCGGTAAATTATTTTTAGAAAGCTCGACGGCAGGCATTGCTGATGACCATCAACGGCGGCAGCGGGTGGAAAAAGATGAACTACAAGCCCGACAGTTGGAGCGTGAGCTGTTCACTAAATTTATTGCTCACTGGGAAAATTTGCCGCTTTTTGCTTCGCAAAGACAACTGCCAGAAGAACAGCAAGCTGCGATCCGGACCCAACGACTGGCACAAGATCCACTGGCACTCGCTGCTAGTTTGCGCGGGATGGGGACCGGTGCGATGCCGAACTTCTGGGATAGACTAGGAGGACTAACTTGTCCGATAACTTTAATTGCGGGTGAGCTGGACCAGAAATTTCAGCGAATCACGGCTAAAATGGCTGAGTTGATCCCCGACGCTAAGCGGGTCGTTGTCACGGGAGCGGGCCATAATGTTCATCAGGAACAACCGGCTGCTTACCTGCGGATTTTGAAAGGAGAGCAGTAAAGATGAAAATCGTTAAAGTCCGGCTGCATCCAGTTAGTTTGCAATTGAAACAGCCCTTTGTCTCCAGTCATGAAACTTTAACGACCCGTGAATTAACGGTGGTTGGCCTAGAAGATGAAATTGGTATGCATGGCTATGGAGAACTTGAAGCCTTTTCTCGGCCATTTTACACCAGTGAAATGCAAGTCACCGCGCGCTGGATCATCACGGAGGTTTTGGCGGACCTGGTCACGGACCGTGAGTTTGACCAGCCGGAAGAGTTATACCGCCGGATGGATCCAGTCAAAGATAATCAGTTGGCCAAAGCGGCTGTGGACTCGGCAGTTTGGGACCTCTATGCCAAACGTCAGGGGCAGCCGTTAGCGCAAGTCTTGGCAACTAGTGCTCAGACGACTTGGCAGCCAGACGTTCCAGTGGGAATTAGTGTGGGGATTCAATCATTAGCACAAACATGTCAGAGTGTGCGACAGGCACAAGCCGCCAACTATGGACGAATTAAGCTGAAGGTTCATGGTAACACTGACTTAAAGCGGATCGCTGCGGTTAGAAAAGCTTTTCCCACGACGAAACTGTGTGTGGATGCGAATGGTTCACTGACACCGGCTGCGGCTTTGGCGACAGAAATTGACGCTTTAGGTCTGACAATGTTAGAGGACCCATTTGCCAGAAACGCTCAGCAAGCGACCGCTAACTTACAAAGTCAGCTGCAAACGGACCTCTGTTACGATGAACCAATTGAGTCTGTCGCAGATGCTGTGCGGGCGATCCGGGCAGGAGAGCGTCGAATTATCTCGATGAAGTCTAGCGTCTTAGGTGATTTAACACCGGCCCTTCAGCTAGTTGCGGCCCACCGGACAGAAGGCTTTCCATTGTGGTGTGGCGGGATGGTCGAAGGCGGAGTGGGGCGCGCCACCAATTTAGCGTTGGCTAGTTTAGCGGAATTTGCTTTTCCGGGTGACTTGTCTGCAACGGACCGCTATTTCGCCTACGATTATGCTCAACCAGAATTTCAGTTGCGGGCTGGGCAACTGCAAGTCCCAAGATTTAGTGGAAATGGAGTTATCCCGCAATTTTAAAAGGCGTCAAAATAGCTTTTTGCAGTGAAGTTTTGCTACAATCTAAGTTAGGTACGAAGAAGGAAGGATGAGAATCATGGTATGGATAATTTTAATTGCAATCGTAGCGATTATCGGGATTTATTTATGGACCAGCTATAACAAGCTCCAACGCGCTAACAACGGCATCGACACGGCAGAAAAGCAGATCGACATTCAGCTCAAATACCGGGCTGATCTGATCCCAAACGTCGTGGAGACCGTTAAAGGCTACGCCAAGCACGAACAAGAGACCTTCACCAAACTAACAGAAATGCGCAGCAAGGTCGGAAACTCTAACTTGGATATGAATGAACGTTCTAAGGCTGACCAACAAATGAGTCACACCTTAGGAAACTTGTTTGCTGTAGCGGAAAACTACCCAGAATTGAAGGCGAACACCAACTTTTTGAATTTGCAAGAACAGTTAACAACGATCGAAAACAAGGTCGCTGCAGCCCGGCAAATGTATAACAAACACATTTTGGCTTACAACAATATCGTCACAGTCTTCCCGTCAAACTTGGTGGCTAAGATGTTTAATTTCACGGTTAAGCAGAACTTGGAAGTAATCACGGACGAAACACAACGGGAAGCTCCGCAAGTTAAATTTTAAGGCGGCGACTAACAAATGACCATTGAAGAACAAATTGCGCACAATAAACGCAATTCGACCCTCGTGCTGGTCGGCTTTAGCGTCTTAGTGACACTGATTGGTCTGTTTGTCGGTTGGCTGGTCGCCTGGATCAGCTCGGATGACTCACTGACTAATTGGACCATTGTTTGGCTGACTGCGGGCCTTTTTCTGGCAGCGGCCGTGGCCTATTCGCTGTTTGTTTACTATAATACGACCAGTGTGTTTATGGGATCGGTGCATGGCAGACGGCTGGACCCAGAGAATGCATCTTTGGCGGAAAAACAGTTGCTCAATGTTATTGACGAACTCCAAATCACCGCGGAGATCCCCACCCCTGAGGTCTATTTGATCGATGACCAAGAAGCCAATGCTTTTGCGACTGGCCGTGATCCGCAACATGCGGCGATCGGTGTCAACCGTGGCTTGCTGGAGTTAATGGACCGTGAAGAACTCAAGGGTGTCTTAGCCCACGAGATGTCGCACATCAAAAACTATGACATTCGCTCCGGTTCGATCGCCGTGGCCCTGACTAGTTTTATTGCTGGTGCCGGTTACTGGCTGGCTGAAATTGGCGAGAGTATGTTGTGGTTTGGCAGTTGGGATGACGATGATGACGACGACCGCGATAGCAATAAAAGCAGCGCGGCCATCGGTTTGGTCATGTTGATCGGCGGCTGGCTGATCCAGCTGATCGGTGTACCGGTCGCAACCTTGATGCAGCTGGCTTTATCGCGTCAGCGTGAAAGTTTGGCCGACATTTCGGGCGTGGACATGACCCAAAATCCGCAGGGCCTGATCGATGCACTAACTAAGCTGCAAGAAGACCAAGTCCCGAGTTCCTACGCCGATAGTAAGGCAGCGACACTGTGTTTTCGGACCCCGCTGTCTGAAAAAGACGTCAAGCAGATGAAAAAGCAGGGGTTGGCGGAGCCCAAGCGCCGGAAATTCAGACTGACTAACTTGTTGGACACCCATCCACCGTTAGAGGAGCGCATTGCTCGTTTACACGATTTAATTGATTAAAAATTAGCTGTTTTCTTCTCAATAGAAGGAAGCAGTTTTTTCACAACCAAAGGAGAAGAAATCCATGAAATTTTTTGATGTTAAGACTAACAAGACCCCAGAAACTTTGGATATTGAAATCAACGCGCGTCGTCCATTTTACGTGGCAGTCGGAATCGGGCTCGCCGTCCTAATTTGGCGGTTGGCAAGTCGGGATAAATAATGACGAAAATTGTGATCGCGGATTTCAAGGATTCGCTGATGCCGACCCACGAGCTGGAACGGGCTATTTTGACTGCGGGATTGCCAGGGGCAGAGGTAGTAGTTTATGAGTATGACCCTGGAAAACAAGCAGAATTTTCCAGGGTGCTGCACGATGCGACGGCCTTACTGACCGGATTTATCCCGGTCGACGCGCAGTTGTTAGCTGCCGCGCCGAACTTACGGCTAGTGTCGGTCAACGCGACCGGTTATGATAACGTCGACCTTAATGCAGCTCGGGCCCGGCAAGTCAAGGTCTGTTGTGTGGGTGAATATTGCACGGAAGACGTCGCTGAATTCACCATCGCACAAATGTTGACGCTGGTTAAAAATATTCGGCCATACATCCATACGGTGGAAAGCCGGAAGGAGTGGGCTTACGACTATCCCGCTTGCAACCCGCGTTTGTCAGAGATGACGCTGGGAATTTTTGGACTCGGCAAAATTTGGGCATGCGTCGCTCGTAAGGCGCTGGCCTTAGGAATGCACGTCTTGGCCTATGACCCGGAGACTATTCAGCAGGTGGCGGGTGTGGAAATGTGTGCTACGCCCGCACCGCTTTTGCAGCAAGCTGATGTGATCTCTAACCACATGAACTTGAATGCGACGAACGTTGCCTTCTTTGACCAGGCTTGCTTTGCTCAAATGGAACACCACCCGTATTTCTTGAACATGGCGCGGGGCGCAAGCGTAGTGGAGGCCGACCTAATTTCTGCCTTGAATGAGGGTCAGCTGCGGGGTGCCGCTTTAGATGTGCTAGCTGATGAGCACCCGCAGTTGGCCGACCATCCTTTGCTGGGACGCGAGAATGTGTTGGTCACGCCGCACGCCGCCTTTTATTCACAAACGTCTTTGCGCAAGCTGCAAGAGATCTCCTGCAAAAATATTGTCCACTACCTGACGGGTCAGCCTGAGGCAGTCTTTAAATTTGTAAATTAAGGCAGGAAGATTAGTCTGGCCCTAAGATTGCAGAAGAAGACTCCAGAGCAAGCCATTCTGGAGCAAAGTCAGGCAAAGAAAGAGCCAGAGTAAGTTACTCTGGAGCAAAGTCGGACAAAGTATGAGCCAGTGTAAGAGTCTGGCCCTAAGATTGCGAAAGAAAGGGCCAAACAGGACGAGTCTGGTCCCAAAATCGTGAAAGAAAGGGCCAAACAGGGAGACTGGCTAAAAGAAGAGCAAACTTGTAACCAGTTGGACCGAGACTGGCTAAAAGAACGGCAAACTTGTAACCAGTTGGATCGAAACTGGCTAAAAGAAGAGCAAACTTGTAACCAGTCAGACCGAGACTGGCTAAAAGAACGGCAAACTTGTAACCAGTCAGTTGCGATCATGCGCATGTCCGTGTTAATTTTCTGACAACCAATTACAATTTTCCAGGCAGCCACAGCTGATTTTCACTGTGGCTGCCTTTTAATTTTGGGACTTTGTCAAATAGTGTTGATGGTCCTTGGAACTCTATCTTAAAGGTGGAGTTCTTTTTTTATACTTTGATAGCTAGTTTAAAGTGTTGGGGTGTGTGGCTGGGGCCAGC
>NZ_BQXH01000016.1 GCF_022836475.1 Ligilactobacillus pabuli | reverse complement strand
TCAGATTCTACCTCGCGATAGACACCCTTGTCTTCGACTCGTGATACCGACCACTACGGCTCACAGCGGACTTGCACCGCCTAGTTACTGCCCATGCCGGGCGCACTAAAAAACTGCTCGCCCGACAATAGTTAGTTGTCAAGCGAGCAGTTTTGATTTCTACAAATTATGCTTTTTTACTAGTGAAAAATGCTAATAACCCGATCACGATCCATACTCCTAAGATCACGTATTCATATGGCCAAACCAATGAAACAGCAGTCCCAGGAATTACCGTTGCCAAAGCGATCACGATGGCAATCACTCCGCCCAACGTTGGCAAGAAAAGATGTTTGTTTCTAAAGCCGCCTTTAAGTTCTGGGTGGATCTTCCGAATTTTACGAAGATTAAAGGCATTGATCCCCCAAGCTAAAGCTGTTAGGAAACCACCAATGTCTAGGAAGTAAGTTAGTGCACCTTTGCCCATCCAGCCTAGTCCTAAGACCAAAACAAGTGTCAAACAAACAGCACGTGCTGGTGTTCCATGACGTGGATGGATCTCTGCAAAAAACTTCGGCAAAATTTCTTTTTGTGCCAATGAAAAAATCAGGCGTGGCGCTGCAGAAAACAGTGCCAAGAAACTAGTTCCTAAGCCCAAAAAGGCGATAATATAAGCGGCAGTCCCCAATTTAGGGAACCCAGCAGCTTTAAACGCATCGATCGAGCCCATTTGCATCGTAGCCGTTTCTTTCCATGGGTAAACCCAAGCTGATGACAAAAGGACGGTAATATAAAACAGGGCCGCAATTGAAATTGACAAAATAATGATCTTACCAATTTTATGAGCCGGTGTTTTAACCTCTTCGGCCATTACACCAATTGATTCCCAGCCAGTTAAGAAGGTCATCGCTGGCAAAATGAAGCGGAAAATCGCTGGTGTCTTAGCTTGATGTTCATAAAAGGACGGACTAAAGTTGCTGACTGATCCGTGAGAAAAGCCCACGACCACTAACGCTAAACCTAAGATGATCAACAAAGCAAACAATACAATTTGAACGTTACTGGTCAATTGGGCGCCCAAATAGTTGATTGCAAAGATAAAGAGCGTGATCAACACCCCAATGATCAATTCACTATAATGAACTCTGGCCCCCGCAAACGTATAGTACGGGCCTCGAGCAATTTGAGGGAAGATCTCACCTAATAAGAAACTAGAAGCTGTGACATAAAATGCTAACGCACTTAAATATGAACCAAGCAGCGCCCAACCGGCAAACAGGCCGCCTTTTTTGCCAAAAGCTTCATATCCATATACAACTTCCCCACCGGCCTTCGGATAAATCGTCGATAATTCCGCAAAGGATAGGGACACCAAAATCGCTAAAACAGATGCGGTCAGGAGGCCAAAAATTTCTCCGCCGGCACCATACTGCTTAAAAAACTGACTATTTGTATAAATCCAACTACTACCGATCACTCCGCCTGAACCAAGTGCGATCAGTCCAGTTGTACTGATTCCATGTTTCAATCTATTTTCCGCCATAATTTCTCCTCTTGTTGCCAGTTAACTCGTTCTATGTAAGGCGATGGTCAGCTTCAGTGAGCCGACCATGCTTAAATGTTAGCTGGTAAATCTTTAAATTCTTTATTCAGATCTTAACGCAATTGCTGCGTCTTTCTTCGAACCCATTCGTGCAGGAACGTGGCCGCCCAACACTGTCAGGATCGTACTGATGATGATCAAAAGTACTGCGTGCCATGGATTCAGTTGAGCCACATTGCTTAAGTCTGTGACCTTTTCCAAGACCACATTAGCTGGGAAGGTGATCAACCACGCGATCAATACCCCTAAGATCCCAGAGCCGACACCTAAAATCGTGGTTTCAGCATCAAAGACTCGAGTAATATCCTTCTTTCGTGCTCCCAGTGCCTTCAAGACCCCAATTTCCTTGGTCCGTTCCAAAACAGACGTATAGGTGATAATTGCGATCATGATCATTGAAGTTACCAATGAAATGGCCGCAAAACCAATCAAGACATACGTAATGGCATCCATTAAGCCGCCAGTTAAAGAACTAATATTGCCGGCTAAATCGTTGTAGACAATTTTGTCATCCGCCGATTTGCCATGGTTATATTTATCCAAATAATCAGTCACTTGGTCTTTTTCCTTGAAACTCTTTGGATAAATTTGAATCGTGCTTGGTACACTTGCAGCGCCCAGGTAAGCCATTAGATCAGGTTGTGTTCCGGCCTTGATCGGCTGACCGGTCAAGACATTTTGTTGGCTAGCCCGTTGCGCAGTCGCAATTGCGGAATTCTTGTTTTGGTCAACCACTTCTTTGGTTAAACGATCATTATAGGCCACTCCATTAGCCAGCAAGCCGTCAGAGTTTTTCGACTTCGTCCGTAAGATCCCAGTCACAGTTAAAGTCTTAGCCCGGCTAGAGTTCGCCATTTGAGCATAGTCTCTTGCCGGTACAAACGTCCCCGTTGGTAATTTCTGGTAAAAATCATCGTTGGCCACTAATTTGACCTTAGTCCCAATTAGCTTAGAAGCCTTTAGGTTTTGGTCATTTTTAACGTCAAAGCCTAAGTTCTTGAGTGCATTCAAATTAACATTATTGTGTTGATCAGCAATCAAGATCAGGTCCGTCTTCTTCTGTGGATATTTACCTGCCAAAACTTGGTAGTTTCGGTGTAAGAAACTCATCTTCCCCTGACGGTCAGTCGGATAAACAGCACCACCAACTCCGACTACGGCGCTAGGGTCACCCATTTGTCCTTGTGCCTGAGATTGGTCTTGGTTAGAAAAAGTAACTGGCTGGTACTTGCCGTCGACCTGACGAACTAAGTTAAATCCAGTTGTGTAACTAAAGGCCAGATCTTTGGCAGCTGATTTTTTAATATCTTGGACATAATCAACGTACTTTTGATCAAGTTTGTTAATATGTTGTGCCGATTCAGCCGCACTCTTCTTCGCTGTGACCGATTGGCCCTTCGCAAAGTTATTCTTGCCGCTGGCTTGCGACTGCATTGCTGCTTGTGAATCTAACCCTACTCGAGAAATCGTGACTGGGAACTGGGAAAGTGTCTCAGATTGTGTGCTGTCGATTTGTTTTTGGAAACCATTCGACAAAGCCAAGACGATCCCGATCCCAATGATTCCGATACTAGAGGCAAACATCGTCAAGAAGGTCCGACCCTTTTTAGTCTTAATGTTAGTAAAGGACAGTTTCAAAGCCGTCCAAAAACTCATCTTGGTTCGTTTGAGTTCGAAATCTTCATTAACTTCCCCGCTTTGATAAGGGTCTGAGTCATCTAAAACGACCCCATCGTTAAAACGAATGATCCGGTCAGAATATTCTTCAGCCAGTTCCGGATTATGTGTCACCATAATTACCAAACGGTCCTTGGCTAATTCCTTGATCAAGTCCATGATCTCATGGCTGGTCTCAGTATCCAAAGCTCCCGTTGGTTCATCCGCCAGCAAAATCTCTGGGTCATTGGCCAGAGCCCGCGCGATCGCAACCCGCTGTAACTGGCCACCAGAAAGTTGGGCTGGTTTCTTATTCATATGCTTTTCCAAACCAACGCGGACTAACGCCTCTTTGGCCTTGGTAATTTTTTCTTCACTGCCAACTCCACTCAAGGTCATCCCCATCGTCACATTATCAATAATGCTTAAATGAGTGATAATATTGTAATTTTGAAAAATGAAGCCCACAGAGTTATTCCGGTAAGCATCCCAATCACTGTCTTTAAAGGTTTTGGTGGACTGGCCGTTAATCACCAAGTCCCCTGAATCGTAACGGTCTAAGCCGCCGATCATGTTTAACATGGTGGTTTTACCCGAACCACTTGCACCTAAAATCGAAACAAATTCCTTTTCTCGAAAGGAAATTGACACGTCATCTAACGCTTTGGTGGTCGTATCTCCCACCGTATAATATTTCTTAATATTTTTGAGGTCTAACATCTCAAACTCCTCTCTTATGCTGTGTGTTTTCACACGAGCCGCTTCTAAAAAGTACGTAATTTAAATTTACCATTTTTAGCATAAAAAATCAGCTGTTAGGGTCTGATTTAATTTAACGATTTAGTTAAATATTTTTGGAGCAGCTTTGAGAGCACAGGCGCAAGCAAGGGATAAAAGACCAAATTTCCCATGGCATGATAAGTATCGAATAATAATCCGCTAAGCCAATACGGCCAAAAAGCTGGAGCTGAGCCTAAAATTGCAAGACCCAAACTGACACACCAGCCATATTCGTAACCCAATGCAGTACAAAGTAAGATCTGCAGCCACAAATGTTGCTTTAAAGGCAGAAATTTTTGCATAACGCCAACGGTTAAGATACAAACCAGGTAGGCCGCAATTTGCGGAACCGTCCATAAACCAAAGCCCAAGAAAAGATTTGAAACCAGCATCGTTAAAGTCGCCAGCACTAATCCCGCCCCCACGCTCCAATTCAAGCTGACTAACATTAAAATAGCAGTCACCGGCTGGACATTTGGCAAAGGAATGACCACCAAACGTACAACGGTACATAAAGCGGTCAAAATTCCTAGTAAGGTTATTTTGCGGCTGAGATTTTGTTTGTCTGACATTTTTTTCTCCACTTTACCGGTCAAATTAAGCGAATGACGTTTCTAACCCCAACTGTGCTTGGAGTTTCGCGATTTGAGGAGCCGCTGCACTATCCTTGTTTGCGACTTTCTTTAAGGCATCTGTCAAACTCAAACGCTGTTGTCCTTTGCGGTCGATCGTCGTCGTGGCATGAACTAATGAGCTAATAATAGCTTCTTCCACGGCAGACACTGTCATCCGAAAATAACGGTCCATTTGATCATCTGAAATAGCTTGGTGTGTCATCAACTGGTGCTTAGGTTCATGTTTGATTTGGTTGGCAGTTGAAAAGGCCAGGGTAATTTCCCCTGAATCATTGCCAATAAACGAACCAGTCCGAGTGATTCCAACGCTGGAACGCTTGGCGATCCGCTTGAGTTGTCGCGAATTAAAGGGAATATCCGTGGCAATGATCGTAATAATACTGCCATCTTCATCACGTTTATGATATTCATCTAACTGACTAATTTGCTGGCCAATTGGCTGATCGTAGATGTTCAAATCAGAAACGTAGCCATAATTTGACATGACCAACACACCCAAGGTAAAGGTCTGTCCATCAATTTCAATTTGGCGAGAAGCTGAACCAATGCCGCCTTTCAAGTCGTAACAGCACATCCCAGTTCCACCGCCAAAACAGCCTTCTTCAAACTGTTCGCTGCAGTTAGCAAATGCAGCTTCAATATCAGCTTCAGTCACGCCTAAGTCTCGGATGTTATTGACGGCGCCATCGTTACACTCCATCACGAGTGGGTTAACGGTGCCGGTTTCTAAGCCGATCTGAGGATTTTCGGCCAGAGCTTTTTTTACCAGGTAATTATAAGCAACTCCCACTGACAATGTATTAGTCAAAACGATGGGAGTTTCCAACGTCCCGAGTTCTTCGACCTGAATCAGGCCCGTACTTTTGCCAAAACCATTAATAACTAAGCCAGCTGCAGCTAACTTATTTTCAAAAATGTTTTCTGTTGTCGGCAAAATTGTGGTCACCCCAGTTTTTAACCGATCAGTAATAATAGTTTGTTGTCCAACGCGCACACCGGGAACATCGGTGATCAGATTATTTTTGCCTGGTTTTGTATCGCTAATTGGATCTAATAAAGGTTTTTGTAAGCCCATTTAAATGCATCCCTTCTATATTTATACACAGAGCGGAGCAAAGCGGTTAGCTCCCGAGCACTATCGAAGCCTGGCCTTTAATGCGGTTTAGGCATTGAAGGTTGGGCTTGGATAGGCGGAAAGGAGCTGCTTTACGGAGCTCGACTTCAATCACAGAGCGGAACAAAGTGGTTAGCTCAACTCCTACTTCACACTAATCAGCAAGGATCGCCAATGCCAACTTCACATTAGTTACCCTTGCTGGTTAAAATTTTTCAAACTGCTGCAGTTCTTCTAAATCATTCGCTAATATACGTATACTTCCAATTGTTTGACACCCCAGCTGTGTTCATGATCAGTCCCTTCACTTTCGGGTTGATCATAGCTGGGATCTTGTTTTGATACAGTGGTGCGATCACTTGTTGTTCACTCAGGATCTTTGAAGCTTTAATCATGTCATCCCAACGTTTGCCTTGGTTCATCGCATCCGTCGTCATTGAATCTTTGATCAATTTATCAAAGGTTGGATCTTGCCAGCCGCCGGTCTTCGATGGATTATCCCCGGAGAAAATCTGCAGGAAAGTGATCGGGTCGGCAAAATCAGCTCCCCAGTATTGCAGTACTAGATCATAATCACCTGAAGTTGACCGTGCTAACCGCGTTTTAAACGGGACACTCGTGGTGGTAATTTTAACTTTGCCGTCCAAATGGTCCTCAATTTGACTCTGCAAAAACTCAACATTTTTCTTGCTGGCATCTGTATCATCAGTTAACAGGTCTAACTTCAATGAACTTTGTCCAATTTCAGCAAGTCCTTCTTTCAGCAACGTCTTGGCCTTTGCTGGATCATAAGTCACACCCGCCGTTGTTTTAGCGGCTTCGGCGAAATCTTGGCCCTTATACGACGCTAACTTGCCACTGACGATCCCTTTAGATTCGATTGCGGACCGTCCTAAAATTTTATGGACCAGCTGTTGGCGGTCAATGGAGTATGAGATTGCCTGTCTAATTTTCTCATTTTTCAAACTGCCCTGCTTCTTATTAAAACCTAGATAATAGGTTGTGGCGGAAGGAATGACCCGGTAACCCGCTTTTTTATTCAAGGCCTTCGCCTGCTCTGAACTTAATTCAGTATAATCCAATTTGCCGGACTGATAAAGGTTGTATGAGGTCGTCTCACTCTTGTTGACTTTAAAATTAATTTGCGCTAATTTAACAGCCTTTTTATCCCAATAAGTTGGATTTTTCTGCAAATTCCAGCTCAGGTTCGTTCCCGTCCAGGACTTCATTTTGAATGGTCCATTATAAACCATGTATTTCGAGGCTGTTCCGTACTTATCGCCGTATTTCTGGACAACTTTTTCATTTTGCGGGAAGAAAATTGGGAAGCCCATTAATAGTTTAAAGTATGGAATCTGTTTATCTAAAGTGACCACCAGCTTGTATTTGCTAGGGGCCTTGATCCCCAAGGTATCGACTGGCTTTTTCCCATTGGCCACATCATTCGCATTTTTGATGCCATCAAATAAGTATGCATAACTGGAATTCGTTTTTGGATCAACCGTCCGTTGCCAGCCATAAACAAAATCCTGAGCAGTAACAGTGTCGCCGTTACTCCATTTGGTATTGGGGCGGAGGTTAAAGGTATATTTTAACCCGTGGTCGGAAATTTTAGTTTTTTCAGCTAGACCAGCTGTAACTTTGTTTTTCTTACCCAAACGATACAAGCCGTCCATACTGTTGTTCAGCATGTCAAAGCTAGTACCGTCAGTGGCTAACGAGGGGTCAAGCGTTGGCAATTCAGTCTGCTCGTTCCAATTCAAAACCTGTTTATCAGCTTTTTTCCCCTGCTCACCCGAACTGCATGCTGTCAAAAACAGGGTCAAGCCTGTTAACGAAAGCGCTATGATTTTACGATTTGAAAAACTCATTCCTTTAGCCTCCTTGACGATTTTCGCCTAATAATTTTACCACCACAACCCTCATTCTCCCTCCACCTGGGGTCAAAGATTAAAAGTTGCTTAGAATAATAATAACTGTATTATAGCATAATTCCTACTGAATTTTTTTCACTTTGATGTGAAGGCTTAGCACGTTAACAAACTACGCATTATTTTCCGCCACTTAAGCGACGATTTGCATTAAAAAACGCCCACTTCATTTCGAAGCGAACGCTTTAACTGACCTGAGAAAACTACTTTTTTTCCTGAACCCAAGCCTTGTCTCCATAACCAATAATTTTCATCACTGGAGCTTTGTACTTACTTTGCGTGGCGCTCGCATAGTAGTCGCCATTTCTCCGATAGCCTACCACTAAGAGCTTGGTTCCACGTTCTAACCACGACTGACTATCCTTGGTTCGTTTGTCATACTGACGATAATTATATTTACCTAATCTAACATTCACGATTCCTGTTGTTGTCAATAAGAAGACCATGTTTTTTCGTGGATCCTTATCAATGACTGTCCCCGCCAGTACATTTCGTTGATATTGCGGCCGTGGACTTCCTTTCCCCCTAGTCCAGCCAATCGCTGTTGGTTCGTCGCCTAACTTCTGAAAATCAACCGTCTGGTAGAGTGCCGGGATCGTCGTATAATCTAGTTCATGGCGCTTAACATAAAACGACAGAGCTTCCATCTCCCAAGAAGCGTCGTTACCAGCACAATTTTCTTGCCAAAACTCCCGCATCTGTTGGTGTGCTTCAAGTTCGGTCGCTGCCGGGGTTTTCAGCCACTCTTTTAAGTCCTTGATCTGCTTGTTATACCATTTGTCAAACTGCTTGATATCAATCACTAGTTTGCCATCGTCTAGTTGCCAACCATGATCGACTGCAGCCGAATAAGACTTTTCATATTGTTCAAAAAACCCTTGTTGAATAGCGTCATTCATTGGGACCTTATTTCTCCCGGTAATTTTATTACGAAACAAAACTAGCTGAACTTCAGCGGCATATTCTGCCGGAATCTCCTGTGCAATCTTTTGGACTTGGACTGTGGTTAACTTCTTTTTTACCGGAGTAATTTCACGCACCAAGTCTATCATCACTTGGCGTCGATTGGCGTTCAAACTATCAAAGCACCCTGCTTTAACCAAAGTCACTACTTTTTTAGGAGTCAGCTTCGTTTTAGTCAAGAAGTCACTAAGCGACTGGTAGGGGCGGTGTTCGATGATGGTTTGTGCATCATCTTTACCAATGCCGACAATTGGATATAAACCAAATAAAATCCGCCCACTTTCGTCATCGGGTAGAAAGCCATAATCTGAGCGGTTAATATCTGGGTTCATCACGGCACCTGGCAGTTGACCAATCGCCCGACTAACTTTAGCGTAATCAGCAGTCGTAAAGACCTTGCCATAAATCCCACTGTTAACTGACAAACAAGCCGTTTTCCAGTAAACTGCACCAAAACGATAGGCGATATTCATTTCGACCATTAAAACTAGGGTATAAGTCGTTCCATGTGCCAAGTTAAAACTATAGTACTTTGCCGGCTCGGCACAAGTTTCCCAAACATAATTTAATAAAGCAGTTGACGTCCCTAATTCCTGCCCCTTGGCGTAAAAATGTTCTTTTTCTTGTTGATAGAGCTGCTGGTTTTTCTTCGCGATCGATTTACGCAAACGGTTAGCCTCTAACAAATTAAAACCAGTAATTTTAGGATCCATCGTTAACGCCATTAGTGTTTCTTGAGAATAGCAGACTCCGTAAAATTTCTGTAAATGCTCCTGCATTAAACTAATTTCGTCTGGCTGCAAGCCATAGTCTCGCATATCTTTTTCCCAAGCAGTCAGATCATCACGGTAGCGCAGATAACGGTCAATTGGTTGTTCTCCACTAGCGACCGTCAACCGCATCAAAGCATTAGCGGCCACCAACTGATCAAAGGTCCGTGCGTTCATCTTTAACAGCGTCCGCCGTCCAGTCAAACTGCTAAACTCAAAAGCATTCAGAATCTCCCCGTTAAATAACATGTCATACATTTCCGGCGCATCCATTTCCAACTGATCAACTGCGAAATATTTGTCATAAGTTGCTTTCAAGCTCCCCTGCCATTCGATTTGATGGTCACGCAACAAGAGTCGCAGCGCTTCGTGGATCCGGTCTAAGGCGTTCAAGGTTAAAATATCATACTTTAAACCACCTTGATAGGCACTATCATCCGCATCATACTGAGTAACTTCCAAGCCCGACTGAGTTTTCATCATAGCATTATGCTCAGTGTACGGTTCATTGGTGATCAGTACCCCAGAGGCATGTTGCGAGATTCCACGGACTGAGCCTTCAATTTGTAACATTGTTTCTTGCAAACGCGGGATTTTTGCCACTGCCACCACAAAATCTGCGGCTGGTCGCCGTCCAAGTTTCTCATTCCCATAAATTGCATCCTTGATTGGCCAAGCAACCATCCGCTCTTTGGGTAATAAGTTCACTAAGTTCCGTGACTCATTCCAATCGACCCCCAACCCCCGACAAGCCGTCAAAACTGTCGAAGCCGGCGCTTGAGTATTAAAGGTACAGAAATTTAAAACATGGTCGTTGCCAAAATACTTTTTAAACGCTTCAATAATATCAGCTCGTTTGGCACCCTCTGAATCAGTATCCACATCGGGTAAGTCGTTCGCACGCTCTGCCGAAAGAAAACGCCAGTAGGGTAATTCATATTTGATAGGATCGACCTGGGTAATATCTAACAGATAGGCTGTGTAAAAACATCCAACTGACCCCCGGCCTGGACCGACTAACGAACCAGTTTGCCAAACTAACCGTAACAATTGACACATCGTTAAAAAATACTGGGATAAGGGTGCCCCTAAATACTGACTAACAGCTTTAATGGCATTCAGTTCTGCGTCGATTCGAGACCAATGAAGTTCATCAAACGGTTGCTTTTTAGCCCGCATCGCATCAACAACTAATCGCAAGAAATACTGGTCAGCCTGTTGCTTCGATTCCAAAAAATATTGCACTGCAGGGTAATCAGCGAGTTTCAGCTGAATTTCGCTCGCCACCACCTGCTGAAAATCTGGGATGGGAATCACTGGAATCTCTTGGGTTTGTTTTAAACTATACGATTCGATCTGGTCTAACAATTCTAAGGAATTCTTCGTCCCAGTCGTGATGACATCAGCGGGCAAATATTCTTGTAAGTCCGTCAACGAAAACAAATAGGCATAAGAATAAAAACTCTGCACATCACGAGCCTGATTTTCCGACTTTAGAAAAGTGGTATGGCTAGCCTGATCACGAAGATCAACATAGTGAGCATCAGTGGAAATCAGATACTTAATGCCCGTTTGAGCAGCTAATTGAACCAAAGCCTGATTAACAGTGACCTGTTCGGGTGTTTGAGCTGGCATAATTTCAAAATATAAATTTTCTGTGCCAAATAATGACCGGAATCGTTCCACTAGTTCGACCGCCTGTGCCGGTGTCCCATGCAAAATTGTTTGGGATAATTGTGAGCCTAAACACGCAGTTGAGGCAATTACATCTCCCTTGTAAGCCGGCAAATTAGCCGCTAACCAGTCCCAGTATGTGGGCAACCTGCGCTGGCCTTGGGCAAAAAAGCTGTCCTGCCACGCTTGTGTCGTGAGTTGCCGCAAAAACTCGTAGCCATGAGCATTCTTGGCGGTTAACAAGAAATGATAATAAGGAGTGGGCAGCTGCTTTTCCCGTGCCTGTTCAACTTCTTGACGGTCAACTAAATAAATCTCATCACCATAAGCTACTTTAAAATCGCCCAGTTCATCACGATGACTCTGTAAGTATTTTTCGGCTTGGACATGGCTGCTCAACGTCTGATGATCACTCAGAGAAATACCGGCCAGTCCTTTCTCATGTGCAGCGGCAATAATCTCATCCACTTCATTGATCGAATCTAAAAAACGAGTGTTAGACCCCATTGCCGTATGATTATGGATACCAAAATAAGTTCCTACCATTCTTCTTGCCCCTTTCGCAGCTATTACTACTGTCATTGTACACGCTCACACTAGTTTGAAGCTAGCAAAGTGGTCACTCCTGTTTTGGACCTAACTGGGTGGAGAACTTTCCCAGACTTGAACCGGCTAATCAGTTTGATGGTTCAACTTTCCCAAACTTGAGCCGGCAATTAATCATACAACTGGGAAGCAAACCTCTCCTCCTTATACACAGTCACTAACTTTTTTCATGTAGCAAAAAAGAGCCGGAATTTCTCCCGACTCTTTTCTTGCTAGTTGATTTTTGTGAGGTAAGAGACTCCACTTATCCCGTTTCACTCCGCTCTGTTTTTTAGTTGCCATTCCTGGCCGATTTCAAAAGCGAAATGTTGGTCAATAAACTGGTGGTTAGGCTGCCCGCCAGCAAAGAAAACCTTTGCCCACGGACTAGAATAATCCCAATATTTTTTGGTGATCTGCAACCGACTTACAGCTGCCCGTTTGACAGTCACTGTCGTGATCATTGGATCTGTTGCCTGAACCTTGGCCGCCTTATTAACCCGGTAATAATAAATTTTTTCCTGTCCATTACCCAGTTTACGGTATAAGAGTTGTGGACGTTTCGCTGACTTTGTGCTCGAAACCAGCGTTCTAGTTTGTGTTTGTACCACCTTTTTCATGCCAAAATGGTTAGTATCATTCAAAATCAATGCCGTTGCATCCAACGCTAATAGTAAGACACTAGCACCAACCCACACGTACTTTGTCACACTATGCGGCATAAAGATCATGCAGTAAGTTACCAGTAAGACACTAATAAAAAGTAATGCAATTCCCATTTAAAGCGCCTCCTTATCGGACTTCAAGAAGAATGCCAGGACAAAGCCCAGTAGTGCAAAACTAGTTGAAATCACAAAGGCATAACGGAAGCCCACAATATTTGCCTGTAGCGATAATTTTTTAAACAAAATTGGCGTTTGGCTTAAAACTGTGTGCGCTGGTGACTGGCTCAAGGTAACATTTGACATGACTGAAACTAAAATCGCCGTCCCCATTGAAGCAAAGACCTGCCTGATTGTATTATTTACGATCGTCCCAGAACCAATTTGATCTAACGGCAAGGCGTTAATTCCCGTTGTGGTCGTTGGCATTGTGACCATCGAGATACCAAACATCCGGACCATATAGAAAACAATCAGATATGAAATCGGCGTTTTATCCGTAACTGGAATGAAGGTCGCGGTCGTGGCCGTCAACAAAAACATCCCGGTGATCGCCATGTTTCTGCCACCCATTTGGTCAAAAATTCGGCCAGTCACTGGGTTCATGATTCCAATGACGATTGCTCCTGGTAACAAAGTCAGCCCCGACACTAGTGGAGATTCGCCACGAATCGTTTGTAGATACAATGGTAAAATCAGCGTGAAACCATTCATTGACATAAATGCGACAGCAACTAAAATCACTGATAAAGTGTAATCTGAATGTTTAAACACCTTAAACTCTAACAAAGGATTCTTAACTTTCAATGAGCGCCACACAAAAAATGCCACGAAAATTCCACCAATAATCAAGGTCGTATAAACCACTGGGTCCGTCCAACTATATTTACCGACAGAAGAAAAGCCGAACAACATTGAACCAAAGCCGACGATCGACATTAAAACTGAATACCAGTCGACTGGAGCTTTTTCAGTCGGCAAAACTTTCCGCAAAGTAAAGTAGCCCATCACTAAAACAATCACTGAAATCGGCATGATCGATAAGAACAACATTCTCCATGAATAGTTTAATAACAACCAGCCCGAAAAAGTTGGCCCAATCGCCGGCGCCAACCCAATCACTAGACCAGCCATTCCCATCGCAGACCCCCGCTTACTAGGCGGATAAATCGAGGCCATGATCGTCTGATAAACTGGTGCGGTGATTCCCACCCCAGCTGCCTGGATCAAACGTCCCACCAAAATCACTGAAAATGTCTGAGCGAAGAAACAGACAATGGTTCCTGTCAAAAAAATTGCAACTGCAGATAAATATAACTTGCGTGAATCAAATCGTTTGATAAAGAATCCACTAATTGGCATCGTGATCCCCATGACCAACATAAAGCCAGTGGTCAGCCACTGCACAGTATTCGCCGAAATCTTAAATGATACCATCAAAGACGGAAAAGCTGTCGTTAGCATCGTTGAAGTCATAAAGGTACTAAATGTCCCAATCAACATCGTAAAAACTAGTGGTAAGCGGCGATATGGCTTGCCATTTTGGTCAACAACCTGGTTCGAGTCTTCAATACTCATCCAAACACTCCTATCATCAATTATTTTAAATTTTGCTTACAAAAGGTTAATAATTCTTATTTTAACATACTCATGCAAGTCCGGTGCCTTTCCAAAACTATCATCAAAACAAAAAAATAGACTAATTTCCTGCAAAGAAATTAATCTAGTTCATATCCATTAGCTTATAAACAGAACGCCTGCGGCTAAAATATTCCAACTCATATGCAATGCCACTGACCGCGCTAAGCTGCCGTGCAAATAATATTCCCGCACTAACACAAATGACAAAATACCATAGCTAAAGCTCGACGTTACTACTCCAACTAAACCTGTCGTCGAAAAATGTAGTACCAAGTCCAAAATCTGCGCGCTCATATGCACTAAAATAAATAAGACCCAACTTAAAATCGCCAGTCTGAAACGGTGCTTTTTCGTTGGCTGCACTGCTTTGGTTTTAATTGGTCCAATCAACAACAAGCGGTAAATGACTTCCTCACATAAGGGTGCGATCACCACAACTAAGGCTAAAGTCATCATCTGACTGAGCGAATTTTGCGCAAACATTTGATTGATTCCAGCTTGATTTTGCGAAGTTTCTGGGACAATGTGCAACAGCTGTAACAGAAACTGAAAGACAATATTTAGGCCAATCATTAGTGCCAACCCTGTCGCAATTGATGACAGCAAATGTTTCAGATGAACTGGCAATGAGTAATGCGGGGCCACCTTCACATGATGTTCAACGTACCAGGCATACCCGCCAAAAAAAGTCAGCAATAAGGCAAACAAAGCACTCATTTGTAAAAGTGCCTGTGAAGACTGATTGCCTCGTGCCGCTGGAATCTCAGCTAAAAGCTGGCCACCAAGATAAACGACATGAAAAATAATAAAGAGCAATAAAACTTTGTACCACCGTTTCCAGTTTGTCATAGCGACCTCCTTTTAACATTAGTGTAAATACCGGCCGCAATGTGGACAAAAATTAAAGTCCTGGTAAGGTTGAGCCGGATAAGATGGCTGACAGAACTCACAGTTTTGCTGGTTCTTGCGGTTCATGTGAAACCTCTTTAAAGTTAGTTCATCTAACTCTTCTAGCGGTGAATGCCCCAACCGTTTTTTAGCTTGATTATGGTGAACTTGAATAATCTGGACAGTGCCAGCAGAATCCAAAGCCTCTAGTGCCATTTGGTAGGTGTGGGCATTTTCTTGGGCCTCGTCAAAATCGGTGACTTTATCCTTCAAATGTCCATTAACCAAAATCACAAACTCACCCGCAGGACTAGCAACATCTTCTTTCGTCAAAACTAATCTTCCAGTTAACAGTCGCCCATTTGTCTTTTGTAAGATTCGTTTGCCCTTTTTCAAATTATCTGGTGTGGCGGGTAAAACTTCCTTGACCTTGCCACTACGTGTACTAAGCAAATAAAAATCAGTTCGTTCCATCGTATCTTCACCCCTAGAATTTTGTTTACTACCAATCATAGCATTATTGCCCGTCAAACGGCTAAAGATTTGCAAAAAAAGAACACAGAGCGGAGTGAGGCGCTTAAGAGATGAGCATTATCGGACTCGACCAGAAGATCACGTTTCTCAGTGATGTGCTGGTTGAGTTGGATAAGCGGAGTCTCTTGCCTCACGCAGCTCGACTAAGAACACAGAGCGGAGTGAAACGGGAGAAAGTGAGCACCATCAGGACTCAGGAGTTAATGCGGTTTCAGCATTGACCCTGAGTTTAGATAGGCAGAACTTTCTGTTTCACGCAGCTCGACTAAAAAGAAAGAAATTGGGAGAAACTTCAGCTCCTTTTGGTGCCGTTAAAAAGCTAGTAACTGTGTCAGGCGGAAGAGTTGCCCCCCGTTGCAGGATTTGCCGGCTCTACTCTGGGAAAGTTCAACCATCAAACCCGTTTGCCGGCTCTAGTCTCCTAAAGTTAGGATGTCTAATAGTGATATCAACACAAGCCTGATCTGAATTCTTCTACTTGCAAACTTCGCAAAGCATAAAAAAGAACGCCTCCGCAAAGAAACGTTCCTTCCTACTTTATTTTTTAAAACCAATGTGCAAAGCTGCTGCACCAAGTAAAAACATGCGGTACGAAGCTGGCTGTAAACCAACTGCATTAAACAAATGCAGTAACTGTCTGGCAGTCAAAAAGTTCTTGGTCGTTCTTTGGAGATAATCATAATCATCATAACGATCAGTGAAGACCTTGGCTAAAACTGGCACTGCTTTAAAACACAGGTCCCAGCCTTTTTTAATGACCGGAATTTCAGGCTGTGATGTTTCCAAACAAGCCACGATTCCCTCTGGCTGACAAACTCTCTGCATTTCTTGCAAGACCTGTTTGGCATCTGGCACGTTGCGCAAGCCAAACCCAATCGAGACACATGCAAACTGATCATCTGGGAACGGCAAATCCATGGCATCCCCTTGAATCAAGGTCACCCGGTCAGCTAGACCAGCTTGTGCAACTTTTTGTTCAGCAATTTTCAACATCTCTGCACTAAAGTCCAAAGCATAAACTTTCCCGGTTGGTCCAACTGCTTGTGCTAAAGCAATTGACCAGTCACCTGTTCCACAACATAAGTCTAAAACTGTCGCACCAGGCTGAATCCGGAGCACTTTCATGGTTTGCTCGCGCCACTTCCGATGCATCCCTAGCGTAATGACATTATTCATTGAATCATATTTATTTGAAATACGGTCGAACAAATCTTCTACGTCTTGTTCTGGTGTCTTGTTCGTTAAAGCCAAGGGTCAACACTTCCTTAATTGTATTAGTTACTCTTAAGTGTACCACGTGTTTGGCACGAATGTCGGGCTAATTAAATTCCAGACCCGCCACCACCGGATGAACCTCCGCCAAAACCGCCGCCTCCGAAGCCGCCGCCCGATGAACCGCCACCGCCGAAACCACCGGATGATGAACCACCAAAGCCACTACTAATGCCACCAAGGAAGAGCCCCCGTCGAATAGCCCGTCTGCGTCGACCACCGCGCCCGCCGCCGCTGCCGCCACTGCCGGAAATGAGCCAAATAAACAAAAACAAAATAATCATTCCGACCATGCGCATGATCCCGGAAATAGAATGACGCGGTTTTTCACGATAATCAGCCGAACCATATTGGTCTTTGAGCTTGTAATGAGCATTGGTAATTTTAACAACTTCTTTAAAGGTCTTTTGCAAGCCAGTATTGACCTTAGCTTGATCACTACTCTTCAGTAAATTGCGATTATCATTCAAAATATCCGAAGTTTTTGCATCTGTCAGGTAGGTTTCAGCACCTTCCCCCGTCGAAATAAAGACATTATTTTGACCATCGTTTTGGGCAAAAACAATCAGAACTCCGTTGTCTTCTTTGGCATCCCCGACATTCCATTTATTGGTCAGATACATGTCATTGATATAATCATTCAGTTCCTGTCCATCGCTAGACTTGATCGTAACTACCGCGATTTGTGGCTTAGGCTTAGTCGACCGATAATAATCTTGTTGTTTTAAAATTAAATTCTGCGTGTCTTCCGTCAAAATTCCGGCTTGATCCGTCAAAACTGGGTGCTGCGAATTCGGCTGCAATTTTTGTGGGGAAATAGCTTGCACCGCCGCACTGCCACCCAACCAAAAGAACAAGCCAACTAGTAAAAAGAGCAGCCCTTTTTTTCTCTTATTCTTCATAATTTCATCCCTACTCTACTGTTAACATTGCCAGCTAAATTCCGGCACCGCCATTCTAAAGTAAGTTTCATCACTAATTATCAAAGTCCACAGCAGGCACTTTTTGGGCGTTAGCATCTGCTTGGAAGTAGGCCTGCGTCTTCATTCCTTTCATCGAAGCCACTGCTGATGATGGGAAACGAACCACACGGTTGTTATAAGTCTTGATTGCTGCATTGTAACGCCGGCGTGCCAAATTGATACGATTTTCTGAACCTTCCAACTGGTCCATCAAACGACGGACATTATCATTTGACGCTAACTTTGGATAGCGTTCGTTGATCACGTTGATCAAGTTGGCCGTTGTTGCTGACAACTGTGCGTTAGCGTTCGCTTGATCTTTAGTGTTGCCAGATTTAGCTGCTGCACTGTAGTTTTCGCGCGCTTTAGCGACTGCCCCAAAAACGTTTTTTTCTTGTTTCATCGAACCCTTGACACTATTGACCAAGTTCGGGATCAAATCTGCTCGCCGTTGCAACGCGCTTTGTAAATCACCTTGTTGCTGCTCGTAATCTTGTTTTGCTGTGTTTAAACTATTGGAATAATGCACGTAACTTCCTCCAAATAACAAAACTACTACCACCAAAACGATTGCCACGATCCAACCAGTGCCTAAATGGTGCTGGTTAATTACTTTTCTTTCACCGCTCATTGTGTTTCCTCCTCTAAATCACCTGGGTTAATCAACTAATGGCTGTAATTTAGCCAGCTGAAAGTTTCCATCACTAACTGCACGAAATTTTCTGATCAACTACCATCTTTGTCCCTAGGTGTTTCTTCTTGTTATCCTAATTCTAACTGAAAGCACCGTTCTTGCAAAGAAAAAAGGCAACCTCAGACGACAGACGCCTAAGATCACCTTTCAAAGATCAGCAAGATTACTTACTCTTAATGTAGTTTTCACCATCAGCGGCTGGGCCAACTGACTTCCCTAAGAACAAGACCAACACAATGATTGTGATCAAGTAAGGTGCCACTTGGAACCAGACTGAGTTGA
Organism: Ligilactobacillus pabuli; assembly: GCF_022836475.1. GTDB lineage: Bacteria > Bacillota > Bacilli > Lactobacillales > Lactobacillaceae > Ligilactobacillus > Ligilactobacillus pabuli. The sequence continues at coordinate 34,244 of NZ_BQXH01000016.1, read as the reverse complement.
TGCCAGATAATCCTGGAATGTAGGCGCCAATAATCGGCAAACTTTGTGCTAAACCAAAGAAGACCGCAGCCCCCATCGCACCCAATGGATTCCATTTGCCAAAGATCATCGCTGCTAAAGCCATGAACCCTTGACCAGAAATTGTACTGATCGAGAAGCTCAACGTAATTGACTGTGCCATGACTGCTCCGCCTAACCCGCCTAAGAAACCGGAAATTAATACTCCCAAATAACGGTAACGATAGACATTGATTCCTAACGTATCAGCAGCAGCCGGATTTTCACCAACTGAACGCAAGCGTAAACCAAAGCCTGTTCGGTATAAAACATACCAGCAAACGATTGCCACAACGATTGCAGCCCACGCTACCATGGATGTTTGAGTAAAGAAGACTTTCCCGATGAATGGGATTTTAGACAAACCAGGAACGGTAACTGTTCCTAAACCTTGACTAATTTCAGGTGTTTGACCTTTACCATCGTAGAAGATCCGGGTTAAAAAGACACACAAAGCCGGTGCCAGCATGTTTAACACTGTCCCAGAAATAATGTGGTCTGCACGGAAACTAACCGTTGCTACTGCATGCAAAACTGAAAACAAACAACCAAATGCCCCACCAACTAAGAATGAGACCCATGGAGCTGCATCGCCTAAAGCATTCGCAAAGCTTAAAGTAAAAATACTACTACTAAAAGCTCCGACTACCATCATGCCTTCCAAACCAACGTTAACGATCCCGCTTCGTTCGGAGAAAGTTCCACCTAAAGATGTAAAAATCAACGGTGCCGCGTAAACTAATGTCGTTGACAAAATTGTCATTAATGTCGTTGATAAATTCATTATTCGCCAGCCCCCTCATTTTTTACTGCTGTTTTTTGCGGATTCTTTTTCCGCCGTTTGGTCAATAATTCAATCACATATTTAATAGCTACGAAGAAGATGATCGAAGCTGTCACGATACTTACGATTTCTGTCGGTGTATCAGAATAAACAGAGATGCTCATCCCACCAATTTGCAAGGCGGAAAACAACAGAGACGAGAAAATGACCCCAATTGGGTTATAGTTCACCAACAATGCCACAGCCATGCCATCATAACCAACCTGTGGTAAGGCATTAGAAACTGAGATGTTTTGGAAGTTTCCTAAACCGTCCAATGCACCACCTAAACCAGCCAATAAACCAGAAATCAGCATTGACATGATGATCGTCTTTTTAACGTTCATTCCTGCATAACGGGCAGCGTCTTCGTTGATCCCCACACTCCGTAATTCAAACCCACTCTTCATCCGGTTAAAGTAAAACCAGATGATGAAACAAATGATGATTGCAATCAAAAAGCCCCAGTGTAAAGTTGAGTTAGCAGTGAGGTTCTCCAAGAAGTCACCACGCAAACTAGCCTTGGCAGCAATGTTAGGGGAACTATCTGAGCCTTTGCCAGCTAGCCAATCTTTGACTGCAAAGTTCACAAAATAAAGTGAGATGTAGTTCAACATAATCGTGGTAATAACTTCACTTGTTCCAAAATAAGCCCGCAGTACTCCGGCAATTGCGGACCAAATACCGCCAAATAATGCACCGGCCAAAATTGAGACGATGATCAACAGCCAACCAGGCAAAAAGCTAAACTTCAATGCGACAACGATCGCACCAAACCAACCCATCAAGTACTGGCCAGAACCACCGATGTTAAAGAAGCCTGCCTTACTTGCGACCGCAAAGCCCAAAGCTGTTAAAATTAGCGGCGTCATGTTTCGCAAAGTTTCACCAATCGAGTACACACCACCGAAGGCACCATCAAACAAACTCGAATAATTTTGAATTGGGTCATACCCAAATATCAGCATGATAATTGCACCAACTATAAAGCCGGCGAGGATCGCCACTAAAGGCACTACCCAAGATGACTTAACTTTTAGTTTCAATTTGCTGCCTCCTGTGTTTTCGTTTGAACTTTTTTACCGGCCATCATCAAACCTAATTCTTGTGAGGAGGTCTCTTTTGGATCGATTTCCCCGACAATTTCTCCTTCATGCATGACGACGATGCGGTCAGATAATTTCAGAATTTCATCTAATTCAAAACTAACTAGTAAGATCGCCTTACCTGAGTTTCTTTCCTGGTTGATCATTTCATGAATATATTCGATTGCCCCAACGTCGACCCCACGTGTTGGATTGGCAGCAATTAGTAAGTTAGGATCACTCGCAATTTCGCGAGCAACAACAACTTTTTGTTGGTTCCCACCAGAAAGTGAGCCCACTGAGATCTGTTCACTTTGCGAACGAATATCAAAGTCCTTGATCAACTTCCGGCCGTGTTCGTTAATGTATTGATAGTTCAACACACCTGACTTATTGGCTGGTTTTTGGTAGTAATTCTTCAATGACAAATTTTCAGCTAATGACAGTGGTAAAATCAAGCCGACCGTTTGCCGATCTTCTGGAATATAACCAACCCCAGCTTCAGTAATACTTCTAACTGGCTTGTTTTCATAATGTTTACCCATGATTTCAACTGAGCCTGACTTAATTTTTTGCATCCCTGTAATGGCGTCAATTAATTCAGACTGGCCATTTCCATCGACACCAGCCACCCCGACGATTTCACCCGTATGCACTTGCAAACTAAGATTCTTAACCATCAGACGGCTATTTTTTTCAACGTTCAATTGTTGGACATCCAACACAACTTGTTTTTGGTCAACGACTTTCTTTTCCACAGTATTCCGTAACTTACGACCAACCATCATTTCGGCCAGTCTTTCTTCAGAGACCCCTTCGATCTGAACGGTATCGATCACGCGTCCACTACGGATAACTACACAACGGTCGGCAGCTTCCTTAATTTCCTTTAGTTTATGAGTAATAAAGATAATTGATTTACCTTCATCAGCTAAGGCTCGGAAAATTTTCATCAACTGTTCAATTTCTTGCGGAGTTAACGCAGCAGTTGGTTCGTCAAAAATAAAGATGTTGGCCTCACGATACAAAGCCTTCATAATTTCAACCCGTTGTTGCATTCCCACTGTAATATCACGAACTTTAGCGTGCACATCAATATCTAATTGATAACGGTCAGAAAGTTCTTGAATCTTCTTTTCGGCACCAGCGTAATCGATCCGAACGCCGCCTTTAATTGGTTCATCACCTAGAATAATGTTTTCCAACACTGTAAAGGCAGGAATCAACATAAAATGCTGATGCACCATTCCAATCCCGTAGTGTTTAGCATCACGAGGATTTTTCATCTTAACTTCTCGACCATTAATTAAAATTTCGCCAGAAGTTGTTTCAAGCAAACCAGACAACATTCCCATTAAGGTTGACTTACCGGCACCATTTTCCCCCAAGAGGGCTAAAATTTCGCCTTGATGCAAACTCAACGAAATGTCATCATTTGCTTTAAATTCACCAAATTTTTTGGTAATATGTCTCATTTCAACGACAGTTTCCGTCATTGTGGGCCTCCTATAATTTTTAACAGAGCGGAGCGTGGCGGTTAAGAGACGAGCATTATCGGACTCAGCCAGAAAATCACGTTTCTCAGTGATGTGCTGGTTGAGTTAGATAAGCGGAATCTCTTGCCACACGTAGCTCGACTAATAACAGAGCGGAACAAACCGGGAACTTCTGAGCATTATCGGAGGCTGGTCTTTAATGCGCTTTTGGCACTAAAGACCGGACTTGGATAAGTGGGGGAAGTTGGTTTGCGCAGCTCGACTATGGATAACAGAGCAGAGCGTGGCGGTTAAGCAACGAGCATTATCGGACTCAGCCAGAAAATCACGTTTCTCAGTGATGTGTTGATTGAGTTGGATAAGCGGAATCTCTTGCCACACGTAGCTCGACTAATAACAGAGTGGAGCCAGTCGGGAGGACTCGAGCATCATCGGAGACTAGTCTTTAATGCGCTTTTGGCATTGAAGGCTGGTCTTGGATGGGCGGAAAGTCCTGACTGGCGTAGCTCGACTATGAATAACAGAGCGGAGTGAAACGGGAGAAAGCGAGCACCATCGGGACTCAGGAATTAATGCGGTTTCGGTATTAACCCTGAGTTTGGATGGGCGGAGCTTTCTGTTTCACGTAGCTCGACTATGAACCTTAAGTATTCAGGGCCGGCAACCTCAGCTAGTCTAACTAGTTTTGGCTACACAATACCCCAACTATAATTATACTGAACAAAAGGGTTAAATTTCCAGTTAATCTTTAACAATTCTTTATATTAGCAAAAAGGTGAAGAATCGGTTTTTTCCGATCCTTCACCCCTAACGCTGAGGTTAGTTTAGCAAAATGGTTCGCTAGACAGCAGTAATTAAACCGCCACGGTCAGCTCTTATTCAGCTTTAACTGTAATGTCCCCATTAATAATCTTGTCTTTGTATTGTTGAACAGCTTTTTGAGTGCTTTCTGGCATGTTGTCGTTGATCAAATCAACACCTTTGTCTTTCAACTGGTATGTTACAACTTTGCCACCAGGGAACTTGTCATTCATTGACTTGTTAGCCAAATCTTTAACTGAGTTACCAACTTCCTTAACTGCAGAAGCTAAAGTAACGTTACCGCCCTTGTATTTACCATCGGCTTTTTGATCTTGGTCAACACCAATGACCCAAACTTTTTTGCCATTCTTAGATTTGTCTTTAGCGGCTGTGAAGACACCAGAACCGGAACCACCGGCTGCATGGAAAATCACATCAGCGCCGTTGTTATACATTGCGCTAGCTAAAGAATTACCAACATCAGCTTTAGTAAATGAACCAACATATTTCACGTCAACTGAGATTTTAGGGTTAACCGCATGAACCCCTTGAATAAAGCCTTTTTCGAAGGTTGTGATAACGTCACTCTTAATTCCGCCAACGAAACCAACTTTATTTGTCTTAGTTGTCTTGGCTGCTGCAACACCAGCTAAGAATGAAGACTGTTCTGTTTTAAATGTCACTGAAGCTACGTTTTTACGACCTTTAACAACTTCGTCAATGATAGCAAAGTGTGTATCTGGGTTTTGCTTAGAAGTTTTTTCAATGACTGGTGCTAATTTATAACCAATTCCAAAAATTGTTTGGTACTTAGCCTTAACTAACTTGTTAACGTTCGGTGTAAAATCTGAATCAGAATTAGACTGAGCGTAGTTGTAGCCATTCACGCCTTTCTTCAAGTCGTGTTGCTTACCCCAAGCTTTCATACCTTCCCAGGCAGATTGATTAAATGATTTATCATCGATTCCACCGCCATCAGTAACTAATGCAACTGTATGCTTGGTACCGCCCTTATCGGAATCAGAGTTTTTGTTTCCGCATCCAACTAAAATTGTACCTAACATCAATGTTGCAGCCAAAAGCGCAGTTGCTTTTTTCTTCATTTTTATGTGCACCCCTTAAAAAATGTATTGTAGCTCTTTCCATCAATAAGTATACCTTTTTCGTTCAGAAAAGCAATATATTTTTTGTTATTTCAAGCATAAAGTTCGCTTTCTATTTATTAAAAGGTTAAAATACTAATTACTATCTAATTTCAAAAATAAAAGACGAACATTTTTCAGACCATTTCAAAAATTGGTCTAGCCTATTAAAAAAATAATTACAGTCCATTCTTAAAATTGCACCGGACCATTCACTCACTACTGTTTTGTTTCCACTTGATGTTCCAACAACCAGACATTAATCACACCCAAGACTAGTGTTAGCACCAATAAAATCAATGCAGCCCAGACTGGAGATAAATAGGCATTAACGGATGTCACCATAAATGGTAAGTCAGCAAGTTGCGACCACCAAGCTTTAACTGCAAAATAAGTGCGCACTACTGCCATGATCAAGGCCGCATAAATCAAGCACTGCGCAATAAGTTGGTGTTTGTCAGGCAATGTCCGCGTGATCGTGGCCGTTAACAAATGGACCAGACTAGCAATCGACCACCAAAAAACCATCGTTAACAACCCTACTAAAAAGGCAAAAACCAAAATCAAACTTAAGCGTAATTCAAAGCCCGCAAAACTATGCGCAATCAGTGCCCGAACAGTCTTAATGTTAAATAAGTAGTAAATCAAGACAAAAATTAGTTCTGCTAGAAAAACTAGTATATAAGCTAGAAATGAACTAAATAAATTTGCGCTATACAGTTTTCCATTACTGACAGGCAGCAAACGATAACGGTTAGTCCGATAAACTTTTTCATTGCTATAGGCTAACAAAGCACCAGCTAACAGTGCGGCAACGCTTCCCCAGCCTGCCGCATACAAGAGCATTAAGTTGCTCCAACATTTGTCAAAAACCGGGCCGTTAAATAATGCAGGAACTAGTGACAACAGTGTCGCCGCTACATAAACCGTAATGACACTACCCACAATGCGAATTTTATCCGTTAAAAAAACCCGCACGAGTTGCTTAAAGTCCGTCATCTACTCACCCCACTTCTGTACTAATTGTTGTTCGTAATAGTCCTCTAAACTAATTTGTTGCTGTTTTAAGCGACTTATTTTCTCACGTGCTACAAGTTGCCGCTCATTTAAAATCACAACCTCATCTAAGACACCAGTCAGTTCAGTCAGATAATGATCACAAATAATGATCACAGAATCTGGTGACTTCCACTGAACTAAGCTCCGTAACAGCTGCTTACGGGTATGATTATCCAATCCTTTAAAGGGTTCATCCAATAAATAAACTGCCGTTTGTCGGGCTAATGCTAAACTTAACAACAACTTTTCTTTTTGTCCTTGTGACAAATCGCCAAGCTTTTGCTGACCATTGATATTCTTTAAAAAATCACTGAGTTCACGATATTGATCGACATTAAAATCCGGGTAGACAGCTGCGTAAAATTCAACCACATCAGCAATTTTAGTGCGGCGTGAAAATCCGCCCAACGCGTCCAAATAGCTAACCTGGGCCTTCCTTTCAACGACACTGCTGTGGCCATTGATAAAAATTTGCCCTGTCACTCCCTGAGCCAGACCTGCAATACAACGCATTAATGTAGTTTTACCACTACCATTTTCTCCTAATAAGCCAATAATCGTTCCTGGAGCAACTGTTAAATTAATTTGATTTAAAATTAACTGCTGATTCCGCTGATAAGAAACAGCGGACAGTTCAAGTGTTTTTTCCATCTGCAGCACCCCACATCTTTCATCTAAAATTCTTAACTAACACTTAATACTACATATTATGCATGTCTCCCAGGCTCTGCGCAAACAATTCACTAAGTTAATAAACAAAATTTTTGCTTTTTTCAAATTATTACAGCATACTTTGACTGGGACTACATTGTACAAAACTAATTAATTCAGAGGAGTTGTTAATTAACATGGCTGATCAAGAAGAACTCAAGCAAAAATTAACCAAAGAACAATATGAAGTCACTCAAAATGCAGCGACAGAAATGCCTTTTTCTGGCGAATACGATGATTTTTATCAGGAAGGGATCTACGTCGATGTTGTTAGCGGCGAACCGCTTTTTTCCTCGCGTGACAAATACGACGCTGGTTGCGGATGGCCTTCATTTACTAAAACCTTAAGCAAAGATAGCGTGACCCGCAGTTATGACTCATCTCATTTCATGCACCGTACGGAAGTTCGCAGCAAACAAGCCAATTCCCATTTAGGGCATGTTTTCACGGATGGTCCCATTGACCAAGGCGGTTTGCGTTACTGCATTAACTCAGCTTCGCTCAAATTTATCCCCGTTGACAAATTAGCCGAAAAAGGTTACGGAGAATACGCTCAGTTATTTGAATAAGAACACAGTACTAACTCAGTTAGAATATAATAAAGACGAGCTGCAGAAATCTAAAATCGATTTTTACAGCTCGTCTTTTTTTCTAACATTTCCAGTTAATGTTCAAACAACTAAAAACAACTTATTTACTGTCTAGCTTTGATAATGATAAGACAAAAATCAGTTGCCAGCCAATTTGTCCCAAGTATTTCCGGCCAGTATCCTTGAACCCACACTTTTGGTAGAGTCTGATGGCAGGAAGATTATTTTGATTAACTCCCAATACCACTGCTTTTATCTTAGGAAAATTGGTTGCCATAAAAGTCGGTAGTGCACTTAAAGCTTGAGATCCAAATCCCTGACCAACATATCTTGTATCCGTTGAAAAGCTTTTCAATAGCATAGTGTTTTTTTGCAGTGTATACTTGCTTTTTTCGCTACCACTATCTAAAACAAAAAAACTAACTAAGATCCCGTTGTGAAAGGCGAGGATGGGAAAACTGCTTTGACTTTCTGCAGCCTGTTTGACTGCAATTAGAGGTTGCTTAGAATAATAATCATCTCGTAACACATAGTCAGTTATTCCCTGGGCATACTCTGCAGAATATTGAATTAATTTCATAAGTGTTTCCTTTCCTCTATCAACTTTCAAACCTAAACCTCAATAGTGACATTCCTAGTCAAAAATCGTCCGGCGTCGGTCGACCGCTAAGCCAGCCAGGGCAAGAATGACGACCACAACTAATAACAAAATTAATGGTAAGTTCCATGAACCTGTTAGTTGCTGTAAATACCCAAAGCCAACTGGTCCAAAAGCAGCTAAGATATAGCCGACCGCCTGTGCCATTCCGGAAATTTCGGCGGTTTGTTCTGGTTCATCAGTTTTAATGTTAAATAAAGCCATCGCTAAACTAAAGGCCATATTTGAAGCCAAACCTAAGACGACCACTACGACCACTGTTAATCCAACACTAGCCGTTGGAACCATTAGCAGCCCAATTCCCGCTAAGAAACCGGCAGTCATTGACAAAATGATTCCACGCGTGCGTTTAAACTTATAAGCCAAGATCGGCACAAAATAACTAGTAACTAAGGAAGCTAGCTGCATTAACCCAAAAAGCTGACTGGCTTGTCCCTGAGACATACCATGTGAAACTAGAATTGTTGGGACCCAAGTTAATGTGGTATAAAACAGCAAGGACTGCAAGCCCATGAAAGCTGATAAATACCAAGCTCCCCGTGCGTGCCAAACAGAGCTGCCCTTCTTTTTACCGCTAGTTGCACGATGATTGTTTTTCAAAGCTGGCAGCCAAAAGAGTAATCCTAAGACAGCTAGAACAGAGACACTTTGCATCGTCTTTTGCCAACCGATTTGATGAGCTAAAGCCACACTTTGACCAGAAGTCAGCGCACTAAATAGTGTCATTGAAAAAGTATAAACACTCGTCATGACCCCTACTCTTTGCGGATACTCCTGTGCGATCGTCACTGGCATCAAAACATTTAACACCGCAATTGATAAGCCCACCAAGAGGGTCCCGCCTAGTAACATTGCCGTAGAGAAGACTCGCAAGTAGTTTCCAATTGCCAAGATCAAGACTGCAACGAACATTAAAACTTCATTGCCATACTTTTGACCCAACTTGGGCACAAAAGGTGAAAATAGTGCAAAACATAGTAATGGGATCGTAGTGAGACTCCCTAACAAGCTGGCGGGAACACCCAACGTCCGCTGAATATTCGTTAGCAGTGGCGACACTAACCCAATTGGAGTTCTCATACACCCCGCATATAAAATAATACCAATAATTAATAATCTTCCTGGTTTTTTCAAAAAAATCCATTTCCTCTCTATTCACGTCAACTACTGGTTGTCAAAGTACACAACCTTATGTACTACTAACCACCTTACTTCTTCCAACTTTGACTCGTCAATGGCGGCATCGCTGCTTGTAAAAAGTTACGGGCAAAATCTTCTTGGTAGATCCAGCGGTTGATTTGATTTTTAGCCAAAATCAACGGCATCCGATCATGAATTGCAGCTACTTGCGGATTAGGTTCAGTCGTTAACAAAATACTCTGATCAACTCCGTCAAAATTAGCGTAACAGCCCGCAATATATAACGGTTCCGACTCTTGACCATAGTTGAACCAAAACTTTTCTTTGTGGTTGTTCCATTCAAAAAATCCCGTAGTCGGATAAACGCAACGCTGACTGGCAAAGGCTGCGGCAAACATCGGCTTAGTTTGAACCGTTTCAGCCCGTGCATTCACCAAAGTTTGCCCTGGTTTAAAGCCAGGAAAGCCCCACTTCATTGCGACGACCTGGACTTGTCTTTGTCCGGCCACGATCAGGGCTGTTTGATCAGTCGGAAAAATTTCACCAACCTTGGGTTGATAACCGCCCTGCTGTGCCAAACGATATATTTGAGTCATTTCCTGACTAATTTCTGGTTGAAACATAAATCTGCCACACATTTTGCCTACCTCCATTTACATTGCACTCAACCGACCAACATTAACAGTTTAACATATAAGTCCATCAACTTAACTGTGAGAATTTTTTTGCGCGATTTATTCGCTAAAAATCGGCGGTGTTAAAATGGTGCGCAAAAGTGTATAATCAAATCGAAATAGTATTGTAAAGGAGGTTTTTGCTTGTTTACCTTTGCTAACCGTCACTTCTCGTTGTCAACTACTCTGACAATTGGTTTCGTGGCGGTCATTTTATTAGGAGCACTACTATTAACACTGCCTATCGCAACAGTTAAAGGAATCGAATCATCATTTGTCATCGCCTTATTTACATCAACCAGTGCTACTTGTGTCACCGGCCTGACCCTAGTAGAAACGGGCACTTACTGGTCATTTTTTGGACAGTTCGTCATTATGATGTTAAGCGAGATCGGTGGTTTAGGATTCATGACTTTCATGGTGTTAATGTTTACGACCTCCCGCAGAAAATTACGGTTATCAACCCAATTATTAGCACAAGAATCTTTAAACCTGCAACACCTATCACAAATTAAACTGGTCCGCTTAATTGTCGGACTATCTTTAGGAATTCAAGGCGGCGGTGCAGTCCTATTGTTCTGCGACTTTTTACCGAAGTACGGTTTCTGGCGCGGACTCTGGTACAGCGTCTTCCACGCAGTTTCTGCTTTCTGTAACGCTGGTTTTTCACTATTTGATGAAAGTGTCAGTATTTTCAAACATGATACCTACCTTTTATTTGTCTTAGGGATCATGATTTTATGCGGTTCAGTTGGTTTCTTGGTCTGGCGAGACCTGTTGACCTATCATAAGCGTCACACCCTCTCACTGCATACCAAGCTTTCACTGCGGACTGGGGCAATCATTTTCATTGCCAGTCTAATTTTGTATACTTTGACTGAGCGCGGCTTTAACAGCATCGATCCTGATGCAACAATTTTTCAAAAATTCAGTAATATTTTATTCATGGCAGTCACACCACGAACCGCAGGCCTAATTACTTTTGATTATGGCCATTTATCAATGGCAGGTATCTTTTTGACCATGATGCTGATGTTTATCGGAGGCACCCCTGGTTCAACCGCCGGTGGGGTCAAAAGTACTACTATTGGATTATTGGCAGTTCAAACCTGGGCAACCTTACGCGGCCGTCACGATGTGAACTTTAGTAACCGTCGTTTTCCCCGTGAAAATATTTATCGGGCGTTAACTTTGATCATTGTCGCCTTTTCGATCATTACTATCGCAACCTTTGTCTTATGTATGACCCAGCCTTTAAACAAAGAGATGGGTCTCGAATACATTATTTTTGAAGTTTTAGCTGCATTTGGTACGACAGGTATCAGCTTAGGCTTAACTGCACATTTAACCTTAGTCGGGAAGATCGTTATTATGTTAATGATGTTCATTGGCAGAGTTGGTATCTTCAATGTTATGTATACTGTACTTAATGCTAAAAATCATCAAGATGACTTCCGCTACCCAGAGGAGGGTGTTCTGATTGGATAATAAATTTAAAAATAAAAACAATGTCACTCGGGCCGATGAGAATTACGCTATCATTGGTTTGGGGAAGTTCGGCGGTGCCTTATGTCGTGAACTTGCGGCTGAGCACCAAGATATCTTAGCCATCGACACTAAAGAAAAATTAGTGAACCGGTATATGAACGTCGCCAATAAAGCAGTTATCGCTGACGCTCAGGACGAAGAATCCTTGCGCAAGCTCAACATTGCGTCATTTGACCACGTCTTCATTACGATCGGCTCTGACATCCAAGCCAGCGTGCTTTCCGCCTTGAACTGTAAGGATCTAGGCGTCAAGGACCTGATTTGTAAGGCACAAGACCGCAGTCATGCCCGCATCCTGGAACGGATTGGTGCCGACCAAATCGTTCAGCCTGAATCTGATATGGCTAAACGAATCGTCATGCACCATCGTCAGCCGCATATTATCGATTACTTGGATCTGAGTGAAGATGTGACCCTGGCCGAAGTCGAAGTGAATAACAAAAAATACACTGAACGGACGTTAGGCGAACTATCCTTACGGAATAAATTTGATGTCAACGTGATTGCCGTCATTCAAGAAGATCACGTCAACGTTTATCCGGATGCCCGAAGTATCGTGCATTATAAAGATATGCTGGCAGTCATTGGCTCAGTTAAAGCCGTTAATAATTTTGATAAAGAATTCAACGAATACTAATCCGAAGAACTATAGAGGTCTCCCCCACTGACTGTAGCGTTGGGAAGGCCTCTATTTATTTATTTTGGAAAAAGATTGCTGGAGTTGGCTAGTTTCGTACTTGCGGTCGTTGTTTTGGAGAAACAGGGTTCGCATTTGCATCTACTGACAGACATCGGCGTTCCACCTCATTCTTTGCATAAAAAAGACGCTACCGTTATCTGATAGCGTCTAAATTAAGTTATAGTTTAAATTTCTTGCAAAGCCTGTTCGACTGGAGTGTCGCCTTGAATCAAAGGAATCACTTTGCCGATCGTCTTATCCTGTTGCAAACTAGCCACGATTGCCGCTGCCACGTCAGTCCGGCTGATTGAGCCGCCTTCTTCAGGAATCTTAGTCGTAACTTGGCCAGTTCCTGGTTCAAACGTTAAGGCTCCTGGTTCTAAAATTGTGTAATCCAATGCTGTTCGATGTCTTAACCACTCATCAGCGTAGAATTTAGCAGCATAGTATGGTTTAATGGAGATCCACTTGGTCCGGTCTTCCGCAAAGATTGCACTGACCATCACATAACGTTTCACGCCCGCAATTTCCGCTGCTTGCATGCTCTTAACCGCTCCATCCAGGTCAACTAAGATGGTCATGTCAGACCCAGTTTTTCCGCCAGAGCCGGCACTAAAGACGATTGCGTCATAGCCTTCAAGCTGTTTAGCCATTTCTTCCGGCTGGCCTAAGAGGTCAAAAATTTCTGCCGCAACTCCCTGCTGCTTAAAATCAGCAACTTGGGCTTCACGATGAACACCTGCCATCACTTGATGACCAGCAGCGACTAACTTTTCTACTGCCAAACAACCAACATTGCCGCCTGCACCAATTACAAAAACTTTCATCATTAGACTTCCTTTCCACTCACTATCAACCTAACACATCCAAAAGTTTGCCGTCAATCAACTCGCTTACTGGTCATCGTCCTTTTGAATAATAATTTTATTTTCCGTTTGTCCAGTGACATACAGGTTCGGATGGCTGCGTTTAAACCAGTCAAAGTAAGTCGAAACGATGACTTTTAAAACAGCATAGCCTGGAACCCCAATGATCACACCCAACAAACCAAAAATTTTACCTGAGACCAAAAGTACAAATAAAACAGTCAGCGGATGGAACTTCATACTATTGCCTAAGATCAGTGGTGAGATCAATCGACCTTCTAGTGTCTGTTCAATGACGAAAACTATTAAAACTTTCACCAGCATAAATGGTGAAGTAAACAGACCGAGCGCCACAGCTGGAACCATCGCTAAAAATGAGCCCAAATATGGAATCAAGTTTAAGAAACCGGCAATAATCCCCAATAACAATGCATACTTCAAGCCAATGATCATATAGCCGATCCAAAACATTAGCGCCACCAAAAATGCTACTCCCAGTTGGCCTCGAATGTAATTACTTAACTGTGTATTCATTGATTTGAAAACATCCTTGACCCCTAAACGATACCGATTGGGCAAGAAGCTAACCAGATAATCTGGCAAATCATGTCCGTCCTTTAAAAGATAAAATAAAATCAACGGGGCTGTCACCACCGAAATAATAACGGAAGTCACTCGCGAGATAATACTTCCTAACGAATTCAAGGACTTCGGCAAGAAACTGATGGCCTTGCCCGGCTTCAGAAAATCTCCAACTTCAGAGTTGATCGAGGCTAGTTTATTTTGCAGATCCTTCAGTCCATCCGCAGAAAAGAGTCCTAAAATGAATTTTTCCAACTTATCCCAGTATTCAGGCCAGTTATTTAAGAATTCCTGGGTCTGTGTTTGAATGACTGGAATCAATGACCCGATCCCCCAGGCAATCAAAAGTGCCAAAATGACAAACACACCGGTAATTGTCAGTGAGCGACGGACATGATACTTTTTTTCTGTCCAATCTACTAAAGGATTAATCAAATAATAAAAGACTCCGGCTAAAATCACCGGCATTGCGACAGTGTTCAGGATAATGGTGAGCGGACTAAAGATCCATTTCATTTTTCCCAACACCAAAATCACTAGTAAAACTAATAAAATCACTAATAATGAGATCGCCAAACGACTATTAACGATCCAATTAAAAAACCACGAAGCGGACCACTTGCCTGCCTCACTTTTCTTAGTAACTTTCGAATCTTTTCCTTCCATATAGCTCTCCCTCATTTCATATTTTTTATCACAGAGCGGAGTGAAACGGTTAAGAAACAATCATTGCTATCTCTTGCCTCACGCAGCTCACCTAGTAATGTCCCTAAAAAAATAAGTTCCCAGTAACCGGCTGGGAACTTCTGTGTGCATTACTAAACATCAATTTGACGCGAATAATTTTATACCGGTTAATTCTATTTCCAGTACAACTCTATTATACCTTGCTACGAGCTAAATGTCGAAAATTTAACCGCTAAATCATAGTAAATTCCACATAAAAGATGAACCTTCTTAGTTTGCTTCTTCCAAAATTGCAGTTACCAAGCGATCAACTTCCCCAGCGTAAATTCCGCCAAATTTTTCTAAGTGGATCATCAACAAATACAATGCATAATATTTTAGCCGTTTTTGATAGCCCTCTGCTAATGGATAGGCCTCCTGGTAGGCAGCATAAAATTCTTCATCGAAAGCATTAAAAACTAAACTACACCCTAAATCAAATTCCCGGTCACCATAAAAGGCCGCTGGATCGATCAAGGCTGGTTGCCCATCGCGTAAAAACATGTGATTACCGCCCCACAAATCACCGTGCAAAAGACTTGGTTCACTCTGGTGGCGCGCCAACTCAGCTGCCATGCTGGCCCGAACTTGGGTATATCTTTCAAGTTCCGCTTCTTGCCACAGTTGTTTTTTGACTAACGCATCTTTCAGCTGATCCATTCTTTGGTCAATGAACAATGCCGCCCAGCTATCCGTCCAAGTATTAGCAAAAGTCATACTTGCACCACGATACGATTCGCTAAATCCATATTTTCCAGTTGGACTATAGTAATGGTGCATTTTAGCCACTAACCTGCCCAGGTCAGCCTGACTGCCATTTGGACCTTGTTGCAAGTAGTCCAGCAATAGAAATGCATCACCATTAATTTGACCATTTGCTAAAACTCGCGGAGCTTTAATGTCTGCTGCCGCTAGAGCTTTAAGCCCTGCAATTTCACCAGCATAAAAATCTGCTGTTTCTGCCGGCTGCACTAACAAAAAATAATTTTGCTGGTCAGTTTGAACGCAATACGCCAAATTAACATCACCGCCAGAAACGGCTGTGACCTCGCGGATCCCACTCAAGGGTAACTGCTGTTGCCATGTCTGCTCCATCACTGTCACCATCCATTCTCTTTAATTTTCAAATCAGCCTTGCAACCTAGTCCACTAAAAAATCTAAACTGCTCTACTTGAAAGCTATCATTTATTAGCTCTTTTTTCAAACAATTTGCTGGACTATTTGGCCATACCTTCCCCCTGTTACTCACAAAATTAAAAACATCTTCTTTTTTTCTGGACACATTTTAGCCTATAATAGGAGCTGAAGCACCAAACTAATACCCGTTACCTACTTATTTGATAATTAAGGAGTCTAAAATATTGATGTATCGAAAAAACGGCTCAGTCACTATCTATGGTGATATTATTTTAATTACTATTTCTATCTTAATTAATTCTTGCGGAAATGCTTTAACCGTCGCCCTCAATATGGGGAGTGCCTTATGGACCGCCTCTTCGGTTAACATTTCACATTTCTTAGGTTTCAGCTTGACCGGCGTCTTATTTTGGGAAGGCGTTGCGGTCGTCTTAACCAATGCACTTTTTCTCGGCAAATTTGACTGGCGCCGCATTCTCGGCAACTTTGTTTTCATGTTGCCTTTTAGTTATTTGGTGGGCAAAATCGCCGAACTGTTTGCCAAAACCGGCCTACCAGCTTTACCTGTTCTCGCCAAAGTTCTCTTAGATATTGGCGGGATTTTAATGATAGCTGCAGGAGTTTCGATTTACCAGCGAGTTAACCTCTTTTTACATCCAAATGATGATTTTATGCAAATTATCCGCTTTAAATTTTTCCACGGCAACGCTGCGATAGCTCAGACCGGTTCATTTTTAGTGCCGATCGTCTTGATCGTGATCTGTGTGGTTGCGACACACAGTATTTGGGCCATCAATATTGGAACGGTCTTTTCATTTCTATTCCAGGGATACTTTGTTGGTCTCTGTGACCGGATCGTTTTTCCAAAACTAAACCACCAAAACTTAGATTTCAACGGCTGAATTTTACCATTTGTCATAGGAAGGAGCTGAATGATCCATGGCACAGGGCTTCGATTGTTTATTGGATGAAAACCAACAATTATTGTTACGGATCATCCAAAAATGCGCCCATGAGCAACGTGAACAACTTTCTGTAGCTGAATTAAAACAAGACTTAGCAATCAGTTCCTACCAGGCAAAAGCAGCCTGCGAACAATTAGCGGCTCTAAGTGCTAAAAGCAAGTCTTTGCATTTTACTTACGAACCAGAATCTGGACTGACAGTGGGAAAAGTCACTACACAAACGCTGGAATTTTTAACCGTCTTATTAGCGAAGGAATCACAAAATCTCAAGATCTTATTGAACGATGGTCTTGGTATTGGCGGTTCCCGGGCTAACTTTCTCAAAACCAACGGAATCAGCCAATCCACTTACTACCGTGCCAAGCATAAAATGTTTTCTGATTTACGCCGTGCCCTGCCAGACCAAAAGATGGAAAGTGAGATTGAAAAACGAGTACTTTTACAACACATTATTGTTTTCTTTTTTGGCAGCAGTCCACTGATTTTTCAAAAGCTCAGTAAATTTCTGCATAATTCAATTAACTTTTTGATTTTTAACTGGCAGCTTGAACCAACCTATGCCGAAAAAAAAGAATTGATCAACTTGATTGCAGTCCAGTTGTTACGCATTCGGAATAAACGAACTTTTTTAACTGCTGATGATGACCTGTTAAACAAGCCGGACAGTCAAAAATTTGACCGAACTAAAGATTATTTAAAAAAGAACTTTGGTCTCAGTGACAGCCAAGCCTACCACGAGGTACTCTTTTTTAATGCCTATCTAACGATTTTTTCTCTGTCGCCGCTAGCGCCGTTGCCATTATTAAAGAACCACGCAACTGTCTATCAACTCTGTCACCAGCAAACTGACTCACTGGAAGAAACGCTGGGAATTACCGACAGTCGCACAGATTTTCCCATTTTCTGGCAGGAACTGACCCAGTTAAACGCTCAAAGTCTGTCACCGTTCTTTTTCATTAATACTTATGTTCCTAAAAAAGTAATCAAGCAGATGACCCAGTCTCACCCCATGATCAGTCGGATTGCTCACCAGTTTATTGATCTGCGGCAAAAAATTAACCAACCTGAGCTGTCTGCATCATCAGCTGCCCAGCTTTTTTACCAATATCTTTTGTTGATTTTAAACGAATTTCCAGCAACACTGTTAAATGACCAGGTCCATATTGTCGCGGACTTTACTCCCGGGCGGATCTATAACCAATTTATCAAGATCCAACTCGAAAAGTTAATTGCGGTCAATATCGTTGTTGACGCTAAAATAGACAAGCGGACGGATCTTTTTATTTCTGACAAATATAGCTCTGGTATTAAAGCCCAACAAATTACATGGAGTTGTCCGCCAACTGCCCAAGATTGGGTTCATCTCCGGTCTGTCATCAACGCACTTCATCTAAAAAAAGCACAAAAATAAGAGGAGCACACTTCAATTTGAAGTGCAGCTCCTCTTTCTTCCCTAAAAATCCCTAAAACCCTGTGCGCCAACTTTTTAATATGTAAAAACTATGTTCTAAGTTGCGCGAATAACTATGCTTGTATTATACCCAACTTAACCAACCGATTTATTTGGTCCACAATTTTTAATTCTTACTTTTTTTACTTTTTTCGCAAAAAAATGGAAAATTCCGAGATAAAAGCCGGCTGTCAAACAACTAATGTCAACAAAAAACCAGCTGTATTATCTTAGTGAGCAGACAATCCAGCTGGCTGATTTGATTTGTTTGGTTAATAGTTAGTACCAGGGCTCTACTGCTTCAATACTATAGTTAGGGCTCCCGCTGAGTAGTTGAGAAACACAACATCTTTTTTCTACTTCTGCCACTAATTTGGCAGCCGTCGTTAAATCAACGCCGGGAACACAGATCTGTGCGTGAACCAGGAATTCATAGTGGGCCCGTTCCCCAATATAAGCGATCTTAGTCCGAACCTTAGCGTGGTGTTCCAACTGATGTTCATGTTCAACCGCCTGCATTGTAGCGACTAAACAGGTAGATAATGACATTCCTAACAGCTGTTCAGGGTTTGTGCCTGGGTGGTCATTCATTGGGCTGCTGGTTTGTAAATTCAAACCTTCCGGAACAAACGCATGACCCTCTAATCCTTCCTCATTATAAGTTTCAGTGGTATATAACGCAGTTTTCCAACGTGGATCATTTTTCATCATAAGTACCCCCTCAATTTAAGTCGAGCTGCTCAAAGCAACTCCTTCCGCTTATCTCAACCTAACCTTCAATGCCCAAAACGCATTAAAGGCCAGGTCACGGTAATGCTCGGGAGCTAACCGCTTTGTTCCGCTCTGTGATTTTAGTTGAGCTGCTCAAAGCAACTCCTTCCGCTTATCTCAACCTAACCTTCAATGCCCAAAACGCATTAAAGGCCAGGTCACGGTAATGCTCGGGAGCTAACCGCTTTGTTCCACTCTGTGATTAATTGTAGCCGTTTTCATGACTGAAAAGCAATCAAAAATGCACCCAATAGTCCTAAAACTAGTAAGCAGCAGAGATTCACCTGTAAAAAGACTTTAAAGTAGCTGTTACTTGGTTCCTTAGCCCACGCATAATATTGTTTATAGGCCAATAGATTGGCCAAGGACGCAATTAACGTCCCTAAACCGCCAAGATTGACTCCCAAAAACAACGGGTAGACATGTGTCGTATATGGTGCTAGCAAGATAACCGCTGGCACGTTACTGATCACTTGGCTCGACAATAAGCCGCTCAAATAAGTGCCAAAGGGTGTCGCACCTAAAGCGTGCATGAAGTGATGAACTAGCGGCGCCCGACCAACATCACCCACAGCAATAAAAAACATCATAAAAGTCAACAACAAGCCGTAATCCAAGCGTTTAAATAATTGCGGATCAATCACTAGCAGCAACAAAATCGCCACCGCTAACATCAGCCATAAAGGTATGAGCGCAAAGATTCCAGCCAAAATCAGCACAGTGCCGCACAGTGCAAAGACGAGCTTGCTCCATTGCAGCTTGAGTTCTGGTAGTTTAACATCGCCAATCTGATCCCGGGAGATCCGTAAAGAAAAGAGCCACAACAATCCTAAACTTGCCGTCGCGATTGGCCAGGCCATTTGCCAAAAATCTGCCAACCGTAAGTTAAAATGATTCAAAAGATACAAATTTTGCGGATTGCCAAACGGCATGACCATGCTCCCCAAATTCGCGGCAACGTTGACCAACACCACTGGCAAGACGACCGGCAATTGGACCTTAGCTGCGACCAACATCAAAATCGGTGTCAGCGCAATGATCGCGGCATCATTAGTCAAAAACATCGCGGCGACAAACGCAGCCACGACCAAAATTTGCACCAGCAGCCGCTTCGTCCGTGCCAACTTAACCAGCCACGCAGCGCCATAGCTCAAAACTTCCAGGTGTTCATAAACGGCCACCAACACTAGCAATGCCGTCAGCGAAAAAATCGTCTTCCAATCAATATCTGTCACCCGAGGCCGGCTCAAAAACAAGCTTAATGCCGCTACTCCAGCCGAGATCAAGAACATTTTGTCATGACTGATCCGCTTTAAAACTTCTCCCATTTTTCCAAACTCCCATACTTTTCCAAAAAAAAAAGCCTCGAGAGCATCTACTTTCGAGACTGATTCATTAGCACTCAGATTAGTCTTTGACTGCTTCTTCAACATCTTCGACAGCTTGTTGTACTTTACCTACAACTTCGTCGCCGGCATGTTCTAAGCGTTCTCTTAATTCTTCAACTGTATCTTCGTCTTTTAATAATAAGTAACCCAGAACTACGTTAGCTGTCAAACTAACACCTAATAAGAACTTGTTCATTCTAAAGCACCTCCATAATTTTTAACACTACTTTGATTATACACTAAGAATTTAAAAAATGTAATCTATAACGCTTACAATTATTTTAAAGAATATGATTTTTAGCTAAAACACTTTTTTCAGAAAAATCAGCAAAGTTCATTGAAAACATATGAAAAGAAGCGTAAGATATTCATTGCTGACATTTCTTATACGAAATGTTCTTACAGGAATAAATTGGATTCAACTAATCATTTAATAACGAGGTGCACCATGGAAATTGATGAAAATGTCCGCCATATCGTTTACTTACTGCGGGCAACACGACAACAAACTAGAAAACTATTTTACGCGCAAGCAACTAAACACGGGCTCACAGAATCATGGTGCCTGGTTCTCGGTGTTTTAAGCCGAACTGACAACTGTTCACTCGGTCAGTTAGCCAAACTGATCCATGTTGGCAACAGCACAACTTCCGGCATTGTGGAACGAATGGCAGCAGCCGGACTAATCACTAAAAATCGTTTAGCAAACAACCAACGACAAGTAGTCATTACGTTAACCGCCAAGGGACAAGAAACCTATGAGCGTGTCCAGCAGGAGTATTGGGGCGTTTTGGCTCCGTTAGCCGACCTGCCAGCCGGAAAAGCGACTGAAATCATTGAAAACTTAACAGAATTAACTACTAAACTAGAGGAGATCACACAGAATGGCAAGTAACACACTAAATCTTGAAGAACAACGCGCAAACAATAAAAAAATGATGCCAGTCTTGGTGATTGGGACCTTCTTAGGCTTTCTAAACCAAACCTTGATGAACGTCGCATTACCTAAGATCATGCAAACTTTCTCGATCACCGCAGCTCAGGGCCAGTGGTTGTCCAATGGGTACATGTTGGTGAACGGGATCATGGTGCCGCTGACTGCTTATCTCATTCAACGTTTCTCGACCCGGCAATTATACTTAACAGCGATGTCAATTTTCGCAGTCGGAACGGTGATTGGCGGAATCGCACCAACCTACTCAATTTTAATTGTAGGCCGGATGGTCCAAGCTGCTGGAGCGGGGATCATCGCACCACTGATGAACGTTTCCATTATGAATATGTATTCCATGAATGAACGTGGGCGTGCTATGGGCTGGGTTGGCTTAGCGCTAAACTTCGCTCCGGCAATGGGGCCGACCTTATCCGGTTACTTAGTCCAAAACTTAAGCTGGCGCTACCTCTTTTTCCTAGTGGCACCACTGATCATTATTGATATTATCTTTGCGGCGAAAGTTCTCCGCAATTTGACAGAAGCACAAAAATTACCGTTGAACTGGGGTGGCGTTGTTCTCTCTAGCGTCGGGTTAGGCTCACTTTTACTGGGCTTCAGTAATGCCGGGGACTACGGCGTTGCTTCCCTCAATGTTTTAGGTTACGTCATTATCGGGGTCGCCGTAGTTGCCGTCTTTGTCTACCAACAAATTCATTCCAAAGTTAAACTGCTCAACTTTAACGTCTTTAAATATCATAACTTTAACGTGGCAGTAATCATCAACATCTTTTTAATGATGGCTCAATACGGCGGAATGTTGTTACTACCTTTGTACATGCAAAACATTCGTGGTTATAGTGCCATGATCTCTGGCTTAGCCTTATTACCAGGTGCTCTTGTCACTGGGATCATGTCGCCGATCAGTGGGAACCTCTATGACCGTTATGGTGCAAAGTATATGTCATTAATAGGTACAATGATCTTATTCCTTGGGACGATCATGTTGAGCCGGGTCTCAATGACTTCGACCTTTGCTTGGGTCGCTGGCTCACAGGCAGTTCGGCAACTAGGACTGTCACTAATAATCATGCCAATTCAAACTGAAGCACTCAACTGTTTGCCGCCAAAGATCATTCCTGATGGTTCCGCCATGTATACCACGATCCGGCAGGTCGCAGGTTCATTTGGGACAGCCGTTTTGATTGGTATCATGAGCTTGATTCAAAAAAGTAAGGTTGCTGCCTTGGCTGTTCACCATTCGATGCACTATGCAACGGAAAATGGTGCCTTGCAAGCTACAAGCTACACCTACTTAATTGCTGCAGCTTGTATCGTTGTTGCTTGCTGCTTAACCCTAAAATTCAGTACGCTAAGAAAAAATTAAGATTATTAACTTGGAGTTGTCCTGCGGGGCAGCTCTTTTTATTTTGCAAATTTAGCCGGCTATCCTGATTGCTAACCCTGTTTTGTCAAACTTAGGGGAGCTATCCCGATTGCTAACCCTGTTTTGCCTAACTTAGGGGAGCTATCCGCAACAGCATCCAAAAAGAGCCGCCCCGATATTTCTCGGAGCGGCTCTGGTGTTTTATTTCAATAAATAAATGTACAACTGATCAGCTGACAGTCCAATACTAAAAGTAACACCATTGGAATGAATCGACTTGATCGTTGTCTGTGAAGACTTATCTGCATTCATATTCTTCTTAAATTGCTTTAAGACATCCTTTGGATCAGCACCCACAGCGGCAGCTAAGGTCGAGAACTTCAAGACGAAATCCTTCGCCTTGGCCTGATTTTTCATGACCTTAACAGGGACCGCAACAGCTAGCGCATTAACTTTTTGGTCATCCACGTTAGCGCGTAACAAGAATTCCTTGTTCTTTTGCAAATTGTGGATCCCATCTTTAGCAGTGGCTGGCAATTGCTGGTCCTTAACTGCTTGTTGTGCCTGCACTAATTTAGGTTGGAGTACAGCTTGCTGTTGTTGTAGTTTTTGTGCTGCAGCCTTTAATTTAGCCCCGGCTTGAGCCTGTTTTTGCAGGTCTGCAACCGCTGCAGGATCCTGCTTTTGTGCAATCGTTTTTTGATCAGCAGCGACCTT
The DNA here is from genome assembly GCF_022836475.1 of Ligilactobacillus pabuli. Taxonomy (GTDB): domain Bacteria; phylum Bacillota; class Bacilli; order Lactobacillales; family Lactobacillaceae; genus Ligilactobacillus; species Ligilactobacillus pabuli. The sequence continues at coordinate 10,860 of NZ_BQXH01000016.1, read as the reverse complement.
GGCAGCAATTTTTTGCTGGTCCGCCTTCAGTTGCTGACCTTGTTTTTGCAAGCCCATTAAAGCTTGTTGGTCTTTGGCAGAAAGCTTCGTCAACACCAATCCTTGGTCAAAGGCTTGTTTGATTTTAGCGTAACTTCCTAATGACTTCACTGCATCCACTGTCACGGTTTGCTTTTTAGCCCCCGCTGACAAATGGACAGTTTGCTTGCTAGTTTGCACAGGAACCATCACCGTATAGGCTGAATTCTGCGCTTTAACTGTCTTTTTAGCTGCGTCATCGATTTGATAAGAAACCTTTTTCTGATTAGTTTCACCCTTGATCACTACGGCTAAGCCGTCTGCTTTCAAATGATGGTCAGACACAGTTAATTTCGTGCGGCCGCATCCAGTCAAAAGCAATGCAGCTGACGCGAGTACTAAAGCTAACTCACTAAATTTTTTCATAAAACATTGCCTCCTAACTAAAATGACAAACCACTAGTAAACTGACTGTTATACAGGTCGGCGTAGAAACCATCCAAGGCCAATAATTGGTCATGGGTCCCAGTTTCAACCACAGAACCATGATTCATCACGATGATATTGTCAGCATTTTGAATCGTTGACAGTCGGTGAGCGACCACGAAACTTGTCCGCCCTTTTAACAAACGTTCCATCGCATGTTGAATATGAGTTTCAGTTCTCGTATCAACCGAACTTGTTGCTTCGTCCAAAATCAAGATCTCAGGGTTAGCTAAGAATGCCCGTGCAATTGTGATCAGCTGACGTTGTCCTTGAGAAACGTTCGAGCCTGATTCATTCAAGACAGTATCATAGCCGTCTGGCAAACGCCGAACAAAATTATCGACGTGGGCCGCTTTGGCTGCCGCCATAATTTCTTCTTCTGTAGCGTCTTCTCGACCGTATTTAATATTGTCATAAATCGAACCTGAAAACAGCCAAGTATCTTGCAAGACCATCGCAAAATGCCGGCGCAAATCTTCTCTGTCAATATCACGAGTATCTACTCCATTCAAGCGAATGCTGCCGCCCTTAATATCGTAGAAGCGTTCCAGCAAGTTAATAATCGTGGTCTTACCAGCACCAGTTGGTCCAACAATTGCGACCTGCTGACCCGGTTTAACTTCCAAATTGTAGTCCGTTAACAATAAGTCTTTGCCTTCATAACCAAACTGAACATGTTCCAATTCGATCAAGTTATCTGTAGACTCAACTTCACGGTCTGCTTTTGTCGCTTTCATTTCTTCTTCATCCATCACTTCAAAGATTCGTTCTGCTGAAGCAATTGTAACTTGAATCGTGTTCATCAAGTTGGCCATTTGTGAAATTGGCTGAGAGAACTGGTTCATGTACTGTAAGAAGGCCTGAATATTACCTAAAGTTACGGCACCATTTGCGACTTGGATTCCACCAACAATGGCAACAAAGACGTAGCCAATGTTATTCAAGAAAATCATCAATGGCATCACGATCCCAGCAACAAACTGTGCTTTCCAGGAAGATTTGAAGTAATTTTCATTTTCCCGTTTGAAAGCTTTGATCGTATCTGCTTGTTTATTAAAGGTCTTTAAGACTTGTTGACCAGCAAAGTTTTCTTCAACCTGGTCGTTGATCAAACCTAAACTCTTTTGTTGGGCTGCAAAATACTTTTGTGATTTAGGAGCGACGACCCCAACAACTATCATACTAACTGGAATCGTCAGTAAGGCGATCAAGGTCAGCTTCCAACTAATTGAAAACATCATCCACAGTGTCCCGACAAATTGAACGACACTGGTAACTGCTTGGGTCAAGTTTTGTTGCAAGATCCCAGCAACGTTATCCATATCATTAACTGCCCGACTCATAATGTCACCATTACTATGTGTATCATAGTAATTGATCGGCAGTTTCTGCATTTTGTCTTTCAAATCACCCCGCATTTTATAAACTGTGTTTTGTGAAATGTAAGTCATGATCAACTGTTGGAAAAAGGCGAACACTGCCGCTGCCAAATACATCAAAATGACGACAATAATAATGTGCAAGATCTTGTCATAGTTGATCGGCAAACCGAGCAGATTAAACCCAGCCTTTTGTTGAGACGTGCCCTTCATAACACCCTTAAAAATTTCAGTCGTTGCTTCACCTAAAACCTTGGGGGTCCTAATTTGGAAAATGACACTAACGATCGCAAGGATCAAGACAACAACTAACCCAAAGATTCGGTTAGACATATAATTTAGTAAGCGACGAGTCGTTTTCCAAAAGTTCTTTGGTTTACGTCTGCCTGCTTGTGCATGTGGTCCTCTTGCCATTAAGCTTCATCTCCCTTTCTGATTTGTGAATCGATAATTTCTTGGTACACTTGATTACTTTCTTTCAATTCTGCGTGCGTCCCTTGACCGACAACTTCACCGTCATCTAAGACTAAAATCAAGTCGGCATCAGCAACCGTGGCAATTCGTTGGGCCACGATCACAATAATACTTTGACGCATATGTTCATCATTTTTCAGTGCCTGACGTAAAACGGCATCAGTCTTAAAGTCCAAGGCTGAAAATGAATCATCAAAGACATAAATGGCAGCTTGTTTGACTAAGGCCCGAGCAATGGTCAAACGCTGACGCTGGCCACCAGAATAGTTGTCCCCGTTTTGTTCAACGTATTGGTCCAAACCTTCCGGATTTTCCCGCACAAAGTCTGATGCTTGCGCAATGTCTAAGGCGTGCCAGATTTCTTCATCAGTCGCATCCTTTTTACCAAATTTCATATTATCACGTAAGGTCCCCTTAAATAAGATCGCCTTTTGTGGGACAAATGAAACCATGTCTTGTAAATCATGCAAACCGTAGCGTTTTAAATTGTTGCCATCCAAACTCACCTGACCAGCTGCAACGTCATATAGGCGTGGAATTAAGTTGATCAATGAAGTTTTACCGGAACCAGTTCCACCGATCAAGCCAATCGTTTGACCACTTTTAGCCTGAAAATTAACGTTCGTCAGCACTGGTTTTTCGGCGTTAGCGTAACGGTAATCAACATGTTCAAATTCCAAACTATGGTCGCCTAAAGCACGGTCACTCTTGACTGGTGCATCGTCTTCAGCTAACTCTGAGCTTAAATCAAAGACTTCCTGGATCCGTTTGGCAGAAGCTTGTGCCCGCGGGATCATAATGAAAACCATCGAGAGCATCATGAAACTCATTAAGATCTGTGCCGCATAGGTCATGAAGGCAATCAAATTTCCGACTTGCATAGCTTGACTGCCGATCAACTTCGCACCAAACCAGACAATGGCAACGTTAGTTCCACTCATGATCATTTGAATCACAGGGAAGGAGAAAGCCATGATGATGTTAACGTTAATCGCATTTTGCGTGAAATCTTTGTTAGCATCTTCAAAACGATCTTGTTCAAACTGATCTTGACGGAAAGCCCGAATCACCCGGACACCCGTTAAACCTTCACGAAAGACCCGGTTCAACCGGTCAGTCTTGGTCTGCATTGCTTTAAATTTCGGCACTGCAAAATATAACAGGATCCCGACAAAGATTAATAAAATCGGCAGGACAACCAAGAAGATCGAGGTGAGTTGATGGTTCTTGTTGTAAGCCAAGAAACTGGCGCCAATCAGCATCACAAGTGCCATCAGCATCATTCGTAACATCATAATATAAACGTTTTGAATTTGGATGACATCGTTGGTTGTTCTGGTGATCATTGATGAAGTTTCAATTTGATCATATTCATCATTAGACATGTTGATAACCTTCGTATAAATATCATCACGTAAATTAGAACCTAACTTCATCGAAGCACGTGACGATAAAAAGACGTTACAGGTTGCGGCAATAATGCTCAACAATGAGAAGCCCAGCATTTTTAAACCAACCCGCCAGATATAATCAATATCGCCGTTAACAACCCCATTGTTAACAATATCGGAAGTTAAGTTTGGCAAATTCAAGTTAGCGATCACTTGAAGTACCATAAAGAAGACTGCGCCAATCACTACCCAAATTGACATTCGTCCTTTAGCAAGTTTAAACATCTCTCCATACTCCTTTTTACAGCTGTAATTCTAGTTATTAACCAAAAACTAACTGTTATTTTTTTCTTGCTGTTCCATCATTTTTAAAAACTCGCCTGGCTCTTTATCAGGGTCATTTTCTAACTGCTTGATCATTTCAAAATGTCGGCGCGGATCTTCATAAAAGGTCTCATGCCGATTTCCTTCCGGCAACTCTTTTTGCATAGTTGCACTGAGTTTGCTTAGTAAATGAATAAATTGTTTCTGCTCTTCTGGCGCTAACGTCTGAAAGAGTTGAATATTATGCCCTGCAGTCACTTTTTTGGCAACTTTCTTGCCCTCGTCCGTTAAATGGATCATCATGATCCGTCGGTCAGTTTCAGCCGGATGCCGCTCTACCAAATGATTTTTTTCGAGCTTGACCAGCAATTCTCCCAAAGACTGGGGACGAACTGCCAACAAGTAAGTCAGGTCTTTTTGCGAAATATTTGGCCGCAAATTTAGAACTGATAAAATTCGGCCTTGTCCTTGCAGCAAATTCCCATACTTACCGTGATTTTTATGGTGCTCATTAACATAACGACGGAACAATTTAGCAAAGATAATAAACTGTTCAGTGATTTCATCCATTGAATAAACATCCTCATTTCCAAATAATCGAGCAAAGTGAGACAGCTTAGCCTGCACATGTATGCCGGCTAGTTCAACAGGTCTCACAAAACTCAACTATTTCTATTTAATCAGCAGCAGTTCGCGCTAACTGACTACTGCTTAATATTATTAACACCTGCAGCTAAAAAACTGAGGCGTCAAATAGTCTATTTTAAAAACACTTTGAATATAATACAGGTACCTGAACAATTTGTCAAATCAAACTAACCAATAATTTAAAATAATCTTAGTTTCAGTTAAATTTAGGTCAAAAGCGGCAAATAATTAAGCAAAATTTATAGATTCATTTCTTTTTAAATAGTAAAAAAATTAAGTTGTCCACAAAGTTTCTCACAATAGCCAAATGTATGCCCATGTGGTATATTATATTGTAGAAAACGCACTCAAAACCAATTAAAAATCAACCTTAATTTGAAACTGCGAGTTTTTAAATTAAGTTTTACGTTAACATTTCAATTACAAAGGAGTGATTATTATGGACCGCACTCTCCAGAGTATCAAAAACATGCAGCTCGAACTGGATAAAATTCAGCAAAAATTAACTAACTTAGAAGCTTCCCTAAAATTTGAGCAACATACCCTAAAGGCACCGCTGAATAAAATTATTACCGACCTCGATTCGTTAGTTGACTTAGAATATAATCTGGTGTTAATTCAGCAAGGTGATCTCTCAACGTCCTTAAATGACCTGACTTTTATCGATCAATTTATTGATTTGATCATCTCACACTTAATGCACATTCAAAGAAATACCAATGTTAAGCTTAGCCGCCAACAAGACGAAACTATCAGTGACATCAACCAAAACCTAATGCACGTCCAAGGCTCGTTAATGATCGTCATGAACTCATTTAACTTAGATACGGAAAGTTCATAAACAACTAGACCAATTTATTAAGAAAGAGTAAAGATTTAGTATAAAAGATACTTTTCACAACTAGACCTTTCCCTAACAGCCACTAGCTTTACACCCTTTTAACCGACCTTTTTCTGCGTTAAAGTGTGTGAAGCTTTTTGGTTGCTTATTAAAATTATCGTGCTATATTAATTTTTGAAAGCGGTTATAAAAAGAGCCGTTTAAAATTAAGGAGTGGAAAAATTCATGGCATATAAAACTACTTATCCATACACAGGCGAAGTTTTAAAGGAATACAGCAACGCAACAGAACAGGACCTAGAACAAGCTTTAACAACTGGTCACGCACTTTACAAGACTTGGCGTGACTCCCCTGTTTCAGAACGGGCTGCACTCTTACATCAAATCGCAGGCCTGATGAAGGAACGAAAAGAAGAATTAGCACAAGCAATGACTTACGATATGGGGAAACTTTTAACCGAAGCACTTGGTGAAGTTGACTTATGTATCGGGATCGTTGAATACTACGCACAAAATGGCGAAAAATTCATGGAATCTGTTCCAGTGGAAAGCCCTGCCGGTCGTGCTTACTACGCTAAGCAATCAACTGGTGTGATCGTGGCGGTTGAACCATGGAACTTCCCACTTTACCAAGTTGTCCGGGTTTTTGCACCAAACTTTATCGTTGGTAACCCAATGATCTTAAAGCATGCTTCAATTTGCCCAACCTCAGCTCAATTGTTTGCTGACTTGGTGATCGATGCTGGTGCACCAAAAGGAGCCTTGACGAACCTCTTTATCAGCTATGACTTAGTTTCAAAAGCCATCCATGACCCACGTGTCGCTGGTGTCTGCTTGACTGGTTCCGAACGCGGCGGTGCATCCGTGGCTAAAGAAGCTGGGGAAGCTTTGAAGAAATCTACCCTTGAATTGGGCGGAAATGATGCCTTTATCGTTTTAGACGACGCTGACTTTGACAAAGTAAAAGAAGTTGCTCCGGGAGCACGTCTTTACAATGCCGGACAAGTCTGCACGTCTTCCAAGCGCTTTATCGTGATGGCCGACAAATTTGACGAATTCGTGGCTAACTTAAAAGAAGGTTTCGCCAACGCCAAAATGGGTGATCCAATGGATCCAGAAACTGTTGTTGCCCCACTTTCTTCAAAGAGCGCCCAAGAAAAATTGCAAAAACAAGTTGATACTGCCATCGCTAATGGTGCAACTTTAGTCTACGGAAATGAACCCGTAAAAGGCGACGGTTTCTTCTTCCAGCCAACAATTTTAACTGACATTACTAAGGACAACCCGATCTACAACCAAGAAATGTTTGGACCTGTGGGTGTGGTTTACAAGGTTAACTCTGAACAAGAAGCCATTGATCTGGCCAACGATTCCAGTTATGGCTTAGGAAACACAATTTTCTCCAGCAACCGTGAACACGCACAAAAAGTTGCCGAACAAATTGAAACTGGCATGTCCTTTATCAATTCTGGCTGGGCTTCCTTACCTGAACTACCATTTGGCGGGGTCAAAAACTCCGGCTATGGTCGTGAATTAAGTGAACTTGGCTTCGATGCCTTCGTTAACCAGCACTTAGTTTTTGAACCAACTGAAGCATAAGAGGCTTCTCACTAAATACAGTTTGCTTCTAAAAAAATTCTAATTAAATTTAACTGACTTTCCGTTGGTCTCAAACTAACAGGAAAGTCAGTTTTATTTTACATAATGTCCGCCTAGCGTCAGAGTAATCGTTTGCATCAATAAAAAAATATCAAAGGCTTTATTCCCGTAAAAATCCCATGAGACCGGCGTTTATCTGCTTAATTAAAATTAGCTAACCTTCCTCAAGCTAGTGTTATGCTTTGTCATTTTTTCACAGATAGAATATAATTTAACTAAAGGCTGATTTTATAGAAAAGGAAGATGGCTATGAAAGCTAGAAAAACAGTATCTCTTGCTGCGACAGTACTGGCACTCGGTTTAACTTTGACCGCGTGCGGTTCGAAGTCCAGCAAGTCAGACGATCAACAAGTCCTCAATTGGAGTGAAGCAACTGAACTTTCATCTTTGGATCCGTCAAAGGCAACTGATTCGCAAAGTTTCGATATGCTAGGTAACGCAATGGAAGGTCTCTACCGCCTAGGAAAGAATTCCAAGGTTGAACCTGGAATCGCTAAATCAACTAAGGTCAGCAAGGATAAACTACATTACACGTTCAATTTGCGTAAAAATGCTAAATGGAGTAACGGCGACCCTGTCACTGCCAAAGACTTTGTCTACTCCTGGAAACGAACTGTCGATCCTAAGACCAGTTCATCATATTCTTACCTCTTCGATGGTGTCGCTAATGCCAACGATATCATCAACGGGAAAAAGAAGCCGCAAACCTTAGGAATCAAAGCCACGGGTAAATACCAACTTAAAGTCACGCTGGACAAACAAGTCCCTTATTTCAAGTTATTAATGGGCTTCCCAGTTTTCTTCCCGCAAAATGAAAGTGCCGTAAACAAATACGGTTCTCGTTACGGGACAGAATCCAAATACATGGTCTACGATGGTCCGTTTGTCATGAAAGGCTGGACTGGTTCTAACCTCAGCTGGAAATTCAAGAAAAACAACCACTATTGGGACAAGAAGAACGTTAAGTTGAATGCTATTAACTTTAAGGTCAACAAGAGCCCAACTACTGCTTATAACCTGTATCAATCCGGAAAAAGCGATTTTTCACAGTTAAGTACAGAACAAGCACGGCAATTAAACAAAAAACCTGGTTTTGAAGTTGAAAAGAGTGGGCAAATGACCTACCTTGAATTCAATCAAAAGCAAGCAGCCTTTAAGAATGCTAAGATCCGTCGCGCTATCTCACTTTCGATCAACCGCAAGCAACTTGCTTCGAAGATCATGGGTGAAGGAACGGAATTACCAAATTCGATCGTACCAAATGGTCTGGCCGAAAATCACGGCAAGGACTTCTCACAGTCCGCTAAGACTAATGATTTCCGCTTTGATGAAGCAGAAGCAAAACGGTTATTCAATGAAGGCTTAGCTGAAATTGGCCAAACTCAATTACGCTTTACCCTCTTAGGTGCTGATACCGATCAAAGTAAAGATTCAACAGCCTTCATTCAAAGCCAAATCGAGCAGCATTTAGGCTCTGACAAGGTGCGTGTCGATGTTTCAAACGTACCGCTAAAAACACGTTTGTCTCGTTCACGTGAAGGTAACTTCGATGTCGTTGCCGCTAACTGGGTCGCTGACTATAATGATCCAATTTCATTTATGGAACTCTTCACGACTGGCAATGAATACAACGATGGTTCCTGGTCAAACGCTGAATACGATCGTTTAGTCAACGCGGCCAAGACCACCAACGCAGCCGATCCTGACAAGCGCTGGGATGACATGCTGCAGGCTTCTAAGATCTTAAGTCGCGACATGGGTGTTTCCCCACTTTACCAGCAAAACTCACCAGAAATGGTCAGTCCAAAATTGAAGGGCTTGATCGTCAACTCAGCTGGTGTGATGTATAACTGGAAAAACGCGTATATGAAAGAATAACAGAGCGGAAAAACTCGCTTAGAAGATGAGCACTAAAGAACAAGGCTAACTAATGCGCTTTTGGCATTGATTAGCCTTGTTTATTAGGCGGAGTCTTCTGAGTTTTGGAGCTCGACTAATAACAGAGCGGAAAAACTCGCCTCGCGGATTCTGCCCAATGTTAAAAATCAAGCAACTAAAAAAGCAGCTGACCACCGCACTTTAACTAGTGCGAGTGGTCAGCTGCTTTTTAACGTAATCATTGCTGGCGAAAATTATCATTCTCATATTAGTATTTGGTTTAAACTCGGTTACTCTCGGTCAAAAACCGACTTTCAATTTGTTCTTGTAACTGGCTTGTTTGAAATTGGTCGCTATCATCAGCTTGGTGTGTTTCTTTATTATATCGTCTGATTTGTCCCATCAGATTGCTAAAATCCAAGACTGATAATGAATATGTCCGGTCAGTTGCTTTTTGATCTTCATGATACTTTTTCAAAATTCGGTGCTTGGGACCCAAATATATATCATAATTTTGAAACTTTGCAATTAAATCATTTTTTGTCACAACTACTACCTCCTATACCTCCAGTATAGTCCTATTTGCTTAGACTATTCAATGGTATGTACCTGAAGCCAAACAAAGTCAGTCGGCCTGTCCCCGATTTTTTTCAGGCCGAATGACGATCAACGTAAAAACTGTTGCTCAATATAGTCTTTGATATACCCCTTTTTTTCTGTTTCAGCGTGTTTGTACTGATAAATGTAGTTCTTTAAATAAGCCATCATTTCAGTCGAAAATTGGTAATGTTTATCTTCCCACCCATATTTCGCAACTAAATCCATACTATACCGCTGGACGACATTATCATGTTCATCCGCATAAAGCACAAAATCAGGAAAATCGACCAATAATTTATAACCAACTAATTCATTGTCCAGGTCATGTGTCATATGATCAACTCCTCTATTGTTTTGCTACTAATTAATCCTGTGACTGACCGCGTCTTGTTTTGATAAAATCACGCTTCATAATTCCCATAAAGTGACTATCGCGATAAGTTCCACGAGCATAAAACTGTTCTTTCATTGTTCCTTCTAGTTGAAAGCCTAGTTTTTTATAAACATGAATTGCTGGCTTATTAGCAGTATCCACATACAAGAAGACCTTATGCATATTCAACACGTAAAAAGCATGTTCTAGCGCACTTTCCATCGCTCTTTGGGCTAACTTTCTACCACGAAACTTACTCATAACGATCACCTGAATCTCACAAGTCCGCGGCACATAATCAATATCCATTAATTCAACGACACCAGCGAATTCACCAGCCTCTTGAATTACAAACCGTCGTTCATGAGTATCATGAATATGCTTTTCATATAACTCTTCCAGTTCACCGTATGATTCATAAGGCTCCTCGAACCAATAAGCCATCGTATCTTCCTGATTACGGATCTTGTGAACCTCTTTTAAATCCTGATGTTCTAAGGGCCTAATTATCAATTTCTATCCTCTCCTTTCCTTTATTTTACCAAAGCTCAGCCATATCACAAAGAAAATCGCCTAAAATCCCCAGATTCATCCATTATTATCACAAAGTTAGGGTCAGCTCTTTTCCTTGAAATCACTTAACTTAAGTTTGAACATAAAAAAGCCAGGGGCATGATTGAAGTGCAACAAAAAAGTTAGACATTTAAATAAGTTTTAACTAGTTAAGACCTGTTTTCGGTATTCTACCGGAGATAGGCCTTTTGTTTTCAAAGAAATTCGTTCATTATT